>NZ_CP023691.1:1214430-1821645 GCF_008704855.1 Streptomyces platensis
GCTGCTGGACATCTGCGCCACCTCCGACGGCGCCGCGGCACTGGTCCTCACCAGCATGGAGTTCGCGCGCCGGCACGGCGCCACGGACCCGGTCCGGATTCGCGCGGTCTCCACGGCCACCCCGCACTATCCGCGGACCGTACTGGACCTGCCGGATATCGCCACCGACTCCGCGGCCGCCGTACCGGAGCCGGAGACCGGCTTCCGGGCATCGATCGCGCGCACCGCCTACGAGGAGGCCGGGATCGGCCCCGAAGACCTCTCGCTGGCCGAGGTCTACGACCTCTCCACCGCCCTGGAGCTGGAGTGGTACGAGGATCTGGGGCTGTGCGGCGCCGGTGAGGGCGCCAAGCTGCTGCGGGACGGTGCGACGGCGCTGGGCGGGCGGCTGCCGGTCAATACCAGCGGCGGTCTGGCCTCCTTCGGCGAGGCGGTGCCGGCCCAGGCCATCGCCCAGGTCTGCGAACTGACCTGGCAGCTGCGGGGCCAGGCGGGTGCACGGCAGGTGCCGGCTGCCCGGGTGGGGGTGACCGCCAATCAGGGGCTGTTCGGACACGGGTCAGCCGTAGTCGCGGTGCGGTGAGGGCGGGCGGGCCGACGGGCGAGCGGACGGGCGGACGGGCGGAGGGACGGGCCAACGGGCCAAGGCACCAAGCCCAGTCCCCCAACACCCGCCCCGGTACGCGACCTTGACGCCCCCTCACCACCGGTGAACACTTCCGGATGCCAGTCGGCATCGCCGTACTCAGGCACCCCGGCCGGGTGGCAGCGGCTGTCCGCTGCCCGCCGGTGGCACGCACCCTGCACGGAGGACCGGGGGACGTCCCCGGGCGAGGGACAAGGAGCCGCCATGTATTCCAATGGGGACATCGTCGTCGGTGAAGTGATCGGCACCGCGATACTCACTCTTTTCGGCGCCGGTGTCTGCGCCGCCGTCACCCTGCACTATTCGAAGGCGAAGAGCGCCGGCTGGGTCGTGATCGCCTTCGGGTGGGGCATGGCCGTACTGGCCGGGGCCTACACCGCGGCGCCGCTGTCCGGCGGGCATCTCAACCCCGCGGTGACGCTGGGCTCGGCGGTCGCGGGCGGTACCGAGTGGTCGAAGGTGCCGCTGTACGTCCTGGCACAGATGGCCGGCGCGGTGATCGGCGCCGTACTGGCCTGGGCGCTGTATTACGCGCAGTTCGCCGCCAACGCCGAGCAGAGCAAGGCCCAGCCGACGCTGGGGATCTTCTCCACCGCCCCGGAGATCCGCAAGCCGGCTGCCAACCTGGTGACCGAGATCATCGCGACCATCGGTCTGGTGCTGCCGCTGCTGTTCTTCGGTCAGAACAAGGGTATCGGCATCGGCCAGGTCCCCGGCGAGCATGCCGGGATCTACGGCTCCGGGATCAATGTGCTGCTCGTCGCGCTGCTGGTCGTCGGCATCGGGCTGTCACTGGGCGGGCCCACCGGCTATGCCATCAATCCCGCCCGGGACCTCGGCCCGCGCTTGGTGCACGCCCTGCTGCCGATACCCAACAAGGGTTCCTCCGACTGGAGTTACTCCTGGATTCCGGTGGCCGGGCCGCTGATCGGCGCGGTGCTGTCCGGTCTGGTCTTCAACGCGGCGTTCTGACCCTGCCGGGGCGGGGCCACCAGGCCCGCCTCGTGGCCCCGCTGCACCCACTCACCAGGACTTCAGGAGGCGTGACGGCATGACGGAGCGAACCGGGAAGAGCGAGAAGTACGTCGCCGCGATCGATCAGGGCACCACGTCGAGCCGCTGCATCATCTTCGACCACGGCGGGGCGATCGTCGCCGTCGACCAGCGCGAGCACCGGCAGATCTTCCCCAAGCCGGGCTGGGTGGAGCATGACGCCACCGAGATCTGGTCGAAGGTGCAGGCGGTGGTGGCGGGCGCGCTCGCGAAGGCGGGGCTGCGCGCGGACCAGCTCAGTGCGCTGGGCATCACCAACCAGCGGGAGACCACGGTCCTGTGGGACCGGGCCACCGGCCGGCCGGTGCACCATGCGATCGTCTGGCAGGACACCCGTACGTCTCAGCTGTGCGCGGAGCTGGGCGGCGCGGACGGTCAGGACCGCTTCCGGGAGGCCACCGGACTGCCGCTGGCCAGCTACTTCTCCGGGCCGAAGGCCGCCTGGCTGCTGGATGAGGTGCCGGGGCTGCGGGCCCGTGCCGAGCGCGGGGAGATCGCCTTCGGCACCATCGACTCCTGGCTGATCTGGAATCTGACCGGCGGCACCGACGGCGGAGTGCATGTCACGGATGTGACCAACGCGGGCCGCACGATGCTGATGAACCTGTCCACTCTCCAGTGGGATCCGGCGATCCTGTCGGCGATGAATGTGCCGGCCGCGATCCTGCCGGAGATCAGGTCGTCGGCGGAGGTGTACGGCACGGCCGTGGGGCAGCTGCACGGAGTGCCGGTGGCGTCCGCGCTCGGCGACCAGCAGGCGGCCGTCTTCGGCCAGACCTGCTACGGCGTCGGCGAGGCCAAGAACACCTACGGCACCGGCTCGTTCCTGCTGCTGAACACCGGCAACCGCCCGGTCCCGTCAAAGAACGGGCTGCTGACGACCATGGGCTACCAGCTCGGCGGGGAGGCTCCCGTCTACTGCCTGGAGGGGTCCATCGCCATCACCGGAGCCCTGGTGCAGTGGTTCCGCGATCAGCTGGGCCTCATCGCCTCGGCCGACGAGATCGAGCCGCTGGCGGCGAGCGTCCCGGACAACGGCGGGGCGTATGTCGTGCCGGCGTTCTCCGGTCTGTTCGCACCGTATTGGCGCTCCGACGCCCGTGGCGTCATCACGGGTCTGACCGGCTTCGTCACCAAGGCGCATCTGGCGCGTGCCGTCCTGGAGGCGACCAGCTGGCAGACCCGGGAAGTGGTGGACGCCATGTACCAGGACTCGGGTGTGCAGATCACCCAGCTGAAGGTCGACGGCGGAATGACCGCGAACCAGCTGCTGATGCAGCATCAGGCGGATGTGCTGGGGGTGCCGGTGATCCGTCCGGTGATCTCGGAGACCACCTGTCTGGGGGCGGCGTACGCGGCCGGGCTGGCGACCGGTGTCTGGCAGGACCTGGACGAGCTGCGGAGCCACTGGCAGCGGGACACGGAGTGGACGCCGCGGATGGACGCGGCGGCCCGCGACCGCGAGTTCGCCAACTGGCGCAAGGCCGTGGAGCGGAGCTTCGGCTGGCTGGCCGAGGACGGCTCGGCAGGCTCGTAGCGCGGCGGGACAGAGACGTACGGCCGGTGCCCGGACGGCGGGTACCGGCCGTACCTTCCTGCCCGTCAGGGCACCGCGGGCTCCCGCCGGCGGGCGCTGGTCCGCATCGCGTGCTCGACGACGGAGATCAGCACATCCCGTGCGGAGTCCTTCAGCCGGGCGTCGCACAGCATCACCGGCACCTGGGGGTCGAGGTCCAGGGCGTCCCGTACGGCCTGCGGCGGGTAGCGGTCGGCGCCGTCGAAGCAGTTGACGGCGACGGTGAAGGGCAGTCCGCGCCGCTCGAAGTAGTCGATCGCGGCGAAGCTGTCGGCGAGCCGGCGGGTGTCGGCGAGCACCACCGCGCCGAGCGCCCCGCGCGCCAGCTCGTCCCACAGGAACCAGAAGCGGTCCTGGCCCGGGGTGCCGAAGAGATAGAGGACCAGTTCCTCGTTGACGGTGATCCGTCCGAAGTCCATCGCGACGGTGGTGGTGGTCTTGGCCTCCACCCCGTCGAGGTCGTCGACCGGCCGGCCCGCCTCGGTGAGCCGTTCCTCGGTACGCAGCGGTTTGATCTCGCTGACGGCGCCGACCAGGGTGGTCTTACCGACCCCGAAGCCGCCCGCGACCAGGATCTTGAGCGTCACCGGTTCGACGGCGGCGGACCGTCGGCGGCGATCGGAACGCCCGAAGGCCATGGGATTCTTCTCCTGAATTGCCGGGTAAACGGGTGGAGCTCACGCTTGATCCCGAGCCTCGGCGCACGGGCAGCAGGTGCAAGGGAACGGTACAACGTGCTCAGCACGGCGCCCACTTGAGATGTGTCACGCTCGGGACACGCCGTGGGGCAGAGGTCGCCAACCTGCCCAAATGGGCAGTGGGCGATGGTTGGTGGTGGGGGCGCGGAGCCGTATGCGGTCAGCGCGGGGTGAGGGCGCCGGGCCGGTCGAGCAGGCCCAGCACGCTCACGAGGCTGGATTCGATGAAGGCGCAGAGCTCGTCCTGGGCGCCGGGCTCCTCGGCGGGCCAGCTGATGACCGCCTCCTCGGCGAACGCCATCCAGGCGCGGGAGGCCAGTGCGAGCCGCGGGGCGTCCGGCATGCCGAGCCGCCGCTGGCCGTCGCACACCCGCCGGGCGAGGGTCTCCCGGGTCGCGCCGACGATGTCGGTGACGGCGGGGTGGCTGCCGGCGGCGCCCCGTACCAGGGCGAGATACACCTGACGGTGTTCCAGGACGTAGGACACGAAGCCGGCGATGAAGGACCGCATCCAGGCGACCGGCTCCAGTGAGCCGTCCGGTTCCGTCGCGGCGGTGAAGCGGTCGCAGGCGGCGCTGACCACCGCGCGGTAGAAGTCGCGCTTGGAGTCGAAGTAGTGGAAGAGCAGTCCGCGGGAGATCCCGGCCCGGCGGGCGACCTCATCGGTGGACAGCTCGTCCAGGGAACGGTCGGCGAGCATCTCCAGACCGATGCCGACCAGCTGCTCCCTGCGCTGGTCGGGCGTGAGGCGGGTGGTTCGCTTGCCGGACATGCCCGCAGTTTACGGCGGCGGGAGGCCGGGACGGCCGCGATGTCCCGGCCCGCCACGGCGTCAGACGTACTGTCCGAGGTGCGCCAGGATCGGCGGCATGACGAGGCCGGGGGCCTCTTCGGGCAGCCAGTGGCTGGCCCCCTCCAGGGCTTCGAAGCGGTACGGGCCGTCCACCCACTCCCCCGTCGACTCGGCCGCGCCCCGGCCCAGGGCGACGTCCTCGCTGCCCCACAGGAAGAGGGTGGGGACGGTGATCCGGCCGGCCGGTACGGAGATGACCGACTCCGGGGCGCGGTACCAGTTCAGCGTGGCGGTGAGGGCGCCCGGTGCGGAGAGCCGGCGGACGTTGTCGTCCACCAGGGCGGCGGGCACCTTGCCGCCGTACGCGGCGCGCAGCCGGGCGGCGTCGTCGGCGAGCAGGGCGGCCTCCGCGGCGCCGTCGTCGCGGCGGAAGAAGCGGACGTAGTCGAGCATGTGGTGCTGGGCGGAGTCCTCGGCGGCCGCGCGGTTGAGTGCGTCCGGGTGCGGAGTGGCCAGCACGGTCAGGGACTTCAGCCGCTCGGGGTGGGCGCCGGCCACCGCCCAGGCGACCATGCCGCCCCAGTCGTGCGAGACCAGGTGGAAGCGGCCCGCGCCCTGGGAATCAGCGAAGGCAAGGGCGTCGGCGACGAGTTCGGGCACCGCGTAGTCGGCGATCCGGGGCGGGCGGGCGCGCGGGGAGTAGCCTCGCTGGTCGACGGCGACGGCGCGGTAGCCGGCCGCGCCGAGGGCGGTGAGCACGTCGCTCCAGGAGTCGGCGAATTCGGGCCAGCCGTGCAGCAGCAGGACGAACTCTCCGTCGGTGGGCCCGCAGGCCAGGGCGTCGTAGGTGTGCTGGCCGACCTGGATCTCCAGGTGGTCGAAGGGTGCCGGGGTCGCGTCCGGGGCCATGGCGGCGGATCTCCTTCTGTTGACAGCTGCTCAATAGGCACCGTACCGCGCCATTGAGCGTTGCTCAACAAAGCCCGCACGTCGTGCCCTGGGCAGGCCGGGCGCCCCTCCCCCGGGCCGCGGCTCGGCCGTCAAGAGCCCACCCGTCGGCGGTAATCTGAAACCCAGCAGCGTGTCGCCGTACCGGGGGGCCGATCCGGAGCGGAAGTGCTGGATGGAGCAACGCCACACCACCCCGACCCCGCCGCCCGACGAGCTGCTGCGCCGCCTCGGCCACCTCACCGGCCAGGTGATGGCACGGATCAAGCTCCAGCAGGCACGGGTGGCGCTGGCCGTGGAACTCCAGCGGCACATGCTCCCGCCCGAGCTCCCGGGGCTGCCCGGCCTCCAGACCGCGGCCCGCTACGTACCGGCCCAGACAGGTCTGGACATCGGAGGCGACTGGTACGACGCCTTCGTGCTGCCGGACGGCTCGCTCGGCTTCGCCATCGGCGACGTCCAGGGCCATGACGTCGAGGCCGCCGCCTTCATGGGCATGGTCCGCACCGGTCTGCGCGCCATAGCGGGCGCCACCACCGACCCCGGCGACGTGCTGAGCCGGGCCAACGACCTGCTGGTGTCGATGAGCTCCGATCTGCTGACGACCTGCACCTTTCTGCGCTTCGACCCGGTCGCCGCGGAGCTGGCCGCCGCCCGCGCCGGACATGTGCCGGCGATCTGGGGCACCGCCGAGGGCACGCAGGTGCTCCAGGACCCGGGGGGACTGCCGCTGGGTCTCTTTCCCGGCGCGACATACCCGGTCACCCGCCGCCGGCTGTCCCGGGCGGGAGCGTTCGTGCTGATCACCGACGGGGTGGTGGAAGGGCCGACCTACCCGATCGAGAAGGGGCTGGCGCGGGTGGCCGCACTGGTCGGCGCGGCGTACGACGCGGACGCCGACGAGCTGGCCGGCGAGGTGATCGCGGTGGCCGATCTGACCGGGCACCGCGATGACGCCGCCGTGCTCGTCCTCCGCCACAGCGGCGGGCCCTACACCCCCTAGCGGCGGCCCGGCGGCACGGCAACGAGTGGAGGTCCGGTGCGGCACACGGAGTGGCTCGGGCGTCATGGCGCCACCGCCGCGTGGAGCCTGGCTGTCGCCGCCGTCTACTACGGCAGCGCCGAGCTCGGGCTGCTCCAGGAACTGGTCCGCGGGCAGGTCACCCCGCTGTGGCCGCCGACCGGTATCGCGCTGACCGCGCTGCTGCTGCTCGGGCCGCGCATCTGGCCGGGGATCGCGCTCGGCGCCTTCCTGGTCAATGTGTCGCTGGGCCCATCGCCGGCCGTGGTGCTCGCGATCGTCGCGGGCAACACGCTCGGTCCGCTGCTCGCCTACCGGCTGCTCCGCCGCGCGGGGTTCCGCGTCGAGCTGGACCGGCTGCGGGACGCCGTCGCGCTGGTGTTCCTCGGCGCGCTGACCGGGATGCTGGTGAGCGCGACCATCGGCAGCGGCGCCCTGGTGCTCTCCGGGGCGCTGCCGGCGGCGGAATTCTGGCCGACGTGGGCGGTGTGGTGGACCGGCGACGCGATGGGCGTACTGGTGATCACGCCGGTGCTGCTGCTCCTCAGCGCCGCCCGATGGCCGACGAGAGAGCAGATCCGTCCGCTCCGGTGGCTGGAGGCGGCGCTGCTGGTGGCCTGCACCTGCGCGGTCACCCTGCTGGCCGTGAGCAGTCCGGTGAACCTGCTCTATCTCGTCTCACCGTGTCTGATCTGGGCCGCGTTCCGCTTCCAGCGGGCGGGCGCCGCCCCGTGTGCGCTGCTCGTCTCGACGATCGCGATCGTCGCGGCCGCCGAGTCATGGGGGCCGTTCGCCCGGCACGAGCTGCTCACGAACATGGCCACTCTCCAGGCCTTCAACGGGATCACCGCGCTGACCGCGCTGCTGCTCGCCGCGGTCGTCACCGAGCGGCGCAACACCCATGAGGAGATCCGCCGGGTCTGCGCCCAGCTGGCGGAGGCGATCTCCCGGCTGGATCCGGGCGCCGCCGTCGAGCAGTGGCCGCCGCCGCGGAAGCAGAACCCGGACGACGACGGCTGAGCCGCCCGGCGGATCACAGCGCGCGCAGGCCCTCGATCACCTCGCGCAGCACCTTCTCGTCGGGCAGCTCGGCGGGCGGCACCGGCCTGCTGACGTGGACCAGCTCCGCGTCCAGCAGATCCCCGATCAGGACCCGTACGACGCCGACCGGCAGATCGAGTTCGGCCGCCAGCTCGGCGACCGACAGCGGCTCCTGCCGGCACAGCGCGACGATCTCGACATGCTCGGGCGAGAGCATCTGATCGTCGACGGCCTCCTCCGTGCGGCTCTCGGCGATCACCAGCGCGATCAGATCGAGGCGCCCCTCCGCCGCCGTACGGGTGCGCCCGCGCGTCATGGCATACGGCCGGACGACCGGGCCCGCGTCGTCGTCGAACCAGCGCGCGGTCTCCCGGTCCCGCGCCGTCCGGCCGTCCTGCTCACTCATGCCGCAACCTCGCCGCGCCCGCGGGGCGCGCATCTCTGCACGAGGAGCCGGCTACCCGCGCTCATGGCGTCACCCTCGTCGTCCTCAGGGGGTCAGGCCGGCCCGGGGCGCGGTGGCCAGGTGCGTGCCCACGCGCTTGACCAGCAGCGTCATCTCGTACGCGATCAGCCCGACATCGGAGTCCGCATCGGCCAGTACGGCCAGGCAGCTGCCGTCGCCGGCCGCGCTGACGAACAGGAACGCGTCGTCCAGCTCGACCATGGTCTGCCGGACCTGGCCCGCGTCGAAGTGCCGGCCGACGCCCTTGGCCAGGCTGTGGAAGCCGGACGCGACCGCGGCCAGATGCTCGCCGTCCTCGCGGGTCAGGTCCTTGGAGGCGCCGGTGGCCAGGCCGTCGCTGGAGAGGATGAGTGCCTTGCGGATGGAGCCGACCCGCTCGACCAGTTCGTCCAGCAGCCAGCTCAGCTCGCCGACTCCCTTCGCCGAGACCGGTGCGGTGGAAGCTGCTGCCTTCGGTGCGGTCATGGACCGTCCCCTCCCGATGTGGTTCCTGGTGGTGCTGTGCTGCCCGTGACGTCGCCGTCGTGGTCAACGGTGTCACGGGCGTCCGGGCCTGTGCGGTCCGGGCCTGTGGTGTCCGCGGCCGGGTCCTCGCCCCGCGGTGGCGTACCGGTCGCGCGCGGCTCCTCGCCGTTGTCGCGCCGGCCGCGCTGCCAGCCGCGCTGGAGCGAGGCCATCTTGGCGCGTACCGCCTCGGCGTCCCGGTCGTCCGCGGCCGGCACGGTGCCGCGCGCCTCGGCCGGTTCGGCGGCGTCGGCCTTGAGCTGGGGCGCGAGGCTGGCCTGCCGTACCCGGCGGGGCAGGCCGGTGGACGTGGTCGGCGCGGGCGTGTCCGGTCCCCCGGCGCGCTGCGGGGCGTCGGGTGCCGGGTCCTGGGGCGCGGCGGACGACGACGGCCGGTCCGCGGCACGCCCGGAGCCGTCGGGGCCGGGGCGTTCGGTGTCCCGCCTGCGCCGGGCGTCGCGGTCGTCGACCGTACGGCCGTGGTCGGAGACCAGCACCGGCGGGCGCCGGCGGCGCGGCAACGGGGCCGGCCCGCCGGGCGCCTGATCCCGGGTCTGCTGGTGCTGTTCGCCCTCCGGGGCGGGCGGCACGGGGGCGATACCGCGCGGCGCCGAGGACGATCCGGCCGGTGCGGCGGGGCCCTTCGGGTCGCGGCCGCGTTCCCGCTTCCGGAAGAGGCCGTCCTCCTCGTCGGGGGCCGGCTCGTCCGGGCCGAGCGGTGCCTCGAGTTCGACCGGTCCGTCGATGACGGCCGGGTCCCGCTCGCGCTCGGGCCGCGGCACCGGCCGCTGCGCCAGCGCGGCCAACTTGCCGGCCGCGTGCTCCAGTTCGTTGCCGACGGAGGCGCCGGGGGCCGGCTCGTCGTCGTCCCGGCCGCCGTCGGCGGTCTCGGTGAGGAGCGTCCCGGGGAGGAAGACCACGGCGGTGGTGCCGCCGTACGGCGAGGGCTGAAGGGAGACCCGTACGTTCTGCCGCTGAGCGAGCCGGCTGACCACGAACAGCCCGAGCCGGTCGGTGTCGGACAGCTCGAACTCGGGGGTCTCGGCGAGCCGGAGATTGGCCTCCAGCAGCAGGTCGGGCGCCATGCCCAGGCCGCGGTCGTGGATCTCCAGGGTGTAGCCGTTGGCGACCCGCTCGCCCAGCACCTGGACGGCGGTGTGCGGCGGGGAGAAGACGGTGGCGTTCTCCAGGAGTTCGGCGATCAGGTGCGTGAGGTCGGACACCGCGGGGCCGTCCACCGCGAGCCGCGGCATCCGGCGCACCTCGATCCGCTCGTAGTCCTCCACCTCGGCGACCGCCGCGCGCACCACGTCCATCAGCTGGATCGGTTTGCGCCACTGCCGGGAGGGGGCCGCGCCGGAGAGGATGACCAGACCCTCCGCGTGCCGGCGCATGCGGGTGGTCAGGTGGTCGATCCGGAAGAGGTCGGCGAGTTCGTCGGTGTCCTCGGTACGCCGTTCCATGGCGTCCAGGAGGGTCAGCTGGCGGTGCAGCAGGACCTGGCTGCGGCGGGCGAGGTTGACGAACACCTCGGAGACGCCGCGGCGCATCTCGGACTGCTTGACCGCGGCCTCGATCGCGGCCCGCTGAAGGGTGTTGAGCGCCTGGCCGACCTGGCCGGTCTCGTCCTGGCCGAACACGAGCCGGGGCGCCTCGGTCTCCACATCGATCTGTTCGCCCGCCGCGAGCCGCCGCATGACGCTCGGCAGCCGGACGCCGGAGACGTCATGGGCGGCCTTGCGCAGCCGGATGAGGTCGCGCACATGGCGGCGGCCGATCCGGAACGAGACGATGATCGAGACCAGCACCGCGACAAAGCCGAGGACACCGGCGATGGCGGCCTTGAGCAGGATGTTGGTGGCGACCGGGGCGACCCGCTCCTGGTAGCGGTCACCGGCGGCCTTGCCCATCCGCTGGAGGTCGCCGAGGACCTTCTTCGCCGCGGTGTTCCAGCGTTCGGCGTTGACCCTTCCCGGTCCGCCCTGGGCACCGGCGGCGATCACCCGGTCCTCGTAGGACGTCAGCTCGCGGGCCGGTGCGGAGCGCCAGTAGTCCGCGTAGAGGCCGCGGTCCTTCGCGGGCAGCATGGGCAGGCTGGTCTCGTAGAGGACCCGGCGCTCGGCGACCAGGTCGGACAACGCCCGCAGATCGCGCTTGCTCATACTGCCGGAGGCGAGCACCGCGGACATCAGGGCGTCCTCGCGGGCGACGGCCTCCCGGGCGCGGGTGACGATGACCAGCGCCCGGCCCTGCTTGTCCATCTCCACGTTCTCCAGGGCGTGGAGCGCGGCGAGGAAGTCATAGCTGGGGTCGACGAGGGAGTTGTAGCCCTCCAGGGCCTCGTCGCGGGAGACGGTGTTGTCCTCGACCTGGGCGCGCAGCGAGCCGAGTCCGGACAGGCCCTTGAGGATGCCGCGCATCCGGTGGCCGGTGTCGCCGGTGAGGTCCTCGCGGACGTCGCGGGTGCCGGCGTCGGTGCGGAGCCGGGTGACGGCCTCGTCGGTGGCCCGGGACCGTGCCCGCAGTTCGCCGAGCGCGTCGGCGCCGCGCCGGTCGGCGAGGTACAGCAGGCTTTGCCGGCGCTCGCGTTGCAGGGCCTGGACGACGTCCTCGACCGGATACCCCAGCTTCTGTACGACGTTGCCGACGTCCAGCAGCTGGTCGGCCTCCCGCCCGGTGAGGTAGGTCATGAACGCCCACATGGACGTCAGGGACACCAACGGTACGAGCAGCAACGCCACGATCTTCCGGCGGACCGACTTCCCGCGAAAGCGCATGGCCTCCCCTACGTCAACCCCGGCGCACGGGGGTGGTGTTCCGTCAACAAACGGCGTGAGCCTACTACTCTCGGGTGACCGAGCCGAAGGCCACTTCGGAGGTGGGGGCGGGTGCCGGGGAGGGATCGTCATGAGTTGTCCGGTGATTCCCGGACAACCCGCCCGTGTTTCCGGGACCGGCCGAGGTCATCGGTGTCCGGCGGGAAGCCGGTCGGTTGGCCGGTTCTGCTCTACCCCGGGGTAACCCTGTGCGCGCTCGGTACGTGACCATGGGAAGGGACGGGGTGCGGCACCAGGGGCGTGTACCGGTGAAATCCGGGCAGCCACCAGGGAACCGGACACGCGGGGAGAGTGCGGGGAGAGTGACGCGGTCATGGACACCGGCAGACAGCCTTTGTGGCAGGAGGAACCGGCGGCCCGGCCCCGGATGGCGGAGCCGGTACGCACCGCCGCCGTGCGTGCCGTGATCATCGTGGCGCTCACGCTGATCCAGGCCATGGTGGCGTTCCTGAGCACGCTGGCGGGCTCCTGGCTCGCGTTTCCCGCGGTGCTCAGCACGGTCGCCAGCACCGTGGTCGCCACCTGGGGCGTGCTGGACGTCTGGGTGACCCGCCAGGTGTGGGTGCAGCGCAACGGGGTGCGCTCGCAGCCGAGCAGTACGGCCCGGGAGCTGCGCCGCGAGCGGCGCCGGGCCCGGCGGCAGCAGCGCCGGGAGTCCCGGAAGGCTTCGTCGGGGATCGATCGCGCGGCCGCGTGACCGACGGGTTTTACGCCACCGCCTCTTCCCGCACGGCGGGCCGTACATGAATGATGCCGTCCAGGACGTCGACCTGGTGCGTGCGCACCGGCCGGCGGGCGGGCAGACAGGTCGGGGCCCCGGTGCGCAGGTCGAACAGGGCCGCATGCAGCGGGCATTCGACGAAGCAGCCCTCGACCCAGCCCTCGGAGAGCGAGGCGTCCTGGTGGCTACAGGTGTCATCGACGGCGTAGTAGCCGCCCTCGGCGCGGAAGACGGCGATGGCCGGTGTGGCGTCATCGATCTCGATCCGGACGGACTCGCCCTCGGGCAGGTCCTCGATACGGCAGACGGGAATCATCTGGCCCCCCTCTCGCTGATCGGTATCATGTGTTCTGAATAACGCATCGCAAAGCGCGATGCGCAACAGAATCCAAGCCGGGGAGCGGGCCGTCAAGGGCTTCCCGGCAGATGCCTTCAGACGTGCCCCGCGGGGCCACCGGGTGGTGACACAAAGACCCATGTCGAAGACTTCCGATACGGCAGACGACCGGTCCGAGGAACGGCGCGGCGGAGCGGGATCCGTCCAGTCCGTGGACCGCGCGGTGAGTGTGCTGGAGATCCTGGCCAAGCTGGGCGAGGCCGGGGTGACCGAGATCAGCGAGGAGTTGGGCGTCCACAAGTCGACCGCGTTCCGGATCCTCGGGGTGCTGGAGCACCGCGGGCTGGTGGAGCAGGAGAGGGAGCGCGGGAAGTACTACCTGGGCGCCGGCGTTTTGCGGCTGGCGGGTGCCGCGGCGATCCGGCTGGACATCTCCCAGGAGGGCCAGCCGGTGTGCCGGGCGCTCGCCGAGGACACCGGGGAGACCGCCAACATCGCGGTGCTGGACGGCGATGCCGCGGTCAACATCATGCAGGCCAGGGGCTCCGCGGCGGTCACCGCGTACAACTGGCTGGGCCGCCGGACCCCACTGCACGCCACCGCCAGCGGCAAGGTCCTGCTGGCATATCTGCCCGCCCCGCGCCGGGAGACCCTGGTGACCCGCAAGCTGCCGCGGTTCACCGAGCACACCCTGACCACGGCCGCCGGTCTGCGCGAGCAGCTGACCGCGGCGCTGGAGGACGGATTCGCCTGCACCAGCGAGGAGTTGGAGATCGGGCTGAACGCGGTGGCGGCGCCGGTGCGGGCCCACGACGGCGCCGTGATCGGCGCGATCGGCGTCTCGGGACCGGCGTACCGGATGGAGCGTCAGCTGCTGCCGGAGCTCGCGGAGCGGGCCGCGAAGGCGGCCGCCGACCTCTCCCGCCGGATGGGGTACCCGGGTTGAGCGGGTAGCGGAAAATCCCTCTTGACGGATCCCTGGCGGACTTCCAGCATGTCTCCTATAGCGCAACCGAGCGCACTATAGGCAACACGGCGACGGAGGCGGACCGTCCTCCACCACCGTCCCCGTCCTCAGCACAGCGCACCACTCCCCCTCACCCGCATCCGTGCCACCTCACGCGTGCTACCCGCCCTGCCGCCGCCGCAGGCGCTGTTTTAGGAGTGAGACATGCCGCACGAAGCCCGCGCCGTCGTCGCCCTCAAGAAGGGCGCCCCCGTCGAGGTGCTGCCGATCCTCGTGCCCGACCCCGGTCCGGGCGAAGTGCTCGTGACCGTCCAGGCCTGCGGGGTGTGCCACACCGATCTGCACTATCGCGACGGCGCGATCGGCGACGACTTCCCCTATCTGCTCGGCCACGAGGCGGCCGGCGTCATCGAGGCCGTCGGCCCCGGTGTCACCGAACTCGCGCCCGGCGACTACGTGGTGCTCGCCTGGCGGGCACCCTGTGGCCAGTGCCGGGCCTGCCGTCGTGCCCGCCCCTGGTACTGCTTCGCCTCCCGCAACGCCACCCAGCCCATGACCCTGCTGGAAGGCACCGAGCTGACCGCGGCCCTGGGCATCGGCGCGTTCGCCGAGAAGACGCTGGTGGCCGCCGGGCAGGCGGTGAAGGTCGATCCGTCGGCGCGCCCGGAGGCCGCCGGGCTGATCGGCTGCGGGGTGATGGCCGGGTACGGCGCGGCGGTGCACACCGGCGGCGTGGGCAGCGGGGACACCGTCGCCGTCATCGGCTGCGGCGGCGTCGGCAACGCCGCCATCGCGGGCGCCTCCCGGGCCGGGGCGCGGCGGGTCATCGCCGTGGACCTCGACGACGGCAAGCTGGACGCCGCCGAGCGGTTCGGGGCCACCGACACCGTCAACTCCCGTGGTACGGACCCGGTCGAGGCGGTCCGGGCGCTCACCGGCGGGCACGGCGCCGATGTGGTGATCGACGCGGTGGGCCGCCCGGAGACCTACCGGCAGGCGTTCTACATGCGTGACCTGGCCGGCACGCTGGTCCAGGTCGGCGTGCCCGAGCCGGACATGCGGATCGAGCTGCCGCTCATCGATCTCTTCTCGCGCGGCGGCGCACTGAAGTCGTCCTGGTACGGGGACTGTCTGCCCAGCCGCGACTTCCCGGTACTGATCGATCTGTTCCTGAGCGGCAAGCTCGATCTGGAACGGTTCATCAGCGAGACCATCGCCCTCGACGACATCGAACCGGCCTTCGCCAAGATGCAGCGCGGGGAGGTCCTGCGGTCGGTGGTGGTGGTCTGACCGCCCGCAGGACCTCTCGCGCCGCCGGTCAGCCGCCGGCCGGGTCCGCCGGCTCCTCGGGGGCCGGGTCCTCCGGACGGCGGTACATCCGCGTCGCCGTGATCTGTCCGTGCACCGCCTCGCCGGACGGGTCCGGCTGCGGCAGGCCCGGCCGCAGATGCTCCTCGACGCTGATGTACTTCAGCCCGGCCCGCAGATCCGCGTCATTGCGCAGCCGGATGACCAGCGGGAACTCGGCGAGCGCGGTGGTGTCGAACAGGCCGGTGGTGTAAAGCAGCTGGACGCCCAGCGCATCGGCGACGGCGCGCTGGAGCTCCAGCAGATAGGTCGCGTTGGCGCGGCCGATGGGGTTGTCCAGGAACAGCGTGCCGGCGTGCCGCTGCTTGTCGCGGCCCCGGTCGTTGCTGCGCAGCGCCGCCATCGTGCAGTACAGCGCGATGGCGGCGGTCAGCAGCTGGCCGCCGGAGAAGACATCGCCCATCTGCCCCACCGGCACCCGCTCGGCGCGCAGCACCGCGTCCGGCTTGAGGATCTCCACGGCCACCCCGCGCGGCTGGAGCGCCGCGCTGACCCCGCGCAGCAACAGGGACATCCCGTCCCGCCGCAGATCGCTGTTCTTCTTCACGGCCGACCGGGTCGCCTCGTCGATCACCTCGCCGAGCCGCTCGGTGAGCGTGACCTGGTCGGGGTCCTCGAACCGGATCCGCAGGAACTCCTGCCCGGACCACTCCCCCAGCCCCTCGGGCAGCCGCGACAGCCGCTGGGCGGAGCGCAGCGTCGTCAGCGACGACTCGACCAGGCCGCGCAGCCGGTCGACGATGGAGTCGCGGTTGCGCTCCAGCTGCTCCAGCTCGTCGGTGAGCACCCGCAGCCGGGGCGCGAAGGCCTCCGCCCACTTGGCGGCGTGGTCCGGGAGGGCCGAGGCGGGCAGTTCGCGGATCTGCTGCCGGGCGGGGGTGCGGACCTGTTCGTAGCGGGTGGAGTTGGCGTGTCGTACGAGGATGTCGCTCGCCTCGCGCACCGCGGAATCGGCGGTGGACAGATCGGCGGCGCAGCCGCGCAGCGAGCGGCGGGACTCGGCGGCGGCCTGCCGGGCGTCCGCCAGCTGTCCGGCGTACGCCTCGATCCCGTCCGCCGGTTCCTCGGCATCCTGGTGGTCACGGAGCAGATCGCGCAGCAGAGCGGCGGTCTCGTCGAAGCCGCCGGCCGCGTCCTCGGCGGCGCGGTGGCCGCGCAGCAGCTCCTCGTGCCGGTCGCGGGCCGCCGTCAACGCCTCGCTGGCGGTGGCCAGTTCGCCCGCCGCGGTGCGCAGCAGCTCCTTGGCGCGGTCGGCGTCCGCGGGCACCAGCTCCTCGGGCAGCTCGGTGTGCGCCTCGCCGTCCGTGGGGGCGAGCCGCTCGGCCTCACCGCGCAGCCGGCCGAGCTGCTCACTGGCGGCCGAGGCACGGGTCTCCAGCATGTGCACCAGCGACTCGGCGCGGGCGGCGGCGGCCTGCCGGGACGGGCCGTCGGCGGCGTCCGGGCTCTCCAGGAGCGCCTCGGCGCGGGTACGGACCTTGTTGGTGAGACGGTTCAGCTCGGCCAGCGCGGCGCTCTCGTCGCCCTCGGCGCGGGCCTGTTCAGCGCGCAGATCGGCGCCGACGCCGACCTTCTCGTAGAGCTGGGAGGCGGCGCGGTAGGCCTCACGCAGCGCGGGCAGCGAGGTGCTCGCCCCCTCGGGGGCCTCCCCCAGGTCGTCCGGTACACCCGCGATCTCGGCGCGCTCGGCGCGCAGCGCGCGGGCGGTACGACGGGCGTCGTCGGCGGCGCGCTGGGCGGCCCGGCGGTCCTCGTCGGCGGCCCGCGCGCGGTCCACACACTCCTCGGCACGGGCCTCGAACTCGGCCGCCTCGTCGGCGAGTTCCCGCATCCGGGACTGCCAGGAGGCGCGCTCGCGCAGCCGGTGGGCGAGCCCGGCCAGCAGGTCGGCGGCGCGGCGGGCCCGCTGCGCGGCCTCCTGGCGCTCATCGCGCACCTGGGTGGCCTCGGCCGCGGCCTCGTCGGTCTCGGCGCGCGCCGCACGGGCCTCGGCCAGCTCCGCGGCGGCCTCGTCGGCTGCCGTACGGGTCTCGTCCGCGGCGGCGGCCAGTTCAGCGAGCCGGCCGGCCGGGCAGCCCGTACGCCAGGAGCCGAGCCGGGCGGCCAGCGCACGGTCCCCGGCGAGCCGGGCGGCCAGCGCACGGATCTCCTCGTCACGCTCTATGGCGCGCGCCCGCAGCGCCTGGCGCTCCTCGTCGGCGGCGGACTCGTCGTGCATCGCCGGGTTCGGCGGGACGAGGAAGACGCCGGATTCCCGCTCGTCGGGCGCGGGGGTGGGGGCGAGCAGTGCGGCGGCGGTGCCGACCGCGACGGCCGAGCGGGGCAGCAGCGCGGCCTGGGCGAGCACCTCGCGGGCCCGCGCATGGGTCTCCGGGTCCGTGATGATCACGCCGTCGACCAGCTCGGGACGGGCGGCCAGCACCCGGGTGTGGTCGGCGGGGTCGACGGACTGGGCGAGATAGCGCCAGCCCGGCAGCGCGGGAACGCCGTGCTCGCCGAGATACTCCACGGCGGCCAGCACATCGGGCCCCGGGGGCAGCAGACCGCCGTCGCCCAGCGCGCCCAGGATCCGCGCATCGTCGGCGGCGGCCGTCCGCAGGTCGAACAGCTGCCGCTCGGCGCCGGCAACGCCCTCCTCCAGCAGCTCGCGCAGCTCGTCGGCGTTGCGGTCCAGCTCCTCGGCCGTCAGCGGGCCCGCGGTGGGACGGCGCGCGACGCCCGGGTCCGCACCGGACGTGGCCGTACGGGGACCGGGCACGGACTTGGCCTCGGACTGCGGGAGGCCGAGGAGGTCGGCGAGCCGCTGCTCGGCGCCGATGGACTCGGCGGCCCGGCGCTCGGCCTCGTAGGCGCGCTCGGCGGCCTCGGCGGCGTCCTCGGCGCGGGCCGCCGCCAGCTCGGCGGTGGAGTGCCGGGCGGTGGCCGCACGGGCGCGGTCGGTGGCCTGCCGGGCGGTTTCACGGGCCGAGTCCCAGGCCTCGACGGCGGTCTTCTCGGCGTCCGCGGCGGCGAGCGCGGCACGGGCCGGGTCGGCGTCGGGGGCACTGTCATCCAGCCAGCCGGCCCGGACGGCCTCGGCGGTCTCCTCGGCGACCTCGGAGAGCCGCTGCTTGAGGTGCTCGGACTCACTGCGGGCGCGCTGGGCGTGGGTGGCGGCGCTGGTGGCGTCGCGGTGCGCCGACTCACCGGCCTCCTGGAGGGCGGCGGAGCGTTCCTCCTCCTCATTGGCGATCCGCTCACCGGCCTCGGCCGCCGTGTGCAGGGCGCGGACCAGGTCGGCGGCGGCCGTGGCACGGGCGGCGAGCGCGGGCGCGGCGTCCCGCTCGGCCTCGCGGATGGCGGCGGCGACCCGCGCGGAGCGGTCCGCGGCGGCCCGGTGCCGCAGTGCGGTCTCGGCGGCCTGCCAGGCGCTGTGCAGCGTACGGGCGTCGTTGAGCTCCCGGCGCTGGGCGGCGGCGCCCTTCTCCGCGGCGGCCAGCGCCAGCGAGGCATGCCGGTAGGCGAGTTCGGCGGAGACCAGGGAGCGGCGCTCGCGTACCCGCTCGGCGTCGGTGACGCGGTGCGCGGCGGCGGCGACCTGCTCGGCGAGTTCGGCGGCGCGGCCGCGCTCCTCGGTGCCCCGGGCGTGCAGCCGCTGGGCCAGGCCGCGGGTGCGGCGCTCGGCCCCGGCATGCACCTCGCGGGCGCGTTCGCGCTGCTCGGCGGCGTCGGCGATACGCGAGAGCAGATCGAGGGAACCGGCCGTGAAGTCCCGTTCGGCGGTGAGTTCGGCGCGCCGGCCGAGCTTGTGGGCGAAGCCGTGCACCAGATCGGCGAGGCCGTCGGTGTCGCGGGTGTCCGTGACGGCGCGCAGCAGCAGGTCGGTGAAGTCCGAGTCGTTCTTGACCGCGAAGAGGCCGGCCGCCTCACCCTCGTCGGCGTTCATCTCCCGCTGGTAGCGGAAGAGCTCCGGGTCCAGACCCAGCTCGCCGAGGTGCTCGTTCCAGCGCTCGTGGATCTCTTCCCAGACGACGTCCAGATTGGGGTAGTTCTTCCCCGCCTCGGTGAGGATGTCGCGGAAGCCCTTCATCGTACGGCGGCGGCCCTGGGCGCCGGAGCTGCCCTCGCCGCTCTCCTGACGCGGGCGGACGACGGTGGCCTCGGCGACCGGAAGCGAGTCCAGGCTCATACCGGGGCCGGGCCGGAAGCTGTACCAGGCCTCGGCGAACTTCCGTGGGTCGTTGGAGACCTGCCGCCCGCGCCACTCGCTGACCTTGCCGACGACCACGCTCTCGCCGGTGAGGACGTGCTGCCACTCCAGGGCGACATGGCCGCAGTCGTCGGCGAGCAGGAACTTGCGCAGCACGCCGGAGCTGGCGCCGCCGAGGGTGTTGCGGTGGCCGGGCAGCATCACCGAGAAGATCAGCTTGAGCAGGACGGACTTGCCGCCGCCGTTCTCCAGGAAGAGCACACCCGCGGGCGCCGGGCGGCGCGGCGGGCCGACCGGTTCGTCCTCGAAGAAGTCCGCCTGGGCCGGGGCCGGTTGGGGTACGGGCGCACCGACTCCGCGCAGGTCCATGACGGTGTTGGCATAGCGCGCACCGGCGGGCCCGATGGAGTAGAGGCGGACCCGGGACAGCTCGTACATGGCGGACTCTCGTTGTCGTGGTCGGGAGGGGCGGGAGGGGTGGGGAGGTCGGGCGGGGCTGGCAGGTGGGGCGGGTCGGGCGGGGCGGGCAGGTCGGGAGGGGGCGGCGGCGCTCCCCCGCCCCCTCCCCCCCTCCCCCTTCGGGGGAGGGGGCGGGGGTGGGTTCGGGGGTGGGGGGGAGCCTCGGTCGTGCGACGGTCGGATGGATCCGTCCAGCCGGTCGGTCGGAAGGATCAGTCGGGCCGGTCGGTCGGAAGGATCAGTCCGGCCGGTCGGTCGAACGGATCGGCCCAGCCAGTCTGTCGGACGGATCGGTCCAGCCGGTCGGTCGGACGGTCACCCGGCAGTCGGAACGCCGTCAGGGCACCAGCAGTCGACATGCCCCCTCAGCCCGAATGGAACGGCAGTCCGGCGTCCGCGACCAGGGCGAGGTCGTCGGTGTCCTCGCCCGGCAGCAGGGCGGCGCTGCCGTCGGTGACGGGGACGATGCCCAGCTCCAGGAGTTCGGCCATGGCGGCGCTGCCGGCCATGTCGCGGACCTGGAGCTGATAGCGGGCGGTGGTGCGGTAGGCGCCGCCGGCGTCGTCACCGGTGCGCTGGAGGAAGCCGGAGTCGACGAGGAAGGTGACGGCCTTGGCGATGATGCCGGTGGTCGAACCGGCGAGCCGGCGGGCGTCCTTGGTGGCGCCGGTCGCACTGCGCCGGGCGTAGATACGCCAGGCGGACTCCAGGCCGGGGGCATCGGTGGCCGGGTCGGTGTTCTCGCCCTCCTGCTCGGCGCGCTCCTCCAGCCGGCGGCAGGCCTGCCGGACGAAGGCGTCGACGCCGTTGACCGTGATCCGGCCGATGTAGCCGTCGTCGGCGAGGTCCTCGGGACGCGGGAAGGCCAGCGCGGCGACGGCCAGATGGGCCAGGCCGTGCAGGAAGCGGTCGGCGGAGTCGGCGGAGGCACGGCGGGCATAGTCACCCATTCGTACGGCGAAGACGGAGTCCTCGTCGGCGGTGACGGCCATCCCGGCGCGGGTGGACACCTCCAGGACGACCAGACCGAGGCCGGTGGCGACGGCGTCGGCGAGCCGGGCGAAGGCGGGCTCGTCCCGGTAGCGGCGCAGGAGTTCGCCGTATTCGGCGTCGCGGGCGGGCAGCAGCTTGGGCTGGAGGCCGAAGGAGACCAACCGGGCGGCGTCGGCGGCATCAGCGGGGGTCAGGGGGTGGGGGCCCGGCTGCTCCTGGCGGTCCCCCCGCTCGGCCGAAGCCGGGAACGGGAACGCGGCCGAGGGCTTGGATGGGGGTCCCCCCTGCTCGAGCGAAGCCGAGAGCTTGGGGGAGGGTCCCGCCGCGCCCGTATCGGCGTCGGCCGTGGGCGCACCCCAGCCCGGCTCACCGGCCCCGGACGCCGGGTCCGGCTGCGGCGTCTCGTCGTACTGGGTCACGGAACAAGCTCCTTGCGAGGGACGGTCGGGAACATCTCGGGCCGTTGCGACGGCGGGCGGCCGCCGGGCGCGCCACGGCCCTGCCGGACCGGCCGCGCCCCGCCGTTCGCCGCCCGCTCCTCCTGGGCGCGGGGCATCAGGCCACCTCCGAGCGGTCCGCGGCCATTCCGGCGGAGTCCAGCAGCGCCGTGCCGACGATGAGGTCGGCGCCGCCGAACTCGGGGTCTATCAGCTCCGTGCCGTCGTCGACGGCGAACAGCAGCTGTTGTTCGCCCTGGCGGTAGGCCGTGCCGACGGGCGGGCTGGCGGCGTGCACGGCCAGCAGGGCGACGAGGTAGGGGAGTTCGGGATCGCTGCGGCGCGCCTCGGCGAGCAGGCCGGAGAGCCTGCGGGGCGCGTCGGCGGGCAGGTCGAGCAGCGCCATCGCGGCGTCGAGCTGGGCCTCGCTGAAGCGGCTGTCGTCGGGGGTGGCCACCAGGTCGGGCTCGGGCATCTCGGCGCCGAGGTGCTCCCGCTCCATGGGCGGGGTGAGCAGCATCTCGACGAGGTCCCCTATGCGCGCGGCCGACGGGGTGCGCAGCCCCGTGCCCTTGGCGAAGAAGGCGTCGGTGACACGGATGGCCTGCTCGGCGGGGAGCGGCAGCAGCGGGGCGACCAACTGGCCGTAGAGGTCGAGTCCGGCGCGGGCGACGGGGGTCGCGAAGGCCTGCCGGTCCTGTTCGGCGCGGAACAGCGGCCCGGCCTCCAGCAGCCGGGACTGGAGCTGGGTGTGGCGGCGGATGCAGTCCTTGACGATGTCGACGAGCTCGGCGGCCCGCCGCTTGTGCTCGGGCTCCTCGGTCTCGTCCCGGGCCTTGCGGATGTTCGTCAGGATGGCGTTCTCGTGGCGGTAGCGGTCCGCGACGTGGTCCAGCGCCTCGGTGATCATGTCGGGGACGGTCTCCAGCCAGTCCACGGCGCGGACGTTGCGGCGGGTGGCGTCCAGGGTCCTGCGGAGCGTCTCCGCATACTGCACGGTGCGGTAGCGGGCCTGTTCGGCGGCGAGCTGGGCATCGGCCAGCCGGCCGCGGTTGATCAGCACCTCCAGCTTGACCTCCGCGGCGATCTGGGCGCTGGTGACGTCCGTGTCGAGCGCGCCGACCAGGACGTTGACCGCTTCGTCGGTGGCCCGGAGGTAGACGCTGCCACCGCCGCCGGGGACCTCCTCGATGAGCTTGAAGTCGTAGTCGCGGCGGACGTACTCGCCCTCGGTGGTGAAGGTGCCGTAGACGGCGCGGAAGCCGCGGTCCACGCTGCCGACGTTGATCAGATTCTCCAGCACCCAGCGGGCGACCCGCTCATGCTCGCCCGCTGGACGGCGGGGGGCCTGGGCGGCGACCCGGGGGAGCACCTTCGCCACTATTTCCTCGTGGTCGGCGCCGGTGTCGAAGTCCATGTTGAGGGTGACGAGATCGATGACGGCGAGCGCCACCTCCGCCATCGCGTAGATGCCGTACTCGCCCGCGAGGTTGGCCTTGCGCACATCGAGGTCGTGCAGCGGCGCGGTGCATGCCAGGGCGCGCAGCCGACGGGCCAGGCCTTCGTCGGCGGCCGGGCCCGGCGCAGGCCGGTGAGGGCCGTTGAGCTGGGGCGCAGCAGTCCCCGGGGCGGAAAAAGTCACGTCGCACAGAGTAGGCGCTCGCACTGACAACGGACGAAACGGCGCGGATCCGTTCATGGGTGGAACCGCAGGTGAATCCGTTGACGAACCGCTCACGGGCCGCTCACGGACCGACGCGACAGTCTACGGCGTGGCCCGCGAGAGCCGGTCGCCAGGTCCCGTGGGTGCCGGTGCCGGTCTCAGTGGGTGGCGCCGCCGGCGACCCGGATGTCGGTGTGGGTGCGCGCGGTGGTGAGGGCGATCTCGTGCAGGGCCCGGGTGACGGCCTCGGACGGGAGCGACGGCTGGGAGCGGTCGACGACCTGTTCCGGTGCGTAGGGGACGTGCACGAATCCGCCGCGTACGCCAGGCAGTTCTGTGGCGATGAGGTGGGCGAGGCCGTAGAACACGTGGTTGCAGACGAAGGTGCCGGCGGTGTTGGAGACGGAGGCGGGGAGCCCGGCGGCGCGGACGGCCGCCACACAGGCCTTGATCGGCAGGGTGGAGAAGTACGCGGCGGGGCCGCCGGGCACGATCGCCTCGTCGATCGGTTCGGCTCCGGAGGCATCGGGGATCCGGGCGTCGTCGACGTTGACGGCGAGGCGTTCGACGGTGATGTCGGGCCGGCCGCCCGCCTGGCCGACGCACACCACTATCTCGGGGCGGGCCTCCTCGATCGCGGCGCGCAGCACCGCGATCGAGGCTCCGTAGACGCAGGGCAGTTCGATGGCGGATGCCTCGATGCCGGCGGGCGGTTCGGCCGCGGCGGCGCGGACGGCCTGCCAGGAGGGGTTGAGCGATTCACCCTCGAACGGGGCAAATCCGGTCAGCAGAACCCGGGTCATACGGTCATCCTTGGTGCGACGGGCGGAGCGGGGACGGAGCGGACCAGGTGCCAGGGGTACCGCCCGGCGAGCGGCGGTACCCCTGGCACCTGCTCAGAAGGCGAACAGCGCCATGATCACGATGTTGCAGCCCAGCAGCACACCCGCGGTGGGCAGCTGCGCCTTGATGGGCCCGTACTGGTCCTTCAGCTCCAGCAGCGCCGCCGGGACGATATTGAAGTTGGCGGCCATGGGGGTCACGAGGGTGCCGCAGAATCCGGCGAGCATGCCGATGGCCAGCACGGCGGGGGCGTTGCCGTCGAAGTGCCCGACCAGCACGGGCCAGCCGACGGCCGCGGTCATCACGGGGAAGGCGGCGAAGGCGTTGCCCATGATCATGGTGAAGGCGAACATGCCCACGCAGTAGACGACGACCGCGATGTAGAGCGAGTCCTTGGGCAGGACGGAGGTGGTGAGCTTGCCGACCTGGTCGCCGACGCCGGAGACCTGGAAGATGGCGCCCAGTGTGGCCAGCATCTGCGGCAGCAGCATGGCCCAGCCCATCGCCTCCAGCATGGAACGGCCGGACTGCACGGGCACCGAGATCCGCTTCTCCCGGAGGATGATCATGCCGACGGCGAGGGCGACGACGGCTCCGATGCCGAGGCCCAGGATGGTCTCGCTGCCCTCTTCGAGGACCGGCTCGCCCCCGAAGGACAGGTGCTTGACGCCGATGGCGCAGGCCATGGCGACGACCGGGATGGTGAGCGCCGGGATGAACAGCCGGTTGCCGAGCTTGGCGGCGCTCGCGACGCGCTGCTCGGTGGTGGTGGTGCGCGGGGTGCCGCGTCCGGTGAACCCGAAGCCGGCCAAACAAGCCATGGCCAGCACCGCGACGCCCAGAGGCTCGGCGGGTGCCTGCTTGGTGACGACCCAGCTGCTGTAGATGAAGCCGGCACCGATCAGGCCCCAGAAGGCGCCGGTGCCGAAGCGCTTGGGGTTGCTGCGGTCGGCGGCCATCTGGACGGCCATCACCAGGAAGATGAGGCCCACCAGCCAGTAGAACCACTCTGCCTTGATCACTTGGCGGCCTCCACTACGGCGGTGTCGTGCACGTGGGCGGTGAGCAGTTCGCGTTCCAACTGGCGATCCAGGCGCAGCAGTCGCCAGCCGTGGACCACGAAGGCGCACACCGCGGTGGGGATCGCCCACAGGGCGAGCTGAAGCGGTTCGAGGTGGGTGCCGTAGGTGGTGTTGACGAAGCCGGTGATCAGCAGGATCGAGCCGACGGCGAGGAAGACGTCCTCTCCGAAGAAGAGACCGACGTTGTCGGCGCTCGCGGAGAACGACCGGACCTTCTCCCTTGTCCGGTGCGGGAGTTGGCCGTATTTGCGCTCGGCCGCACCCTCGGCCATCGGGACGGCGAGCGGGCGGACGGTCTGGGCATGGCCGAAGACGTTGGTCAGTCCGACCGCCGCACCGATCTGCCGCAGACCGAGGTAGAGCGCGAGGAAGCGGCCCGTGGTGAGTTTGGCGAACCGGGCGATGAGGTTACGGGCCTGCTCCTGGAGGCCGTAGCGCTCCAGGAGGCCGATGACCGGGAGGGTGATCGCGAAGATCGTCACCGCCCGGCTGCCGGCGAAGCCGTTGCCGAACGCCGCGAGCACCTTGCCCGGTGACAGCCCTCCGAGGAGGCCGGTCGCGATACCGGCCACCCCTACGACCAGCAAGGGATTGCGCTTCGTGGCGAAGCCGATCACGACCACGAGCACGCCGAGGAGCACGATCATGGGTCCGCCTTCCGCGTACGGGGACCCCACAGGGCCCGTGAGGAGATGAACAGATTGCAGCGGAGGCTAGGCGATTGTTCAACGATCCGACAAGGGTTGTGCGGCAACGGATCTGCGGAGCTCCCCGGAGCGGACCTCAGGGGCGGCTCCCCCGCCGCTCACCCCTCCGCGATGCGCTGCGCGTACGCCCCCGACAGCTGGCTGCGCGAGTCCTCCAGGTAGGACCGCAGCAGCCGTTCGGCCTCGACGGCGTCGCCCGCCTGGAGCGCCTCGGCAATCTGGCGATTACGGGTCAAGTAGGGCGCATGGAAGCGCCGGGGGTCGGCCATGACGTGGAAGACGAGCCGGAGTTCCGCGAGCACACCCCGCATCAGCTCGTCCGTGCGCGGACTGCCCGCCAGGGCCACGACGCCCTGGTGAAAGCGGATGTTGGCGGTCGAGAGCGCCTGCCACTCGCGGTCCGCCGAGGCGGCCTCACCGGCCTGTACGGCGGCCTCGATCGCCGCGACGGCTTCGGTCACCCCGGCGTCGTACGGCCCCTGTCCCAGCCCCCGTACCGCCGCGCACTCCACGAGGAGGCGCACCCGGTAGATGTCCTCCAGGTCCTCGACCGTCACCACCCGGACGAAGACCCCGCGGTTGAGTTCGTGCACCAGCAGCCGCTCATGGGTCAGCAGCCGGAACGCCTCCCGCAGGGTGTTGCGCGAGACGCCCAGCGCGCCGCCGATGCTCTCCTCCGAGAGGCGGGCGCCGGGCGGGAAGTAGCCCTCGGCGATCCGGTCCCGCAGGATGTCGGCGACCCGCTCGGCCGTACTGGAGCGGCCCAGCAGGGGGCGGTCCCGCTCCAGGCCCGCGACCTCGGTGAGCCGCCCCTGATCGTTCTTCGCCACTCCGCCGGCCATGACGCTCCCCGCTCTCGCGCTGTACCAGGCGGCGGGTTCGAGCCGTCCCGGTGTCCTGGAGCGAAAGTCAATCCCAGATGAGGGGACGAAACAACGCACCTTCGACCGGTATGCATCCACCTCTTGTCGGATCGTTGAACAATCCCTTACGTTGTCCCCGACGCCGCCGGCCCCGAGCACCTCTGGAACGGACATACATGAGCGAGCGCAGCGAGGGAGTCATCCAAAGGTGCGCGCCACGCGTATGCGGGGCCGAGCGAAGCGAGGTTTCGGCATGAGCGAGCGCAGCGAGGGAGTCATCCAAAGGTGCGCGCCGCGCGTATGCGGGGCCGAGCGAAGCGAGGTTTCGGCATGAGCGAGCGCAGCGAGGGAGTCACCGCAAGCGTGGGCGTTCCTCCCGTCATCGACCTCAACGCCGATCTCGGCGAGGGCTTCGGCCGCTGGCAGCTCACCGACGACGAGGCGCTGCTCTCCGTCGTCACCAGTGCCAATGTCGCCTGCGGCTTCCACGCCGGCGACCCGGCCACGATGCGCCGGGTGTGCGAACTGGCCGCCGAGCGCGGGGTGGTCATCGGCGCCCAGGTCTCCTACCGCGATCTGGCCGGCTTCGGCCGCCGCGCGATGGACGTTCCGCCGGACGAGCTGGCCGCCGAGATCACCTACCAGATCGGCGCCCTGGAGGTCTTCGCGCGCGCCGCCGGTGCCCGCGTCGGCTATGTCAAACCGCATGGCGCGCTCTACAACCGCTGTGTGCACGACGAGGAGCAGGCCCGCGCCGTCGTGGACGGCATCCGCGCCGCGGGCGGCGGGCTGCCGGTCCTCGGACTGCCCGGCTCCCGGCTGCACGAGGCCGCCGCACGGGCCCAACTCCCGGTCATCGGCGAGGCGTTCGCCGACCGCGCCTATACCCCCGAGGGCACCCTGGTTCCGCGCCGTGAGCCGGGCGCGGTGATCCATGACCCCGACGAGGTCGTCAAGCGCGCCCTCGGCATGGCCCGGGACCAGGCCGTCACCGCCCGCGACGGCCGGCGGGTGGCCGTCCCGGCCCGTTCGCTGTGTCTGCACGGCGACACCCCGGGGGCCGCGGACCTCGCCCGGCGGGTCCGGTCCGAGCTGACCGCGGCCGGCGTCCACGTGCGGAGCTTCGTATGAGGCCGCTGCCGGTCGGTGAACACGGGCTGCTCATCGAGCTGGACAGCGCCGAGGAAGTCGAGGCACTCCACGCCGAGCTGCTGCGCCGGGCCGCCGACGGCGCGCTGCCGCCGCTGCGCGAGATCGTGCCGGCCGCCCGTACGGTGCTCCTCGACGGCCTCGCCGACCCGCGGGGCCTCCTCGCCGAACTGGCCGCGTGGGACATTCCGCCGCTCACCGCCGGCCACCGGCCCGCGGTGGAGATCCCGGTCCGCTACGACGGCCCCGACCTCGCCGATGTCGCCGCCCTGTGGGACGTCACCCCCGACGAGGTCGTACGGCGGCACTCCGCCACGGAGTTCCATGTCGCTTTCTGCGGTTTCGCGCCCGGCTTCGGCTATCTGACCGGCCTGCCCGAGCCGCTGCACGTACCGCGCCGGGACACCCCCCGTACCAAGGTCCCGGTCGGCTCGGTCGCCCTCGCCGGCCCGTACACCGGGGTCTATCCGCGCTCCTCCCCCGGCGGCTGGCAGCTGATCGGCACCGCCGACACCGTGCTGTGGGACCCGCGCCGCGAACCGGCGGCGCTGCTCTCGCCCGGCACCCGCGTCCGCTTCGTCCCGCAGGAGACCGCCCGATGACCGACCGCGCCTTCTCGGTCGTCCGGGCCGGTGCGCTCACCACCGTCCAGGACCTCGGCAGGCCCGGACACGCTCACCTGGGGGTGCCGCGGGCCGGCGCCCTCGACGCGCCCGCGCACCGGCTCGCCAACCGCCTGGTGGGCAACCCCGGATCCGCCGCCACCCTGGAGACCACGCTCACGGGCTGCGCCCTGCGGATGCGTACCGCCACCACCGTCGCCGTGACGGGCGCCCCGTGCCCGGTGACCGTCGACGGCCGCCCCGCCCCCTGGGGCGCCCCGGTCCGGGTACCGGCGGGCGCCGTCCTGGACGCGGGACCGGCCACCCACGGTCTGCGCTCGTATCTCGCCTTCGCCGGGGGCGTCGACACCGAACCGGTCCTCGGCAGCCGCGCCGCCGATCTGCTCTCCGGCCTCGGCCCGGACCCGCTCGGCGACGGTGCGGTCCTCCCCCTGGGTGACCCGCACGGCCCGCCGGCCCGCGCCGATGCCGTCCCGCACCCCGGCCCGGTGCCGGAACTCCTGCTGCCGTTCCTGCCCGGCCCGCGCGACGCCTGGTTCACCGAGGCCGGTCTGCGCACCCTCACCACCGGCCGCTTCCGGGTCTCCCCTGCCAGCAACCGCATCGGCCTGCGCACCGAAGGGCCACCCCTGGAGCGCGCCCGCACCGGCGAACTCCCCAGCGAGGGCATGCCCCTGGGCGCCCTCCAGGTCCCGCCCAACGGCCTGCCGGTCCTCTTCCTCCACGACCACCCCACGACCGGCGGCTACCCGGTCGTCGGTGTGGTGCCCGAACGCTTCCTGGCGAGCGCGGCTCAGGCGGTACCGGGTACGCCGGTCCGGTTCCTGCGCATGCGCCCCTGGGGCCGGGTTCCCAGCGGCCGGTGGAATCCGACCGCCGGAGATGCCGACGGACGGCGGGCCTGACCGCAGACGTCCTGCCGTCGCCGCGGTCCTCACCGTCGCGGCAGCAGCGCCGCCGCGCCCAGCGCTGTGGCCACCAACAGGCAGGCGGCGAGCAGCAGGCTCTCCCCCATGCCCCATGCGAAGTCGTCTGCGAGGAGCGCACCGAAGACGGCGATGCTGAGCGCTCCGCCCGTCTGGCGGCTGGTGTTGAGCAGCGCCGCTGCCGTGCCGGCCCGCTCGGCGGCGACGCTGTCGAGCATCAGGGAGGTCAGCGCCGGCATCGCGAGGGCGCCGCCGACGCCCAGCGGGATCATCAGCAGGGCGGTCACCCACGAGGGCGTGCCGGTGTCGACGGCGAGCAGACCGCCGCAGCCCAGCGCGCAGGTCAGCATTCCTGAGACGACCACCGTCCGCGGGCCGTAGCCGGAAACCGCTCGCGGCGAGAGGTAGTTGCCGATGGCGGTGACCACCGCCATCGGCACGAACATCAGCCCGGCCGAGAGTGCCGTCTGCCCTCGCTGCTCCTGGAAGAAGAGACTCAGGACGAACACCTCGCCGTAGAAAGCGGCGTTGAGGGCGAAGCCCGCGATGACCGGCACGGTGACACCGCGCTGCCGGAACAGCTCCAACGGCAGCATCGGCGTGCGCCGCCGTGCCTCAGCGACCACGAAACCGGCCCCGGACACCACCGCGACCCCTGCCGCGACGAGCACAGTGCCGGTCAGCCCGCCGTGCCCGCCCTCGATCACGGCGAAGGTCAGTCCGGCCAGCGCCAGTACCGCCGTCAGCTGCCCGGGCAGATCGAACGCAGCAGGGCGGCGTGGGGAGCGCGCCGCCCGCAGCAGGGCCAGGAAGCCGATGAGCCCGGCAGGCACATTGAGACAGAACACGGCGCGCCAGCTCCACGTTGTGGTGAGCAGCCCGCCCAGAACGGGCCCCGCGGCGACGGCCACCGCGCCGCCAACCGTCCACAGGGCGACGGCGCGCGCCCGCACGCCCGGCTCGGGGAACGCCTGCCGGATCAGCGCCAGCGAGGCGGGCACCATCAGCGCTGCCGCGCTCCCCTGCACCACGCGCGCCGCCGTCAGCGCTCCGAGCGTCGGCGCCGCCCCACAGGCCAGCGAGGCGAGGGTGAACACACCGAGCCCCCAGCCGAACGCACGCCGCGCGCCCACCGCGTCCGAGAGCGCACCGGCGGAGAGCAGCAGCGCCGCGAACATCAGCGTGTAGCTGTCAACGGTCCACTGGAGCCCGGACATCGAACCGCCGAGTTCACCGCGCACGGCGGGCAGCGCGACATTGACTCCGGAAACGTCCAGCGTGATCACGAAGAAACCGAGCACGGCCGCGATCAGCGCCGCGACGGCAGCGCCCGGCCGCTCCCCTTCACCCCGGGTACCCGTCCTCCGCGTCTCGGCTCCCGTGCCTGTCCCGGCCTGCCCCACGCTCATCGTCCTCCGCGCTCCCCACGTTGCCGTCCCTGGCGAATACGGAAATCAGCCTGCCCGGCATGTGCGGCCCCCGGCAGACCGGGCCGTGCGGGGGAGCGCTGTTCCTGGCCCTGATACGGCCCCCCTGCACGCCTGGCTCTTTGCGACAATGGCCGGATGAGCGACGGTACGGAACTGGGCCGCTTCCTCCGCGCCCGCCGCGGGCAGATCCGCCCGCAGGACGTGGGCCTGCCCGTCGGCACAGGCATCCGCCGCACGCCGGGGCTGCGCCGCGAGGAACTGGCGACGCTGGCCGGGGTCAGCGTCGACTACTACACACGGCTGGAGCGCGGCCGCGAGACCCGGCCCTCGCCCGCCGTCGTCGCCGCGCTCGGCGAAGTGCTCCGGCTGTCCGATGACGCGCTGCACCGGCTGCACGAGCTGGTGGCGCTCGCCGCAGGCCAGGCACCGCCGCCGTCGCCGGGCCCGGCGCGTGCGGTGCGGGAGCCGGTTCGCGCCTTGCTGGAGACGCTGCGCCCCTCACCGGCGTACGTCGTCAGCCGCACCAACGACCTGCTGGCCGCCAACCGGCCCGGCCTGCGCCTCCACTCCGGCATCACGGACTGGCCGCGGGAGCGCCGCAACATCACCCGCTATATGTTCCTGCACCCCATGGGCCGCAGGCTGTACCGCGACTGGGAGGAGATGGCGGCGCACAGCGTGGCTCACCTGCGTGCGATTGCGGGGGCCGACCCGGACATGCCGGAGCTGGCCCAGCTCGTCGGCGAACTCGTGGTGAAGAGTCCGGAGTTCGCCCGGCTGTGGGAGCGGTACGAGGTCCGGGCACGTGGCGGCGGCCACAAGCACTTCCAGCACCCGGAGGTCGGCTCGATGTCCCTCACCTTCGAGGTGATGGCGATCTTCCGCACCGACGGCCAGCGCCTCGTCGTCTACCAGGCGCCCACCGGCACTGCCGACCACGACGCGATGCTGCTGCTGGACATGGCCAGCCCCGAGGAGGCAGCGCTCGTCGACGGAGCCGAGCGGTAGCCGGGCGCGCAGAACGCGGAGGCCGGCGTCGCCGGACAGCCATCCGCTCAGCCGCCGTCCGGCGTCCCGTATCCCCCGCCGCCCGGGGTGCGCAGCACCAGGACATCGTCCACGCCGACGTCCGCCGCGTCACAGCCCGCCAGGTCCTCGTGCGCGCCGTCCGCCCGCTCGATGGAGTTGGCGCCCAGCGCACCGGGGGCGCCGCCCGCCATGCCGTACGGCGCGACCCGGCGGTGGTTGGTCAGCACGGCGATGGTCATCGGCTCCAGGAAGCGCAGCCGGCGCTCGACGCCGCAGCCGCCGTGCCAGCGGCCCCTGCCGCCGCTGCCGGAGCGGATGGCGAAGCTGTCGACGCGGACGGGGTAGCGCCACTCCAGTACTTCGGGGTCGGTCAGCCGGGAGTTGGTCATATGGGTCTGTACGGCATCCGCGCCGTCGAAGCCGTCACCGGCGCCCGCACCGCTGGCGACGGTCTCGTAATACTGCACCCGGTCATTGCCGAAGGTGACGTTGTTCATGGTGCCCGAGCCCTCGGCCTGGACACCGAGCGCGGCGTAGAGGGCGCCGGTGACGGCCTGGGAGGTCTCCACATTGCCCGCGACGGTGGCCGCCGGGAAGACGGGAGCGAGCATCGAGCCCTCCGGGATACGGACCTCCACGGGCTTGAGACAGCCGCTGTTGAGCGGGATGTCGTCGGCGACCAGGGTGCGGAAGACGTACAGCACGGCCGCCATCACCACCGAGCTGGGGGCGTTGGCGTTGCCGGGCTGCTGGGGTGAGGTGCCGGCGAAGTCCAGTACGGCGCTGCGTGCGGCGCGGTCGACGGTCAGTGCCACATGGATCTCGGCCCCGCTGTCGGTTTCGTAACGGTAGCTGCCGTCCGACAGCCCGGCGATGATCCGCCGGACCGATTCCTCGGCGTTGTCCTGGACGTGCCCCATATAGGCCCGTACGACGTCCAGGCCGAACTGCTCGGTCATCCGCCGGAGTTCCTGGATGCCCTTCTCGTTGGCGGCGATCTGGGCACGGAGATCGGCGAGGTTGGCGTCCGGTGCGCGGGAGGGGTACGGGCCGGCGGCGAGCAGATCGCGGGTCGCGCGCTCGCGCAGTTCGCCGTCGCGCACCAGCAGCCAGTTGTCGAAGAGGATGCCCTCCTCCTGGATGGTGCTGCTGAAGGCCGGCATCGAGCCCGGGGTGATGCCGCCGATCTCGGCGTGGTGGCCGCGGGAGGCCACCAGGAACAGCAGGGTGTCCCCGTCGGCGTCGAAGACGGGAGTGACGACGGTGACGTCGGGGAGATGGGTGCCCCCGTGGTACGGATCGTTGATCGCATACACATCGCCGGGCCGCATCTCGTCGCCGCGGCGCCGCAGCACCTCCTTGATGGACTCCCCCATCGATCCCAGGTGCACCGGAATGTGCGGGGCGTTGGCGATCAGATTGCCGTCGGCGTCGAAGAGCGCACAGGAGAAGTCGAGGCGCTCCTTGATGTTGACGGAGTGCGCGGTGTTCTCCAGGCGCACGCCCATCTGCTCGGCGATCGCCATGAAGAGGCTGTTGAAGACCTCCAGCATCACCGGGTCGGCCGCCGTGCCGACCGCCGCCCGGCCGGTGCGCGGCCGGGTGCGGGTCAGCGTGAGATGTCCGCGCTCGCCCATGGCGGCCTGCCAGTCCGGGTCGAGGACCGTGGTCGCGTCCTCCTCGGCGATGACGGCCGGGCCGGTGAGGGTGTCACCCGGGCGCAGGTCGGTACGCCGGTAGAGGCCGGTGTCCTGCCAGCGGCCGCCGGTGTACATCCGGATCGTCGCGGCAGGCGTCAACTCCCCTTCTCTGCTGCCGGGTTGCGTCTCATGGTCACCGGCGCCGCCGGCCGCTCCCCGCGCCTCGACCGACACCGCCTCGGCCACCAGGGGTTTGTCCATGGTGAAGGCGTAGCGCTCACGGTGTGCCCGGACGAACTCCGCGGCCATGGTGTCGGCGTCGGCCAGCGGGACGCCGATGGTGGAGTCGGTCCCGGCGTAGCGGATCAGCACCCGGGCCCGGGTGGTGACGGAGGCGTCCGGCACCCCGTCGTCGAGGAGTTCGCGCCGGGTCTGCGCGGCGAGGGTGTCACACACCTCCTGGACCCGGCCGGCGGCCCCGGGGTCGGTGAACTCCGCCTCGACGGCCTGCTCGCGCATCGCGGTGGCGTCGGCGACCCCGATGCCGTACGCGGAGAGCACCCCGGCCAGCGGCGGGACGAGCACCGTGTCGATGCCCAGCGCGTCGGCGACCGCGCAGGCGTGCTGGCCGCCGGCGCCGCCGAAGCTGGTGAGCGCGTAGCGGGTGATGTCGCGGCCGCGCTGGACGGAGATCTTCTTGACGGCGTTGGCCATGTTGAGCACCGCGATGTCCAGGAAGCCGGCCGCGACCTCCTCGGGTCCGCGGTCGTCCCCGGCCTCGGCGGCGGCCCGCGCGGCCAGTTCCGCGAAGCGGGTACGGACCACCTCGGCGTCCAGCGGCTGGTCACCGTCCGGCCCGAACACCGCCGGGAAGTGCGCGGGCTGGATCCGGCCGAGCATGACATTGGCGTCGGTGACGGTGAGCGGGCCGCCGCGCCGGTAGCAGGCCGGTCCCGGGTCCGCACCGGCGGAGTCGGGGCCGACCCGGTAGCGGCGGCCGTCGAAGTGGAGGACGGAGCCGCCGCCGGCCGCGACGGTGTGGATGTTCATCATGGGCGCGCGCATTCGCACGCCCGCGACCTCGTTGCCGAAGACCCGCTCGAACTCACCGGCGTAGTGCGACACATCGGTGGAGGTGCCGCCCATGTCGAAGCCGATCACCCGGTCGTAGCCGTCGCCCGCCTCGGCGGACGTACGGACCATGCCGACCACACCGCCCGCGGGCCCGGACAGCACCGCGTCCTTGCCGCGGAAGTGCGCGGCCTGCCGCAGCCCCCCGTTGGACTGCATGAACATCAGCCGGATACCGGGGAGCCGGTCGGCGATCTCATCGACATAGCGGCCCAGGATCGGCGAGAGATAGGCGTCGACGACGGTGGTGTCGCCGCGCGGCACCAGCTTCATCAGCGGGCTGACCTCGTGCGAGCAGCTGACCTGGGCGAAACCGGCGCGCCGGGCCAGCTCGGCGACCGCCCGCTCGTGCTCGGCGTGGCGGTAGCCGTGCAGCAGGACGACGGCGGCGCTGCGCAGACCGTCCGCACGGGCCCGGACCAGCGCCCGGCGGACCTCGTCCACGTCCAGCGGCCGGACCAGGCCGCCCTGGGCGTCGATCCGCTCCGGTACCTCGATCACCCGGTCGTAGAGCGCCTCGGGCAGCACGATCCGCCGGTCGAAGATCCGCGGCCGGTTCTGGTAGGCGATCCGCAGCGCGTCCCGGAAGCCCTCGGTGATCAGCAGCACCGTCGGTTCGCCCTTACGCTCCAGCAGGGCGTTGGTGGCGACGGTGGTGCCCATCTTGACGACCGACACCCGGTCGGCGGGCACCGGTTCGTCCGGGCCGAGCCCCAGCATCAGCCGGATGCCGGCCACTGCGGCGTCCCGATAGCGCTCCGGATGGTGCGAGAGCAGCTTGGTGGTGGCCAGCTGCCCGTCCGGCCGCCTGCCGACGACGTCCGTGAACGTGCCACCGCGGTCGATCCAGAACTCCCAGCGTCCGGTCACCCCGCCATTGTCGCAGCGCCCCTCGCCGTACCGGTGTCTTTGACGGTGCCCGCGCCGTCCGGCCGGGTCAGCGCGGCGAGTGCGGAGCGGGTGGCATGGTCGGCCGCGGCGTCCAGCAGACGCCCGGAGCCGGCCAGGCCGTGCCGGCACTCCTGGACCGCCAGACCGAGCAGCCCTGGCAGCAGATCCGTGCACCGGTCGGCGACCCAGCGGGTGCCCCGGGTCGCCATCCACAGCGCGGCTCCGGCACGGGTCGGCGCGGGCCCGTCGAGGGTGAGCGCGGGCGGCGGCCCGACGGGCAGGCCGACGGTGGCGAGCGCCGTGTGGAAACCGCGGGCCAGCAGCCGGTGGCCGCGCTCGCTGGGGTGCAGCCGGTCCACGCTCCAGGAGGCGCGTTCGGCGACCCACGGGTACTCGGCGAGGTGCAGATGCACGCCCTCGTAGCGGGCGGCCACCGCGTGGACGACGGTGTTCACGGCGCGCATCCGGCGCCCCAGCGGGCGGGCCAGCGGCGCGGGCAGCCCCAGCATCCGGCCCGGATCGGGCAGACAGGCCGTCAGCACCACGGCCCCGTCGGCGCTCAGCGCGCCGTGCGCCCGGTCCAGCGCGGCCGCCACCCGCTCGATGGCGAACGCGGCACGCAAGGTGTCGTTCGCCCCGACGAGCAGTGAGGCGAAGCGCGGCCGGAGCGCCCGGGCCGCGGGCAGCTGCCGTTCGGCGACATCGGCGGCCTGCGCCCCGCTCCGCGCCAGATTCACCAGCGGGACGCTCCCGGGCCGCTCACCCAGCGCCTCGGCCAGCAGGGCGGCCCAGCCACGCCAGCCGCCGCCCGGTACCGGGTCGCCGAGCCCCTCGGTCAGCGAATCACCGAGCGCGACAAAACAGCCCGGGGCCGGGGAACGCCCACCGCCCGGCGCCTGCGCCGGTATCACCACCCCCTCGGAGGCCATCGTCACCGCCCGCCCAACGGCCGCGCCGGGTGCGGTACGGCCGCGGCGGCGAGCGCCCTGCCGACCGGTGCGGGCGCGTCGTGCGCCGCCAGGAACGCATCGATGGCGGGCTGCCAGCCATAGCCCTCGGCACGCCGGCGGGCCGCGGCGCGCCGGGCGGGCTCCGGCCGGGCCAGCACTCGCTGGACCGCGTCGGCGAAGGACGACCCGTCATCGAGCGCCGTGTCCCCGCCGCCGCCGACCAGACTCGCCAGCGCGGATGCCGCACTGGCGACCACCGGGGTGCCACAGGCCAGCGCCTCCAGGGCCGCCAGACCGAAGGTCTCCGCCGGGCCGGGCGCCAGCAGGACGTCGGCGCCGGCCTGGAGCGCGGCGAGCCGGGAACGGTCGGCGACATGCCCGAGGAACGCCACGGGCAGCCGCTCGGCCCGCCCCCGGGCCTCCAGGCGCGCCCGCAGCGGCCCGTCACCGGCGACCACCAGCGCCGCGTCGACCCCGCGCCGCCGCAGCTCCGCCAGCGCGTCCAGGGCCCGGCCCGGCCGCTTCTCCTGCGACAGCCGGGAGCAGAGCAGCAGCAGGACCTCCGCCCGGCCCGCGCACTGCCGCCGCAGCTCGGCGCTGCGGCAGTCCGGGTGCCAGGCGGCGAGATCGACACCGAGCGGCGCCCGCACCACATTGCGCGCACCGGCCCGGACGAACTCCGCCGACGCCCACTCGGTGGTGCACACGACCCGGCTGTAGGCGTGCGCCGTACGGCGGTTGAGCCGGTCCGCGGCGGCACGGGCGAGCGGCTGCGGCACGCCCCAGGTGCGCAGCACCCCGTCCACGCTCTCGTGGGAGACCATCACCGCGGGCACCCGTGCCCGGCGCGCCCACTCCCCCGTCCAGCGCAGCGTCGTACGGTCGGAGACCTCCAGCCGGTCGGGGGCCAGCGAGTGCAGCAGCCGCTCCAGCCGGCGGCGGTCGGTCAGCATGCGGTAGCCACCGCTGCCCGGCAGCTCCGGCCCCGGCACGGTGATCACCCGTCCCTGTCCGGTGAGCTCGTCGCGGACACCGGCCGCCCCGTCCGCTCCCGGCGGTCCGGGCACGATCAGCACCGGCTCGTGCCCCGCGGCCCGGTAGCCCGCACCGAGTTCGCGCAGCGCCGTGCGCAGCCCGCCGGAAGCCGGCGTGACGAAGTTGGCGATCCGGACGATCCGCAGACCCGCCCCGGTGGTGCGTCGCGCGCTCATGCCGCCACCGCCGGCCGGTCGCTGAGCACGGCCTCGTAGTGCCCCAGCAGCTGATCGCCGACCGCTTCCCAGGAGCGGTCCTCAACGGCGCGGCGGGCCGCGGTGCCGAACCGGGCACGCAGCTCGGCACCGCCCGCGAGGAAGCGCACCGCGTCCCGGAACGCGCCGCCGTCACCGGGCGTCACCAGCAGCCCCGTACGGCCGTGGTCCACCAGGTCCAGCGGGCCGCCCGCCCGTGGCGCCACCACCGGCACACCCGAGGCCATCGCCTCCTGCACGGTCTGGCAGAACGTCTCATACGGCCCCGTATGGACGAAAACATCCAACGACGCATAAAGCCGCGCGAGTTCGTCCCCGGTGCGACGGCCGAGGAAGCGGACCTCCGGCAGCGCGGTACGCAGCCCGGCGGCACTGGGACCGTCGCCGATGACGACGGTGCGGACCCCCGGCAGCCGCGAGGTCTCGGCCAGCAGCCGGACGTCCTTCTCCGGCGCGAGCCGCCCCACGTACCCCACCAGCAGCTCCCGCCCCGCGGTCAGCGAACTGCGCAGCACCGCGTCACGCCGCCCCGGGTGGAACCGCTCGGAGTCGACACCGCGCGGCCAGAGGTGGACCCGCGGCACCCCGTGCTCGGTCAGGTCCAGCAGCGCCGCGCTGGACGGCGCCAGAGTGCGGTCGGCGGCGGCATGCACCGCCCGGATACGCCGCCAGGCCGTGGCCGCGCCCCCGCCGAGGTAGGTACGGGCGTAGCGGCCCAGATCGGTCTGGTAGACGGCGATCGCGGGCACCTGCCGACGGGCGGCGGCCGCCATCCCGCGGGCGCCGAGGACGAAGGGACTGGCGAGATGCACCAGGTCAGGACGGTGCCCGTCGAGCGCCGCGGACAGCCGTCGCCCGGGAAGCGCGATCCGCACCTGCGGATAACCGGGCAGCGGCATGGAGGGCACCCGGACGACGGGGCAGGGACTCTCGTCCGTATCGGTGGCCGCCGAAGCGCCACCCAGCGGCGCGATGACGAGCGGATCGTGACCGCGCCGGACGAGGTGCCGGGCGGTTTGCAGGGCGCAGTGGGAGACGCCGTTGACATCGGGCGGGAAGGATTCGGTGACGAGGACGACACGCATACGGCTGTTGTCGGCGCACCGTGCGTGGGGGGAGCCAAAGGGATCTTTCCTGTCGGAAAATTGTGGCCCACGTTTTTGGCTTTCCCGCCGTGGTGGTTGCTCGCCGTTCCGCTGCGCTTCGCCTCCGCCGACGTCTGCGGCTTTCCCGCCGTTGCGCCTGCGGCGGGCGGGGTCCGCTGCGCGGGGCTGTCGGGGTGCGGTGACGGGCCTCCGCGGGTGGGGGTTTCCGGACTGCTTCGCTTTACGTCCGGAAACCCCCACCCGCTCCGACCCGTCCCCTCCCGTGGGAGGGATGGGAAAAACGTTGGTCGGGGACCCCTCGGTGGTCCGGTGCGCCTTGTCGATCACATGCCATGGGGACGGATGTGGGCACGAGCACGAGCACAGGTGTGGGCATCGGCATAAGCACGGGCACGGGCACGGGTGGCCAGCCCCCACCCACCGTCACTCACTCCCCCAACGGGAGGGGACGGGCCGGAGGGGCCTGGTGTGTGGACGTAAAGCGAAGCAGTCCACACACCAGGCCCCGGAGGCCCGTCACCGCACCCAACAACCACCCGCCCGCCGCAGGCGCAACGGCGAACAAGACAGCAACGTGGGAAAAACCTAGGCCTCAGGGCCGATTCGGCTACGGACGGCCGTTTGGACCTCGTCCTCCTCGGCCGGGTCGGCGGCCAGGCGCCGCAACTGTTCGACGACGCGGTCGTCGCCGGTGGCGGCGTGCCGAGCGGCTAGTTCGCGGGTGGTTTCCTCGCAGTCCCACAGGCACTCGACGGCGAAGCCGGCCGCGAATCCGGGGTCGGTGGCGGCGAGTGCCCCGGCGGCCCGGCCGCGGAGGTGGGAGGAGGAGGTTTCGCGGTAGATGTGGCGGAGGACGGGGGCGGCGCAGGCGACGCCGAGGCGTCCGGTGCCGTCGACCAGCTCCCACAGGCCGTCCGCGTCCGGCCCCTCTTCGCGTACGGTCCGGCGCAGCGCGGCCAGCACCAGCTCGGCGTCGCGCCGCCCGCCACGCTGGGCGAGCACCGCGGCGGCGGCTGCGCCCAGCCGGTCCGTGCGCGCCGCCCAGATACGGGCCCGCTCGACCGCGGCCACACTGCGCATCCGCGTGAAGGCGGCGAGGGCGGCGGAGGCCAGCTGCTCGGAGGAGAAGGGGTCGGCAACCGCGGCCTCGATCAGATCGAGGGTCTCGGGGTCGCCGCGCTCGGCGAGGTGGTGGAGCACGGCGGCGCGCGCCACGTCCGGGGCACTGCGCGCGGCGCGCAGCAGCTCGGGGCGGTCCTGGGGGCCGGCGACGGCGCCCAGGCAGCGGGCGGCGGCGTACTGCCGGTGTTCCGTGGGCGCCGGGTCCAGGTCCTGCTGGGCCCAGGCCAGGACCTCGGTCACGCTCCAGCCGGGGCGCGGCCCGCTGGGCTGAAGCTGTCGCTGCCAGCGGTCGAAGGAGCCCTGTTCCCCGGCGGCGGCCAGCCGCGCGGCGTAACGGGGGTCCTCGGCCCACAGCCGCCAGGGCCGGGGCTCGAAGGCGTCGCGCACGGCGGCGGCCAGCTCGGCCTCGCCCTGCTCGGTCCCGGGGAAGCGGGCGAGGACGGCGGGCGCGAGGGTCATCAGCCCGGCGTCGTCGTCACGCAGCGCGAGCTCGTCCAGGGCCCAGCGCCAGTTGCTGCCGGCCGCGGCATAGCTGCGCAGCAGCAGACGGGCGGCGTCCCTGCCGTACGCGGCGAGGTGGCCGAGGACGGCGAGGGCCAGGCCGGTGCGCTCCTCGCCGGTGTCGACCAGGTCGTCCGGGTGGAAGAGGTGGCGTTCGATCTGCTCGAGCCCGCCGTCGAGCTGCATGTAGAGGCGTGCGTAGTAGAGCGAGCGGTTCTCGACCTGCCAGTCGCGGCGGGGGTCGCGCAGCACGCTGTCGTTGAGTGCCGCGAGCGCCTCGGCCCGCGGCGCCGCGAGGGCATGCAGGGTCCCGTCGCCGCGGCCTCGCTGAAGGAGGCCGAGCAGGGTGCCACTGGGCGCTATGTCTGGATCGAACATGAGGTCAGCATCCGGTGCGGGGGACTGGCTGGCAACGGGATTTCCGCTGACCGGCATTCTTGCCGGTGACTGCGGGCCGTATGCGTCGTTCCCCTCATGGATCGACGGGAACGCCTGCGTACGGCGGCCGAAGCCTAGCGTGGAAGCTGTTATTCCGCCGATTCGCCCTGGGGTTGCCCCAGGAAGGCCGGCGGCATATGCCAGATGCACCACCGTATCGGGTAGTGCCAAATCCCTTACGGACTGTCGCCGCCTGTGCAACAGTCGTTACCGGCCCTTCAGCCCGGCGCCGCCTGATCACGGAGTACGTCATGCCGTCCCCTCTCTTCGCGGATCACTCAGCCGACCGGCCCCCCGAGCGCGAAACGGTCGAGGCACTCATCACGCAGGCCCGCCGCCTGCGCGGTGGCCTCGACGCCGTCCGGGAGTCCACGGTGGACACCAGCCTCGCCACCGACCCGCAGCTGCGCTGGCAGCGGGCCCTGTGCGATCTCGCGGTGCACCACCTCGACGACCTCGGGGGCCATCTCGACCAGCTGAGAGAGGGCCTGCCCGCCGAGAGTGCGGACGACCTGGCAGAGGCCGAGCCGCCGGCCGCCCCGCCGGAGCCCGAGCCCGAGCCCCATGAGCGCGGCGCGCTGCTGCGCCGGGTGGGCAGCGCCGAGTGGAATCTGCTCACCGACGAGGTCAGCTGGTCCGACGAACTGTTCGCGATGTTCGGCCGGGCCCCGTCCGACGGCCCGCTCACCCTCGACGAGCTGCCGTCCCTGGTGCACCCCGAGGATCAGGACGGGCTGGCCACGATGGTCACGGACTGTCTGGTGGACGGCCGGCCGATCGACGGCGAATTCCGCATCGTGCGCCCGGACGAGACACTGCGCACGGTGCACATGGTGGGCGAGCCGGTGCTCGACGCCGACGGCGGTACCGCCTGTATGTGGGCCGTGCTGCGGGACGTCAGCGAGCTGCGCCGCAGCCAGCAGGCGGTACGCGAGACCCGTGACTCGCTGCACCGCGAGCGGCAGATCGCGCAGACCGAGCACCGGCTTGCGGTCGAGCTTCAGGAGGCCGTGCTGCCGCCGTGGCGCGGCTCCCTGAGGTTCCCGCACGGCGGCCCGGTGGCTCTCGACCTCGCCGGGCGCTATCTGCCGTCCGGCACCCGCGATCTGATCGGCGGGGACTGGTACGACGCACTGCAACTCCCGGACGGCACCACCCTGATGAGCGTCGGCGACCTCACCGGGCACGGCGTCACCGCCACGTCCGGAATGGCCATGGTGCTGGGCGCCCTGCGCGGTATGGCGGTCGCCGGACACCGGCCGGGACCTCTGATGGGCTTCGTCAACCAACTGCTGGACACCGCCGCCCAGCCGGCGCTGGGCAGCGCGGTGTGCGGCCGGTTCGACCCCGCCGCGCGAACCCTGGAGTGGGCTCAGGCGGGGCACCCCGCGCCGCTGCTGTTCCGCGACGGCACGGGGCGCGCGCTGGACCCGCCCGAGGGCGTACTCCTCGGCGCGACCTCGGGCGCGTCCTACACCCAGCACACCGAGCAACTGGAGCCCGGCGACCTCCTCGTCCTGCACACCGACGGCCTCGTCCCGCGCCGTGCGCAGGGCGCGGATGCCACCCATGAGGGTGCCGAGCGGCTCCTCGCCCTGGCGCCGCGGTTCGCCGGGACGCGCAGTGCCCAGGACTGCGTCCGCATCGTCGTCGAGGAGTTCGGCACGGCCGAGCGCGAGGACGACGCCTGTGTGCTGATCGCCCGGGTGGGCGGCTGACACATCTGAGGGCAGGCCGAGGGCTGACCGGCGCTTCCGACGACCAGTGGGTGACGCCGGTCGGCGGACCGTCGGTGTACGGCTGAGGCGGCAGGGGCGCGGAGGACGTGTCGCCACCCGGAACCACAGGTGACGCACCGTCACCCCCCGCGTCGCCGCCCGCCTCAGGCCGAGAAGTTCTTTCCCAGCGCCGCTCCGATACCGGGGCCCAGGCCCGACCCCTTGGTCTTCGGCTTCGGCTTCGGCAGGACATGCTGGATCTCCTCGCGCAGGTCCTGGATCTTGGCGTAGTTCGCGTACTGCCCCGTGAGCCGGAACATCTCACGGAGCCGGTCCCAGGTCCGGTGCGAGGAGTTCTCCCCGATGGACACCAGCGCCAGCCTCGCGTAACGGTCGGCCTGTTCGGGGTCGTTGCCGATGAAGCAGGCCGACGCCATCGAGAGGTAGTCGAAGATCTGCGACCGCTGGCGGCCGTTCTCCCGCAGTGTCAGTGCCCGCTTGGCGTGGTGCTGGGCGACCCTGGCGACCGAGGGATCGTGGTCGGCGAGGGTACGGAACGCCAGCGCCTGCATACCGTGCAGATCCGCCTCGTCGAACATCTGCATCCAGCTCGGCGGCGGTACATCGCCCTTGTCCGAGACGAACAGTTCCTCCGCCTCGCCCAAAGTGCGGCGCATCGCCTGGCCGTTCCCCTTGGACGCCTGGGCCCACGCCTCGATGGTGTGCAGCATGGCGCGGGTGCGCGGCAGGGTTTCCGCGCCGGAGCCGGACTTGGCCAGCTTCATCAGATCCAGCGCGTCGTCCGGACGGCCCAGATGGACCATCTGGCGGGCGGCACGGGAGAGCGCCTCACCGGCGCGGGGCCGGTCGCCGCCCTCGCGGGCCGCATGGGCAGCGATGATGAAGTACTTCTGGGCGGTGGGCTCCAGGCCCACGTCGTGGGACATCCAGCCGGCCAGCACCGCCAGATTGGCGGCCACCCCCCACAGCCTGCGCTGGAGATGCTCGGGGTGGCGGTAGGCGAGCATGCCGCCGACCTCGTTGAGCTGGCCCACCACGGCCTTGCGCTGAAGCCCGCCACCGCGGGCCGCGTCCCAGGCGCGGAACACCTCGACCGAGCGCTCCAGCGCATCGATCTCCTGTGACCCCACGGGGGCCGCCTCGTAGCGGTCGAGGCCGATCTGGTCGAGTTCGTCGAAGGAGTGGGAAGCGAACGGGGCGTCGTGGCGTGGGGCGCCGGCCGGTGTCGGATCGGTGTGCAGCCAGTCGTGCATGGCGCCGGTGAGTGCGGAACCCGCGGCGAGCGCAGCGCCCGCACCCACCAAGCCGCGTCGGTTGAGCATGAGGTCCATTCCCGTGAATTCCGTGAGGACCGCGGCGGTCCGTTCGGGAGCCCACGGCAGACCGTCCATGGCCTGCCGCTTCCCCGAGCGGCCGGTTCTTGCGAACCCGAGGTCCTCGATGGTTACGACACGGCCGAGGCGCTCGGTGAACAGGGAAGCCAGAACCTTGGGCACCGGATCACGCGGGGTCTCCCCCATGTCGATCCAGCGCCGCACTCGTGAGGTGTCGGTCGCCAGCTGCGGATGGCCCATGGCCGCCGCCTGCCGGTTGACCAGTCTCGCCAGCTCTCCCTTGGACCAGCCGGCCAGGCCGAAAAGGTCCGCGAGACGGGTGTTCGGCTGCCTGTCCACGTCAAGCCCCCAGGTTCCTCGACTGAGTTGACAGTAACGGCCACTGACATGCACTGGGTCCATTCGCCAGGGTTCGCCACCCTGCGCCAGATGGTCTGCCACCCGCAGCCACGTGTTCTGTAGACATGCCGCCCCCGGCCTGGTGGCGGGACCGCATTCCCCAGGGTGCGCGCCCTTCACAGGGACCCTGGATCGGCCTCCTGCACGGGGCCCGTTCACGGGTTCCCACCACCGGGCCGGGGAGCGCACGCAACTCGCCGGCGCACGAAGGGATCTGTCTCACCCATGTATGCAGCATCGTCCGCCGTGACCGTCCCCACCCGGCCGCACCGCCCGCACCCCACCGGAGGGGGGCCGTATCTCGACCCCGCCCCTTCCGCGGGGGCGGTTCCCGGTCTTCCCGGCGGCCGTACCCGGCGGGCGCAGGGGACAGGCGCCCAACCGCTCAGCGGGAGGCTCGACTTGTCCGGCCCCCAGGGCGCCCAGTTGCGCGCCGCCGTTGCCTCGGTGCACCGCATCTGCCCGGAGTTCAATCCGGTGCAGGTGCTGCGCCGCAGCGGCAGATCCGTCCTCCTCGTGGGGACGACGGGCCGGATGACCGCGGTCGCGAAGTGTTTACTGGACCATTCGCCGGCCTGGGCGGACAGGTTCCGGCAGGAAATAAGTGCATACCGCGCATTCGTCCGGCATCGTCCGCCGGTTCGGGTGCCGCGGCTGGTGGCGGCCGACCCCGACAACTGCACGCTCATCATGGAGCGGATGCCCGGCCGGGTCGCGGCCCTGACCCGGCACCCGTCCGAGGCCCCGCCCCGCGCGGACGTCCGGTCCGCGCTGGGTGCGATCTGCCGGATCAACCTCTGGCGTCCGCCGGGCGGGCTGTTCGACACCCCGCTGGACTACGCGGGCCGGATCGGCCGCTACCACGACCTGGGGCTGCTCACCGACCGGGACCTGGGGGATCTTCAGAAGCTGATGCACGGCCTGTCGCACACCCAGGGCCAGTTCTGTCACGGCGATGCGCTGCTGAACAACGTGCTGCTGTCCCCCGTCGGCCCGGTGCTGCTGGACTGGGACAACGCGGGCTGGTATCTGCCGGGCTACGACCTGGCGACGCTGTGGTCGGTGCTCGGTGACGCGCCGGTGGCCCGCCGCCACATCAGCCAGCTCGCCCAGAACGCCGGACCGGCCTCGCGGGACGCCTTCCTGGTGAATCTGATGCTGGTGCTCACCCGCGAGATCCGGCGCTATGAAACCGCGGTCCAGCGGACCATGCGCGAGCCCGCGCCGACGGGGGCACCGGGGCCGGGACACCCCGGCGTGCCCGCGGCGGGCGAGGAGCAGCGGCTGCTCCTGCGCCGACTGCACGACGACTGCCAGATGGCGCGGCGTGCGGTAAGGGCGGCGGTCGGCACCCGCTGACCGCCGAGGGGGGACTGTGAGCGGCGCGCCCGGGCACGGGGTGCGCCGCTCACCCATGTGCGCCGGCCCGTCCACCGGCGCTTCTCTTCCGCTGCCCGCGGGGCCGGTTCATTGGTCCATTCCACTGACGCTCCGCAGGCCCGGCACCGGTCCGGGAAGGCTCCTCTGGAGAGGCCCTGACATGCGGAATCCCGAACCGGCAGGGTGATTGACGGACCGTCGGCAAACGTATAGCTCTAAGCCGACAGGGGGCTCTAGTCTCGGGTCCCGCCCGTGCGGCCGTTTGCGCACCCACCGTCACACCGCCCCGGCTCGGGCCGGCTCGAGGAGGTTGCTTTGCAAGGATCCGCCCCGGAAGACGAGAAGAGAGTCCCCCGCCCCGCCCTGCGGAGATCCGCCACCGCCGTCGCGGCCGCGGTGCTGCTGCTGCCGCTCGCGGGAGCGCCGTCCGCACAGGCCGGACAGCCTCGGACGGACACACTGCAACGGGCCTTCACCGAGGCCGCCGACCGCTTCCACGTGCCGCGCAGTGTGCTGCTCGGTGTCTCGTATCTGGAGTCCCGCTGGGACGGGCACGGCGGCGCGCCCAGCGTCTCCGGGGGCTACGGGCCGATGCATCTGACCGACGCCCGTACGGCCCTGACCCGCACGCCCGAGTTCAGCGAGGGCGACGAGGACGCGCGGGGCGACGGGGCGCGGGCCCGTAAGAGGGTGCCGGCCGGTGCGGCGCAGCGAGCGGCGCTGCCCGCCGAACTCCCCGCCCGGCTGCGTACGTTGCCGGCGGCCGCCGAGCTGACCGGGATTCCGGCCGAGAAGCTGCGCACCGACCCCGCGGCGAATGTGCTCGGCGGTGCGGCGCTGCTCGCCGCGGAGCAGCGCAAGCTGGGCACGGCCGCCGGCAGTGACCCGGCGCGGTGGTATGCGGCGGTGGCGCGCTACGGCGGCCAGGACAGCGCGTACAGCGGGAAGGCCTTCGCGGACGAGGTGTACGCGGTGCTGCGCCAGGGCCAGGCCCGCACCACCGACGCGGGACAGCGGGTCGCGCTGGCCGCCGCGCCGGGGCTGGCTCCTGACGCCGGGCAGCAGAAACGTCTCAGCGCGTCGGCCACCAAGGCGTCGACGGCGTCCGCCGCCCGCAGACCGGAGTGCCCGCGCAGTGTCGCCTGTGAGTCCGTGCCGGCACCGTACGAGGAGTTCGGTGACGGTGACTACGGCAACCACGACAAGGCGGACCGCCCCGCGGACCAGCGGGTCAGCGCCATCGTCATCCATGACACCGAGGGGTCCTGGGAGACCACGCTCAAGCTGATCAAGGACCCGGCGTATGTGTCCTGGAACTACACGATCCGCTCCGCGGACGGTCTGATCGCCCAGCATGTGCCCACCAAGGACGTCGCCTGGCATGCGGGCAACTGGTACATCAACTCGCACTCCGTCGGCATCGAACACGAAGGCTTCCTGGCCGCGCCGGACGCCTGGTACACGGAGGCGATGTACCGCGCCTCGGCCCGGCTGGTGAAGTATCTGAGCCGCAAGTACGACGTACCGCTCGACCGGCAGCACATCCTGGGGCACGACAATGTGCCCGGCACGACGACGGCCACCATCCCGGGGATGCACACCGACCCCGGCCCGTATTGGGACTGGGCGCACTACTTCACCCTGCTGGGCAAGCCGTTCAAGGCCACCGCGGGTCCGCGCGGCGGGCTGGTCACCATCCGCCCCGACTACGACGAGAACGAGCCGGTGTACACCGGCTGCGCGAAGGCCGGTGACACCTGTGCCCCGCACGGCTCCACGGCGGTCCGGCTGTACAGCGCGCCGGACGAGGACGCGCCGCTGGTCAAGGACATCGGACTGCACCCGGACGGCAAAGACTCGACGACCGGAGTGAATGACACAGGCGCCCGCGCCACGACGGGGCAGCGGTTCGCGGTGGCCGGCCGGTCCGGCGACTGGACGGCGATCTGGTACCTCGGGCAGAAGGCGTGGTTCCACAATCCGCAGGACGAGCCGGTGGCGGTGCACGCCAAGGGGCTGATCGCCACGCCGAAGGACGGGCGGCAGGAGATCCCGGTCTACGGACGCGCGTACCCGGAGAAGGAGGCCTACCCGGCCGGCGTGCCCTACCAGGCGGTCTCCCCGCTGCCGTACAAGCTCGCCGCGGGCCAGAAGTACGCCGTCGGGGGCCGGATGCGGGGCGAGTACTTCTACTCCCCGACCTTCGATGTCACCAAGCACGCGGTCGTGCAGGGTGAGGACGTGTACTACGAGATCCAGCTCGGGCACCGGGTCGGCTATGTGCGGGCGGCCGATGTGGACGTACGGCGCTCGGGTTCGTAGCGGCTGTCGGGTGAGCGCGTCGCGCCCGGTGGACGGGGGAACCGTCCACCGGGCGCGACACTGTCCGCTCCGGGGCTGCGCCGGGGCTCAGCCCTGCTGGAAGAGCTCCGCCGGCAGTGGCTTGAGCAGCGCGTAGAGGTCGTCGGTGATCGGCCGGTCCCAGCTGGCGATGGTGACCAGCACACCGTCGCTGCGGTCGAACTGGGCGCAGGAGATCCGGCTCTCGGAGCACTTGATGCGCTTGACGATCAGCAGGTTGTCGTCGTGCATCACGGGGGTGTCCTCGCTCTCGACGACCGTCACCGGTTCGTCGTTGCCGAGCGCCGCGAGCAGCTGGGCCACCTCGAAAGGCACCTGGTCGTCCTCCAGCTCCCGGGCCGGGGAGCCTTCCGGCAGATTGCCGATGATCATCGCGGGGCCGCGGCCGCCGAACAGGTCGTAGCGGAGGAAGACACCCTGGCAGCTCCCGTCGGGCGCGGGCAGCAGCCCGGCTCCGAGGTTGCCCGGCCAGTCCCCGGGGTCCATGGCGAGGACGTCGAAGTCAGGCCCGGCGGGCGTAGCTGCGCTGCGGCGGCGGAGGAAGGACATGCCGCCATCGTACGTGGCCCGGCCGGGCGCGCCGCGCGGACGTCGGGGTCGGCGGCACTCCGTGCCCGGCGCCGCCGCCCGCTCCGTGGCCGGTGGTCTCAGGTCTGGTCGGCCAGGGCGCGCAGCCGGCGCAGCGCCTCGTCGGCGGCGGCATACGGCACGAAGAGGTGATCGTGGTGGAAGCCCGCGACGACATTGCAGCTGAGGCCCGCCTGGGCGAGAGCGGTGGCGACGGCGGCGGTCAGTCCGACGGCGTCCAGCGCGGAGTGCACCCGCAGGGTGATCCAGGCGGCGACATAGTCGTACGCCAGGCCCGCGCGGTCGGCCTCTTCCTGGTGGACGACGAGGGTGCGGCCTTCGGGTTCGGAGACGGTGACCACCGGTGTCAGCCCCTCGGGGACCGCGCCGGGGACGCTGGCGAAGACGTAACGGCCCTCGTTGCGCTCGGGACGCATCCCGCTCAGCAGGGCCCGGAGATCGCGTTCACCCGTCATGTCACCAGCCTACGGGGCGCCGTCCCGGCCTTCCCGGCGCCGCTCGTGGTGGCGGGCGACCCGGGCGCGGTTGCCGCAGGAGGGGGCGCACCACTCCTGGCGGGCGTGGTCCTTGACGAAGTAGCGCACACAGCGCGGGGCGGGGCAGGCCCGGAGCTTGGCGCGGTCCGGTCCGTCGAGGAAGGTGAGGGCGGCGCGGGCCAGCGCGGCGATGATCCGGTCGGCGGCCGGGGGGCTCCCGGCCGGCCGCAGCCGCAGCGTGGGCCGGGCGTCCGGCTCCCAGCTGAGCCGGGGCACCGTGGGGACCAGGGCCGCGGCGGCGTTCAGCCGGTGGATCGCCTCCGCTTCCGGGAGGAGCCGGTGGGCGTCGGCGGAGCTGGGCGGTCCCGGCCGGACGGCGCGGGCGAACAGCGACCGCACCGCGGCCCGCAGCTCCTGTACGGCTCTGTGCAGCGCCTCGTCCACGGTGACCGGCTGCCCGTCGCAGTCCAGCAGCGCGGCCCGCTCGTGCACCCAGGCCGCGAGCCCTTCCGGATCAGCCAGGTCGTCGGCGACGCCGCCGTGCCCGTCGTGGCGGATGGTGACGGCGAGGTCGAGGGCGAGCTGCGTTGCGGTCATGCGGCTAATGGTAACGTCGCCGACAACCATTAGCTGGCTGAGGGGGGCGGGGTGGCCGGCATACGTCAACTGCTGTGTGATCTCCGGACCTTGGCGGGCGAGCTGCCCGTATGCGGCCCGCCGACGGCGCCCGGCGGGCCGGTGCACCGCACGGCTCCCCGGCACCGGGCGAGCGCAGACCCCCGAGCCGTATGCCAGGACGAAGGAGCTGCTGTGGCGATGACGACGGAGCACACGATGACGGCCGAGGCGATACGGGCCGCGATCGAGGCGGGTCAGGAGCGGCTGCGCGCCCTGCTGCCCGCCCTGGCCGACGAAGAGATGCGGGAGCCCAGCGAGTTGCCCGGCTGGTCCCGTGCGCATGTCCTCTCGCACATCGAGGGCGTCGGGCTGGCGCTGGCCCGGCAGGCCCGTTATGCGCTGCGCGGTGAGCTGATCGAGCCGTATGACGGGGGACGCCCGGCGCGCGCCGCCGCGATCGAGGCCGGCGCGCTGCGGGACGCGGCGGCGCTGCGGGAGGCCGTACGGGCCGCGCTGGCCGAGGCGTCGGCGGCCTGGGCGGCGGTCGGCCCGGCCGACTGGTCGCGGCCGGTGCGGCATCGCGACGGCGATCTGCGCTCCGCTTTGGCGGCCTGGTGGCGGGAGTTGGAGATCCACACGGCGGACGCCCGGATCGGTTACGGCCCGCGGGACTGGCCACGGGAACTGTGCCTGCACCTGCTGGACCATTTGGCGCCCCGCGTCCCCGAGAACCTGCACCTCGTCCTGACGGCCACGGACGGCACGCGGTCACGGCGGTACGGTTCCGGGGACGCGCCGGCGGTGACCGTGAGAGGCCCGCTCGGCGATCTCACGGCCTGGCTGAGCGGCCGCCGCCCGCAACAACCGCTCGACTGCCGCCGGTCGGGGGCGGTGGCCCCGCTGCCCGAACTGCTCGGCTGGCCGTAGCGATCCGGCGTCACTTCCTGGAAGGAATCTCATGCTCCTGCCCGAGTCCGGCAGCGCGCCCGTGCTGAACCTCTGGAAGGCGGGCCTGGATGCCGTACCACCCGAGGTCTGGCGGCGCGCGGACTGGGAGGTGCTGATCCTGGCCGACAACGCCCTGACCGAGGTCCCGGCGGTGCTCGGCCGGCTGCGCGCGCTGCACACCCTCGACCTCGGCCACAACTCGCTGACCGCGGTCCCCGACGAGATCGGCGAGCTGGCCGGGCTGACCCGATTCCTCTATCTGCACGACAACCGGCTCACCGCACTGCCGGACACCCTCGGCGGACTGGACCGGCTCGGCTATCTCAATGTCGGCGGGAATCCGCTCGGCCGGCTGCCGGACACGCTCGGGGAGATGGCCGGGCTGGTCGAACTCCGCTCGCAGCAGGCGGAGTTGGCCGAGCTCCCGGAGTCGCTGGGACGGCTCGGCCGGCTCCGGGAGCTGTGGCTGGGCGGCAATACGCTGACGGCACTGCCCGGGAGCCTCGCGGCGCTGCGCGAACTGCGGGTGCTGGAGCTGCGGGACAACGCGCTCCCCCACGTCCCCGAGGCGCTGCGCACACTGCCGTTGCTGCGCCGGATCGATCTGCGCGGCAACCGGATCGCGGAGCTGCCGCCCTGGATCGCCCGGCTGCCGTCGCTGGAGAAGCTCGATCTGCGCTGGAACACCGTGGCGGACGAGGCGGGGCCGGTCCGGGCGCTCCGGGAGCGCGGCTGCGTGGTGCTCACCTGACCACGGCCGCTCCCCGGCCCGTCGCCCGGGCGTGTCCTGCGCTCCGGGCGACACGCCCTACGTGAGGTCGAACTCGCCCTCGCGCGCGTCGAGGACGAAGGCGCGCCACTCGGCGGGGGTGAAGATCACCGCGGGGATCTCGGGGCTGCGGCGGTTGCGCATCGCGATATAGCCCTCGACGAAGGCGATCTGGACGCCGCCCACGCCCTGGGGGCTCGACTGCCACTCGGCCTGCGTCAGGTCGAGATCGGGCCTGGGCCCGCCCACGAGCCGCTGCTCCGTGATGCTGTCGGTCACGTGTCCCGCACCTCCCGGTTCGTCGTCCGCGGTCAGCCTAACCACTGTGTCCGGGGACGGACAGGGGACGTGGCGAGGCGGTGGAGTGGTGATCCGCGGGCGGGCGCACCGGCCGGGCGCGCCCGCCCCCGGCGGCGGTCAGCCGCCCGGCGTGTCGGCGCCCACCAGCCACATCGCGAAGAACTGGGAGCCACCGCCGTAGGCGTGTCCCAACGCTGTGCGGGCGCCGTCGACTTGGTGGTCGCCCGCCGTGCCCCGTACCTGGAGGGTGGCCTCCGCGAAGCGGATCATGCCGGAGGCGCCGATCGGGTTGGTGGACAGCACCCCGCCGGAGGGGTTGACGGGGAGCGCGCCGTCGAGTTCGGTGACGCCCGACTCGGTGAGCTTCCAGCCCTCGCCCTCCTCGGCGAAGCCCAGGTTCTCCAGCCACATCGGCTCGTACCAGCTGAAGGGGACGTACATCTCCACCGCGTCGATCTCCCGGCGCGGATCGGTGATGCCGGCCTGCCGGTAGACATCGGCGGCGCAGTCCTTGCCGGCCTGCGGCGAGACGAAGTCCTTGCCGGCGAAGAGGGTGGGCTCGCTGCGCATCGCCCCGCCGTGCACCCAGGCCGCCGGGTGCGGGGCGCGGGCGGCCCCGGTGCGGTCGGTGAGGATCATGGCGCAGGCCCCGTCGGAGGACGGACAGGTCTCGGAGTAGCGGATCGGGTCCCAGAGCATCGGGGAGGCCTGGACCTTTTCGAGGGTGAGGTCCTTCTCGTGGAGGTGGGCGTAGGGGTTCTTGAGCGCGTTGCGGCGGTCCTTGTAGGCGACGAGGGAGCCGATGGTGTCCGGGGCACCGGTGCGCCGCATGTACGCGCGCACGTGCGGGGCGAAGAAGCCGCCGGCGCCGGCGAGCAGCGGCTGCTGGAAGGGGATCGGCAGGGACAGGCCCCACATGGCGTTGGACTCGGACTGCTTCTCGAAGGCGAGCGTGAGGACGGTGCGGTGGACCCGGGCGGCGACCAGGTTGGTGGCGACCAGGGCGGTGGAGCCGCCGACCGAGCCGGCGGTGTGCACCCGCAGCATCGGTTTGCCGACGGCGCCCAGGGCGTCGGCGAGGTACAGCTCGGGCATCATCACGCCCTCGAAGAAGTCGGGGGCCTTGCCGATCACCACCGCGTCGATGTCCGCCCAGGTCAACTGGGCGTCGTCCAGGGCGCGCCGGGCGGCCTCGCGGACGAGTCCGGCGAGGGAGACATCCCGGCGGGCGGCGACATGCCGGGTCTGGCCGATGCCGACGACGGCCACGGGCTCCTTGCTCATCATTCACCCTCCAGGACGGCGACCAGGTTCTGTTGCAGACACGGCCCCGATGTCGCATGAGCGAGTGCGCGGTCGGACTCTCCCCGGTGGATGCGGGCGGCGGCCTCGCCCAGGCGGATCAGCCCGGCGGCCATGACCGGGTTGGTGGCGAGCGCGCCGCCGGACGGGTTGATCCGGACCGTGCTGTCCGGCGCGTCGAGCTTCAGGGCGCGGCGCAGCACGACTTCCTGGGAGGTGAAGGGGGCGTGCAACTCGGCGGTGTCCACGGGCCTTGCGAAGGCTCCGGCGCGCTCGGCGGCGAGCCGGGTGGACGGTGAGTCGGTGAGGTCACGGACGCCCAGGGCGTGTGCCTCGATGCGGTGGTCGAGGCCGCGTATCCAGGCGGGGCGGTCGGTCAGCCGGCGGGCGGTGTCACCGGCGGCGAGGACGACGGCGGCCGCGCCGTCGCCGATGGGCGGGCAGTCGCCGGTACGCAGCGGGGCGACGAGGTGTTCGCCGGCGGGCACGACGCCGCGCAGCTGGGCGTGCGGATTGGACTCGGCGGCCGTGCGGCTGCGGGCCGCGATACCGGCCAGTACCCGCTCGTCGGTCAGTCCCGCGTCGATCAGGGCCTGGGCCTGGAGGGCGGCGAGGGCGACCGAGTCGGGCCACAGCGGGGCCACGTAGTAGGGGTCGAGCTGGCGGGTGAGGACCTCGCGGACGTCACCGGGCGAGGACTTGCCGTACGCGTAGACCAGCGCGGTCTCCGCCTCGCCGGTGAGGAGCTTCACCCAGGCCTCGTACAGCGCCCAGGCGCCGTCCATCTCGACATGGGATTCCGAGATCGGCGGCCAGGCGCCGACGCCGTCCAGGGCCATGGTGAAGGAGAAGGCGCGGCCGGCGAGGTAGTCGGAGGAGCCGGAGCAGGTGAAGTCGATGTCCCGGGCCGCCAGGCCGGTCTGCTCCAGCACGTCGTGGAGCACCGGCATCAGCATCTCGACCTCGGAGGTCTCCGCGCTGTCGCGGACGTGCACGCTCTGCCCGAAGGCGACGATGGCGACCTCGCGCATCACACCAGCTCCTTGTAGCTGTCGTAGTCGGCATCGGGTTCGCCGGTGGGGCGGTAGCGGTCGGGGAAGCGACCGTCCTCGGTCCACACGGGTTCCACCCGCAGCCCCATGCGGACCCGGTCGTACGGGATGCCGCCGATCCGGGCGTGCAGGGCCAGGTCGGCGCCGTCCAGGGCGATATGGGCGTAGACGTAGGGCACCTCGATGTCGAGGTTCTTGGCCTTGATGTTGACGATGCAGAAGGTGGTGACGGTGCCGCGCGGGCCGACCTCGACCTGAGTGTCGGTGGCGACGCCGCAGGTGGGGCAGGCGCCGCGGGGCGGGACATAGACCTTGCGGCAGGAAGGGCAGCGTTCGCCGATGGTCTTGTGGTCCGCGAGCGCCCGGAGGTAGCGGGACTGGGCGCGGCCGGGGGCGTAGGTGTAGTCGAGCCGGGCGGGGGCGGTGATGCCGGTGACGGGGTCGGCGAACTCCCCGTCGTGCGGGGCGGGTTGGGCGTCGCCCTGCGGCCTCGCTCCGCCCTCGCCGCCGGGGCTGCCGTCCGGCTCGAAGCAGGCGATGTCGGTGATCGCGCCGGTGCGCTGCGCGGCCCAGCGGATCCGGACCCGCATTCCGGTGCGTACGGCGTCGGGGCCGGGTGCGTCCAGGGCGTGCAGCAGCGCGGTGTCGGCGCCGTCGAGCCGGACCAGGACCCAGGCGAAGGGGGTGGCGAGCGGCTGGCCGCGGCGCGGGGACGGGTTCCAGGCCCAGGTGGTGACGGTGCCGGCACTGCCCACCTCGACCAGGTCGCGGATCTCCTCGGCGGTGACCGGGTCGTACTCGGTGGGCGGTACGACCACCCGGCCGTCGCTCGCCGTGACGCCGAGGACGGTGCGCTCACGCAGCCCGGTGAGAAAGGCGCTCTGGACGGGGCCGAGCGAGCGGGTGAAGGGGAATTCCACGACGAGGGGCGCCGTGAGGACCTCGGACATACGGGACTCCTTGCGTCAGGCCCGCCGGTAGACGGGCGGGCGCTTCTCCGCGAAGGCCCGGGAGCCCTCTTTGGCGTCGGCGGTGTCGAAGACCGGCCAGCCGCGGGCGAGTTCGGCCGCCAGCCCGTCGGTCTCGGTCATCCCGGCGGTCTCGTAGACGGAGGCCTTGACGGCTTCGACGGCCAGCGGGCCACAGGCGTTGATCAGTTCGGCGAGCTCCAGGGCCTTGTCCCGGGCGGTCCCGTCGGGCACGACATGGCCGATCAGACCGATGCCTTCGGCCTCCCGCGCGGGGTAGGGCCGGCCGGTGAGCAGCATCTCCAGGGCGTGGGTGCGGGGGATCTGGCGGGCGAGGCGGACGGTGGAGCCGCCGATCGGGAACAGTCCACGGCGGACCTCGAAGAGCCCGAAGGTGGCGCCCTCGCCGGCGACCCGGATGTCGGTGCCCTGGAGGATCTCCGTGCCGCCCGCGACGCAGTACCCCTCGACTGCGGCGATCACCGGCTTGCGGGGGCGGTGGTGGCGCAGCATCGCCTTCCAGTGCAGGTCCGGGTCGGCGCGCAGCCGGTCGCGGTACTGCTCACCGGCCATTCCGTCGCCCGCGAGGGCCTTGAGGTCCATACCGGCACAGAAGGTGCCACCGGCGCCGGTGAGGACGATGGAGCGGATCTCGTCGTCCTCGTCAGCGGCGAGCCAGGCGTCGTACAGGCCCACGAGCATCGGCAGCGAGAGCGCGTTCTTCGCCTCCGGCCGGTTGAGGGTGAGCACCAGTGCCGCGCCGACGCGCTCCACCGACAGATGTTCCGTACCACCCATGTTCCGTCCTCCCGTCTCACGACGAGAACAGGTTGCAGTAGCCGCACACCGACTTCAAGACCTTTCTGACAGGTAGTCAGATTTCTTCGCCGTGGCCCTTCCCAGCTCCTCGCGGCGGCGCTCTAATGACCGCCAAGCCGACCCGCCCGGTCTGGAGGAGACATGGAGTACAACCTTGCCGACCTCTTCGAGTCGATCGTCGACACGGTGCCCGACCGCGAGGCACTGGTGTACGTCGACCATCCCGGGACCGGTGCGGAGCGGCGGCTGACGTACGCGGAGCTGGACCGTGCGGCCAACCGCCTGGCCCACCACCTCGCCGCTCACGGCATCGGCCCCGGCCGGCACGTCGGGCTGCACCTCTACAACGGCATCGAATATCTCCAGGCCGCCTACGCCTGCCTGAAGATCCGCGCCGTCCCGGTCAACGTCAACTACCGCTACGTGGAAGAGGAGTTGGCCTACCTCTACCGGGACGCCGACCTGGCGGCGCTGGTCTTCGACGCGGAGTTCACCGCGCGGGTGGCCGCCGCCCTCCCCCAGGCCCCCGGGTTACGGCATCTCGTCCGGGTCGGCACCCCGCCGGCCGGCGCCCCCGAACCACGGATCGCACCCGTCGCCCTCGCGGACGCCGAGGCCGCCGCTTCCCCCGCCCGCGGCTTCGGCCCGCGCTCCGCCGACGACCGGATCATCATCTACACCGGCGGGACCACCGGCCTGCCCAAGGGCGTGATGTGGCGCCACGAGGACATCTTCTTCTCCGGAATGGGCGGCGGGGCACCGACCGGTGAACCGGTCAAGCGGCCGCAGGAACTGGCCGAGCGGGTCGCGGCCGGGGGCGACGGCCTGGTCTTCTTCCCCACTCCCCCGCTGATGCACGGCACCTCCACCCTCACCGCGTTCATCGCCTTCCACTTCGGCCAGAAGGTCGTCATCCACCGCAAGTACGTGCCCGAGGAGGTGCTGCGGACCATCGAACGGGAGCGGGTCACCAGCGTCTCCCTGGTCGGCGACGCGATGCTGCGCCCGCTCGTCGACGCGCTCGGCGGGCCGCTCAAGGGCACCGCCTGCTCCTCGCTGTTCAGCGTCAGCAGCTCCGGCGCGATCCTCTCCGAGACGGTACGCGCCCAGTTCAGCGCGCTGGTCCCGCACGTCATGCTGCTCAACAACTTCGGCTCCTCCGAATCCGGCTTCAACGGCACCGCCACCGAGGACTCCGGCCCGGACAAGGGCTTCCGGCTCCAGGTCAACTCCCGTACGGCAGTGGTGAATCCGGCGACGTACGAGCCGGTCCCGGTCGGCGAGGTGGGCCGGATCGCCCTCCGCGGGCATGTACCGCTGGGCTACTACAACGACCCCGTGAAGACCGCCGAGACCTTCTTCGAGGCACGCGGTGACCGATGGGTACTGCTGGGCGATATGGCCACCGTCGACGACGGGGGCATCGTCACCGTCCTCGGCCGGGGCTCGCAGTGCATCAACTCCGGTGGCGAGAAGATCTATCCGGAGGAGATCGAGCAGGCACTGAAGGCCCATCCGGACATCTATGACGCGCTGGTGGCGGGCGTGCCGGACGAGCGGTGGGGCCAGCGGGTCGCCGCCGTGGTGCAACTCCGCCCGGACGCATCGGAGTTGACCCTGCCGGACATCCAGCGGCACTGCCGGACGCGGCTGGCGGGCTACAAAATCCCGCGCGCCGTCGTCTTCACCGACCACATCCGGCGTTCGCCCAGCGGGAAGGCGGACTATCGCTGGGCGAAGGCGGTGGCGGCGGGGGAACGGACGGTCTGAGGGGCGGGTGAGCCCGGGGTGGGCCACACCCGGGCGGGTCCGCGCCCGGGCCTGGGCGCTCAGCCTCAGCCGCAGACCGACCGCAGCGAGCGGGCCAGTGCGCCGGTGTGCAGCGCGTCCAGATGCCGTTCGTGACGGACCCGCACGGCGGCCGCGGTCAGCAGCGGAGCGCAGTACGGCGCCGAGCGGGCCTGTGGGGAGTCCGCGAGCGCCTGCACCAGCTCGTGGTTGATGCGGTTGATCTCCTTCCGCACCTGACCGAGGTCGGGCCGCTCGGTCGGCGCCCGGCCGGGGTCCGCTTCCCATGCGCGGTGCAGACCACGCTGCACGATCTTGTTGGCCTCGATCTGGTCCCGGAAGAACCGCACGGTGGCCTCTGGATCGGCGCCCAGCTGCCGGGCCTGTTCCGCCACCGCCCGCAGCACCTCCTGCTCCCGGGCCGGGTCGTCGACCGGCCCGCCGGTGCCCCATTTCGCCGCGGCCACCAGATCGGCGGTGGCCAGCCGCTCCGCGGACAGCACGGCGAGCGGCCGGAGCTGCCCGTACGGGGAGTGCGCGGTGGCGAGAGCCGGTGCGGTGGCCGCGGCCGACGGGGCGACCGGCGCCGCGACGGCCCCCGTGGCGCCGGTGAACAGGACGGTCGCGGCGGCGCCGGCGATCAGGGCACTCCGTATCGAGGTGGTCAGCTGCACGGTCGGCCTCTCTCGAACCTCAGGCCCCCGGAAGGGGGATGACGGGGAGGACGCACGGCGACGAGCCCGGGCCCTGCCGTCAAACTACCGCCGCCCGCCCGAAGGACAGGCGGAAGTGCGGCGACAGGGAACCGGGAACCGGACAGGCGCGGACCACGGGCCGTGGGCCGTGCGGCCGCAGGGCCGTGGTCCGCACGGCCCTGCGGCACGGCTACGGGCGCGGCGCGAGAAACGAGTTGACCGCGGCGAGGAACTCTCCGGGGCGCTCCTCGTGGACGAGATGGCCGGCGCCCTCGATCGTCACCAGACGGGCATCGGGGATCCGCTCGGCCAGGCCGGCGAGGTGCTCCTGCGGGATATGGCTGGACTCGCCACCGCCGATGACCAGGGTCGGTGCGGTGACCTTCGCCGGCGCGTCCCACCACGCGGGGTCGGGCGCATTGCGCTCCGCCACCACCGCGGCTTGGGCCTGCCAGTCGAACGGCTGCGGGCCGGCCGGCTGCTCCGGCACCTCCTGCGGCGGGTCGGCGGGCAGCGGCGGGGGCACCTCTTCCAGGATCAGCCGGTCCACCAGATCCGGGCGCTCCGCGGCCACCAGCAGGGCGGCCAGCGCACCGAGCGAGTGCCCGATGAGGGCCACCCGCTCCAGACCGAGCGCCTGGAGGAAGCCGATGACATCGTCCCGCCATCGCGCGAAGCCGTACTCGCCCGGCCAGTCGCTGTGGCCGTGGCCGCGCTGGTCGAGGGCGAAGACCTGGTGGGTGCCGGCGAGCCGGCCGACCACTCCGCGCCAGTCCTCGCCGTCCTCTCCGAGGCAATGCAGCAGCACGGCCGGGGGCGCATCCTCCTCTCCCCACACCCGGTATGCCAGCTGGACCTCACCGACCTGCACTTTCTGGACGTCACTCATGCGCGGGACGCTACCCGTGAGCCGGCTGCGGCACGCCCCTTGACGTGTTCGCCGCGCGCTGATTACTTGGATCAGCATGCAGCTACCGAATGATCGGTAGGGAAATCGAGGCGGTGAACTCCATGCCGGAAGCGGCTACGGGCAGTGAGACGTTCGACGAGGTGGAACGGCTCTCCGGGGACGCGTTGCGCGCGCTGCAACTGACCCGGCTGCGCGCCTCGTTGCAGCATGCCTACGACCACGTCCCGTTCTACCGGGAGTCCTTCGACCGGGCCGGGGTGCATCCGCGGGACTGCCGCTCGCTCGGCGATCTCGGGCTCTTCCCGTTCACCGTCAAGGACGATCTGCGCGCCCAGTACCCCTTCGGGATGTTCGCCGTCCCCAAGGCGGAGGTGCGCCGTATCCATGCCTCCAGCGGCACCACCGGCCGCCCGACGGTCGTCGGCTACACCGAGCGCGATCTGTCGCACTGGGCGGATGTGGTCGCCCGTTCCCTCCACGCGGCCGGCGGCCGGCCCGGGCACACCGTCCATATCGCGTACGGATACGGGCTGTTCACCGGCGGACTGGGCGCTCACTACGGCGCGGAGCGGCTCGGCTGCACGGTCGTCCCGGCGTCCGGCGGAATGACCGCCCGCCAGGTGCAGATCATCCAGGACTTCCGCCCCGAGATCATCATGGTCACGCCGTCGTACATGCTCACCCTGCTGGACGAGTTCGAGCGGCAGGGCATCGATCCCCGTACGACCTCGCTCCGGGTGGGTGTCTTCGGCGCCGAGCCCTGGACGCAGGCGATGCGCCGCGAGATCGAGGAGCGGTTCGCGATCGACGCCGTGGACATATACGGCCTGTCGGAGGTCATGGGTCCGGGCGTCGCCCAGGAGTGTGTGGAGACCAAGGACGGGCTGCACATCTGGGAGGACCACTTCTATCCGGAGGTGGTCGACCCGATCACCGGCGAGGTGCTGCCGGACGGGGCGCACGGCGAGCTGGTGTTCACCTCGCTCACCAAGGAGGCGATGCCGGTGATCCGCTACCGCACCCGGGATCTGACCCGGCTGCTGCCCGGCACCGCCCGCCCCGCCTTCCGCCGGATGGAGAAGATCACCGGACGCAGCGACGACATGATCATTCTGCGGGGGGTCAATCTCTTCCCCGCGCAGATCGAGGAGATCGTGCTGCGCACCCCCGGCATCGCCCCGCACTTCCAGCTCAGGCTGACCCGGGAAGGCCGGATGGACCGGCTGACCGTGCGTGCCGAGGCCCGGCCGGAGGCGACCTCTGACGAGCGGACGGCAGCCGTCGGGCTGATCGCGCACAGCGTCAAGGAAGGCATCGGGGTCTCGGTCGCGGTCGAGATCGTCGATCCGGAGACCCTGGAGCGTTCGGTCGGCAAGATCAAGCGCATCGTCGACGCCCGGCCGCGGGACACCGCCTGACGGCTGGGCGGCTGGCGGCTGGCGGCTGGCGGCTGGCGGCTGGCGGCTGGCGGCTGGCGGCTGGCGGCTGGCGGCTGGCGGCTGGCGGCAACCGTCCGCGGGAGGTCCGCTCAGGTCATCGTCGGGTCCCCCTTGATCAGTGCGAACGGGGCCCCGGCCGGGTCCCTGACCACGGCCAGCCGGCCGACGCCGGGGGCATCGGTGGGCGGGATCAGGACCGTGGCGCCCTGGCCGGTGGCCGCGGCGAAGGTGGCGTCACAGTCGGTCACACCGAAATACGGGTGCCACTCCGGGGTCGAACCGGCCTTCAGGTTCTCCTCCGGCAGCTGCATGATGCCGCCCTGCCCGGTGTCGTCGCCCTGGCCGCCGCCCGGGGCGGACACGACGGAGTAGATGAGGTCGCCGCCCATCGGCATGTCCTGGTGGTCCCAGGAGAAGACGGAGCGGTAGAAGTCCTTCGCCGCCGCCGCGTCGGTGGTGTACAGCTCCGTCCAGCAGAGCGTGTTCGGCTCCATCACCCGTTCCAGGCCCTGCACATCGCCCGGCTGCCATACGGCGAAGTCGGCGCCCGCCGGGTCGGTGAAGGCGGCCAGCCGGCCGGCGGTGAAGACCTCCATCGGCGGGACGCGCACCGCGCCGCCGGCCTGCTCCACCGCCTTGACGGTGGCGTCCGCGTCGGGGGTCTGGAAGTACACGGTCCAGGCGGAGCCGGCGCCCTCCTCCGTCAGCGGGCCGATCGCAGCGACCGTCTTGCCGCCGAGCTGAAAGAAGCCGTACCCGCCGGCATCCGGGCCGGCCGACTGGAAGCTCCAGCCGAACACCGCGGAGTAGAAGGAGACCGCGGCGTCGATATCGGGGGTTCCCAGGTCGAGCCAGTTCGGGGTGCCCGGGACGAAGTTGGTGGTCAGCATGGCAGGACCTCCGTTGCACGGATCGTGACGTGCACGGCGGTGTGCGCGTCGTTTCTCAGCATGGCAGGGGGCACTGACAGCCGCCCTGCACGCACACCGCGCCCGGCCCGGCCCGGCCCGGCTCAGGGCGCGCCGAACCGGGCCCGCAGTTCCCGCTTGAGGACCTTGCCGCTGGCGTTACGCGGCAGCGCGTCCACGAACATCACCCGTTTGGGCGCCTTGAACGCTGCCAGCCGGGCGCGGGCCGCCTCGATCAGCTCCCGCTCCCCCACCGCGGCGCCGCCGTCCGCACGCCGTACGACCACCGCGGTCACCGCCTCGATCCAGCGCTCGTCCGGCAGCCCGATCACCGCGACCTCGGCCACCTGCGGATGCTCGTAGAGCACGTCCTCCACCTGGCGCGAGGCGACCAGGACGCCACCGGAGTTGATGACGTCCTTGACCCGGTCGACCACCGTGAAATAGCCCTCCGCGTCGCGGACGGCGAGGTCCCCGGAGTGGAACCAGCCGTCCCGGAACGCCTCGGCGGTCTCCGCCGGCTTGTCCCAGTAGCCGGTGCACAGCTGGGGCGACCGGTAGACGACCTCGCCCCGGGTGCCGTCGGGTACCTCCCGGCCCGTCTCGTCCACCACCCGCGCCTCGACGAACAGCACCGGGCGTCCGCAGGAGTCCATCCGGCCCTCGTGCTCTTCGGGGCCGAGCACGGTGGCCAGCGGCCCGATCTCGCTCTGTCCGAAGCAGTTGTAGAAGGCGAGGCCGGGCAGCCGGGCGCCGAGCCGCTCCAGGACCGGCACCGGCATGATCGAGGCTCCGTAGTAGGCCTTGCGCAGTCCGCTCAGCTCCCGGGTGGGGAAGTCGGGGTGGTTCGCCAGCGCGATCCACACGGTCGGCGGCGCGAACAGGCTGTCCGCCAGCCCCGCTTCCACCAGGTCGAAGATCCGTCCGGGGTCGGGCCCGTCCAGGATGGTGTTCTCCGCGCCGACCGCCAGATACGGCAGCAGGAACACATGCAGCTGCGCGGAGTGGTAGAGCGGCAGCGAGTGCACCGGCCGGTCCGTCTCCTTCAGGTCGAGGGCGACGACGGCGCTGGTGTACTCGTGCACCAGGGCGCGGTGCGTCATCATCGCGCCCTTGGGCAGCGCGGTGGTTCCCGAGGTGTAGAGGAGCTGGACGAGGGCGTCGTCGGGCACTTCGGTCACCGGGTCCGCGGCACCGTCATCCGTGGTCCCCGGCTCGGTGCCCGTGGGCGCCTCCCGGGCCGCGAGCCGCTCCAGCAGCCCGCCGGGCGCCCCGTGGAAGGGCAGGGTGCGGACGGAATCGGGCAGCCGGTGTGCGAGCGCGGCGTCGGTGAGCACCAGCGCGCTGCCCGACTGGTCCAGGAGGTAGCGCAGATCCTCGCCGGTCAGGCCGTGGTTGACCGGTACGTGCACCAGTCCGGCGCGGGCGCAGGCCAGAAACCCGATCAGATACGCGTCGGAGTTGTGTCCGTAGGAGGCGACCCGGTCGCCGGGCTCCAGGCCATCCGCCAGCAGCATCCGGGCCGCGGCGGTCACCGCGTCGTCCAGTTCGCGATAGGTCCAGGACCGGTCCGCGTACCGCACCGCGGTCCGTCCGGGCACCCGGCGGGCGCTGCGTCGCAGGACTCCGTCGACCGTATTGCTCCGCGCTTGCGTCATGGCGCGATCCTGGGCCGCGTCCCCTTCCGGGTCAAGGCACCGGGCGGACGGCGACCGCGGCCGGCCCGGGGGGACCGGCCGCCGTGCGGGCTCTCGGCCTGCCGGGTTACAGGGCGCGCTCCCGGCCCTCCCAGTACGGGTCACGCAGCCGGCGCTTGTAGAGCTTGCCGTTGGGGTCGCGGGGCATGACGGCGATGAAGTCGAGGGACTTGGGCCGCTTGTAGCCGGCCAGGTGCCGCGCACAGTGATCCAGGATCTCCGCGGCGAGTTCAGGCGACGGCGGGTGGCCCTCGGCGGGCTCCACGACGGCCTTGACCTCCTCGCCCCAGTCGTCGTGCGGGATGCCGAAGGCGGCCGCGTCGGCGACCGCGGGGTGGCTGAGCAGGGCGGATTCGATCTCGGCGGGGTAGATGTTCACCCCGCCCGAGATGATCATGTCGATCTTGCGGTCCCGGAGGAAGAGATACCCGTCCTCGTCGAGATAGCCGAGGTCGCCGACGGTGAAGAAGTCCCCGATCCGGTTCTGCCGGGTCTTGCCCTCGTCCTTGTGGTAGCGGAAACCGCCGGTGGTCATCTTCAGGTAGACGGTGCCGAGTTCGCCCGGGGGCAGCCGGTTGCCGTCGTCGTCGAAGACGGCCAGTTCGCTGATCGGCCAGGCCTTGCCGACCGTACCGGGCTTCTTCAGCCAGTCCTCGGCGGTCGCGAAGGCACCGCCGCCCTCGCTCGCCGCGTAGTACTCCTCGACGCAGTCACCCCACCACTCGATCATCGCGCGTTTGACGTGGTCGGGGCAGGGCGCGGCGCCATGGATGGCGTGCCGCATCGAGCTCACGTCGTACGCCGCACGGGTCTTGGGCGGCAGCGCGAGCAGCCGGTGGAACTGGGTGGGCACCATATGGGTGTGGGTGCAGCGGTGGGTGTCGATCAGGGCCAGCATGCGCTGCGGAGTCCACTTGTCCATCAGGACGAGACGATGGCCGATGTGCAGTGCGGCACCGGCGAATTGCAGCACGGCCGTGTGGTAGAGCGGTGAGCAGACCAGATGGACGTTGTCGTCGAACGGCTTGATGCCGAAGATGCCCAGGAAGCCGCCGAGGTAGGAGTCCTCGGGCGGGGTGCCGGGCAGCGGGCGGCGGATACCGCGCGGGCGACCCGTGGTACCCGAGGTGTAGTTCATGACCCAGCCCAGGGTGCGGTCGGCGGGCGCGGAGTCCGGCTGTCCGTCGAGGAGTTGGCCGTACGGCCGGAAGCCGTCGACCGCCCCCACGGCATAGCGCCGGGACGCGGGCAGCTTCGCCTCGTCCGCGGCGTGCCGGGCCGGCTGCGCGAACCGTTCGTGCGCGATCAGCACCTTCGCCCCGGAGTCGGCCACGATCCAGGCGATCTCCGGGCCGACCAGGTGGTGGTTGACGGGGACGAGATAGAACCCGGCCTGGGACGCGGCCAGGTAGGCGGTGAGGAACTCGACGCCGTTGGGGAGGACCGCGGCGAAGGCGTCGCCGCGCTCCAGGCCCGCCGCGCGCAGCCCGTGGACCAGCTGGTTGCTCGCGGCGTGCAGCCGGCCCGCGGTCCACTCCTCGCCGTCCGGGGCGATCAGGACCCTACGGTCCGGGTCGGCGGCGGCCTGCGCCCAGAAGCCGTTGGGCGGTGGGGAGTCCTTGCTCATTTGGCTGTCCTCCTCGGGTTCACGCGCGTCCGGCGATGCGGTTGATCCGGTCGATGGCCCGCTCGAAACCGCGGGTCAGCTCGTCGAAGACGGCCTGTACGCTGCGCTCGCTGTTCATCCGGCCGACGATCTGGCCGACCGGGGTGCCCAGCAGCGGCTCGATCTCGTGCCGCTGGATACGGGAGTTGGCCTCGGCGACCAGCAGGCCCTGGAGCGGCATGGGGAGGGGGCCGGGGCCGCTGGGGTCGTCCCAGGCATCGGTCCACGCGGTGCGCAGCTGGCGGGCGGGTTTGCCGGTCAGGGCGCGGGAGCGGACGGTGTCCCCGGGGCCGGCGGCGAGCAGTTTGGCGGTCAGCCGCCGGGAGTGCAGCTGGGCCTCCTCGGTGGTCAGCCAGAGGGAGCCCAGCCAGACGCCCTGCGCGCCGAGGGCGAGCCCGGCGGCGATCTGCTCCCCGGTGCCGATACCGCCCGCGGCGAGCACCGGCAGCGGGTCGACGGCGGCCACGACCTCCGGGGTGAGCACCATGGTGGCGATCTCGCCGGTGTGCCCGCCCGCCTCGTATCCCTGGGCGACGACGATGTCGATACCGGCGGCCTTGTGGTGCAGGGCGTGCCGGGGGCTGCCGGCCAGCGCGGCGACCAGGACGCCGTGCTCGTGGGCGCGCCGCACGACGTCGGCGGGCGGCGAGCCGAGGGCGTTGGCCAGCAGCTTGATCGGATAGTCGAAGGCCACATCGAGCTGGGTGCGGGCGACCTGCTCCATCCAGCCGGTGATCCGCCAGCCGGACGCCTCGCCCTCCGCGAGCCGCGGTACCTGGTGTTTCTCCAGCAGTTCGGCGACGAAGCGGCGGTGCTCCTCGGGGATCATCGCTTCGACCTCGGCCTCGCTGACGTCCGCCACCTGCTTGGCGGGCATCACCACATCGAGCCCGTACGGCAGCCCGTCGGTGTGCTGCTGCATCCAGTCCAGGTCACGCGCCAGTTCGTCCGGCGCGGTGTAGCGGACCGCCCCGAGCACCCCGAACCCGCCGGCCCGGGTGATCGCCGCGGCGACCGCGGGAAAGGGCGTGAACCCGAAGACGGCGTGCTCGGCTCCCAGCGTGTTGCTCAGCTCCGTCTGCATGGGCGAAGGATGCCGCAGCGGACGGTACGAGGGAAGAGATTTTCTGATGCAGCGTCAGAAACTTCCAGGGGCGGGGCGACTTGGCTCTCAGTGAGCCACTCGGCCCTCCTCCAGCACCGCCATCGCCGCGTTGTGGCCCGGGATGCCGCTCACTCCCCCGCCGCGTGGCGCGCCCGCGCCGCACAGGAGGACGGTGGGACGGCTGGTGGCCACACCCCAGCGGGCCGCGACGGTGTCCCCGGCGGGATCGTCCGCCGGCTCCGCGTACGGGAAGGCCAGGTCCCGGTGGAAGATGTTGCCGCCGGGCAGGCCCAGTTCGCGGTCCAGGTCGAGGGGGGATCTGGCCTCGGTGCAGGGGCGGCCGTCGGCGTCGTGGGCGAGGCAGTCGGCGAGCGGCTCGGCGAGGTGGGTGTCGAGTTCGGCGAGGGTGGCCGCCAGGAGACGGTCGCGGGTGGGGGCTTTCTCGGCGGTGTCGGCGGTGAACAGGCGCGCGGGGGCGTGCAGACCGAACAGGGTGAGCGTCTGGTAGCCCTGCCGGACCAGGTCGGCGCCGAGGATCGAGGGGTCGGTGAGCGAGTGGCAGTAGATCTCGGAGGGCGGGGCGGCGGGCAGAGCGCCGGACGCGGCCTGCTGGTAGGCGTCCTCCAGCTGGCGGTACCCCTCGGCGATGTGGAAGGTGCCGGAGAAGGCCTCCCGTGGGTCCACCCGGGTGTCCCGTAGCCGCGGCAGCCGGGTGAGCAGCATATTGACCTTGAGCTGGGCGCCCTCGGCGGGTGGCGGCGGCTCCTCGCCCAGGAGGCGGGCCAGCTCCCGCGGGGCGGCGTTGACCAGGACCCGGCGGGCGCCGACGGTGCCCCGGTCGCAGGTCACCTCCGCGGTCCGGCCGTCGGTCGCGATGCCGGTCACCTCGCAGCCGGTGACGATCTCCGCCCCGGCCCCGCGGGCGGCGTCCGCCAGCGCGTCGGTGAGGGCGCCCATCCCGCCGATGGGCACGTCCCAGTCACCGGTGCCGCCACCGATGACGTGGTAGAGGAAGCAGCGGTTCTGGCGCAGCGACGGGTCGTGCGCGGTGGCGAAGGTGCCGATCAGCGCGTCGGTGAGCACCACCCCGCGGACCAGGTCATCGGTGAAGGTCTCCTCGACCAGCTCGCCCAGGGGGCGTTCGAACAGCGCGTGCCAGAGGGCGTCGTCGTCGATACGGGCGCGCAGTGCGTCGCGGGAGGGAAGCGGTTCGGTCAGGGTCGGGAAGACCCGTTCGGCCAGCCGCCGGGTGCGGCCGTAGAAGTCCTGCCAGGCGGTGAACTCGCGGTCGGATCCGGTGAGTTCGGCGAACGCGGTACGGGTCCGGGCGTCCCCGCCGCCGACCAGGAGCCCGGTGGGGCGGCCGTCGCGTACGGCGGGGGTGTAGGAGGAGACGGTGCGTTTGCGGACCGCGAACCGCAGCCCGAGGTCCTGCACGATCTTCGGCGGCAGCAGGCTGACGAGGTAGGAGTAGCGGGACAGCCGGGCGTCGGTCCCGGCGAACGCCCGGGTCGACACGGCCGCACCACCCGTGTGGTCCAGCCGCTCCAGCACCAGCACGCTGCGCCCGGCGCGTGCGAGATAGGCGGCGGCCACCAGTCCGTTGTGCCCGCCACCGACGATGACCGCGTCATACGAAGTCCGTTCCGGCATGCCCCTTGGTAGCACGCGGTGATCCGGGTCGCCAGGTGCAGGCGGCTGAAACCTGCACCCGGGTCGGTGCGGCTTCTTGACCGGGCGGGGGCCTGCTCCTAGCGTCCCGGCCGTGCTCCGCCCCGGCACCGCTCCCGCCGTCCGCTCCGCGGGCCGTACCGCCCCTCCGTGAGGTGACCCGTGTCCCGTCCGCCGGTACCCCGCATCGGCCGCTCGCTAGCCGGACTGACCGCCGTCGCCGCCTGCTCCGCCGGGCTGCTCGCGGCCCCCGCACCGGCCGCCGCCGCCCCCGACCCGGCCCGCGCCCCCGGCGCCTCGCGCGCCTCGGGGACGTATCCGAATCTGGCCCCGCGCCCCCCGATGGGCTGGAACAACTGGTCCTACTACATGTGCGACCTCGACGAGAAGGTCGTCCTTGACAACGCGCGGGCACTGGTCCGTACGGGACTGGCCCGGAAGGGCTACCGCACCGTCACCCTCGACGACTGCTGGATGAGCCGACAGCGCGACGCCAGGGGCCGGCTGGTGGCGGACCCGGTGAAGTTCCCGCACGGGATGGCGCACCTCGGGAAGCAGCTGCACGAGATGGGGCTGAAGTTCGGGATCTATACCGACGTCGGCACGCTGACCTGCGAGAAGTTCCCGGGCAGCCTGGGGCACTTCCAGCAGGACGCCGAGCAGTTCGCGCGCTGGAAGGTGGACTACGTCAAGGCGGACGGCTGCAATGTGCCGGTCACGCCGGGGCGCGGCAAGGAGGCGACCTTCCGGGATCTGTACGGGCAGCTGAGCCGTGCGCTCCGCGACACCGGCCGCCCGATGACGTTCTCCGTGTCGGCGCCGGCCTATTTCCAGTTCGACGGGGACAGCGTCTGGCACCGGGTCATCCAATGGTCGTCCGACGTCGGCAATCTGTGGCGGGGCGGCCGGGACATCGCCCTCCAGAAGAGCACTCCGGCCGCGAAGTGGGCCTCCATCGTCTACAACTTCCGCTACAACTCCCGTCTGGCGGCCTTCCAGCGGCCCGGACGCTGGAACGATCCGGACTTTCTGCTGGCCGGGGCGGCGGGCCTGAACCGGCAGGAGATGCAGAGCCAGCTGTCGCTGTGGGCGATGATGGCCGCACCCCTGATCTCCAGTACGGATCTGGCCGATCTGCCCGCGGCGGCGCGGAAGGTGCTCGGGAACGAGCGGATCATCGCCGTCGACCAGGACGCGCTCGGTGTCCAGGGGCGCGTCGTCGCGCAGGACGACGACTCCGCGGTGCTGTCGAAGCCGCTGAAGAACGGCGACCGGGCGATCGCCCTGTTCAACTCCGGCAGCACACCGCGCACCCTGTCCGTCACGGCCCGCGCGGCCGGGCTGCCGGAGGCCGGCTCCTACCGGCTGCACGATCTGGTCACCGGCCGCCGTACGCACGGCGGGAAGGACATCGTGGCGCGGGAGGTGCCGCCGCACGGCACCGTGCTCTACCGGGTCACCCCGAACTGACCCGGGGGCCGGCGGACCAGGTGCCGTCCCGCTTCCGGGCGCGGCGGACGGCGCGTTCCTGGTGCAGCGCCGCGACCCGGCGCCGGCGCGCGGCCGCCTCGTCCCGGCGGCCCAGTTGCTCCAGGCACTGGGCCAGGTCGCCCTGGCTGGCCAGCGCGTCGAAATGGGCGGCGCCCAGCACCCGTTCGCGGGCGTCGGCGACCTGGCGGTAGACGTCCAGCGCCTCGCTCCAGCGGCCGAGCCAGCCGAGCGCCACCGCGGTCTCCCGGCGGCTGACCAGGGTGTCGGGGTGCTCGGGGCCGAGCACCCGGGCCCGGGCCGCGGCCACCTCACGGGCCTCCACCAGCGCCTCCTGCCAGCGGTTCTGCCGCCCGAGGCTGACCCCGAGACCGTGCCGGGCGCGCAGCGTCTCCGGGTCGTCGGCGCCCTGGGCGCGGGTACGGTCCACGACCAGGTCGCGGTAGAGCGCCAGGGCCTCCGCGCCGCGGCCGAGCCGGCCCAGGCCGATGCCGACCTCGTAGCGGGCGGTGAGGGTGTCCTCGTGGTCGGGTCCGAGCGTGGCGGCGCGCGCCGCCGCGATCTCCTGGTAGGTGTGCAGCGCTTCGGTCCACATACCCAACTTGCCCAGGACATGGGCGAGTTCGCAGTAGGTGGCGAGGGTGTCGGGGTGCTGGGCGCCGAGCACCCGGACGCGGGCCGCGGCCACCTCCTGGGCCATGGCCCGGCAGTCCTCCAGCCGTCCCAGCCGGCCGAGGTTGCGGGCGACATGGTGGCGGCAGCTCAGCGCGTCGGGATGGTCCGGGCCCAGCGCCCGTTCGCGGCCCGCCAGCACCTCGGCGTAGATCTGGTGCGCCTCGAAGTGCCGGCCGAGACGGCCCAGCGCATGGCCGGCTTCCAGGCGGCTGGTGAGGGTGTCGGGGTGGTCGGGGCCGAGGAGCCGCTCACGGGCCGCGGCGAGCGCGCGGTGCGCCTCACCGGCCTCCTCCCAGCGGCCCAGCCGGCCGAGGTCCAGCGCGGCGGTGTGCCGTCCGGCGAGCTCGGCGAGGGCGGCGCGGCGGTCGTCCGGCGGCGCGGGGCTGGCGATGACGGCGGCCGGGGACGCGCCGCTGTCCTGCGGGGCGATGCCGCCGGTCCAGCTGCCGGTGAGGACCGTGGCGGTGCCGTCGACGGGATACCGCTGCGGCCCCCGGGTGGCATTTACCGGGGAGCCGAACGTCCTCCCCTGGGTCCAGAAAGGCAGCGGCGGGACGGGAACCGTCACGTCCGCGAAACCGGCGGCGACGGTGGCCCGGACGGGGTGCGGGTGGCGGGCGTCGGTGAGGCGTTTGCCCAGCTCGTCGGCGTCCCGGGGCCGGTCGTCGGGGTCCTTGGCGAGGAGTTCGAGCACGATCCGCTCGTAGGCCTCGGGCAGGTCGGGGCGGAGCGTACGGGGCGGCTGCGGCGCCTGGTCGCGGTGCCCGACGAGCACCGCCCAGGCGTCCCCCAGGTCGAACGGCGGCACACCGGTGGCGATCTCGTAGAGCACACAGCCCAGCGAGTAGAGATCGCTGCGGTGGTCGACGCCGTGCCCGCCGATCTGTTCGGGCGACATGTAGTGCGGGCTGCCCATGGCGACACCGGTGCCGGTGAGGCGGGCGGTGAAGCCGATGTCATGGCCGAGCCGGGCGATGCCGAAGTCGCAGATCTTGACCGTGCCGTCGGCGGTCCGGACGATGTTCGCCGGTTTCAGATCGCGGTGCACGATCGCCTGTTCATGGGTGTAGGCCAGCGCGGCGGTGACCTGTTCGGCGATCTCGATGACGTCCGGTACGGGCAGCGGCTGGCGGCGGTTGTCGTCCAGCAGCTGGCTGAGGTTCCGGCCGCTGAGCAGCTCCATCACGATGAAGAGGGTGCCGTCGTCCTCACCGAAGTCATGGACGACGGTGACCCCGCGGTGCTGGAGCGCGGCCGCGACCCGGGCCTCACGGCGGAAACGTTCGCGCAGAACCTGGAGGAACGAGGGTTCGTGCCGCGGCCCCAGCGGCTTGAGGCATTTGACCGCGACCTGCCGGCCCAGCGACTCGTCGAGGGCCCGCCACACCTCCCCCATCCCGCCGCGCCCGATGGTGTCGAGCAGCCGGTACCGCCGTTGAATCAGTCTGTTCTCCGCCACCATGATTTGCCGCCCCCGTCCCCGTTTCCCCCGGTCAGCCGCGCAGCTCCCCCTGCGCGCCCTCCTGCCCGTCCAGTATGGCGGCGGATCGGCGGAGCTTGTAGGGCGCTGGGCGGCTGTCCGGGCCGAGTCGCGCGACGGCGCGCAGGATGTGCCGGGGCGGGAGCTGCCAGCGGACCGTGGGCGGAATGGCGCGAAGGAGGCGGCCGGTGGCGCGCAGCCGGCGGCTGACGGCGGCCGGGCGCACGGGACGCCCGTAGATCTCGTGCGCGTACGCCGGGAGTGCGCCGTAGGCGAGCTGTGCCACCTGCCGCCAGACCAGCGCGCGGGCCGGGACGAGCGCGGGCGGGGTCGGTGGCCGGCGCAGGAAGCCGTCCACCTCGCGGGCCTCGGGGGTCAGCGCCAACTCGGGCCGTACGCGGGCGAAGTAGGCGGCGAGCGCGGCCCGGCTGCCGGGCACCCCGGCCGGGTCGAGGCCGACGAGCCGGGCGCTCGCGCGCTGCTCGCGGAGGTAGGCGTCGGCCTGGGCATCGCCGACGGGGTATCCGGAGCGGCGCAGTACCTCCAGGTAGGAGTCCACCTCGGCGCAGTGCACCCACAGCAGCAGGTCCGGTTCGTCGACGCCATAGCGCTCACCGGTGTCCGGATCGGTGGCCGACAGCCGGCGGTGGATGCCACGGACCGCGGCGCCGGCCTGTTCGGCGGCGTCGGTGGTGCCGTAGGTGAGGGTGCCGACGAAGTCCGCGGTCCGCATCAGCCGCCCCCAGGCGTCCCGTCTCCCCTGCCCGCTCATCCGGAACGCGGCGGAGTTCTGGAACACCCCGCGCACCGCCCGGGGGTGCAGCGCCTGGAGGTACAGCGCCCGGACGCCCGCGATCCACATCATCGGATCCGCATGCAGCTGCCAGGTCACGGAACGGGGCCCGAAGAGCCCCGGGTCGTCTGTGCGCACCACGCCTCCTGCTGCCGGTTCAGCGCCGTACCCGCGGCATTCCCAGGCCGATCCACGAGATGATCTCGCGCTGGATCTCATTGTTGCCGCCGCCGAAGGTGAAGATGACGGCGGAGCGGTAGCCGCGTTCGAGTTCGCCGTGCAGGACGGCGCCGGCCGAGCGCTCCTTGAGCGGGCCCGCGGCGGCGACGACCTCCATCAGCCAGGCGTAGGCGTCCCGTCTGGCCTCGGAGCCGTAGACCTTGACCGCGGAGGCGTCCTGCGGGGTGAGCGTGCCGTGCTGGAGGGCGTCGACCATCTGCCAGTTGAGCAGCTTCATGGCATCCAGTCTGGTGTGGGTACGGGCCAGCCGGCCGCGTACCCAGCCCAGGTCGATGACCCGGCGGCCGTCGGAGAGCTTGGTGTCGGCGGCCCAGCGCTGGACGTTGTGCAGGGCGCGGATGGCCATGGTGCCGTGGGCGGCGAGGGTGACCCGTTCGTGGTTGAGCTGGTTGGTGATGATCCGCCAGCCCTTGTTCTCCTGGCCGACGCGGCGGGAGGCCGGGACGGTGATGTTCTCGTAGTAGCTGGCGGTGGTGTCGTGTGAGGCGAGGGTGTTGATCAGAGTGCAGGAGTAGCCGGGGTCGCTGGTGGGGACGAGGAGCATGGTGATGCCCTTGTGGGGCGGGGCGGCCGGATCGGTGCGCACCGCGAGCCACACCCACTCCGCGGTGTCCCCGTTGGTCGTCCAGATCTTCTGCCCGTTGACGACGTAGTGGCCGGTCTCCTCGTCGCCCTCCCGCACGGCGCGGGTCTTGAGGGCGGCGAGGTCGGTGCCGGCGTCCGGTTCGCTGTAGCCGATGGCGAAGTCGATCTCACCGGAGAGGATCCTGGGCAGGAAGTAGGCCTTCTGCTCGTCGGTGCCGAACTGCATGATCGTCGGGCCGACGGTGTTCAGCGCCATCAGCGGCAGCGGCACCCCCGCCTGGGCGGCCTCGTCGAAGAAGATGAATTGTTCCATCGGGGAGAGGCCGCGGCCGCCGAACTCCTTGGGCCAGCCGACGCCGAGCCAGCCGTCGGCGCCCAGCCGGCGCACCGTCTCGCGGTAGAAGCGCTTCTGGGCGGCGGGGTCGGCGAGATCACCTCTGGTGCCCCCGGGGTCCCGGCCGTAGGTGTTGTCCGGCACCAGCGCGGCGAAGTACGTGCGCAGTTCGGCGCGCAACTGCTGCTGCTCGGGGGTGTATTCGAGGTGCACGGCCCCTCCAGTTCGTCCGGTCCGGTCGTCCGGTGCGAGGGGCCCGCGAAGCTGACGGGCCGTCGGCTGCCGGATCGAGGGCACAGTAGAACTTGTTCCAGTAATACGGAAGGGCGCGGAGTGGGCGGGCGGCGGGCCGTGCCACTGCCGCACACACACGAAGGCCCGGTCCGGTACCGCTGTGGCACCGGACCGGGCCTCCCCGGGACTCCATCAGCCCACGAGGTGCTTCGCCGTGTGCTTCGGCTGCACCCGGGTGCGGTGGACGTCCTTGCAGTACTTGACGCGGCCGCTGTTGGTCACGTACTTCGCCGAGACCCAGGTCGCCCGCTCCTCGCGGGTCAGGTACCAGACGGAGTTGCCGCCCACGCTCTGGGTACGCACCTTGCACACCAGGCCGACGTGCGCGCGGTGGCGGAGGTAGCCCCGTACCGACGAGTCCGTGCTGGGGTACTGACGCTCGCTCAGGCCCGCCTTGGCGGTGACCACGCCGAAGGGCTTCGGGGGGCCGGGCGTCGCCTGCGCCGGGGCCGCGGCGAACAGCGTCGCGCCGAGGGCGACGGCGGTGGCCAGTGCGCCCGTGCCGGCGGCGAGCTGCCTGCCTCGGGCCGCGAGGATGTCGGTCGTGGACATAGGGGGTCTCCTGTTCTTGACGCGCGATGCCACCCGCTGGTGGGAAGTGGACATTACGCGCAAACCACCTGGGGAATGTGGTGCAACGACGAACAGGCCGCCGATCGTGTGACAGCGCGGGTGCGCCCGGCTCACGGGCCGTCGCCGCCCGGCGCGCGCACCGGGGAGACCGGGCGTCAGCCCTCGGTACCGACGCGGTGAATGCCGAACGAGGCCCCCTGCGGATCCCGGATCACCGCGACCTTCGGCCCGTGCGGGACCTCTGTCGGGGGCACCAGCAGCATCCCGCCGGACTCGGCGGCCCGGGCGGCCGTCCCGTCGACGTCGGCCACCGCGAAGTACGGGAGCCAGTGCGCCCTGATGTCCTCCGGGTAGAACTCGTCCAGCGCGCTCAGGCCACCGAAGTCGGCGCCGTCGACGCCCCACTGCGGATAGTCCTCGTGGGTACCCACGGTCCAGCCGAAGACCGTCGTGTAGAACGCCTTGGCGGCCTCGGGGTCCCGCGTGGCCAGCTCGACCCAGCCGAGGGAGCCCGGCGCGTTGAACACCGCGGCGCCGGCGAACGAACGGGCCTGCCACACCGAGAAGACGGCACCCTCCGGGTCGGCCAGTACGGCGAAGCGGCCCGCGTCGAAGACATCCATCGGCCCGGTCAGCAGCCGACCGCCCGCCCCGGTGACCGCCGCGGACACCGCATCGGCGTCCCGGACCGCGAACGAGACGGTCCAGGCGGTCGGCTGGCCGGGGGCGTAGAGCGGGGTCAGTGCGGCGACGGGGTCCTCCCCCAGATGCAGCGTGGTGTAGCCGCCCGCCTCCTGGCGCGGATCGGTCTCGGCGCACCAGCCGAAGACCTGGCGGTAGTACACCTTGGCGGCAGCCACGTCCGAGGTCCCCAGCTCCACCCAGCAGGGCGCGCCGGGCGTGGGCTCAGTCATCTTCACGGTGTGTTCCGTCCCTCCGCGCCGGGCGATGGCCGGGCGGTGCCGCACTCATGCCCGTTCGCCGCGGATCCGGTCTCCGTACGCTGCCGATCGTCCGATGGGCACGGCGGGGCCGCAACCGGAGGGCGGCCGCGGTGTGCGGCCGGGGGCGACAGTCCGGCCGCCGTCACGGTGCGCGGTCAGGGGGCAGTCCGGCCGCTGTCACCGTTCGCGGTCGTTACACAGAAAGCGCAGCGCGCTCTCCGGGGCGTCGGGGGCGAAGGCCTCGGACAGGGCGCGGGCGGCGTGGTCGGCGGCCTGTGCGGCGCGGGGCAGCAGGGCGGATTCGTAGGCGCGTACCGCCGCGTCCGGGTCGCCGCCCTCGGCCAGCGCCTGGGCGAGTTCGCAGCCGTCGAGCATGGCGAGGCCGGCGCCCCCGCCGGCGAACGGCGTCATCAGATGCGCGGCGTCGCCGAGCAGGGTCAGGCCCGGGGTGTGGGTCCAGGTGTGCGGCACCGGCAGCGCGAACAGCGGCCGGTTGACGAACCCGCCGTCGCTGTCCCGCAGCAGCGCCAGCAGCCGGTCGTCCCACCCGGCGAACCCGTCGAGCAGTACGGCGCGCACGGCCTCGGTGTCCGCCATCCGCACACCGGCCGCCGACGCCCAGTCCTGGGAGCCGCGGAACCCGGCGTACACCAGGAGGCGGCCCCGGCCGTGCCGCCGGGCGAGCAGCCCCTTGCCGGCGGACAGCGCCAGCAGGCCGCCGTCGCCCACGAGACGGGCGAGGTCCGGGTGGCGGCCGTCGGCATCCTCGATCCCGGTCTCGACGAAGGTGACACCGGAGTAGTGCGGGGTGTCCTCGGAGAGCATCGGCCGCACCCGGGACCAGGCTCCGTCGGCACCGATGACCAGGTCGAAGGTCTCGGTGTGGCCGTCGTCGAACTCGGCCCGGTGGCGGCCGTCTCCGAGCGGGTGCAGGGTGCGCAGATAGCTGCCCCAGTGCACGGTTCCGGCGGTGAGGGAGGCCAGCAGCAGACGGCGCAGTGCGGCCCGGTCGACCTCGGTGCGGTCGGGACCGCCGGGGGCGGGGGCGTCCTGGAGGAGCACGGTCGCGGTGTGGTCGAGCAGCCGCAGTTCCTGCCCGGCGGGGCGGGCGATGGCGGTGAACTCCTCGTACAGTCCGGCCGCCCGCAGTGCGGTCCGAGCAGTGGTCATCCGCAGTTCCAGAGCGCTGCCTTGCGGGTCGGCGGCGGCCGGCGCCTCATGGGCGAAGACCGTGACGGGTACGCCGCTCCGCTGGAGCACCCGGGCACAGGTCAGTCCGCCGGGTCCGGCACCGATGATCGCGATGCGCGGAGTGGTGGAGTGCATGGCGCTCCTCGGCCGGGTGCGGAACCACAAGATCCACCCACCAGAGAAACACGGTGCCTGCGCACCTGCAATGGAGGCACTGGCGGGGCGACATCAACCCCACGGGCCGCATCGGCTCTTGACGCGCCCTCATCGGGGAAGGGTGGGCGGAGGCAGGGAGGGGTAGGTCACCCCAGGTCGGGGCGCTGATCGCCGCAGCGGGGAGGTCGACTGCCCGACAAAAGGGATAGTTGACCGTTTACCGAACACGCGCTTGCAGTATTAGGTATGCCTAACCTAATGTAACGACGCGTGTCGACGACCAAACCTCCTGCCACCGCACCCCCTGTGCCCGATCCGCGTCCCGCCGCGCACGTCCTGCGGCGCGTCCCGCTGTTCGTGGCCGGGCTCGGCGCACTGGCGGTCTGCGCCGCCCTCAGCCTTGCCCTCGGCGCCCGATCCGTACCGCTGTCCACCGTATGGGAGGCGCTGACCGGCGCCGCCCACGGGCCGGACGCCCTGGTGGTGACGGGGCTTCGGGTACCGCGGACCGTGGTGGCGCTCGCGGTCGGCGCCGCGCTCGGGGTCGCCGGAGCGGTCGTGCAGGGCATCACCCGCAATCCGCTCGCCTCCCCGACCACGCTCGGCATCAACGCGGGCGCGGGCTTCGCGGTGGTCACTTCGATCTACGCACTCCATCTGACCCGGCCCGTGCAGTACGTCTGGTTCGCCTTCGCGGGCGCCGCGGCCGCCGCGCTGTTCGCCCAGGCGCTGGCCCGGCGGGCCGGTGACCTCGACCCGGTGCGCCTCGCGCTGGGCGGCACCGTGCTGCAACTCGTCCTGCTGTCCTGGACGTCGACGGTCATGCTGGCCAGCAAGCGGTCGCTGGACGAGGCCCGGTTCTGGCTGGCCGGTTCGCTGGCCGAGCGCCCGCTGTCGGTGCTCTACCCGGTGCTGCCGACCCTGGTGATCGGCCTGGTCGTCGCGCTGGCCCTGACCCCCGCCCTCAACGCCCTGGCGCTGGGCGACGATTCGGCGCAGGCGCTGGGCGTGCCGGTGTCCCGGATCCGCACCGTCGGCGGTCTGGCCGTCGTGCTGCTCGCCGGGTCCGCGGTGGCCGTGGCCGGTCCGCTGGCCTTCATCGGGCTGGCCGCACCGCATCTGGTCCGCCAGCTGCTGCGTACCTCCGACCACCGGGTGCTGGTGCCCGGCTGTCTGATCGCCGGACCGCTGCTGCTGCTCAGCGCCGACATCCTCGGACGGCTCGTCATCCGGCCGTCCGAGCTACAGGTCGGCATCATCAGCGCGTTCCTCGGCGCGCCGCTGCTGGCGCTGCTGGCCCGGAAGGTGGCCCGATGAACGACGTCGTACGGAGCGCGAAGCCGCTCGGCTCCCCCACGCCGGCCCCGGCCACCGGGCGCCGGGCCGGACGCGGCCGGATTCCGCTGGTCGGGCTCGCCGGTCTGGTGGTGCTCTGCGCACTGGTGACGGTGTCCGTGGCCAACGGGGAGATGCCGCTGCCGCCCGTCGAGGCGGTCAAGGGGCTGTTCGGTGCCGGTGAGCCGGGCACGGTGCTGGTGGTCCAGGAGTTCCGGGCGCCGCGGATGGTCGCGGCGATCGTCGCGGGCGCGGGCCTGGCCGTGGGCGGTGCGCTGTTGCAGCGGTTGTTCCGCAATCCGCTCGCCTCCCCCGATGTGATGGGGGTGACCGGCGGCGCCTCGTTCGGCGCGGTGGCGATGCTGGCCGCCGGGGCCTCGCAGGCGATGATGCCGCTGGCCGCGCTCGGCGGCGGGCTGCTGGCCGCGGTGCTGCTGGGGGTCTTCGGCTGGCGCTCCGGCACCAGCGTGACCCGTCTGGTGCTGGTCGGGCTCGCCGTACAGGCCGGGCTGTCGGCGGCGGTGAGCTTCATGGTCGTCAGCTTCCCCACCGAGCTGGCCGGTTCGGCGCTTCAGTGGACCACGGGTTCGGTGTACGGGCGGACCTGGACCGAGGTGTGGTCCGCGGGCGGAGCGGTGGCCGTGGGCCTCGCCCTCGCCTTCGTCCTGCACCGCCGGCTCGCCGTCCTCGACCTGGGCGACGACTCGGCCGGCACGCTGGGCCTCAACACCCACACCGCCCGGCTCCAGATCCTGGTCATCGCCATCGTGCTGGCCTCGCTGGCCGCCGCGCTGACCGGACCGGTCGCCTTCGTGGCGCTGGCCGTCCCGCACATGGTGCGGTTCCTCGCCGGGCCGCCGACCGCCGGGACGCTGGCGCTGTCCGCCCTCGCCGGTGCCGTACTGCTGCTCGCCTCCGATCTGGTGGCGCAGTATCTGCTGCCCGTCAGCGGTCTGCCGGTCGGAGTGGTCACCGCCACTCTGGGCGCGCCCTGGCTGCTGGTGCTGATGATCCGTCAGAGCAGTTCCGTGAACAGGAGTGTCCGATGACCGCCAACCAGCTCTCCACCCACGGACTCGACCTGCGCTACGGCGACCGGCTGATCGTCGGCGGCCTCGACCTGGTGCTGCCCGGCGGCGCCGTCACCGCCGTCGTCGGCCCCAACGCCTGTGGAAAGTCGACCCTGTTGCGCGGGCTGACCCGGCTGCTGGCGCCGGCCGCCGGCACCGTCGCGCTGGACGGCGCCGATATCCACCGGATGCCGGCCCGTGCACTGGCGCTGCGGATGGGGCTGCTGCCGCAGCAGCCGGTCACCCCCGACGCGATCACCGTCGAGGCGCTGGTCCGGCTCGGCCGCTACCCGCACCAGCGGCTGCTGAGCCCCTGGTCGGCGGCGGACCAGCAGGCGGTGGAGGAGGCGCTGCGGCGCACCGGCACCGAGGAACTGCGCCACCAGCCCGTCGACCAGCTGTCCGGCGGTCAGCGGCAGCGCGCCTGGATCGCGCTCGCGCTGGCCCAGGACACCGATCTGCTGCTGCTCGACGAGCCCACCACCTTCCTGGACCTGCGGCATCAGCTCGATGTCCTCGACCTGGTCGCCGCGCTGCACTCCGAGGCGGGCCGCACCGTGGTGATGGTGCTGCACGACCTCGGACAGGCCGCCCGCTACGCGGATCATCTCGTGGTCCTCAAGGACGGGCAGCTGGCGGCGGCCGGCGCCCCGGCGGACGTACTCGACGCGGAGCTGGTCAAGTCCGTGTTCGACGTGGACTGCCGGGTGATCCCCGACCCCGAGACCGGCACCCCGCTGGTCGTCCCCAAGGGCAGCGCGAAACGGCACACCGCCGTCTCCGCCTGACCCGAACCCGCTCTCCCCCACGAGCACTTCCCTTTCCGCTCCCCCTGAAGGAAGTCGAACCCTCATGCTCATGAGATCTGCTGTTGCCGGCCGCCGGCTGCCGGCCGCCCTGCTCGCCGCCACCGTGGGCGCCGCGACCCTGACCGCATGCGGCGGCGGCGCGTCCTCGGACGGCGACGACGCGGCGAAGGGCGGCGCCGGCTTCCCGCGCACGGTCAAGAGCGTCATCGGCGGCTCGGTGAAGATCCCGGCCAAGCCCAAGCGCGTGGTCGTCCTGGACACCGGTGAGCTGGACGATGTCGCCACCCTCGGCATCAAGCCCGTGGGCGCGGTCTCCCCGCACATGAAGACCGAGGGCGGCTTCCCCACGTACCTCAAGGACGAGATCGGCGGCGTCAAGGACGTCGGCCCGCTGCTGGAGCCGAACCTTGAGAAGATCGCGATGCTGAAGCCCGATCTGATCCTGTCCTCCAAGGTCCGGCACGAGAAGATCTACGACAAGCTCAAGGCCATCGCGCCGACGGTCTTCACCGAGACCACCGGCGGCCCCTGGAAGGCCAATCTGAAGGTCCACGCCAAGGCCCTGGGTCTGGAGAAGGAGGCCGACCAGAAGCTGAAGGCCTACGAGAACCGGGCCAAGGCGCTGGGCGAGGCCATCAAGAAGAAGAACCACGGCAAGATGCCGTCGGCCTCCGTGGTCCGCTTCGTGGCCGGCCCGACCCGCCTCTACCAGAAGTCCTCCTACAGCGGCGTGGTCCTCAACGACATCGGCCTGGCCCGGCCGAAGTCCCAGAGCTCCACCGACCCGGTCAAGACGATGCTGGACGTCAGCCCGGAGCAGATCGACAAGGCCGACGCCGACCTGGTGTTCGTGACCGTCGCGGACGACCCGGACAAGACCCAGCAGAAGGACGTCACGTCCAACCCGGTCTGGAAGGACCTCAAGGCCGTCAAGGACCACAAGGTCTTCAACGTGCCGGACGAGACCTGGATGTCCGGTATCGGCATCCAGGCCGCCGAGCACATGCTCGCCGATGTGGCGAAGGCCGCCGGCGTGGCGCTGCCCAAGGGCTGAGCCGGCCGTCCACCCGGGGGTGGGCCGCCGTCCCCCGGCCCGCCCCCGCCCTGATGTCCCGCACCACCTCGACCCCGAAGGGGCCCCGCTCATGCGGATGTACCTGCTCGCCCTCAACCCCACCGACTCGGTCACCGATGGATTCCTGCCCGCCGCCGCCCGCCTCGGCCTCGATCTCACGGTCCTGACGGACCAGCCCGAAGCGCACCGGCGGGTCTCCCCGCAGACCGAGGTCCTGGAGTGCGACGTCCATGACTTCCGCGCCGTCATCACCCGAATAGCCACCCACCACCCGGCCGCCGCGGTCTTCACCAACAGCGACCACCTCCAGACCCAGGCGGCCCTGGCCGCCGAGTACTTCGGGCTGCCCGGCAAGGACTGGCGGGCCGCACTGCGCGCCAAGAACAAGGCCGAGATGCGCCGCCATCTCGCCGCGTCCGGAGTCGACACCGTACGGTCCGCTGAGCTCGCCCCCGGCGAGGACCCGTCCACGCTCACCGCGGCCGGCCTGCCCTACCCCTGCGTCGTCAAGCCCCGCGAGGGCGTGGCGAGCGAGGATGTGGTGCTCGCCGAAGGACCGGAGGAGCTGGTGATGCTCGCCAAGGAGATCCAGGCGCGGCGCCCGCAGGCGGCGCTGGTCGCCGAGGAGTTCCTGGCCGGTGAGCTCTACACCCTGGAGACCCTGGGCGACGGCCGCGTACGGCATGTCCTGGGCGGTTTTCACACCACGGTCTCCGCCCCGCCGGCCTTCATCGAGGAGCGGCTCGACTTCGTCGCCGCCCACCCCGAGCCCGTGGTGGCGCAGGTGCTGGCCCAACTGGACGCGCTGGGCGTCGGGTTCGGCGCCTGCCACACGGAATTCGTGGTCCACGAGGGCCGCGCGCGGCTCATCGAGGTGAACTACCGCGTCATCGGGGACCAGTGCGACCTGATGCTCGCGCAGGTCCTGGACATCCCCCTGTTCGAACACATCCTGCGGACCCATATGGGCGAGCCGCTGCCCGCCGACCTCGGCGCGCGGCGCGACGGGGCGGGCCGGGTGGACTACGCCTGCGCCGACCGGGCCGGGACGCTCACCGCGGCGCCCGCCGCCGCGGACCGGACGGTGGACGGCGTACGGCTCACCTACCGGCCGCTGCGCGAGACCGGCACCGAGCACCCCCACTACCGCACCAACCGCGACTACCTGGGCGTACTGCGGGCCACCGGCACCGACCGGGGCGCCGTGGACCGGGTGTCGGACGCGTTCTTCGCGGCCGAGCGCTGGGAGATATCGTCGTGACCGCCGCGCTCGACACCGCAACCGGCCGGGCCGCGGCGGACGCGGAGGAATCCGGACTGCTGCTGCGCGTCCTGGGCGCGCTGCTGCGTGAGGACGTGGTCGGCCTGCGCACCCGCGGCACGCTGCTGGAGCGGCCGGACGGCCCCTGGCTGCGGCTGCCCGCCGACGAGACCGCCGGGGCGCTGCTGCTGCCCCTCGGTGAGGACGGCTACCAGAGCGCGTACACGGCGCGGCTGCCGCTCCTCGTACGGGAGTCCGACGGCGCCCGGCTGACCACGGTCGACGAGGTTCTCACGGCGCTCCGCGCGCCGGCCGATCCGGCCGACCACGAGGGCTTCGACGCCTTCGCCGAGGAGTGCCGCCAGACCCTGGCGACGATGCGGCTGCACACCCGGACCCGGGACGCGGCCGAGGACGAGCTGACGGTTCGTCATGGTGCGGACCCGGCCGGCTGGCTGGGGCTGAAGGACGGTCTGGCCCACGACACGCTCGCCGCCCGGCTCGACCACCCCGTCTACCCGACCGCCCGCGGCCGGTCCGGACTGACCGAGGCCCAACTGCGCGCCTACGCACCCGAGTTCCGCCCGGACTTCGCGCTGCGCTGGCTCGCCCTGCCGCGCGCCGCGGTCACCCTTCAGGGCGGCGAGGCGAGGCTGCCGGCCTGTTGGCCGACGCCTGCCGAGCTGGGCCTCGCCCACCTCGACGACAGCCATCTCGCCCTCCCCGTCCACCCGCTGACGCTCGGCGACCCGCTGGACGGTGCGCTGCGCGAATCGGGCCTGGCGGGCGACGCGGTGCTGTCCGAGCGCGCCGTGGTCGGCGTCGTCCCCACCCTGTCGATGCGCACCGTGGCACTGGACGCCGATCCACGGCTCCATCTGAAGCTGCCGCTGGCCACCGCCACGCTGGGCCTGCGGAACCGGCGCACCATCAAGCCCCGTACGCTCATCGACGGCGCGGAGGGGCAGCGGCTGCTGGAGACCGTGATCGCCCACGAGCCGCGCTTCCGGGAGTCGGTCCTGCTGGCCGACGAGACCGTTTACGCGCACGCCGACCACGAGCTGCTGACCGTGCTGTGCCGCCGCTACCCCGCAGGACTGGACGACAGTGCCGTGGTGCCGATGGCCGCACTGCTGAGCCGGGCGCCCGGCGGGCGGCTGGTGATCGACCACCTCGCCGACCGCTTCTACGGCGGCGATCCGCTCGCCCTGCTGGACGCCTGCCTCACCCTGCTCTTCGACTGGCAGACCACGCTCTTCGGCTACGGCATCGCGCTGGAGTCCCACCAGCAGAACATCTCGCTGGTGTGGGACCGCACGGCGGACGGCGCCCGGCTGCGGCTGCTGTTCAAGGACAACGACGGGCCGCGGATCAACGCCGCCCGGCTGCGGGACACGCTGGGAGCCGACGCCCCGGACCCCGCGGTCTTCGCCGACCCACGCATCTTCGCCGAGAGCGACCGGCCGGTGCTGGACCTGTTCACCACCATCACCGTCCACCTGTGCGCCGGTTCGTACGCCTTCGGACTCGCCCGGCACGGACGGGCGCCGCTCGCGCGGCTGCTGGGGCTGGTCCGCGACCGGCTCGCCGAGGCCGTCGAACGGCTGGGCACCGCCCCGGGCGAGCCGGGCGCCGCGCTGCGCGCCCACGTCCTGGACGCCCCGCACCTCCCCATCAAGGCGATGGTGAGCGCCGGGACGCTGCTCTCCAAGGAGCGTTCGGGCGCGGCCGACATCAACAAGCACTACACCACCGGCCCCAACTACCTGCTTCCGACGGGGACTTCCCGATGAGGACCATCTCTTCTCGCCAGGTCGAACCGGCCGTCGTCGAAACCAAGGACCGCCCGGGCCTGGGCCGCCGCCAGGTGCACGCCGTGGCCGGCTGCTACTTCGTGGCGTCGTTCGCCGCCCTCGGCCTGCCGCCGTACCTCACCGAGATCCTGCCCGAGCTGGGCGACGGAGCCGCCCGCTGGGCCGGACTGCTCTACATCGTCCCCACCATCTTCGGTGCCATCGGCGCACCGCTGTGGGGGCGGCTCGCGGACCGCTTCGGACGCAAACGGCTGCTACTGCGGGCGCAGTTGGGACTGGCGTTGGCATTCCTGCTGGCCGGCTGGGCCGACTCGATGGGCACGTTCGTCGCGGCGCTGGTCCTCCAGGGCATCCTCGGCGGCACCTTCGCCGCGTCGAACGGCTATCTGGGAGCGGCGCTCGAAGGCCATGCGCTGTCCCGGGCGCTCACCCTGATGCAGGGCAGTGCCCGTGCGGCCCTGGTCTTCGCCCCGATCGTGGTCGGCTCGCTGACGCCGTGGCTGTCGCCGCACCGCCAGTACGCCCTGCTGGCCGTGCTGCCGCTGACCGCGGCCGTGATGCTCGCGGCGCTGCCGGAGCCGCCGAGAGCCCCGGCCGCCGCGGCGCGGCAGGCCGAGGCGGTGGCGGAGGCCGATGCCGTGCAGACGCCGGAGACGGTGGCCGGGACGGGGACGGCGGCGGAGCCGGCCGGGCCTGCCCCGGTCGCGTCCCTGCGCGCCCTCTACGCCCTGGAGTTCGCCTTCGTCTTCTCCACCGTCATCTCCTTCCCCTACCTGATCTCCCTCATCAAGGAACGGATTCCCGGCACCGGCCCCATGGTGTCCGGCGTGCTGTTCGCCCTGCCCCACATGTGCTACCTGGTCGCGGCGATGGCGGTGCACACCGTCTTCCGCACCCGCCCCCGGCTCGGTATCGGTATCGGCTTCGGCTGTATCGCGCTCGGTCTGGCCGGACACGGCCTGGTGGACTCGCTCACCGGCTTCGTCGCGGTCCGCCTGGTACTCGGTGCCGGACTCACCCTCGGTCTGGTCTGTCTGTCCGTGCTGGCCGCGGACTGTGCCAAGGGCCGGGCCCCAGGCGGGCTGTTCGGCTCGATCGAATTCTTCTCCAAGGCCGGCGCGGTCGCGGCCGGTGTGGCCGCCGCGGTCGGCAACGACTGGTTCGGCCCGGCCGCGCCCGTCCTGACCGGCACCGCGATCGCCCTGGTCACCGTCCTCGCGACCGCCGCCCCTGTTCTGCTCTCCCGCCTCCCCCGCACCCGCAGGAGCCCGCGATGCCTCCGCTGACCAATTCCCCCGGCCCCACCGTGGCACCCGCCGCCCCCGCCGGGCTGCCCACCGCCGACCAGGCCGTGGCGCACACCCTGCTCAACTGCCTGCTGCGCGAGGTGTCCGGACCCGAGCACCAGACCGCAGTCGACAACGGGCGGCTGCTGATCCGGCTGCCGCGCCGCGGGGTGCTGCTGCGGGTCGCGCTGCGCCGTACCTCGCTGCTGGGCGCGCACCGGTTCACCGGCCCGGTGTCCGCACAGACCGACGGCGGCTGGGCCGAGGTCGGCTGGCGCCGGCTGGCCGAGTACGTGCACGCCGAGCTGTCGTTGCGGACCGGCGTGGACAACGAGGAGTTCCTGGCCCAGATCGCCTCCAGCCACCAGGCCGTCTCCACTGCGCTGGCCGCCCGTACGGAGCGGCAGCCGGGCACCGGGGAGCACGACGCGGAGGACTGGCAGGCCGCCTATGTCACCTCCGAGCAGTCGCTGATCCTCGGCCACCGCTTCCACCCGACCCCCAAGGCCCGCACCGGCGATCCCGCCGCCTGGCAGTCGTACGCGCCCGAGACCGGGGCCGCCTTCCCGCTGCTGCTGCTCGCCGTGCGCGAGGAACTGATCGCCGAGGAAGCGGCCGAGGAGGGCGCCACCGCCCCGCTGGACGCGCTGCACTCCGAGGTGCCGGACGGCTACCGGCTGCTGCCGGTCCACCCCTGGCAGTACGAGCTGCTGCGCGACCACGCCGGTCTGCGGGAGGCGCTGGACCGCGACGACATCCGTGTCCTGGGTACCGGCGGGGCGCCGTTCGCCGCCACCGCGTCCGTGCGCACGCTCTACGACGGCGAGGCGTTCCTCAAGTTCAGCCTGAACGTCCGGATCACCAACTGCCTGCGGAAGAACGCCAGTTACGAGCTGTCCGGGGCGGTGGCCCTCACCCGGCTGCTGGCGCCGGCGCTCGCCGATCTCGCCACCCGGTTCCCCGGCAGCGCGGTGCTGCGCGAACCCGCCTATCGCAGCCTGGCGCTGCCCGGCGCCGACGGCCGCCCGGACACCGGCCTGCTCGAAGGGTTCGGCGTCATCGTCCGCGAGGGCCTTTCCCAGCGGCTGCTGCCCGGCACCACCCCGCTGCTGGCGGCCGCCGTCGCCGATGAGTACCCCACCAGCCCGGCCCATGTCTCCCGGCTCCTGGACGGCGCCGGACCGCAGGCCGCACTGGACTGGTGGGCCGCCTACCTCAATCTGCTGCTCCCGCCGGTGCTCGCCGCCTACTTCGACCACGGTCTGGTGCTGGAACCGCACCTCCAGAACGTGCTGGTCTGCGTCGACGGCGACGGGATGCCCGCCCAGGTCCTCTTCCGTGACCTGGAGGGCACCAAGCTGGTCCCCGAGCACCACGCCGAGCTGCTGGCGTCGCTGCCCGAGCAGGTCGCGGCCCCGATGACCTACGACGCCCAGCGCGGCTGGGACCGGGTCGTGTACTGCCTGCTGGTCAACCACGTCGCCGAGATGCTCGCCGCGCTCGCCGATCTGCACCCGGGCACCGAGGCGGAGCTGTGGGCGCAGGTGCGCCGCACCCTTCAGACCCACGCGGACCGCTACGGCTGCCCGCCCCGGCTGGCCGCCCTGCTGGCCGGTGTCCCGCTGCCCGCCAAGGCCAATCTGCTCACCCGCTGGGAGCGCAAGGCCGACCGTGAGGCCGGCTATGTCCTGCTGCCCTCGCCGCTGGCCGAGGCCGTTCTGTCCGGTGCCGTGCGCGCCGACGACACCACCCCCTGGAGCGCCCGATGACCACCCCCGGCCTCGCCCCCACCGCCGCGGTCCGCGACCGCGTCCACGGCCTCGCACCCGAGGAACTGCCCGCCTACCTCTACGACCTGACGGCGCTGCGCGCGCATGTGGCCGGGGTCCGGGCCGCGCTGCCCGAGCGCGTGGAGCTCTACTACGCGGCCAAGGCCAACCCGGAGCCGGAGATCCTGGGCGCCCTGCGCCCGTACGTCGACGGCTACGAGGTCTCCTCGGGCGGCGAACTGGCGCACACCGGCAAGGCCGTGCCCGGCGCCCCGCTCGCCTTCGGCGGACCGGGCAAGACCCCCGCGGAGGTCGCCCAGGCGCTGGAGTGCGGGGTGCGGCGCTTCCATGTGGAGAGCGTGTACGAGATCCATATGCTCGCGAACCTGGCCGCCCGGCTCGCCCCGGAGCGCCGGATCGCGGTGCTGGCGCGCTTCAATCTGCCGGTCGACGACGGCTGTCTGGACGGCAGTTCGCTCGCCATGGGCGGCCGCCCGACCCCCTTCGGACTGGACCCCGACCAGGCCGCTGAGGTCGTCGCGCTGCTCACCGACGGCACCTACCCGCACCTCGAACTCCGCGGAATCCACGCCCACTTGGCCAGCGGCCTGGAGGCGCCGGAGCAGCTGGGCGTGGCGGAGGCGATCGTGACCTGGGCCGCCGCGCTGGCCGCGCGGCACCGGATTCCGCTCTCCGAGGTGACCATCGGCGGCGGGATGGCGGTCGACTACGCCGCGCCGGAGCGCCGCTTCGACTGGGCGGCCTACGGCGCGGGCCTGGACCGGCTCGCCGCGGCCCACCCCGGTCTCACCCTGCGGATCGAGCCGGGGCGGGCGCTGACCGCGTACTGCGGCTGGTACGCCACCGAGGTGCTGGATGTGAAGCACAGCCACGGCGAGGAGTTCGCCGTGGTGCGCGGCGGCACCCACCATCTGCGGACCCCCGCGACCAAGGGCCACGACCAGCCCTGCACGGTGCTGCCGTCCGACGCGCCCTGGCCGCACCCCTGGCCGCGGTCGGTGGCCCAGGGGGACCGGGTCACCGTCACCGGGCAGCTGTGCACCCCGAAGGACGTACTGGCCCGCGCGGTCCCGGCGCCGGGGCTGCGGGCCGGTGACCGGGTGGTGTTCGGAGTGGCCGGGGCGTACGCCTGGAACATCTCGCACCATGACTTCCTGATGCATCCGCACCCCGGCTTCCACTTCCTCGGCGCGGCGGAGCCCGGCGCGGCAGCGGGGGCCTGATCCGGGCCGCCCGCTACGCCCCCGGGGTGACGGCAACACCATCGGCGGTGCCTGCCGGCGCTCCGGGCGGGAACGGATGACGGGGAAACCGATCGTCCGAAGGAGCTGAGCGGGACATGGGCCGGAACACGGCATTCTTGATCGCGGGAGCGGGGCTGGCCGGCGCCAAGGCCGCGGAGACACTGCGCAAGGAGGGCTTCGACGGCCCGCTCGTGCTGGTGGGCGACGAGCACGAGCGGCCGTATGAGCGGCCGCCGCTGTCCAAGGGCTATCTGCTGGGCACCGCCGAGCGGGAGTCGGCCTATGTCCATCCGCCCGAGTGGTACGCCGAGCACGAGGTCGACCTGCGGCTGGGCCAGGCCGTCACCGCCCTGGACCCGGCCGGCCACGAGGTGACCCTCGCGGACGGCAGCCGGCTCGGCTACGCCAAGCTGCTGCTGGCCACCGGCTCCACCCCGCGCCCGCTGCCGGTGCCCGGCGCGGACCTGGACGGGGTCCACTCGCTGCGGCGGCTGCCGGACAGCGACCGCCTCAAGGAGCTCTTCCGGTCCGCGTCCCGGATCGTGGTGATCGGCGCCGGCTGGATCGGCCTGGAGACCACTGCCGCCGCCCGCACGGCCGGCGTCGAGGTGACCGTGCTGGAGTCCGCGGCGCTGCCGCTGCTGCGGGTCCTGGGCCCCGAGGCCGCCCGGGTCTTCGCCAAGCTGCACACCGATCACGGGGTCGAGCTGCGCTGTGGCGTCCAGGTCGCGGAGATCACCGGCACAAACGGTGCGGTGGACGGCGTCCTGCTGGCCGACGGCAGCCGTATCGGGGCCGATGCGGTGATCGTCGGAGTCGGGATCACCCCCAACACCAGCCAGGCCGCCGCGGCGGGGCTCAAGGTCGACAACGGGGTCGTGGTGGACGAGCGGCTGTGCTCCTCGCACCCCGATGTCTTCGCCGCCGGCGATGTCGCCAACGCCTACCACCCGGTCCTGGGCCGGCATCTGCGCGTCGAGCACTGGGCCAACGCCCTCCACCAGCCGCAGACCGCCGCCCGGGCCATGCTGGGCCAGGACGTCCGCTACGACCGGCTGCCGTACTTCTTCACCGACCAGTACGACCTGGGCATGGAGTACACCGGCTATGCCGAACCGGAGGGCTATGACCGGGTCGTCTTCCGCGGGGACGTCGATGCCCGTGAGTTCATCGCCTTCTGGTGCTCCGGGGGACGGGTGCTGGCCGGGATGAATGTAAACGTCTGGGACGTCACCGATCCGATCAAGGCGCTGGTGCTGAGCGGGCAGGCCGTCGACCCCGGGCAGCTGGCCGATCCGGGCGTGCCGCTGGACACCCTCGTGCCCTGAAAGGCGGCCCCCCGGCCGGTTCTCACGGGGCGCTAAGGGGGACTGTGTGGTCGCCGTAACGACGGATGATCGCTTGCCGTGACACCCGGTTAACGGGCCGTTCGTAGGGTCGGAACAAGCTTCCGACCACGAAGGGGACCGTCCGTGACCGCACCGGAACCGCTGGCAGAGCACCTCACGCAGGTGCGGACGGCGTGCTCGTACTGCGGGGTCGGCTGCGGGATCGTGCTGGATGTCGCGACGGACGAAGAGGGACGGCGGACGGTCCGCAAGGCGGCCGGGGACAAGGCCCACCCGGCGAACGGCGGCCGGCTGTGCACCAAGGGCGCGACCAGCGCCGAGCTGCTCGCCGCGCCGGGGCGGCTGTCGGCCGCCCTGGTGCGCGCGGACCGCGGCGCCGAGCCGGTGGCCGAGCCGATGACGGCGGCGGTCAAACAGACCGCCGGGCGGCTGCGCGAGATCGTCGACGAGCACGGCCCGGACGCCCTGGCGCTGTACGTGTCCGGCCAGATGACACTGGAGGCCCAGTACTTGGCGAACAAGCTCGCCAAGGGCTTTGTCCGCACCCGGCACATCGAGTCCAACTCCCGGCTGTGCATGGCGAGCGCGGGCAGCGGCTACAAGCTGTCGCTGGGCGCGGATGGCCCGCCCGGCTCGTACCAGGACTTCGAGCATGCCGACGTCTTCTTCGTCATCGGCTCCAACATGGCCGACTGCCACCCGATCCTCTTCCTGCGGATGATGGAACGGGTGAAGGCGGGCGCCAAGCTGATCGTGGTCGATCCCCGCCGTACCGCCACCGCGGCCAAGGCCGATCTGTTTCTCCAGATCGCGCCGGGTACGGATCTGGCGCTGCTGAACGGTCTGCTGCATCTGCTGGTCGAGAACGGCCACGTGGACGCGGAGTTCATCGCCGAGCACACCGAGGGCTGGGAGGCCATGCCGGCCTTCCTCCAGGACTATCCGCCCGCGCGGGTCGCGGAGCTCACCGGGATTCCGGAGGCGGACCTGCACCGGGCCGCCGAGTGGATCGGCGAGGCGGATGACTGGATGAGCTGCTGGACCATGGGCCTGAACCAGAGCACCCATGGCACCTGGAACACCAATGCCCTGGTCAACCTGCATCTGGCGACCGGAGCGATCTGCCGGCCCGGCAGCGGCCCGTTCTCGCTCACCGGCCAGCCCAATGCGATGGGCGGCCGCGAGATGGGCTACATGGGGCCGGGGCTGCCCGGCCAGCGGTCGACGCTGGTGGACGGGGACCGTGCCTTCGCCGAGGAGTTGTGGGGCCTGGAACCGGGGACGGTACGGGCGGACGGGCCCGGGCAGGGCACCGTCGAGATGTTCCGGCAGATGGCGGACGGCGACATCAAGGCGTGCTGGATCATCTGCACCAACCCTGTCGCCTCGGTCGCCAACCGCCGGACGGTCATCGAGGGGCTGGAGGCCGCGGAGTTCGTGGTCGCCCAGGACGTCTTCGCGGAGACCGAGACCAACGCCTACGCCGATGTCGTACTGCCCGCGGCCATGTGGGCCGAGGCCGAGGGCGTGATGGTCAACTCGGAGCGCAACCTCACGCTGGTGCAACCGGCCGCTGACCCGCCGGGCGAGGCCTGGCCGGACTGGCGGATCATCGCGGGGATCGCCTGTGCGATGGGCTACGAGGACGCCTTCACCTACCACAGCGCGGAGGAGATATTCGAGGAGATCAAACGCGCCTGGAACCCGCGGACCGGCTATGACCTGCGCGGAGTGACCTATGAGCGGCTGCGGGACACCCCGGTCCAGTGGCCCAGCGCGGCCATCGACGGGCCCGACCGCAACCCGGTGCGCTACCTCAACGACGGCGTCAGCCAGACCCTGGACGAGCGGCCCGACGGCACCCGGCCCCGGCTGTCCTTTCCCACCGCGACCGGCCGGGCCGTGTTCTTCGCCCGGCCGCACCTCCCGCCGGCCGAGATGCCCGACGACGACTTCCCGTACGTGCTGAACACCGGGCGGCTGCCCCACCAGTGGCACACCCTGACCAAGACCGGCAAGGTCGCCAAGCTGAACAAGCTCAACCCCGGCCCGTTCGTGGAGCTGCATCCGCAGGACGCGGCGGCGCTGGGCCTCGCGGACGGTGACACGGTGGAGGTCGCCTCGCGGCGCGGCCGGGCGGTGCTGCCCGCCGTGGTGACCGACCGGGTACGGCCCGGCAACTGCTTCGCGCCGTTCCACTGGAACGACCTGTTCGGCGAGTACCTCAGCGTCAACGCGGTGACCCATGACGCGGTCGACCCGATCTCCTTCCAGCCCGAGTTCAAGGTCTGCGCGGTGTCGCTGGCCAGGGTCGCGGGCGGGGCGGGTGCCGGGCGGACCGGCGGCGGGTCCGGAGCCGCGGCGGACCAGGGCCGCGAGGCGGCGACGGCGGTGCTGGCCGGGGTGTTCGGGCTCGGCGAACCCGCCCCGCCGACGCTGGCCGCGCACGAACGGCGCTATCTCTCCGGCTTTCTCGCCGGGCTGAGCTCCGGACCCGCCACCGCCGTCGGCACTCCCGTGCTGCCGTCCCACGCCCCGTTCAGCCCGGAGAGCGCGCTGTGGGTCAACGGCGTCCTGGCCGGAATGTTCTCCCGCACGGCGGACACCCGGCCGTCGACGGCCGCGGACCCGGCGGAGGCTCCCGCCGAAGCGGCCGACGCCCCGGCCGCCCGTACGGTCGTCGTCCTGTGGGCCTCCCAGACGGGCAATGCGGAGGAGGTCGCGGCCGACACGGCCCGGCGGCTGACCGGCAGCGGACGGGCGGCGACGCTGCTCAGCATGGACGACAGCGCACCGGCCGCCCTGCCGCGCGGCGCCGATCTGCTCATCGTCACCAGCACCTTCGGCGACGGCGACGCCCCCGACAACGGGACCGGCTTCTGGGAGACCCTGAACGCGCCGGACACGCCCCGGCTGGACGGGATGCGCTACTCCGTCCTCGCCCTGGGAGACTCCTCCTACGACGACTTCTGCGGCCACGGCCGCCGCCTCGACGCCCGCCTCGCCGAGCTGGGCGCGAAGCGGCTGGTGCCCCGTACGGACTGCGAACCGGACTATGAGCAGCCGGCGGGGCAGTGGCTCGACCAGGTCCTCACGGCCCTGGAGGCCGACGCGGAGCCGGAGGGCGGTGCGGAGCCGGACGGCGGCGGGGCGGCGGACGGCGGTGCCGGGACGGGGGCCGCGGCCGGCGCGCCACCGGGGACGGTCCCGGCTCCCGCCGCTCCGGGCCGGGCGCCCGGCGGCCCCGCCCGGCCCTCCAAGGCCGCGCCCGCCACCGCCCGCCTCGTCGGCAACGAACTGCTGAGCCGGGCCGGGGCCACCAAGGAGGTGCGCCAGTTCACCCTCGACACCCGGGACGGCGACGGCACCCCGCTGGACTACGAGGTGGGCGACGCGCTCGGCGTGCTGCCGCGGAACTGCCCGGACCTCGTCGCGGAATGGCTGGCCGTCACCGGGCTCGATCCCGCCGCCCCCGTAGAGCTCCCGGGGCCGGGCACGGTGCCGCTGGGCGAAGCGCTGCACCGCCATCTGGACATCGCCAGGATCACCCCCGCACTGCTCCGGCTCGTCGCCGAACGCACCGGTGACCGGGTCCTCAAGAAGCTGCTGCGGCCCGACAACAAGGGTGAGCTGGCCCAGTGGACCTGGAGCCGGCAGGCCGTCGACGTGCTCGCGGAATTCCCGGTCCGGGCCGGTGCAGCGGAGTGGGCCGGTCTGCTCCCCCGTCTCCAGCCCCGGCTGTACTCCATATCGTCGAGCCCGCTGACCGATCCCGGGCTGCTCCGGCTGACGGTCTCCGTGGTCCGCTACGAGAACCGCGCCGGCCGCCCGCGCAAGGGCGTGGCCTCCACCTTTCTGGCCGATGCCGAGCCCGGCAGCCCGGTACCGGTCTTCGTCCAGCGCACCGCCCACTTCCGTCCGCCGGCCGATCCGGCCACCCCGATGGTGATGGTGGGCCCCGGCACCGGCGTCGCGCCCTTCCTCGGCTTCCTCGACGAGCGGCGGGCCCGCGGCCACCGCGCCCCCAACTGGCTCTTCTTCGGGGAGCAGCGGCGCGCCACGGACTTCTACTACGAGGACGCGCTCGGCCGGCTGCGCCACGACGGGCTGCTCACCCGGCTGGACACCGCGTTCTCCCGCGATCAGCGGGCCAAGGTCTATGTCCAGGACCGGATGCGCGAACACGGCGCCCAGCTGTGGTCCTGGCTCCAGGACGGCGCGCATTTCTATGTGTGCGGTGACGCGTCCCGGATGGCCAAGGATGTCGACCGCGCGCTGCGGGACATCGCCGTCGCGCACGGCGGCCTGGCGGAGGAGACGGCCGCCGGTTACGTCAAACAGCTCGCCGCCGACAAGCGCTACGTCCGCGACGTGTACTGAGACGTACCGGCCCGTGGGCCGTGGCCCCTCCCCGTAACGCTCCCTTCCGCCCCTGCCGTTCGCGCGCCCTTCGGTTGATTTCTTGAACGGGCCGACCGCGGGCATTGGACGGACGATGGAGAGGAAGGAGAGCGCTATGACCCTGATGACCGCTGACGCCATGAACACCGAGCCGGAGCCCAAGGGGCCGGGGCCGGTGCCGAGCGAGCCCGAACCGCTGCCACGGGACCCGGTCCCAGCCGAGCCGGAACCGGACGAGCCGGGCCCGGCCCCGCAGGAGCCGCCCGGCACGAAGCCGGACGTCCACCCGGCGCCGGAGCCACCCGACTGACCCACCCGGCACACGCCACCCTGAGGAGGAGCTGAGATGCACGACGCGGAAACCCCGGCAGGGACGACGGGGGCCCCGGCGGCGCCGGGGCCCCTCGACACCGCCGAGCTGCGACGGCTCGACGCCCACTGGCGGGCCGCCAACTATCTGGCCGTCGGGCAGATCTATCTGATGGCCAATCCGCTGCTGGAGGCGCCGCTGCGCCCCGAGCACATCAAGCCGCGGCTGCTGGGCCACTGGGGCACCTCGCCCGGCCTGAACCTGGTGCACACCCACCTCAACCGCGTCATCAAGGCCCGGGACCTGGACGCCCTGTGCGTATGGGGGCCGGGGCACGGCGGTCCCGCCGTGGTGGCCAACTCCTGGCTGGACGGCACCTACTCCGAGACCTATCCCGATGTCAGCCGGGACGCCGCGGGCATGGCCCGGCTGTTCCGGCAGTTCTCGTTCCCCGGCGGCATCCCCAGCCATGTCGCGCCGGAGACCCCGGGCTCGATCCATGAGGGCGGCGAGCTGGGCTACTCCCTCACCCATGCCTATGGCGCGGCATTCGACAATCCGGAGCTGCTGGTCGCCTGTGTGGTCGGCGACGGCGAGGCGGAGACCGGCCCGCTGGCCGCGTCCTGGCACGCCACGAAGTTCCTGGACCCGGTGCACGACGGCGCGGTGCTGCCCCTGCTGCATCTCAACGGCTACAAGATCGCCAACCCGACGGTGCTGGCCCGGATCCCGCAGGACGAACTGGACGCGCTGCTGCGCGGCTACGGCCATGACCCGATCCATGTCACCGGCGACGATCCGGCGACGGTCCATCAGGAACTGGCCGCCGCCATGGACCACGCCCTGGACCGGATCGCCGCCATCCAGCACCGGGCCCGCAACGAGGGGGTCACCGAGCGCCCCCGCTGGCCCATGATCGTGCTGCGCACCCCCAAGGGCTGGACCGGTCCGCACGAGGTCGACGGGCAGCCCGTCGAGGGCACCTGGCGCTCCCACCAGGTCCCGCTGCCCGGCGTACGGGACGACGCCGGGCATCTGCGGCAGCTGGAGGAGTGGCTGCGCTCGTACCGGCCGGACGAGCTGTTCGACGCGGAGGGCCGGCCGCGCCCCGAGGTGCTGGCGTGTGTGCCCGAGGGGTCGCGCCGGCTCGGTGCCTCACCGCACGCCAACGGCGGTCTGCTGGTGCGGGACCTGCCGCTGCCGCCGCTGGAGCGGTACGCCGTGGAGGTCGACAAGCGCGGCACCGTGCTGCACGAGCCGACCCGGGTGCTGGGCGGGCTGCTGCAAGCGGTCATGGACGCCACCGCGGAGCGCCGCGACTTCCGTGTCGTGGGCCCCGACGAGACCGCGTCCAACCGTCTGGAGGCGCTCTACGACGCCACCGGAAAGGCCTGGCAGGCACAGACACTGGACACCGATGAGCATCTGGCCCACGACGGCCGGGTCATGGAGGTGCTCTCCGAGCATCTGTGCCAGGGCTGGCTGGAGGGCTATCTCCTCACCGGCCGGCACGGGCTCTTCTCCAGCTACGAGGCGTTCGCTCATATCGTCGACTCGATGGTCAACCAGCACATCAAATGGCTGCGGACCGCGCGCCGGATCCCCTGGCGGCGGCCCCTCGCCTCGCTGAACTACCTGCTCACCTCACATGTCTGGCGGCAGGACCACAACGGCTTCTCGCACCAGGACCCGGGCTTCGTCGACCACATCCTCAACAAGAGCCCGGAGGTGGTCCGGGTCTATCTGCCGCCGGACGCCAACACCCTGCTCTCGGTGGCCGATCATGCGCTGCGCAGCCGTGACTACGTCAATGTGATCGTGGCCGGCAAACAGCCCGGCTTCGACTGGCTCACCCTCGACGAGGCCCGCACCCACTGCGCACGCGGCGCCGGCGCCTGGCAGTGGGCGGGCACCGAGGACGGCAGCGGCGACCCCGATGTGGTGCTGGCCTGCGCGGGGGACGTCCCCACCCAGGAGACGCTGGCCGCCGCCGCTCTGCTGCGCCGGCATCTGCCGGAGCTGGCGGTGCGGGTGGTCAATGTCGTCGACATGGCGCGGCTGCTGCCGTCGGGGGAGCATCCGCACGGTATGCCGGACCCCGAGTACGACGCACTGTTCACCCGCGACAAGCCGGTCATCTTCGCCTACCACGGCTACCCGTGGCTGATCCACCGGCTCTGCTACCGCCGCGCCGGACACCGGAATCTGCATGTCCGCGGCTACAAGGAGGAGGGCACCACGACCACGCCCTTCGACATGGTCGTCCGCAATGATCTCGACCGGTTCCGGCTGGTGATGGACGTGGTGGACCGGGTGCCCGGCCTCGGGGTGCGCGCCGTCGCGCTGCGGCAGGAGATGGCGGACGCCCGTACCCGCCACCACGCCTGGATCCGGGAGCACGGCACCGATCTGCCGGAGGTCGCCGACTGGACCTGGGCGGGCTGACGGGGGCCCGGTGGCGGCCCCGCCTCCGACGGAGTAACGCGCGGCGCGGTGACGGGGCGGCCCGGTCCCCGCATGTGAGCCTGAGGCCCGGGTACCCGGGGCCTCAGGAGGTGCGCGGATGGCGCGATGGCTGACGACGGGCGCCGAACTCATCGGCTGGTGGGCGGTGTTGACCGGACTGTGGATCGTGCTGATCGGTACGGTCGACACGCTGGAGTGGGCGGTCGGCGCCGGCGCCGCGCTGCTCGCCGCCGCTGCTGCCTGCGGTGCGCGGCGTGCGGTCGACGGCCGATGAGCGGGTGGACCGCCGCGGCCACGGCGCTGCTGCTGTGCGGGGTCGCCCCGGCCGCCATCGGCGCCGCCACCGGTCCGGTCCGGCGGCGGGTGCCCGCCCAGAACCTGGCGACCACCCTGCTCAGCCTGGTGATCCTGCTGCTGGCCCAGGGCTACGGCCGCCCGGCGTACACCGATCCGGCGCTGGTGCTCGCGGTGCTGGGGCCGGCCGGCACCCTGCTGTATGTGCGGCTGCTCGCCGACCAGTTGGCGGCCCGTCCGCCGCGGCCGCGCTCGCTGCTCGCGGTGACGGCGCTGAGCTATACGGCCGTGCCCGCGGTGGTGCTGCCGCTGTGTGTGGCCACCGGCCCCGGCAGGGCCACGGTGAAACTGCTGGTCATCGGCGTGCTGTTGGTGCTGGGAAGCCGGGTGGCGGCCCGTGCGGTGACCGCCGCCGTCACCGCGGGGCACGGCCGGACCGGACCGGCGGAGGGAATGTCCGATGGCTGACGATCTGCCGCTGCTGCTCGGCCTGCTCCTGGTGGCCGCCGCCGGAACCGCCACCGTCCTGGTGCGCGATCCGGTGCGGCAGTCCTTTCTGCTGTCCCTGCTCGGCCTGGCGCTGGCCCTGGTCTTCCTGCTGCTTCAGGCCCCCGATGTCGCGCTCTCCCAGCTGGCGGTGGGCTCCGCGCTGACCCCGCTGATGGTGCTGCTGTCGGTACGCAAGGTGCGGCGCAAGGCGCGCAGCGAGCGCCGGGAGGAGCACGAATGAGCAGCGGGCTGCGGCGGTGGGTGCTGGCCGTCGGCGGACTGGGGGTGGCCGTTCTGTTCGTGCTGGCGTGCTTCGACCTGCCGGCGTTCGGCGGGCTCCGGCACCCGTACGGCGACCGGGCCGTGCATGCCGCGCTGGACCGGCACGCCGCCAACACCGTCTCCTCGGTCAACTTCGACCAGCGCGCCTTCGACACCCTGGGCGAGGAGTCCCTCCTGTTCGGCGCGGTGGTGGGCACCGTCGTCCTGCTCCGCCAGACCCGGGACGAGGGCCGGCTGCCGCCGGAGCCGGCCACGGTCGCGCCGCCGGTCCGCCGCTATGCACTGATCGCGCTGCCCGTCACCCTGCTCATCGGCCTGTACGTCATCGCGCACGGCCAGCTCAGCCCCGGCGGCGGATTCCAGGGCGGTATCGTCGCCGCCACCGCGCTGCATCTGCTCTATATCGCGGTGGACTACCGGGCGCTGGAGCGGATCCGGCCGGTCGGCCTGTACGAGGTGGCGGATGCCGCCGGGGAGGCCGCCTATCTGCTGGTGGGCACGGCCGCGCTGGTGACGGGGGCGGCGTTTTTGACCAACTTCCTTCCCTACGGCACCTTCAACACGCTCTCCTCCGGCGGCACCGTCCCGCTGCTCAACGCCGCCATCGGCGTGGAGGTGGCCTGCGGGGTGGTCGTTCTGCTGGCCCGTTTCCTGGACCAGGCCGTGGAGATCGAGAGCGGGGACCGGGACGACGGGGCGGAGGCCGGGACATGAGTGTGCTGCCGTATCTGATCGCCGGGTGGCTGTTCCTGATCGGCTGTTACGGGCTGGCCACCAGCCGCAACCTCATCCACGCGGTGGGCTGTCTCGCCGTCTGCCAGTCCTCGACCTATGTCCTGCTGCTCGCCATCGGCTACCGGGACGGCGGCACCGCCCCGGTCTTCTCCGACATCGCGCCGGGCTCCCGCCCCGTCGTCGACCCCGTCGTGCAGGCCCTCACCCTCACGGACATCGTCATCGGGGCGACCGTCACCGCGCTGCTGCTCTCCCTGGTCATCCAGGTCGCCAAACGGCACCGGACGGTGGACCCGGACGAGCTCTCGGAGCTGCGGGGGTGAGCGTCGACCGGATGCTTCCGCTGATCGTGGCCGTCCCGCTGTTCGGGGCGGCGCTGCTGGTGGGCGCGGGCCGGCGGCTGCCGCGGTCCGCCGCCGAGGTGCTGGGGTGTCTCTTCGCCGCGGCCACGGCGGCACTCGCGCTGGCCGCGTCGGCCGGTACCCCCTCGTCCACCGCCCGGCCCCTCGAATGGCTGGGCGGCTGGCGGCCGCACGGCGGGGCGGGGGTGGGCATCGTGCTGGTCGGCGACCGTATCGGCCTCGGTCTGGCCACCCTGGTCTCGCTGCTGGTGGTGGCCGCACTCGCCTACGCCTGGCGGTACTTCGACGAGCCCCCACGGCGCCACGCGGCCTCCTTCCCCGCCCTGGTGCTGCTCTTCCAGGCGGGCATGTGCGGCTTCGCACTGGCCGGGGACCTGTTCAACGCCTTTGTCTTCTTCGAGCTGATGGGGGTCGTCGCCTACGCCCTGACCGGCTACCGCGTCGAGGAGGCCCGCGCCGTCCAGGGGGCCTTGGTGTTCGGCGTCGTCAACTCTCTCGGTGCCTACACCACGTTGTCCGGCATCGCTCTGCTCTACGCCCGCACCGGCGAACTCGGCCTCGCCCAGATCGGCAGCGCCCTCGACGCGCACCCCGGCGGCCCGGACGCGCTGGTGATCGCCGCCTTCGTCCTCATCGCCACCGGACTGCTCGTCAAGGCCGCGGCGGTGCCGTTCCACTTCTGGCTGGCCGACGCGCATGCGGTGGCCCCCACACCGGTGTGCATGCTGATGTCCGGGGTCATGGTCGAGCTGGGCGTGTACGGCATCGCCCGGGTCTACTGGACGGTCTTCACGGGCCCCGGCGGCATCCCGGCGCCCGACGCGCAGCGGGCGCTGCTGGCCCTGGGGACGCTGACGGCGGTGCTCGGTGCGGTGATGTGCGGGCTCCAGCGCCATCTCAAGCGGCTGCTGGCCTATTCCACGGTCGCGCACACCGGCCTGTTCCTCATCGGTCTCGCGGTGCTCACCCCGGAGGGGCTCGGCGGTGTCGCGCTGTACGTGCTGGCGCATGCCGGGGTGAAGGCGGCGCTCTTCGCCTGTGTGGGGATTCTGCTGGACCGGTTCGGCAGCGTCGACGAGCCCGAGCTGCACGGCAAGGGGCGGGAACTGCCGTGGGTGGGCGCGCTGTTCGGGATCGGCGGGCTGGCGCTGGCCGGGCTGCCGCCGTTCGGCACCGCGCTGGGCAAGGCCGTGACCGAGGAGGCGGCGGGCGGCTGGGCGACCGCGCTGTTCGTGGTGGTCTCGGCGGCCACCGGGGGCGCGGTGCTGCGGGCCGGGGCGCGGGTGTTCCTGGGCCTGGGGCCGGTCGCGGGCAGCGGCGCCGCCACGTCCCAACAGGGCGACGCCGCCGAGGACGAGTCCGTCGAGGAGACCACAGGGAAGGCGGAGGAGCCGGAGACCCGCGGCGGACGGCTCATCCGGGTCCCGGGCAGCATGCTCGCGGTGCCCGCCGTGCTGCTCGCCGCGGCTCTGGCGGTCGGACTGGTCCCGGGCCTGCGCACCGGCACCGGCCAGGCCGCCGACGCCTTCACCGACCAGTCCGGTTACCTCGCGGCCGTGCTGCACGGCCGGGCGACGGAGCCCGCGGCCACTCCCCCGCCGCACTGGTCCACGGCCGGGGTGCTGTGGGACCTGCTGGCCACCGCGCTGGCCGTGGGACTCGCCCTGCTCGCCGTGCGCCGTCCCCTGGGCGCCGAACCCGCCCGCTGGACCACACCGCTGCGCCGGCTGCACTCCGGCCATGTCGGCGACTATGTCGCCTGGTTCCTGGCGGGTATCACCCTGCTGGGGGTGCTGGTCGTGTGACGGGCGGGGCCGCGGGCCCGGCGCTGCCCACGGCCACGTGCCGGGCCGTGCCCGCGGCGGCCGTGCCCGCGGCCGCGTCTCCGGGCCGTGCCCCGCCCGTTTCAGGCTCCCGCGGCCTCCCGTACCTCCTCGGCGACGGACCGGTCCAGCGCCGCGCGCACCAGCCCCGAGGCGAACGCCGCGGTCTCGTCCGCACCGACCAGCCGGGCCAGCTTCCCGCTGTCGCCCGGCAGGCCCAGCCGCTCCGCCCCCTGGACCGCCTTGGCGTCGAGATACGGGGCGAGTTCGGGCCAGACGCCCTGGACCTCGCGCAGAAAGATGTCGCAGCCCGCGGGCCCCAGGCCGGGCACCTCCCGCAGGGCACTGCGCAGCGCCCCGAGGTCGCCGTCGGCCGCGTCCCGCATCCGCCGCAGATCGCCGCCGTACCGGTCCAGCAGCAGCGTGGCACCGTCCCCGAGCTGGGTGGCGGTGCGCTCGTCGTAGCGCCGGTAGCCGCCCTCGCCCAGGGCGTCGACCCTTTGCTGCCAGGTCGCGTCCGCCATCCGCCGGGGAGTGCGCAGTCCCGCGCCGAACAGCGCCCGGGCGGCCGCCACCGCCACCGAGGCGCGGATCCGCGCACTGAGCAGCCCGGCCAGCACCAGCGTCTGGTACAGCGGCTGCGGGGTGTTCGCGAGCCGGATGCCGCTCTCCGCGGCGAACGTTTCGCCGTGCCGCTCCAGCAGGGTGCGGGCCAGCGCCCGCTGCCCGCCGCGGGGGCTCATCGCGCGCGCCCGTACCGGCGGACCACGTCCTTGCGGGAAGTGTCGGCCACGTCCTGTCCTCCGTTGTTCCGGTGGGGTCCGCAGTCACCCTCCCCGGTCCGCACGGCGGGAAACAGCCACTGCTCCGAGGGGCGCAACGGCACCGCACCGTATGCGCGCCCAGGTCCGGGCGGCTACGCTCGCGACGGCGGTCCGACCGACGACGGGGAGGCCACGCTTGTCCCGGCACGCAGACGCTGCACCGCACTCCACCGGCCGGCCGGACCGGCAGGACGGGAAGGACGCGGAGGACGCCAGGACGGCGGTCACGGTTTTCGTGGCGCTCGGCGCCAATCTGGTGATCGCCGTGGCCAAGCTGGCCGGCGGGCTGTTCGCGGGCTCGCCCGCGCTGTTGTCCGAGGCGGCGCATTCGGTCGCCGACAGCCTCAACGAGCTGTTCCTGCTCGCCTCGCTCAAGCGCAGCACCCGCGCGCCCGACAGCCGGCACCCTTTCGGCTACGGCAAGGAGCGGTACTTCTGGTCCCTGCTCGCCGCGGTCGGCATTTTCGTCATGGGCGGCTGTTTCTCCTTCTTCCAGGGCATCGAGGCGCTGCGCTCGCACCACTCGGAGACCTTCGCGGGCTATGTCGCGGGCCTCGTCGTGCTGGCCGTCGCGCTGTTCGCCGAGGGATCCTCGCTGGTCCGCGCCCTGCTCCAGGTCCGTGGCCAGGCACGGCAAGCAGGGCTCAGCATGCGGAAGGCCGTCCGGACGGCCGACGACCCGGCGCTGCGGACGGTGCTGGCCGAGGATTCCACCGCGTGTTTCGGTGTGCTGGTCGCCATGGCCGGCGTGGGACTTCACATGATCACCGGCGAGGTGCAGTGGGAGGCCTGGGCCTCCATGCTCATCGGCGCGCTGCTGGTGTTCGTCGCCTATCAGCTCGCCAAGGAGTCCCGTGGCCAGATCATCGGCGAGGCGGCCCACCCGGCGCTGCGCCGGGCCCTTAGGACGTTCCTGGAGGAGCAGCCGGAGATCGACACGGTGACCACCCTGCTGACCATGCGGCTGGGCACCCGCTCCACGCTGATCGCGGCCCGGGTCGATCTCGTCGCCGGGCTGGACAGCGAGGAGGTCGAAGAGGTCCTGGTGCGGGTGAAGTCGGCCGTCCGTGAGCAGTGGCCGATCGCCGACCAGGTCTTCCTGGACGTCACGGAGGCGACGCCCAGGGACCGGGCGCGGGCGCGGCGGGAGCGGCGGCAGCTCGACGAAGCGGTGACCGCGGGCGGCGACGGGCGCGAGGCGACGCCGCAGGAGGATCAGGGGTGAGGTGGCGCCGGAGGTCTGCTCCCGACGGCCGCCGCACCGCTCACCGCAGTGCGTCGAGCCGCCGGCGCGCCGTACGCAGGGACCGCCCACGGGCCGGCGCCCCGGACCACGGCCGCGCCGCCATCTGCTCCAGCACACCCTCGACATCCCTCACCGTCCAGCTCTGCGCGGTGAGTTGGGGATCGTCGAGCTGCTGACGGGTGATCGGCGTGGCGACCGGCCCGCCCGGTTTCGCCCGCATCGACCAGGGCGCGACGGCCGTCTGGGCGTAGGCGTTGCGCTGCACATCGAGGTAGAGCCGGTCGCCGCGGGACTTCTTGCGTACGGCGGTGGTGAGGCGGTCCGGGTGACGCGCCGCCAGCACCTCGGCGGCGTCCTGGGCGAAGCCGCGGACCGTGTCGAAGTCGCTCTTGCCGTCCAGCGGCACGATGACGTGCAGGCCCTTGGACCCCGTGGTCATCAGGGCGGCCGGCAGCCCGAGTTCACCGAGCAGTCCGCAGAGCTGCCGGGCGGCCTCCCGTACGGCTTCGAAGTCCGGGCCGGGCGGGTCGAGATCGAACACCAGCCGGTCGGGGTGGTCGGGCCGGCCGGCCCGGGACAGCCAGCGGTGGAAGGTGAGACAGGCCTGGTCGGCGAGGAACAGCAGGGTCGCCTTGTCGTCGCAGACGGTGTGGGTGACGGTGCCGCCCTCCTTGGTGACCTCCGCCCGGCGGATCCAGTCGGGGTAGTGGCCGGGGGTGTCCTTCTGCATGAACTGCGGGCCGCCGAGGCCCTCCGGAAGCCGTTCCAGCATCAGCGGCCGCCCCCGGAGCTGCGGAACCATCGCCGCGGCCACCCGGCGGTAGTAGCCGACGACCTCGGCCTTGGTCAGCCCGTCGTCGGGGAACAGGACCTTCTCCGGCCGGTGGATCCGCACGGTGCGGCGGCCGGCGCGCACCGTGTCCGTGCCGGTGCCGCTGTCTGTGGCGTTCATGCGGGCGGGGGTACCCGCTCCGGGCCGCCGTACGCTCGCGCGTCCGGGTGGTGCGGGGCGCGGCGCGGCCGTTCGCCGTCCGTGTCGCCGGGCGATCCGGGGCGCCGCACAGTGAGGAGGTACCTCGCGGAGTCCGTACGCCGTATGCCGCATGGCCGGCGCGGGATCGGCAAGGAGAACCAGCATGCCGCGCGGAGCGGGCGCCGGGCGTCCGGCCGCGGAGGAGCGACGTGTGAGGAGCTCATGACGGTGCGACAGCCATCACGACCGCCGGGCATCACCCATCCGGACCCGGTCCCGCCCACCCCGGGCCCGGGCCCCGGGCCACCAGGACCCACGCCGGGGCCGGTCCCCGGCCCGATCCCCGCACCGGGCCCCGATCCGGTGCCCCCGCAGCCACCACGTCCCGAGCCGGACCCGGTCCCGCCCCATCCGGCGCCGCCGGGGCCGGAGCCCGGCCCCGCGCCCGATCCGCTCCCGGCCCCGGGCGTGGGACGGGCCGCGCCACCGGGCAGCTCCGGACCGCCGGCCCCGGAGCTGCGGGGTACACCCGCACCACGCTGACAAGGCAGGCCCTGGCCATCCCACGGCGGATCGCCAGGGCCTGCCCATGGGTCGGTGTGGCCCGCGCCGACCCGGCGGACAGGTTCTACGCTCGGCGGGTGCGGAATTCCGAGGAGCGTGCCGAGGGCGCGGGACCGTTCATCACCCGGCTGACCTGGCGCCTCGAAGAGGGCGGCACCGCCGTCTGGGAGTCGCGGGCGGCCCGTAAGCGCGGGACGCTCGCCGTACGGCCCGAGGGCGCCGCCGAGACCAGTGCGCAGCGCGCCGGCGCCCCGGCGCTCGACCGGCTGCGCCGGCTCAACGGCGTGGCCGCGGTCTCCTTCACGATCGGCGGGGCCCTCTTCGCCCTCGGCGCGGCGCTCGCCCAGTGGAGTTCGGGCCCGGCCACCAGCGCCACGATCTACTTCACCGGCGGGGTGTTCTTCACCCTGGGCGGCTATGCCTCACTCGTTCAGGCCATCAACGCGCCGCGGCGGGAGAGCATGGCCGGTTCGCTGACCACGCACCGCTTCCGGTGGTGGAGCTACGAGCCGGGCCGGATCGACTGGCTCAGTACGTTCGTGCTGTTCGCAGGGACGCTGGTGTTCGGCGTCAATCTGCTGGATTCCTTTCTCCAGGGGCTCACGAGCCGCCAGCTGGACCGGCTGGTCTGGGCGCCCGACATGATCGGCTGTCTGCTGTTCCTGATCTCGGGTCATCTGGCGATCGCCGAGATCTGCCACGGCCGGCCGTGCATCCACCGGCGCAGCCTCGGCTGGTGGATCGTCGCGGTCAATCAGCTGGGATCCGTGCTCTTCATGGTCTCCGCGGTGGCCGCGTTCACCCGTCCGGAGACCGGCAGTGAGATCAGTGTCGGCGTCGCCAACTGGGGCACTCTCACGGGAGCCCTGTGCTTCGCGGTCGCCGGTGTGCTCCAGGCCTTCGAACGTCCCTGACATGCGGACGACCGGCCCCTGTGTAAACGTGGATTGCACTGCTGGTCACCGGCGGGTCCGGTATGGACGGCCAGGTTTCTCAAGTGAGGAGTGACCCATGGCCACTCAGAAGCGATATGTGGGCGGCTGGACGGCGTTCGCCGCGGTCCTGATGATTTTCGGTGGCGCGATGGCCTTCCTGGAAGGCATCTCCGCCCTCGCCAAGGACCAGGTCTTCGTCACCACACAGAACTACGTCTTCTCCTTCAACCTCACGGGCTGGGGCTGGATCCATCTCATCCTGGGCATCGTCATCCTGCTCGCGGGTGTCGCACTGCTCGCGACCGGGGCGATGTGGGCACGGGTCATCGGTGTGATCCTGGCCGGCCTGGGTGCGCTCGCGAACTTCCTGTGGATTCCGCACTACCCGTTCTGGGCCATCGTGCTGATCGCCATCGACATCTTCATCATCTGGGCGCTGTGTACGGACAACCACCGCCACGCCGCCACCAGGTGAGCTGAACCCTCCGGCACCGGCCATGACCACCGGACCCACCGCACAGGAACGCGCGGAACGGGGCAGGGCACTTCGCTCCGAAGTGCCCCGCTCCCGTCATGCGGACTTCCAGCCCACGGCGGACCGCGCCGATCCGGTGGACATCATCGAGCGGCAATCGGCCGTCCGCGTACCGGAGTTGGTACCCATCCGCTACGGACGGATGCTGGAGTCGCCGTTCCGCTTCTACCGCGGTGCCGCCGCCATCATGGCCGCGGACCTGGCGACCACCCCGTCGACGGGGCTGCGGACCCAGCTGTGCGGGGACGCCCATCTGCTGAACTTCCGGCTGCTGGCCTCCCCCGAGCGGCATCTGATGTTCGATATCAACGACTTCGACGAGACCCTGCCCGGGCCGTGGGAGTGGGACGTCAAACGGCTGGCGGCCAGCTTCGCCATCGCGGGCCGCGGCAACGGTTTCAGCGAGACGGTCCGGGCCGGCATCGTCCGGACCGCCTGCGCGTCCTACCGCGACCGGATGCGTCAGTACGCGGACCTGCGGACCCTGGAGGTCTGGTACGCCCATGCCGACATGGCCGACGTGCAGGCCGAGGAGGCGCAGGAGCTGGGCAGCAGGGGCCGGGCGAGGATGTCCCGGGTCATCACGGAAGCCCGTACGCACGACACCGTGCAGGCGTTCCACAAGCTGACCCGGAAGAGCGCCGACGGCCGGGTCCGCTTCGCCGCAGATCCCCCCTTGATCGCGCCGCTGGACGAGCTGCTGCCGGACGTGGCGCGCGATGAGCTGGAGGAGCGGATCCACGGGCTGATCGAGGGCTATGCCGGCACTCTGCGGTCGGACCACCGGCGGCTGCTGGAGCAGTACCGGGTGGTCGACATGGCCCGCAAGGTCGTGGGCGTGGGCAGTGTGGGCACCCGCTGCTGGATCGTGCTGCTGCTCGGCAAGGACACCGAAGACCCGCTGCTGCTCCAGGCCAAGGAGGCCGACGAATCGGTCCTCGCCCCGTACGCCGGCGCGGCCCTCCAGCGCAACCAGGGCGAACGCGTCGTGGACGGCCAGCGGCTGATGCAGGCCGCCAGTGACATCTTTCTCGGCTGGGACCGGGTCACCGGGATCGACGGCCGCGACCGCGACTTCTACGTACGCCAGCTGCGCGACTGGAAGGGCATCATGCCCGCGGACTCGATGGTGCCGGTGGGCATGCGGCGGTTCGCGGTGCGCTGCGGTGCCACGCTGGCCCGCGCGCACGCCCGCTCCGGCGACCGGATCGCGATCGCCGCCTACCTCGGGCGGGGAACGGTCTTCGATGAGGCGCTGGCGCGGTTCGCGGAGCGTTACGCGGACCAGAACGAGCGCGATCACCAGGCACTCGTGGACGCGGTCCGGGAGGGCCGGGTCACCGCCCGGCCGGGCTGAACCGGCGGGAGGCGCCGCAGCGGCGAGGGGGCGTCCCCGCCGTCGCCACCCGTTCGGCGCACCCGGTATCGCCCGGGATGTACGGTCCGTCCGCCCCGCCTAGCATGGTGCCGAATGGCTCCGATGAAGGCGGCCCCCATGCGCCCCACGGCGAAGTTCTCCATCAGCTTCGGCCTGGTCACGATCCCGGTCGCCGCGTACAACGCCACGGACACCTCCGCGTCGGTGAGCTTTGTACGGATCCATACGGCGGACGGCGGGCGGGTGCGCAATCAGCCCGTGTGCTCGCTGGAGGGCGTCGAGATCACCCAGGACGAGATCGGCCGGGGCTACAAGCCCGGCGACGGCGACACGGTCGTCCCGCTGAGCGACGAGGATCTGGACGCGCTGCCGCTGCCCACCGCGAAGACCCTGACGATCCTGGCCTTCGTCGCCGGCGGCGACATCGACCCGCTACAGATGGGCAAGGGCTACTACCTGGGCATCGACAGCCCCGCCGCGGCCAAGCCCTATGTGCTGCTGCGGGAGGCGATGGAGCGGCATCAGCGCGTCGGGCTCGGCAAGATCGCGCTGCACGGGCGGGAGACCCTCGCGATGATCCGCCCGATGGAGGATGCGCTGGTCATGCAGGTGCTGCTGTGGCCGCACCAGATCCGTTCGATGGACGGGGTGCTGCCCGAGCGGCAGGCGGAGGTCGCCCGCAACGAGGTGTCGGCCGCCGAGGCCCTGATGGACTCCTTCGGCGAGCTGTCGGACGACGATCTGCACGATCACTACCGGGAGTCGCTCGAAGAGATCGTGGCGGCGAAGCTGGCGCACCGTGAGCCGGAGTTCCCGGCCGGCGAGGAGCAGCCCGCCGGCGAGGTGATGGACCTGATGGCGGCCCTCCAGGACAGCGTCCGGGCGGCCAAGAGGTCCCGCGGCGAGGACGAGGAGGCCGCGCCCCGGTCCGGCCGTACCGCGAAGAAGAGCACGGCGAAGAAGAGCACGGCGGCGAAGTCCACCGCCACCAAGAGCACCGCCACGAAGGCCGCCGCCAAGAAGACCGCCGCCAAGAAGCAGACCGCGGCGAAGAAGACCGCGGGCAGGGGCGGGCGGCGGGCCGGCTGAGCCGCCCGCCTCCCGCCACCGGGCCCCGGCCGCCGGTGGCCGCCCTGCCCTGCCCTGCCCTGCCCTGCCTGTGCACATAAGGCGTCCGCCGCGGGGTACGCGAGCGTCATCAGGCCTTACTGCCCATACAGTTACGGAGGCTGACGCCATGGGTATCGGCGGATGCATCGGTCTGCTCGCGGTGGGGGCGATTCTCACCTTCGCGGTGGACTGGCACATGGCCGGCATCAACGTCGACCTGGTCGGCATCATCATGATGATCGTCGGCATCATCGGGCTCGCGACCTATGTGAGCATTCTGAAGCGGCGGCGCGTCCAGCCGCCGTCCCCGGGCGCCCCGGTCATCGATGTCGAGGACACCCCCCGTTACTACAAGTAGGTCCCGGCCATGCGGTCTTCGTTCCGCCGCCGGCCCCACCCATCAGCCGCAGGACGTACCGGCCTTCGGCAGGACCCCGTTCAGCAGGAAGTCGTCGACATGGCGCTGCACACAGAGGTCTCCGGTGGTGTAGGCGGCATGTCCCTCACCGTGGAAGGTCAGCACGACACTCGAATTGCCCAGCTCACGGGCCATGTTGAAGGCGCCCTCGTACGGCGTCGCCGGGTCGTTGCTGGTCGCGACGAGCAGCAGGGGCGGCGCATCGGGCGCCGCGACCACGCGGGAGGAGTCATCGCCCGCCACCGGCCAGCCGTAGCAGTCCAGCAGGAGCGGGGCGATGTCCGGCCCGAAGAGCGGGGACGCCTTGGTGAGTTCGCGCTCCGCCCGGGGGTAGTCGTCGGCGCCATAGCGTTCCGAGGTGTCCCGGCACGAGATCGCCCGGAGGGCCAGCTGGTCCTGCGGCGGTAGCTCGTCCCGCCCCACCTGCGGTGCCGGGACCGTACGGGCGGCGCTGCCGCCGCCGCTCTCGCTCAGGCGGAGGATCCCGGCGGCGTCGCCCCGCCGCAGCTGCGCCAGCGCCTGGCGCAGTTGCGGCCAGTCGCTTCTGCTGTAGAGGGCCTCCCGCAAGGCGTACACATAGGTGGTCTCATCCACCGTCTCGCCCTTCACCTTCATCGGCCGTTCACTCAACTCCTGGTACCACGTCCGCAGTTGCTCCTGCGCCTGGCGCTTGTCGCCGCCCAGTGGGCAGCCCACGCCCTGGAGGCAGTCGGCGGCGAAGTCGTCCAGCGCCCGCTGGAAGCCCCGGGCCTGGGCCAGTGCGGTCTGCCAGGTGTTCTTGGTCGGGTCCTCGACGCTGTCCAGGACCATCCGGCCGACCTTGTCGGGGAACTCATGGGCATAGACCGCGCCCAGCTTGCTGCCGTAGGAGAAACCCAGGTAGTTGAGCTTGTCGTTGCCGACCGCGGCGCGCAGGACGTCCATGTCCCGGGCGACATCGGGGGTGCCGACCCAGCGCAGCAGCCCGCCGGAGTACCGGCCGCAGGCCTCGTTGATGTGCTTCTCCTTCGTGGCGAGGCTGTCGTCACCGCCCGTGGCGAGTTTGCTGCCGCAGGAGATGGGTTCGGTGTGGCCGGTGCCGCGCGGATCGAAGCTGACGATGTCGTAGCGCTGGTTCAGCCGGGCGAAGGCGTTCCCGCTGTCGATCAGATAGTTGACGCCGGAAGCACCCGGCCCTCCGGGGTTGATCACCAGTGAGCCGAGGTGCTCGCCGGGCCCGGTCGCCTTCAGCCGGATCAGCTGGACCTGCATCGTGCTCCGCTTGGGATTGGCGTAGTCCCGCGGCACCTCCATACGGGCGCACTCCAGGCGTTCCCGGAAGCCGGGCGGCTGGGAGGCGCCGTCGCTCTGCGCGCCGTTCTGGAGGTCCTGGCCACAGGGCTCCCAGGACAGTGTCTGCTGGTAGAACGGCGTCAGCTCGGGGTCATCGACGGCCCCCGCGGCCGGAGTTCCCGCGAAAACACAGAGCAGCGCCACCACCGCCGCCAGGGCCGACAGCCGCAGGGCTGTCATGCGCCGGCGAACACACCGCGCTCCCCCTACTCCCACACGAGACGGTGCACGGCGTGTTCCCGGCATATTCCGAGCCTAGGGCCGTTGCACAGCTCCCGCACACCTGCCGTGAGCCCGTTGCCGTGGCCCCCCTGCCGGGCCGGCCGCAACCGACGGTTCACGGCCCCATGCCCCGGCAACCCAGCGGCACCGGGCCCTTTCAGAGCGTGGTCCCGGGGGCTTTTCGGTCCGCTCAAGATGCGGAGGCCGCGACTCCGACCACCCTGGAGAGTAGGGCAGAACGATGCCACCGCGTGGCGGGGCCCTGCACAGACGCCCATCGGCTGCACGGCCGGGAAAACCGGGAAAAGGTGACGCACCCATGAATGACGGAACCAAGGTCCTGCTGGCCGCCGCCTTGGCCGGTGGTTATGTGCTGGGCCGGACGAAGAAGGGCCGGTTCGCGCTCACGATGGCGTCCTATGTCGCCGGGCGTCAATTCGGGCTCGAACCACGTCAGCTCGTGACTCAGGGGCTGCGCAAACTCAGCGAGATTCCCCAGGTCGCAGAGCTGGGTGACCAGCTGCGCGGAGAGGTGCTGGACGTCGGGAAGAAGGCCCTGACGACCGCGGCCAACCGCCGTCTGGAGACGCTCGCCGACACCCTCCACGACCGTACCCGCGTGCTCGAATTCGGCCCGGAGGAGGAAGAAGGCGAGGAGGAAGAGGGGGAATTCGAGTACGACGAGGAGGAAGAGCCGGAGGAGGAAGAGGAAGAAGAAGAAGAGGAGGAGCCCGAGGAGGAAGAAGAGCCGGAAGAGGAGTACGACGAGGGCGAGGGTGCGGAGGAGGAGCCCGAGGAGGAGGAAGAAGAAGAGGAAGAGGAGCCCGAGGAGCGGCCCCGTCGGCGTAGGCCACGAGCCGGCGCACAGAAGCGGGGTGGGCCGCCCGCCAAGAAGGCCGCCGGGAAGAAGGCGGCCGACAGCCGGAAGACCGCGGCGAAGAAGACCGCGCCCGCCAAGAAGACCGCGGCAAAGAAGACGGCCGCGAAGAAGACGGCGGCGAAGAAGACCACCGCACAGAAGACAGCCAAGAAGGCACCCGCCAAGAAGGCGGCCCCGGCAAAGAAGACCGCGGCCAAGAAAACCGCCGCGAAGAAGACCACGGGCAAGACGGCCGCGGCCAAGAAGACGGCGGGCAAGGCTGCCGCCAAAAAGGCTCCTGCGAAGAAGACTGCCGCGCAGAAGAAGGCAGCTCCTGCGAAGAAGAGCGCCAAGAAGACAGCATCGCGCGTCGAGCGCCGGAGGTAACCGGTCATGGCCAAGACGGGACAGAACGACATGGGCTCGGGCCTCGATCGGCTGCGAGACGAACTGGGGAACTACGCGACGCAATGGGTGGGGAACCTGGCCGGAAAGGCCGGCGGCAAACTGACGGATGTGACCGGACAGCTCACCGATGTCGCGGAGGGCGGCGGATCGCTGTCCAAGATCGCGGGCAATCTCCTCGGCGGTGACTCGCCCGTCAAGGCCGCCCTCAAGGGGACGGCGGAGAACGTGAAGGACACCGTCACCGGAAAGGCCAAGGAGCTCTTCGGCGGCGGAAAGGGAAAGCGCAAATCGGGGGACCAGAAGGTCACCAACATCATCGAGGTCCTCGACGTCGGGGTGCCGCTGCGCACTGCCTACGACCACTGGACGCAGTACGAGAAGTTCAGCGGCTTCACCAAGGGCGTCCGCAATGTGTCGATGCACGATGAGACGACCAGTGACTGGAAAGCCAAGGTCGGTCCGTCGACCCGGGGCTGGAAGGCCACTGTCCAGGAGCAGGTGCCGGACGAACGCATCGTCTGGACATCCGAGGGTGCCAAGGGATCGACCCGCGGTGCCGTCAGCTTCCACGAACTGGCGCCGAATCTGACCCGCATCGTGCTGGTCGTCGAGTATTACGCCTCGGGATTCTTCGAGAAGACCGGAAATATCTGGCGCGTCCAAGGACGGCGGCTGCGGCTGGACTTCAAGCACTTCCAGCGCTACGTCACGCTCACCGACGAGGAGCCGGAGGGCTGGCGCGGCGAAATCCGCGAGGGCGAGGTCGTCCGGACCCACGAAGAGGCCATCGAGGACGAAGAGGCCGAGGAGCGCGAGGGCGAAGAACGCGAAGGCGAGGACGAGGGCGAGGAGTACGAAGAGGACGGCGAGTACGAGGACGAGGAGGAAGCCGCGGACGAAGACGAGGAAGGCGAGGAGGAAGAAGAGGGCGAGGACGGCGAATGGGATGAGGAAGAGGAAGACGAGGAGGAAGAGGAGGAATGAGCTCCGCACTCGTGAAATCACTTGACGCGCCGGGCCGTTGGGAACAGCTGGACACGGTGATCGGCCCGGTGCAGCGGGTGGTGCGCGGCCTGCCTCTGGGGCGCTTCCGCGATGTGCTGCACGGCCTGCCGATCGGTCATCCGCTGCACCCGGCGCTGGTGCAGCTGCCGATGGGCGCCTGGATGTCCGCCGCGGTGCTGGACACCGTCCCGGGTACCCGGCGCGGCGCCCGCCTCCTCGTGGGGGTGGGCGTCCTGGCGGCCGTACCGGCCGCATGGGCCGGCTGGGTGGACTGGGCCGAGCAGCACGAGGACCAGATGCGTACCGGGCTGGTGCATGCGGGGTCGATGGCCCTGGCCATCGGCCTCTACGCGAGGTCCTGGGTGCATCGCGGCCGCGGCAGCACCGCGCGCGGCAAGCTGCTCGGGTTCGCCGGGCTGTCCGCGGCCGGCGCCGGCGGCCTGCTCGGCGGGCATCTCGCCTTCCGGCAGGCTGCGGGGCCCAACAAGGCGGAGCCGGTCCCCCATCTGCTGGAAGAGGGCTGGCACCCCGTGGGCAGCGTGGCGGACTTCCCGGTCGGCGAGGCCGTGCGCCGGGAGCTCGGTGAAGTGCCCCTGCTGGTGGTGCGTCAGACGGGCGGTGAGATCCATGTGCTGGCCGGGCGGTGCAGCCATCTGTCCGGGCCGCTGACGGACGGCACCCTCGCCGACGGCTGTGTGACCTGCCCCTGGCACGGCAGCGTCTTCCGGCTCTCGGACGGCGCGAACGTCGGCGGTCCGGCGACCGCTCCCCAGCCCTCCTTCCGGGTGAGCGTGGAGGGCGACGGCACCGTTTACGTGCAGTTGCCCGGCGCGGGCTGAGGCGTTCGCGGGCGCGCTCCGGGACGGGGCGGGGCACGCGGCCGGGCCGGGCACTCGCCGCTCCCCCCGGTGGCCGCCACCGCCCGACTGGCCGAACGCCCCCTGGTGGGTGCTGCGCCCCCTCCCGGGCCTCACCCGCCCCCGGCCGCCCGGCAATCCCTCCGTGCGGGTGCGCGAACGCCCTGCTCAGCGGCCGTACGCCCGGCCCGCCGTGAGCCGCCGCCCGCTACCGTCGAAGAGCGTGCGCGTCCGGCCCCGCCCCGTGGGGCCGTGCCCGGCCGTGCCGATCCGCGTCCAGTGGAAGGGCTCATCATGCGTGTGCTTCCGGCCGCTCCCCCGATCGGAGGGCTCACCGCTGTCGTCACCGGCGGCTCGCGGGGACTCGGGCTGCTCATGGCCCGCCAGCTGCTGCGGCGCGGCTGCGATGTCGTGCTGCTGGCCAGGGACGAGGCCGAACTCGGCAGGGCCGTCGGGAAGCTGCGGCAGTGGGGCGGCGGGACGGTGCGCGCCGTGGTGTGCGATGTACGGGACCGTGCCGCGGTGCAGGACCGGCTCGCGGAGATCGCCGAGGAGCACGGCGGGCTGGACATCGTCATCGCCAACGCCGGCATCATCCAGGTCGGCCCGGCCGACGCGCTGGGCTCCGACGGCTTCGAGGAAGCGATGGACTCGGTCTTCAACGGGGCCCTGAACACCGCGCTCGCCGCCCTCCCCCACCTGCGGCGCAGCCCGGCCGGCGGCCGGCTGGCGCTGGTCGGGTCGGTCGGCGGCCTGCTGGCGGTGCCCCATCTGCTGCCGTACTCCTGCGCCAAGTCCGCGGTGGCCGCGCTGGCCGAAGGGCTGCATGCGGAGGAGGCACCGCACGGTGTCACGGTGACCGCGGTCCACCCCGGACTGATGCGCACCGGATCACATCTGCACGCCCTCTTCGGCGGGGACCGGCGCCGGGAGTACGCCTGGTTCTCGGCGCTGGCCGGGGCCCCGGTGCTCTCCATGAACGCCGAACGGGCGGCGGAGCGCATCGTGACCGCGCTCCAGCGGCGGCGGCCCCGGATCGTGCTGACGCCGGCGGCCAGGCTCGGCGCCACGGCGCACGGGCTGGCCCCGGTGACCACCACCCGGCTGGCGTCCGCGGTCGCCCGGGTGCTCCCCCGCAACGGGGCCCGCGGCACCGTCGACGGTTCGACGGTCGCCGCCGGGGAACAGCCACCGGCCCGTCGGCTCCGCGGTGTCCTCGGCGCCCTCAACGAACGGGCGGCCGACCGCTTCAACCAGCGGTGAGGGCCCGTACGGGCGGCGTGGGGCCTCGCACGTCGGAACGGCCCCGGCCGCGGGACGGAATGCGGAATGCGAGGCGTCCCGGTGTTTCCGGGCCGAGTTGCCGGGCACGCGGACTGGCACGACAGGAAGAGCCGACCTGTGGTGAAAGGAGAATGCATCGTGGCTGCGAGCAATTCCCCCGCCTATACCGTTCCCGGTATGACCGAGACCGAAGGGGGAGAGGTCATCGGACGGCTGCGGATGAGGCTGCACGCGCTCAATGACCTGGCCCTCACTCTCAAGCATGTGCACTGGAATGTCGTGGGGCCGCACTTCATCGCCGTCCACGAAATGCTCGATCCGCAAGTCGACGCGGTCCGTGCCATGGTCGACGCGACCGCGGAGCGCATCGCGACGCTCGGCGGCTCCCCCACCGGGACGCCCGGCGCGCTGACCGCCGAGCGGACCTGGGACGACTACTCCGTCGGACGGGCGCAGGCCATCGAGCACCTCGGTGCGCTGGACGTCGTCTACTCGGGCGTCATCAAGGACCACCGGGCGGCGGTGGCCGCCACCGACGGCATCGACCCGGTGACTCAGGACCTGCTCATCGAGCATCTGCGGTCCCTGGAACTCTTCCAGTGGTTCGTCCGGGCGCATCTGGAGAGCGCCGGCGGCACCCTCAGCACAGGCTCCGCCAACGGGCTGTCCGAGGCGGGCCGGGCGGCCGCCGAGCAGGCGCGCCGGCAGCCCTGACCGAAGCCCCTCGGGTGGCCCACCCCAGGGCGCCGGCCCCGCCGTCGCGGAAAGGCGACGGCGGGGCCGCGGCGGTCAGTGCTTAAGCGTGTCCCGGCCCTTTTCCACCGCCTGCTTCATTTTCCCCAGGGCCTGTTCCGCCTTGCCCCGCCTTTGGAGGCCTTTGTTTCCGAGGGCCCTCCCCGTCGTTTCCTTGGCCTTTCCCTCGACAATATGGCCGAGGTTTCTGGTCTTCTTGGCGATACCCATGGTGTGCTCCCTTCAGGGTTCTTCGGCGGGTGGCAGCAGGGTCCCGAGCGGCCCGAGATCCAAATTGAGGTCCTGCATCGTCAGTTCATAGCGGGCGCAGAGTTCCACCATGCGGTCGTGCAGAATCATCAGCGTCGCTCCCAGGCGTTCCTCCTGTTCCTCGGTGAGGTCCCCGGCGTCGACGCGTTGCAGGGCCTGGCGTTCCATCAGCTGGCGCAGCAGCTCGACCAGAGTGAGGACGAGCTTGATCAGGTCCCGCTCCACCGTGTCGGGGTCGGCGCTGATCCGGTGCGCCGGATGCCGGGCCGCCGGGCCGCCGGGCGGCGGGATGTCCTGGGGTGCCGCGGGCAGCAGGCGGAAGGCCCGGTCGGCCGCGTCGGCGACATCGTCGAACCGGTTGCCGGGGCGGCGGTCCTCAGCCGTCATGGTCGTCCCGTACCGGGGTGGTGAGGGCGGACCACGGGGAGGGGTTCTGTTCGCTGATGGAGACGATCAGGGCGCGCAGCGAGATGCGGACGAGGTCGATGTCGGCGATGGAGAGCACGACATCGCCGGTGAGGACCACACCACCGCTGAGCAGCCGGTCCAGCAGATCGATCAGTGCGATCTGCCGGTCCGGCAGAGGTTCGTCCGTCGTTGCCGGCGGCCCGCCCGCCGGCCTCATGGAGCGGCTCCCGGCACCGGTTCGGTCTCGGGCGGCGTGGCGAAGGAGTACGGGGCCCAGGGCCCGGTGACCTCCACGCGTACCCCGGACAGCCCCTCGGCGGCCCGGCTGACGTCGGCACGGAAGCTCTCGGCCTGCCCGAGCGGCACGAGGTAGGCGTCGTTGACGACGTTCTCGCCCGGCCCGCGGGCGAGTTCGCCCTGCTGCACCCGGTGCTGGACCCGGTCGACCGCATGGCCGCGGGCGGCGGCCTCGACCCGCCGGGCGACCTCTTCTGCGTCGCGGTAGGCGTCCTCCCGGGCGTGCCGCTGTGCCTTGCGGTGGCTGAGGTAGGCGCGCCCGGGGCTCAGGCCGGTGTCCGCGTCCGCGGGCGGCGCGGCCGGCCGGTCGGTGGGCGCGGGCGCCTCGACATAGATCTTGACGCCCCACTCCGTGTGTGCGGCCAGTTCGGCCAGCCGGCCGGCGAACGCCTCCTGACGGGCCTCCAGCATGCTGCGCACCCGCTCGTCATCGAGGTACACCGTCGCCAGCCGGAGCGGCAGGACGGTGGTACGGGCGGCCAGCGCCTCGATCACCCGGTGATGGGCGCGGGCCACCGACTCCAGCCACTCCAGATCCTCCAAGTTGGCGCGCAGCGCGGCCTCGTGGAAGTCCTCCTCGGGCACCGGGCTCACGGCGACCACCACGTCACCGCGCTCCCCGGCCCGGACCAGATGCACCGGTGCGTCCGCGACCCCCGGCAGTCCGGCCAGCGCCTCCGCCAGCGACCCGCCGGTATCCCGCGCGACCGCGTACGCATAGCTGATGAGCTCGGTCATGAGGTGTCCCGCCGCTTCTTGGTACGGGGGCGGGGCTCGGGCCGTTTGGCACGGGCGCCACCGGTGCCGCGGGTGGCCCGGCGGGCGGCGGGACGGGGCTTGTCCTCGGCCTCGGCCTCCCCCTCCTCCTCATCCTCGTACTCGTACTCCTCCTCGTCCTCCTCCTCGGCCGCGGGCAGTTCGTCGCCCTCCCGCATGGCCCGGATCTCGGCGCGCAGCCGTTTGTTCTCGTCGGCGAGCGAGCGGTAGCCGTCGGACGCGCGGGACGAGAGCGAGGGGTCGTGCTCCCACCAGTCGATGCCCATCTCCTTCGCCTTGTCCACCGAGGCGACCAGCAGGCGCAGTTTGATGGTGAGCAGTTCGATGTCCAGCAGGTTGATCTGGATGTCGCCGGCGATGACGATGCCCTTGTCCAGGACCCGCTCCAAGATGTCGGCAAGGTTGGCCGAGGAGCCCTGCCCGCCGTACGGGCCGGCCCGGGACGGATAGTCGCCCATTCTCCTGGCGACGGGTTCGTTCACGGCCGCTGCACCTCGATTCCACGCGTTGCGACGGGAGCGCGGGGCGGCGCTCCCGTTCCGCGGCGGCCACCGCGGTCAGCTGTTGGTGCCCTGGGCATGGGCCCTGATCTCGTCCAGCCGGTCCAGCAGCTCGTCCTCTCGCCGGTCGAAGGCCTCCTCGGAGATCTCTCCCGCCAGCAGCGCGCGTTCGAGCTCGGCGAGTTCCCGCTCGATGGGTTCGGGGTCGTAGTACTCCTGCTCCGCCGCGTCGAGGGCGCGTTCCATGACCCAGGCCACGCCGCGCACCGGCGCCAGCGGAAGGGTGGCAATCTGACTCAACAGGCCCATGGGGACCCCCTAGACGAAACTGTAGGCGGGCAGCGGGCCGAGCAGGCGGAGGTCGAAGTCCTCCCCCAGCTCCTTGGCGAGATCCCGCTGCGCACCGAGGAAACTCTTCTCGTTGTCCTGCTCCACCAGGAAGGACACGCTCAGGAAGTCGTTCCCGGTCGGTGGTGAGAGGCGCTCCTCCCGGGCGAAGCCGCGCAGCGCGTCGAGGACTCGGGCGGCGAGTTGCTCCTGTCGTGCCTGCACTTCCTGGGAGACCATCTCACCGAGGGCGAGCGGGAGTTCGGGTGCCGCGTTGCCGCTTCTGATCTGTTCGTTGAGCTGTCGTGCCTGATCCGACTCCGTGAGGATCTGCCGCAGCAGCGCGTCCTCGTCCTGGGCAGCCTTCAGGTGGTATTCGGCGCAGCCCTCCAACGCCTCCAGCCGCTCGGCGAATTCGTCCGCCCGCTCTTTCAGGACGGCCCGTACGGCCTCGTCGTCCGTGGTCGTGAAGCCGAACTGCAAGGGCAGGACGGTGCCGTCGGCCATCAGCCGTTCCTGGACGGCCTGGTGCGCGCCGAGGTCGCGGCGCTTGGGCCGCAGCTCCTCCGGGGCGTCGCTGACGACGGCGGACAGCTGCTTGCTCTGCACCGTGCGGAGCTCGGACGGGGGGTTTCCCACCCCGTGGAGGCCCTCCAGGTTCTGCGGATGGGTGGTCGCGAGGATGGAGTAGACGTAGACCGACATCCCTCACTCCTTTCGGCGCCGGGCCGGCCGGCGAGCGGACCGCTCGCGCCGCTCGGCGGGCTCCTTGCGCCTCGACTCGTGTTCCTCGTCGTCGTCACCGCCGCCCTTGAGTGCGTCGGTCACCGCTTCCGCGGCCCCGGACAGCGCGCCCTTGGTCTTGCCGTGCGAGCCGCCCTCGGTCACCTCACCGACGAGGTCGGTCAGCTGGGAGGGTGCCTTGCGTCCCGCTTCCAGGTCGAGGCGGTTGCAGGCCTCGGCGAAGCGCAGGTAGGTGTCGACGCTCGCGACGACGATGCGGGCGTCGATCTTGAGGATCTCGATGCCCACCAACGACACACGCACAAAGGCGTCGATGACCAGACCGCGGTCCAGGATCAGATCGAGGATGTCGTAGAGGTTTCCGGAGCCTCCGCCGCCACCTGCGGCAACGGGTCCTCCGCCTTGCGGCACCACAGTCACGGTGCCTCCCTTCACCGGCTCGCTCCGGCCTTACGGAGCGGCCGTCTCGTTCGCCGGGCGAACGTTCCCGGGTGGCTTCCCGGGGCCCTATCGGCGGTCGATCTGGCCTCGGGTGTAGCGGCGGGTGCGCTCGTACGCCACCAGTTCGCCTTCCTTGTCCAGCACCACCCGGTAGGTCGCCATCACGCTGGTGGTCCCGGGGACGCGTTCCAGCTCCAGGACTTCCACGTCCGCCTGCCAGCCGTCCTCCGTCGGCTGCACCGCGGAGACGGACTCGGGAGCCCGCCCCAGCAGTTCCTTGAGCTGGTCCGCCGCGTACCGCATGGCACGTGGCGCCGAAACACGACGGCCGGTGCGCGGCTCTTCGCTGTCGCTTTCGCTCTCGCGGTGGCCGGCCGGGACACTGCTGGCGCTTCCGGCGGTTTTTTTGACGGTTTTCTTGGCGGTCTTCTTACCGGACGGACGCCGAACTCGTTCGGTCTCGTCCTCTTCGCCTGTGGCCATGTTTCTCTCCGAAATCGGAGGCGACATGCTGCCCGCGCCACTACAAAGAGGCGCCATTTCATGATACGCGGCTTGAGCTGAGCGCATCTTGGAGCCGAAATGCCTGGTCCCGGGGCTGCCGGCACCGGCCAGGCAGCGAGTGCCGGGGCCCGGTGGGCGGCGTAACGTCAGCACTGTCCCGGGAGAGACGTCATGGCGCTCTCGGCACGGGGAGAAACCGGCGGGCCGGAGTGGGTCTCGATGGCACGACGACAGTGCGCAGGTGCGCGATGACCGGCGGGAACGGGCCCGGCCCGGCGGCCGACCCGGTGGGCCGGGCGCTGCTGCGTGCGATGGCGGAGACCGGGGCGTCCGTCGGCGGGGTCTATGTGCTGGCGGCCGACGCGCCGGTCCTCCAGCTGACCGTCATGAGCGGAGTGCCGGCGCCCTTCCTGGCCCCGTGGGACCGGGTGGCGCTGGCGGCCCCCATCCCGGTCGCCGTCGCCACCCGCGAACAGCGTCTGGTGTGGGCGGGCGGCCAGCAGCAGATGGCCCGCGACTTCCCGCGGACGGCGGTGGCGGCGCCCTATGACTTCTCGCTGGCGGCGGCCCCGGTCAGCAGCCCGGCCGGCAGCCTGGGCGCCTTGCTGCTGCTGTGGCCCGCCGGCCACGCGTCCCAGCTGTCGGCGGCGGAACGCGACGCGGTGACGGCCGCGTGCCGGCGCCTGGCGGCGCCGCTGGCGCGGCACCCCCGGCCCGACGGCGCCGGTCCGTCCGACGCGCCGCGAGTCCTCGCGCCGCCGCCGAAGCGGGCCGTGAGCCCGGACGAGGCGCTGGCGGCGGCCGACTACCTGGAGCGGCTGCCCGGCGGCTGCTGCGCCCTCGACCTGGAGGGACGTATCACCCTGGTCACGCAGGGCGCGGCGGAGCTGCTCGGCGAGAAGGGCAGCCGGCTGATCGGCGCGCGCCCCTGGGAGGCTCTGCCGTGGCTGCGCGACCCGGTCTTCGAGGACCGCTACCGCGCCGCGGTGCTCAGCCGCCGGCCGACCTCGTTCACCGCCAGCCGGCCGCCGCACCACTGGCTCACCTTCCGGCTCTTCCCGGACAGCAGAGGTCTGAGCGTGCGGATCAGCCCGTCGGACAAGGACTACGGCCCGGTGGCGCCCGCACCCGCGCAAGGGGAGGTCCTGCCGGTACGGGCCGGGCAGATCTATCACGTGCTGCATCTCGCGGCGGCTCTCACGGAGGCCGTGGGGACGCAGGATGTGGCGGATCTCGTCGCCGACCAGATCGTGCCGGCGTTCGGCGCCCAAGGCATGCTCATGTACGTGGCGGAGGCGGGCCGGCTGCGGACCATCGGGCATCGCGGCTACTCCGCCGAGGCGGTCGCCGCCTTCGAAGGAGTCGCTCTCGGCGCCGCCAACAGCCCCGCCGTCCACGCCCTCGCCACCGGGGAGCCCAGCTTCTTCTCGTCCCCCGAGGAGATCGAACGCGACTACCCGGGACTGCCTCGGCTGACCGGCAAGGCGGCGCGGGCCGTGCTGCCGCTGATCGTGTCCGGCCGCCCGGTCGGCTGCTGCATCCTCGCGTACACCCGGGCCCGCACCTTCAGCCTGGAGGAACGCCAGGTCCTGACCTCACTGGCGGGGCTGATCGCCCAGGCGCTGGACCGGGCCCGCCTGTACGACACCAAGCAGCAGCTTGCGCACGATCTCCAGGCCGGCCTGCTGCCGCATGTGCTGCCCCCGGTGCCGGGATTCGCCGTCGCCGCCCGTTACCTGCCGTCGACCCGCGGTATGGACATCGGCGGCGACTTCTACGATCTGATCCGCCTCAACGAGCACAGCGTCGCCGCCGTCATCGGTGACGTCCAGGGCCACAACGCGGCGGCGGCCGCCCTCATGGGGCAGGTCCGCACCGCCGTCCGCGCCTACGCCACCGCCGGGGCGGCGCCGGACGAGGTGCTGGCCCGGACGAACCGGCTGCTGACGGATCTGGACCCGGGTCTGTTCACCAGCTGTCTGTACGTCCATATCGACCTGCGCACCCGCCGGGCGCGCCTGGCCGGCGCCGGCCATCCGCCGCCGCTGCTGCGCCACCCGGACCGGCACACCACGGTGCTGCATGTGCCCCCGGGGCTGCTGCTGGGCATCGAGCCCGGGGCCCGGTACTCCGCCACGGAGATCACCCTGCCGCCGAAATCCGTCCTGGCGCTCTACACCGACGGCCTGATCGAAACGCCGGGGACCGATCCGGATCTCTCCGTCGCCGACCTCGCCGGACGCCTCAACGACGCCCCGCCACTGGGCCCGGACCGGCTCGCCGACTCCCTCCTGGAGAACCGGCACGGCGACGCGGACCGGCAGGACGACGTGGCCCTGATGCTGCTGGCGGCGCTGCCGTCCGGCCCGGTCACACTCGATTGAGACCTGGGGCCCGGGAGGACACGATCACTGAAGTGGGCGACAGAAGAAGGAGTTTGACGCCCCATCACGTCAGTTTCCCGATGCGTGCAGTGAACCGGCGCCCCGGTGGAGTGCCCGCTGTGCCCGGCTGAGGACGCGGTTCGGGGCGCGGGTGCGCAGCGCCGCGCGGGCCGCGTTGGCGCCGGGGGCGCCGTGCACCCCGCCGCCCGGGTGGGCACCGGCGGAGGCCAGGTAGAGGCCCGTCACGGGGGTTTCCGGGCGGGCGAGGCCCGGCAGCGGACGGAACACCAGCTGCTGGTGGAGGGCGGCCGTACCGCCGTTGAGGGCGCCCCCGTGCAGATTGGCGTCCAGCGCCTCCAGCGTGGGCGGGGCGAGAATACGGCGCGCCTTGATCCGGGACCGGAAGCCCGGCGCGAAGCGCTCGACCTGCTCCTCCAGCCGGTCCGCCATCGCTTCCTGGTCCCCCGGGCCCCAGGCGCCGCCGATCCCGCCCTCCCCCGCGTCCCCCCGGATCCGGTGGGGTACGTGGGTGTAGGCCCAGGCCGACTCGGTGCCCGGCGGGGAGCGGGTGGCGTCCGCGGTGGTCATCTGGCCGAACAGCGCGAACGGCCGGTCGGGCACCTGGCCCGCGGCGATCTGGGCGGTGAAGCGGGTGAGTTCGTCCATACCGTCCGCCAGATGCACGGTGCCCGCGGTGGCGGCGGCCTCCGCGGTCCACGGCACCGGGCCGCCGAGCGCCCAGTCCACCTTGAAGGTGGCGAAGTCCCATTGGAAGCGCCGCAGATCCGCCGTCAGCCGGCCGGGAAGATGCCGGGAGTCGACCAGCCGGCCGTACAGGGCGGGCACCGACACATCCGCCAGCACGGCGCGGCGGCCCGGCACGATCTCACCGATCGCGGTACGCACCGCCACCGCGCGCCCGGAGCGTACGACGATCTCGTCGACCCGCTCCCCGCAGCGCAGCACCCCGCCCCGGCGGTGCAGCCGCCGCACCAGGGCCGAGGTGAGCGACTGGGCACCGCCGGCCGGCACCGGAAAGCCGTAGTGCTGGCCGAGCATCGACATCAGCCATCCGAAGCCGCCACTGCCGGTGGCCTCGGGGGTGAGGTCGGCGTGCAGGGCGTTGCCCGCCAGCAGCAGCCGGCCCGCCTCGCCGCGGAACTCCTCCTCGCCCAGGCGCCGTACGGGCAGCAGCATCATCCGCGCCAGCCGCAGACCCCCGGCACCGCGGAGCCGGGCGGCGAGCCGGGCCATGGCACGCAGCGGCGGGAAAGGGGTGAACAGCGCGTCCAGGAGGTCGCCGCCGACCCGGTCCCAGACGTCGCACAGTTCCTGCCAGGCCGCGCCGTCGCCGGGGCCGAAGGTCTCCAGCCCCGCCACCGTGCCGGCCGTGGCGCGGCCCAGCAGCGCACAGCGGCCGTCGGTCAGCGGATGGGCCAGCACCTGAGGGGCATGGCTCCAGATAAGCCCCTCTTCGTACAGGTTCAGGGCGGCGAGGACCGGGGAGGCTACGGCGAGCGGGTAGAACGAACTGCACAGGTCGTTGACGAAGTCGGGGTGCACCGCACGGTCGCTGCGGACCGCGCCGCCCGGCTCCTCCTGCTCCTCCAGCACCTCCACCGACCACCCGGCGTCGGCCAGCAGGTTCGCCGCGACGAGTCCGTTGGGTCCGGCACCGATCACCACCGCGTCCGGCATCGCTGCCTCCTGTTCACCCGCCCCGCCGTTGCACCGGGCCCGGCCACCGGTGCGTCACCGGACGGAACGGCGGTCAGGCTCCGGTGGACGCCCGGGCCGGGGCCTCTTCGGCCACCGCGGCGAGCCTGCTGAGCATGCTGCGGTGACGCAGCTGAAGCAGGGCGTCCAGCGCCGCGTTGTGCAGCCGTCCGCCCGGTCCGGCCAGCGGGTGTTCGTCGACGATGACCAGGGAATCGGCGCCCCAGGGACGCACCTCGAGGGAGATCCGGGCGGTGCCCAGCCGGCCGCTGTCCACCTCGAGTTCGAGGGTGCGCGGCGGATCGCTGTGGCGGACGACGGTGTGCCCGGTGGCCTCCCAGGGCCCCAGGCGCACGGTGTATTCGAGGGTGGCGCCGACCTCCGGCCAGTCGCCGTCCTTCGGCCGCGAACGCGCGGTGCCGACCACCCAGTCCTGGTAGCGGGAGCGGTCGGCGAGCACCGCCCACAGCTCCTCGGGCGACCGCCTGATCAGCTGGTGTCGTACGGCCACGAGCCTTCCACCGCCTCACCGCACTCAGTCGCCGGCTTCCTCACCCAGCGTAGAGCGCGCGCCCTGGCCCGGCCTCCCGAGCGGCACGTCCGTACGCGCCCGGCAGCCGCAGCCCGCCGGGCCGGCCGGTGCGGCGGGCCGCTACGGCCGGCCTCCGCCGACGAGCGGTTGCCCCGGGGGCAATACGGGATCAAAGTAATGAATACACACGCATGCCAGATCGGAGTGCATCGTGATCGTTCTCGGAATCATCCTGCTTGTCGTCGGGTTCCTGACCGGCATCGGCATTCTGTGGACCATCGGCATCATTCTCGCCGTCATCGGCGCGATCCTTTGGGTCCTCGGTGCCATGGGGCACGCGGTCGCCGGCCGCAAGCACTACTGGTAGCCGGACGGGCCCCCAGGCCGGTGCGGTGGCGGAACATTCCTTCCGCCACCGCACCGGCCTGGGTATCAGGGCGTGAGGACGGTCTTCACCATGCCGTCTTCCTTCGCCTGGAAGGTCCGGTAGGCCTGCGGCCCGTCTTCGAGCGGCAGGGTGTGGGTGGCGAACCCGTCCACGCCGAGCACATCCGCGTCGTTGAGGAGCGGCATGATGTCGTCCACCCACCGCCGGACGTTGGCCTGCCCCATCCGCAGCTGGATCTGCTTGTCGAACAGGGTCAGCATCGGCACCGGGTCGACACTTCCTCCGTACACACCGATGAGCGAGATCGTGCCGCCGCGGCGGACCACGTCGACGGCGGTGTTGAACGCCGTCATGCTGTCCACCCCCGCACGGCCCATCAGCTTCTCCCCCACGGCGTCGGGCAGCAGACCGGCGAGATTCTGGGCGGCCCGCACCAGCGGAGCCCCATGGGCCTCCATGCCGACCGCCTCGATGACGGCGTCGGTGCCCCGTCCTCCGGTGAGCGCGCGGATCTCCTCCCCCAGGTTCTTCCCGTACTCGTTCAGATCGAGGGCGTGCACCCCGCGCTCGCGGGCGCGGGCGAGGCGTTCGGGGACGAGGTCGACGCCGATGACCTTGCCCGCGCCCTTGTGCAGCGCGATCCGGGCGGCCATGTCACCGATCGGACCGAGCCCGAGCACGGTGACCGTGCCGCCGGGAGGGACATCGGCATAGACGACCGACTGCCAGGCGGTGGGCAGCACATCGGAGAGATAGACGAACCGCTGGTCCGGCGGGCCGTGCGGCACCTTCACGGGCAGCGTGTTGCCGAACGGGACCCGCAACAACTCCGCCTGCCCGCCCGGCACTTGACCGTAGAGCTTGGAGAACCCGAAGAGGGCGGCACCCGTCCCCCGGTCCTTGACCTGTGTGGTCTCGCACTGCGAATGGAGCCCCTGTCCGCACATCCAGCAGGTGCCACAGGAGACATTGAACGGCACCACCACCCGGTCACCGACGGACACCTCCGTGACCTCGGGCCCGACCTCCTCGACGATGCCCATCGGCTCGTGGCCGAGGATGTCACCGGGGTCGAGATAGGGGCCGAGAACCTCGTACAGATGCAGGTCGGAGCCGCAGATACCGGTGGAGGTGATGCGGACGATGATGTCGGTCGGTTCCTTGATGGTGGGGTCGGGGACCGTGTCCACGCGGACGTCGCGCTTGCCGTGCCACGTCAGGGCTCTCATCTTCGCTCCTCACAGCGACGGGGCGGACTCACCACGGAATCCGCCCCGCCGCGCGTCGGGCAGCCGTGACCTCGGGGGTGCCGGGCCGCCGGGACCTCAGGGTTCCTGCGGGTCGACTCCGGTGTGCGCGTCCGCGTCGCGGCCGCCGCTGGGCCGGCGCGAGGGGCCCTTGCGCCCCATGTCCCGCATGCCCTTCTCCTCGGTTTCGGCAGCACGCCGCTCACCGGAGCGCGTCTCGCTCTTGACCTCGCTCGCCGGAGGGACCTTCTCCTGTCCGCCGGACTCCTTGCTGCGGTCCTTCTCGGGCGCGTACTCCTCCGGGCGGAACGACCGGCCGGCGCTCTCGTTCTTCTGCTGCTCGGTCTGGTCGACGTCGGGCGACCAGCCGTGCTGCTCGGTTCCCTTGTGCATGCTGTGGCCCTCGCCCATCTTCGGGTGCGAGGACTTGCGGTGTCTGGTCACTGCTGCTCCCTACGTTGCGCGTCGCCGACGGCGCCACCGGACCGCGCCGTGCCTGCGGAGCGGCGCACCGTCCTCGCCATGCGCACGGCCTCTGGACACGATGCCCATGCCGGGCCGGCTCCTACGTCGCCTGCGTCGGAGACTCCCGTACCTCCAGGCTGAGGGCCAGCGGGATCATCCGCATCTCCGCCCTGCTGGGGCGGTCATCCGCGGGCCCGGGGCAGTGACCTCAGGGGCCTCAGGGAATGACGGCACGGGCACGCGACGCTGCGGGTGCCCCGTCCGCTTCCGCTCACACCTGGGCTCGGCGCCGGCCCGGAGTCCGGGCCGGCGCCTCCCGCCGTCAGCCGGTCAGCTCGGCGTCCGGCCGGCGGCCGTGTCCGCACCGGAGGCGAGGACGACATCCTGCACGGCGCGAGCGGCCTCGGGCGGGGACGGCGGGACGGTGCGCTCGGACAGCGGCAGCGGGGCCGGGACCGGCTCCGGGTTGCCGAGGAAGGTCCGGTTGACCACCCGCTCGGCGGCGTGGCCGTCGTCCCACATGCAGAAGCGGGCGCGGAAGGCGGCGCGCAGCTCGGCGGCCTCGGTGCCGTTCCAGCGGCCGCTGCGGAACGCCTCGATCAGCTCGTCCTCGCTGGTGGCGACGATCCCCGGGGTGTCTCCCGGCTTTCCTGACAGCAGGTCGAAGGTGACGCCGCGGGAGCGGACGTAGGTCTCCCAGTCGTCCGCGTAGTTGATGATCGGCCGGTCGAGGTTGGCGTAATCGAACATGATCGACGAGTAGTCCGTGATCAGCGCGTCCGCGGCGAGGCACAGCTCCTCGACCGACGGGTGCCGGGAGACATCGATCAGCGCACCCTCGTCCTGGAGCTGCTGAAGGTGCGGGTCCTGGCCGTAGAAGTAGTGCGTACGGACCAGCAGGACGATGTCCGGGCCGAGTTCGCGGGTGATTCTCTCCAGGTCCAGCTGCGGCACATAGCCGACCTGGTAGTCGCGCACCGTCGGGGCATAGAGGACGGCGGTGCTGCCGGGAGCGATCCCCAGCCGCTCGCGGATATCCAGGATGTCCTGGGCGCCGGTCCGGAAGAAGACGTCATTGCGCGGATAGCCGGCGTCGATGGATTCGAAACGACAGGGGTAGACCCGCTCCCACTGCTCGCTGGTGTGCTGGTTGGCGGAGACCGACAGATCCCAGCGGTCGGCGCGTTCGAGCAGCTTGCGCATGCTCATTCCCTTGCCGGCGGCCGGATATTTCTGCTGGTCGATACCCATGCGCTTGAGCGGGGTGCCGTGATGGGTCTGGAGATGGACCTGGCCCTTGCGCTTGACCACCGCGTCGGCGAAATTGACGTTGTTGACGAAGTACTTCGCGCGCGCCATCAGCTCCCAGTAGCGCCGGCTGTTGACGACGACGTGGTCCATACCCTCCGGCACGGTGTCCACGACGTCCTCGCGTACGACCCACACCCCGTGCAGCTGCGGGGCCATTTCCCTGGCCTTTTCGTAAATCGCCAGCGGATTGCAGGAGGGGGTACGGTTCCAGTAGGCGCTGAAGACGGCGAGGTTCTGGTCGATGGGGCGCTTCAGCTGCATCCGGTAGAAACTCGTGGCGGCCCGCTTGCTCATGGCGCGCTGGGCCTTGCGCAGGCGCTGCTGCCCGCTCTTCCGGGTACGGCTCATCAGATTCAGGGCCTGGAAGGCACGGTAGGAACCGCGTTCCAGTGCCTGGAACCGGAGGGCGTCGGCCTCCGGGGGCGGGGTGAATCCCGCGGGCTTGTGCCGCCGGTACATCGCCACGGAACGGCGGAAGAATTCCGGCCGGTCCTGGACCCGCACCCGGCTCTCCCGCGCGCCGGTGAAGAGGAAGTGGCTGACCATCCGCTCGAAGAACAGCGGCCGCAGCGGGTCGAGGTCCGGCCGGCCGTCGAGGAAGTCGAAGAGCCGCTGGTACTGGTCGAATATCGTGAAGTGCTTAAGGCCCGGTGTCTTCATGGAATTGCCGTGCCGGCGCTGGCGGTATTCCACACAGGCGTGGTCCAGGCACACGGCGCGCTCGGCGGTGAGCATGGTCGTGTAGACCATCAGGGCGTCCTCGTAGAGCCCGTCGGTGTACCGGAATCCGTTGTCCACGAAGAAGTCGCGCCGGAAAGCACGGTTCCACACCACCGCGAACATATGCAGGAATTCGGTGCGCTCGGTGGGCTTGAAGACCTCCGCTCCGGCCCCGGCGAGGAGTTCACGGACCGCACTCGGCTGGACCGCGTGCCACCAGTAGGTCCGTACATGGTCGAAGAGCAGCAGGTCCGGGTCCGCCGCTTCGCCCAGCCGGCCGGCCATGGCCCGCAGCGCGCCCGCGGTGAAGGTGTCGTCACTGTCGAGGAACAGCAGATAGTCGCCGCGCGCACGCTGGACGCCGGTGTTCCGGGCCGCGCCGATACCGCCGTTCTCCTCGTGGCGTACGTGGATCACCCGCGGGTCGCGGGCGGCGAACTCCGCCAGGATCTCGCCGCTGCGGTCCGGCGAGCAGTCGTCGACCGCGATGACCTCGAAGTCGGTGAAATCCTGCGCCAGCAGCGAGTTCAGGCACGCGCGAAGATAGCCCTGCACATTGTGGACCGGAACGATGATGCTGAAGCGCGGGGCGGATCTGGGGCCCGTCTCGGGCATGGCGGGGTTGCTCCTCGAAGGTGTCGGCCGCACGACGCGGGCCGGAAGTTTTCGTGACAGGGAGTGGGACAGCCGGTGGCCGGAAAGGGTTGTGCCGGAGGTGCGCAAATTTCCCGTTGCCTCCCTCACACGACATCCCGGACCTGCCGTCACGGGCGGCCCGGCCCCCTTCGTCACGGCCCGGGCCGCTCGGGCCGGAGACGCGGACACTCGCCGTTTCCGCGTCACGTGACCTTGAGGATCTGAGCACGGATACTGCCCTCGGGGCGGCCCCACCTCCGCTCCACGCACTCCTGCGAAGAGCCGGAAGCACCGTCAGGAAAGCGGGCCGCAACCGTCCTTCGCCCTGCCGGACCCCTTCCCTCGCCGCCCCCGGACCGCCAAGATCGATAGCGATGCATCACCACAGCCTGACCAGGGCAAACGCCGGTCAGCGACCCGATTGCCAGCTCACCAGGAGGTACCCATGAAGATGCTGATCAACGTCGCCGAAACCGTGGTGACGGATGCGCTGCGCGGGATGGCCGCGGCCCACCCCGAGCTGGTGGTGGATGCCGAGAACCGGGTGATCGTGCGGCGGGACGCACCGGTGGCGGACAAGGTGGCGCTGGTGTCCGGGGGCGGCAGTGGGCACGAGCCGCTGCACGGGGGGTTCGTCGGGCCCGGCATGCTGGACGCCGCCTGTCCGGGCGAGGTCTTCACCTCACCGGTGCCCGATCAGATGGTGCGGGCCGCGGCGGCCGTGGACAGCGGCCACGGCGTGCTGTTCCTGGTGAAGAACTACACCGGGGACGTCCTCAACTTCCAGATGGCGGCGGAGCTGGCGGAGGACGAGGGGGTGCAGGTGGCCAGTGTGCTCATCGATGACGATGTCGCGGTCACCGACTCGACGTTCACCGCGGGGCGGCGCGGCACCGGGGCGACGCTCTTCGTGGAGAAGATCGCCGGCGCCGCGGCCGAGGAGGGCATGCCGCTGGAGCGGGTGGAGGCGCTGGCCCGGCAGGTCGTGGCGTCCTCGCGCAGCTTCGGGGTGGCGCTGAGCGCCTGTACGACCCCGGCCAAGGGCAGCCCGACCTTCGATCTCCCTTCCGGGGAGCTGGAGTTGGGGGTCGGGATCCACGGCGAGCCGGGGCGGGAGCGCCGCGCGATGATGACCTCGCACGAGATCGCGGACTTCGCGGTGGACGCGATCCTGGAGGATCTGGACCCGCGGCTGCCCGTGCTGGTGCTCGTCAACGGCATGGGTGCGACCCCGCTGCTGGAGCTGTACGGATTCAACGCGGAAGTCCGCCGGGTGCTCGACGAGCGGGGCGTGGCGGTGGCCCGTACGCTCGTCGGGAACTATGTGACGTCGCTGGACATGGCGGGCTGCTCGGTGACGCTGTGCCAGGTCGACGGGGAGCTGCTGCGGCTGTGGGACGCGCCGGTGGAGACGGCGGGGCTTCGCTGGGGACGGTGACCGGGCCTCCGGACCCGTCCCCCTATCGCTTTCTTGCTCAGTACCTGAACAACCAAGGAGTAGTCCGTGTCCGAAACGGTGCTGGATGCCGCGTTCTTCGTACGCTGGATGACGGCGGCCGCCGCCGTCATCGACCGGGAGGCCGACCGCCTCACCGAGCTGGACTCACCCATCGGTGACGCCGACCACGGAAGGAACATGCAGCGCGGCTTCGCGGCCGTCGTCACGATGCTGGAGACGGAACCGCCGGCGACGCCCGGTGCCGTCCTGACCGCCGCCGGACGGCAGTTGATCTCCAGTGTGGGCGGGGCGTCCGGACCGCTCTACGGGACGCTGCTGCGGCGCACCGGCAAGACGCTGGGCGAGGCACCGCAGGTCTCGGCGGCGGAACTGCGGTCGGCACTGGCCGCCGGGGTGACCGCGGTGGGACAGCTCGGCGGTTCGGCGCCGGGCGACAAGACGATGCTCGATGCGCTGACGCCCGGGGTCGCAGCGCTGGCGGACTCCTTCGACGCGGCGGCCGTGGCCTCCCAGGAGGGTGCGCTGGCCACCGTACCGATGCAGGCCAGAAAGGGCCGGGCGAGCTATCTGGGGGAACGCAGCATCGGACATCAGGACCCTGGGGCGACGTCCTCGGCACTGCTGTTCGCGGCACTCGCGGAGGTGGCCAAGTGAGCACGGGTACGGCGAACGGGACGGCCGGCGGCGCGGACGCGCGGGTCGGGGTGGTGCTGGTGTCGCACAGCGGGCCGGTCGCGGAGTCGGTGGCGACGCTGGCGGTCGGGCTGGCCGGCGGCGGGGACACGGTGCCGGTGGCCGCCGCGGGCGGTACCCCGGACGGCGGTCTCGGCACGAGTGCGGAGCTGATCACCGAGGCGGCGCGGTCGGTGGACCGTGGTGCGGGTGTGGCGGTCCTGGTCGACCTGGGCAGCGCCGTACTGACCGTGAAGGCGCTGATCGCCGAGGGGGACGAACTCCCCGAGGGCGCCCGGCTGGTGGACGCGCCGTTCGTGGAGGGCGCGGTGGCCGCCGTGGTCACCGCGTCGGCCGGGGCGGATCTGAACGCGGTCGCGGCGGCGGCCGGGGAGGCGTACGGCTACCGCAAGGAGTAGCGACGCCGCGTGGGAGGCCGCCGGCCGCGCCCGCTCAGGGTTTGCGGGCGACGCCCGCGTAGCAGGCGGCCTCCGCGTCCGTGACATGGGTGGCGTCCTCGGGGCGTTCGGGGCGCCACTGGTGAGGGAGCGTGAGGCCCGGTTCCAGCAGCTCCCAGCCGTCGAAGAAGCGCAGGACCTCGGCGCGGGAGCGGAACTGGAGCCGGGTGCCCGCATCGCCGTAGATCTTGATGATCTTCCGCATCGCCTCGGGGCTGAAGTCCGGTGTGGCATGGCTCAGCGCCAGGGTGCTGCCGCTGGGCAGTGCGGCCTTGAGGGTCTCGACGATGGTGTGGGCGCGGTCCTCGCCGTCGTCGGGGACGAAGTGCATCAGGGCGTTCAGACTGAGCGCGACCGGGCGGGTCAGGTCGAGGGTGTCGAGAAGCTGAGGTGCGGTGAGGATGCCCTCGGGGTCGCTGACATCGGCTTGGACGTACGCCGTGCGGCCCTCGGCGGTGCCGATCAGCAGGGCCGCGGCGTGCGCGAGGACGATCGGGTCGTTGTCGGTGTAGACGACCCGGGCGTCGGGGGCGGTGCCCTGGGCGATGTCGTGGAGGTTCGGCGGGGTGGGGATGCCGGTGCCGATGTCGAGGAACTGCCGCAGACCGGAGGCGGCGAGGACCCGGGTGGCGCGGTGCATGAACTCGCGGTTGATGCGGGCGGCGACCAGCGCGGCGGGGAAGACACCCAGGACGCTCCCGGCGGCCATCCGGTCGGCCAGGAAGTTGGTCTTGCCGCCCAGGAAATAGTCATAGATCCGGGACGAGTGGGCCCGGTCCAGCTGTAGGTCCACCACGGAATCGTGCTCGCTCATCGTGCGCTGCCTCCCCAATCCGGCATCCCGCCCGGCGCCTCCCCCCCGCACCATGATGCCCGTTCCGTGCGCGGCGCGCCGCCGAGAGCGCGTCAAACACCGTCGCACGCCCGGCCGTTGGCGCATGGTGCCCCGTATGTCACGGATCCTGCCGGAGCACACCCGAGCGTCCCATGACGGGCGGCCATGCCACGGTCATGCGCGGTCACATGCCACTGTCATGCGTAGTCATATGAATACGCAGCGGCAGATTTTTGCCCTACCGGTGCCACAAACGGGCTCACTTTCCGGTTCATTGGAAGGTGAGAGCAACCGCTCTCCCGCTGCCGGCGGCGCCTCGGCGCCCGGCTCGGTGCATGTCCAACGGAACGAGGACGGCTCGTGAGCGCAGACCGGGACCGACCGCTACCGGCGTGCGCTCCGGCGCATGTCCGTGCCGCGGAGTTATCGCCACTCCCCCGCTGTTCGCTCCCGGCCTCCGCATCGGACCCGTTCGACCACCGGCTGTCGATCACTTTCGAGGCCTTTCTGGCCACGCACGCGCGGAAGTGGCTGACCTACGCCTATCTGCACACGGGCAGCGAGGCCGCGGCCCGTGAGGTCACCCGGGCCGCCTACGGGCAGCTCGGCCGGCTGTGGCCGCACGCGCTGCGGCAGGCGTCGGTGGAGGCCTACGCCTGGTCGGTCCTCAAGGAACGGGTCGTGGAGTGGCTGTACGACCACCAGCAGCCCACCGCGCTCACCGAGACCGCCGCCTTCGCCGTCGTCACCCACGCCCTGCTGCGCGAGTGCCAGCAGCAATTCGCCATGCTGGAGAGCCAGTTGGGGCTGTACGCGGCCATCGCCCGGCTGCCGGAGCGGCAGTGCGATGTGATCGTGCTGCGCCATGTCATCGGGTACAGCGACGCCCAGATCGGCTCGCTGCTCGGCGTCGACGAAGTCACCGTCCGCTCCTATGCGAGCCGCGGCAAGCGCAAGCTCGCGGCCGCGCTCGGTATCGATCAGGGAAACGCAAGGGGGAACTGACCATGTGGCACACCCGCCCCGCCGACCGCCGGGAGACCGTCGAGACACTGCTCAGCGCGGCCGCGGCGGTGTCCGGCATCGATGATCTGGCCGGCTTCCGCGACCTCGATGACGCGGGCGCGCTCAGCTGCCTCGGCGCGTCCCCGCGCGCGGGCGCGGCGGCCGCGGACGGCCGTCCGACGACGGTGCGGACGGTCCGGGCCGACCAGGGCGCGCCCAGCACCTATCCCAGCGCCCGGGACGAGGCCACCCATGAGCTCCAGCTGGCCTGTGCGCTGGTCGTCAATGCCGCGGCCGCCGCGGCGAGTCTGGAACGGCTGGTCGACGACCACCACATCGACCCCGAGGGCGCGCTGGTCTTCGCCTGTCTGCTGCACATCACCGGGCGCACCGACGCGGCGCACTTCTGGTGGCACTTCGGCGCCGGCGCCGGCAGCCGGACGGCCGCCTACTGTCTGTATCTCTCGCACCGCCGCAACGGCGAGTACCGCGATGCCGCCTACTGGCGCGAGCAGGCCGCCCACGCGCCGGACGAGGAGCGCCGCTCGGTGGCCGCGTTCGACGAGAAACAGCTGCTGCCGGACGCGGCCCGGCACAACCTTCTCGTCCAGTGGCACAGCGGGCTCGCCCCGACCCTGCCGTCCGCGCTGGAGAATGTGATCAACCGTCTCGTCGTGGACAGCGACGACGAGGACTTCGGCGAGATCCCCCGCCCCTCCCCCACGCTCGTCCGGGACCTGGGCCGGGCCGAGTAGCCACCCGCCGCGCCCGTCCCCGTCCGGGCCGGTGACCTGCCCGGACGGCGGGCCGCCGGGCTCAGATGTCGTCGGCTTCCACAGCCGGGTCCTCCACCCCGGGCGGCCACGCCGGGCGGCTGGCGTCGGGGACCGCGGTCAGCGCATGGCCCACGGTGGGATAGCAGGAGAAGACCCCGAGGGACTGGGTGCCGACCAGCAGCCGCAGCATCCGTACGCCGAGCGAGGCCAGCAGCAGCCTGCCCTCCAGACGCCGGCAGAGCCATTCCAGGGCGAGCAGGCAGCTCAGGCCCCGTGAGTCACAGAAGCGCAGGGCGGTCAGATCGAGCACCAGATAGCGGTGGCCGGCCGAGACCACCTCCCGGGCCTCGGCCAGAAACGCCTGTTCGGTACGGAGGTCCAGCTCTCCGCTGACCCGCAACACCGCACACTCATCCGCCTGCACGATCGCAGTGACCGCCAACGACCGCATCTCCGAGCTCATGCCGTCCAGACTAAGCGCCGCCGCCCGCTGCACCACCGCGGTGGCCGGCCGGCGCACATCGGACCGCCCCGGACGCCGCCCCGGCCCGCCGCGCCCGGACGGACCCTCCCCACGTGCCGTACGGGCACCCGTTCGTGCGTACGGCCAGGCTGACAGCGTTCGGAAGCGGGCGGAAGCGGTCAGGTTTTTTGCTGTGACGGGCAGCCTGCGGCGCCGCCCCGGTTGCTATAAACCTGATGCGGGCGGAAACGGGCAACCTCGTGACCGAACGCAGACCGGAAGCACACAGAAAGCGGCAGGAGAGAACCATGAGGGCCGAGGAACGCCAGCATCGCCTCCTCGCGCTCGCCCGGCAGTCCGGCCGGATCGAGGTCGCCGAGGCCGCGTCGGCATTCGGGGTCGCCCGGGAAACCGTCCGGCGCGATCTGAGCGAGCTGGAGCGCCGGGGCCTGGTCCGGCGTACGCACGGCGCGGCGTACCCGGTCGAGAGCGCCGGGTTCGAGACCACGCTGGCCCGGCGGGAGACCCAGCAGGTGGACGAGAAGCGCCGGATCGCGGCGGCCGCCGCGGCGCTGGTCGGCGAGGCCGAGACGGTCTTCGTCGACGAGGGCTACACCCCGGAGCTGGTCGCCACGCTGCTGCCCACCGACCGCCCGCTGACCGTGCTCACCGCCTCGCTGCGCACCGCCTCGCTGGTCGCGGCGTCCGAATCCACCACCGTCCTGCTGGCCGGCGGCCGGGTCCGCTCCGGGACGCAGGCGACGGTGGGGTCCTGGGCCCGGGACATGCTCGCCCGGTTCGTGATCGACCTGGCGTTCCTCGGGGCGAACGGCGTCTCCCGGGAGCACGGTCTGACCACCCCGGATCCGGCGGTCGCCGAGGTGAAGGAGCAGGCCGTCCGCTCCTCGCGGCGGCGGGTGCTGGTCGGCGTGCACAGCAAATTCGGCGCCAGCAGTTTCTGCCGGTTCGCCGAGGTCCGTGACTTCGACACGATCGTCACCGACGCGGGACTGTCCGCGCCGGAGGCGCATCGCTACTCGCTCCTGGGGCCGCAGGTGCTCCGGGTCTGACCGCGGCCGGGGCCGCCGGACGACCGGCCCCGCACCGCGGCACCACATCCCCCACAGCTGACCGCCGAAGGCCGGGCCCGCACCGCCGGCCGTCGGACGGCTCCCGGGCGTACCCGCGAAACGGCGCCGTACGCCCCGGAACCGCCGCTTGTGCGGCATTCGCCGGACACGCACGCCCCCTTGTCCCCAGAAAGGTACGAGCCGTGAGAGCACGACCCCCCGGACCAGGCCGCGGCGGCCGCTCCCTAGGGCTGACCGCCCTCGCCGTGGCGCTGGCGCTGTCCACCGCCGGCTGTTACCGCGGCGCCGGCGACGCGGGCAACGAGAGCCGCCGCAGCATCAACGTCCTGATGGTCAACAACCCGCAGATGGTGGATCTTCAGCGGCTCACCGCCGAGCACTTCACCAAGGAGACCGGCATCAAGGTGAACTTCACCGTGCTGCCGGAGGACGATCTGCGCGACAAGATGAGCCAGGACTTCTCCAGCCAGGCCGGGCAGTACGACGTGGCGAGCGTCAGCAACTACGAGACGCCCATCTACGCCCGCAACGGCTGGCTGACCGAACTGGGCACCCGTGCCGCCAAGGACCGGGAATTCGACCAGGGCGACATCCTCCCGCCGGTCCGCTCCTCCCTCACGGCCGCCGACGGCAAGATCTACGCCCAGCCCTTCTACGGCGAGTCCTCGTTCCTGATGTACCGCAAGGACCTCCTCAAGAAGGCCGGGCTGACCATGCCGGCCCGGCCCACCTGGCACCAGGTGGCCGCCCTGGCGGCGAAGCTGGACGGCTTCCGCAAGGGCATGAAGGGGATCTGTCTGCGCGGCCAGCCGGGCTGGGGCCAGCTGGCCGCCCCGCTGAGCACCGTCGTCAACACCTTCGGCGGAACGTGGTTCACCAAGGACTGGCAGCAGCGGGTCGACAGCCCGGAATTCACCCGGGCCACCCGGTTCTACGTGGATCTGGTCCGCAAGCACGGGGAGGCGGGCGCCCCGCAGGCCGGCTACACCGAGTGCCTCAACGACATGCAGCAGGGCAAGGTCGCCATGTGGTACGACGCGACGGCCGGCGCCGGTTCGCTGGAGGGCGACGGCTCCAAGGTCGCGGGCAAGGTCGGCTACGCACCGGCGCCGGTGGAGCGGACCCGGGACGCGGGCTGGCTCTACACCTGGGCGTGGGGCGTACAGAAGGCCAGTACGCACCAGGACGCGGCCTGGCAGTTCATCCGCTGGGCCTCGGGCAAGGACTACGAACGGCTGGTGGGCCGCGAGCTGGGCTGGGCGAACGTGCCCGGCGGCAAACGGGCCTCCCTCTACCGCGATCCCGCCTACCTCAAGGCGTCCGGGGCGTTCGCCGGCCCGACCGAGCGGGCGATCCGCTCGGCCCGGCCCGGCGACCCCGGCGTTCAGCGGCGCCCGGCCCCCGGCATCCAGTTCGTCGGCATCCCCGAGTTCGCGGACCTGGGCACCAAGGTGTCGCACGAGATCAGCTCGGCCATCGCCGGGAAGCAGAGCGTGTCCGAGGCCCTGAAGAACAGCCGGCGACCGGCGCAGGAGGTGTCCGATGCCTATACGGACCACTGAACCGGCCCCCGCGGCCGAGGTGGCCGCCGTGGACCGCGGCGGTGACCCGGCGGCCCGTGCCCGCCGCACCGAGCGGGCGAGGAACTGGGCCCGCCGCGCCCCGCTGCTTCCCGCGCTGGTCTTCCTCGTCATCGTCACCCAACTGCCGTTCGTGGCCACCGTGGTGATCTCCTTCACCCGCTGGAACGCGCTGGCGCCCGAGAACCGCGGCTTCGCCGCCTTCGACAACTACCGGGCGGTCTTCACCGATCCCGCGATGCGGGCCTCGGTGGGCACGACGGTGCTGCTGACCGTGACCGTGGTGCTGGTCAGCCTGCTGCTGGGGCTGGGGCTGGCGCTGCTGCTCGACCGTGGTTTCCGCGGGCGCGGCATCGTCCGCACGCTGCTCATCACGCCGTTCCTGGTCGTACCCGTCGCCTCCGCCCTGTTGTGGAAGCACGCGCTGTACAACGCCTCGTACGGGCTGCTCAACGGCTCGCTGACCTGGATCTGGCGGCTGTTCGGCAGCGACGACCCGCCGCAGCCGGACTGGATGACCGACTCGCCGCTGGCCGCGGTGGAGGTGTCGCTGATCTGGCAGTGGACGCCGTTCATGATGCTGATCCTGCTGGCCGGGCTACAGAGCCGGGCCACCGACGCCATCGAGGCGGCCCGGATGGACGGCGCCTCCGCCTTCGACATCTTCCGCTATCTGACCCTGCCGCATCTGCGCCGCTACCTCGAACTGGCCGCGCTGCTGGGCACGGTGTACGTCGTGCAGAACTTCGACGCGGTGTTCACCATCACGTCCGGCGGCCTCGGCACGGCCAACCTGCCGTACACCATCTACCAGACCTTCTACCAGGCCCATGACTACGGGCGGGCGTCCGCGCAGGGCGTCGTCGTGGTGCTGTGTTCGCTGCTGGTGGCGACCTTCGCACTGCGCACCGTCTCGTCCCTGCTGCGCGAGGAGGTCACCCGATGAACCGCCCGCTCCTGGCCCCGCGCCGCCCCGGCTCCCCCGGCACCCGGCGCCGGCGCCACACCGGCACCCTGCTGGGCCTGGTGGCCTGGCTGTGCGGGATCGGCTTCTTCCTGCCGGTCGCCTGGATGGTGCTGACGTCCTTCCACAGCGAGACGGACGCGGCGACCAACCCGCCGAGCCTCGGCGCCGGGCTGAGTCTGCACGGCTACCGCGAGTTCTTCGGCGCGGGCAGCGGTATCAGCCCCTGGCCGCCGCTGATCAACTCGCTGACCGCCTCCGTCGCCTCCACCCTGCTGGTGCTGCTGCTGGCGGTGCCCGCCGCCTACGCCCTCGCCATCAAGCCGGTGCGCAAGTGGAGCGATGTCCTCTTCTTCTTCCTGTCCACGAAGATGCTGCCGCTGGTGGCCGGGCTGCTGCCGGTCTACCTCGTCGCGCAGAACACCGGGATGCTCGACAGCATCTGGCTGCTGGTCCTGCTCTACACCTCGATGAATCTGCCGATCGCGGTGTGGATGATGCGTTCGTTCCTCGCCGAGGTCCCGGTGGAGATGCTGGAGGCCGCCTCGATCGACGGCGCGGGGCTGACCACCACCCTGACCCGGATCGTGGCGCCGGTCGCCATGCCGGGCATCGCGGCCACGGCCCTGATCTCCTTCATCTTCAGCTGGAACGAGCTGCTGTTCGCGCGGGTCCTGACCGGGATCGTGGCCGGCACCTCGCCGGTGTTCCTGACCGGACTCGTGACCAGCCAGGGCCTGTTCCTGGCCAAGGTGTGCGCCGCCGCCACCGTCATCTCGCTCCCGGTGATCGCCGCCGGGTTCGCCGCCCAGGACAAACTCGTCCAGGGCCTGTCGCTTGGAGCCGTGAAATGAAAGCCGCAGTGATCAGCGCCCCCGGGACCGTCGAGGTCGCCACCGTCGAGGACCCGGCGCCCGGCCCCCGCGAGGTCGTGGTCTCGGTCGCCGCCTGCGGGCTGTGCGGCACCGATCTGCACATCCTCCAGGGTGAGTTCGCGCCCACCCTGCCGGTCGTGCCGGGCCATGAGTTCGCCGGTACGGTCGTGGCGGCCGGCAGCGCGGTCACCGAACTCGCCGAGGGCGACCGGGTGGCCGTCGATCCCTCGCTCTACTGCCACGAGTGCCACTACTGCCGGATCGGCCGCAACAACCTGTGTGAGCGCTGGGCCGCCATCGGGGTGACCACGGCCGGCGGCGCCGCCGAGTTCGCCGTCGCCCCGGTCGGCAACTGCGTCAAGCTGCCCGAGCACATCCGTACCGAGGACGCGGCGCTGATCGAGCCGCTCTCCTGCGCCGTACGCGGCTACGACATCCTGCGCTCCCAGCAACTGGGCACCCGGGTCCTCATCTACGGCTCGGGCACCATGGGCCTGATGATGCTCGAACTCGCCAAGCGCACCGGTGCCGCCGGGGTCGATGTCGTCGACATCAACCCGCAGCGGCTGGCCACCGCCCGCACGCTGGGGTGCAGCGCCGCGGCCGGTTCCGCCGACGAGCTGGACCGCCCGCGCGGCTGGGACGTGGTGATCGACGCCACCGGCAACGAGCACGCCATCCAGGACGCGCTGGGGCGGGTCGGCAAGGGCGGCACCTTCCTCCAGTTCGGCGTCGCCGACTACGCCGCCCGCGCCACCATCGAGCCCTACCGCATCTACAACCAGGAGATCACCATCACCGGCTCGATGGCCGTCCTGCACAGCTATGAACGCGCCGCGGAGCTCTTCGCGGCGGGCGTGCTGGACCCGGAGGTCTTCATCAGCGACCGGCTCCCGCTGGACCACTACGCGGAGGCGCTGGGCCGCTTCCGGGCGGGCGAGGGCAGGAAGATCCTCGTACGGCCGTGAGCGGAGCCCGGGGCGGTCCTTTTGGGGGCCGCCCCGGGGCGGGCGGGCGCCAACTCGGAGCGCGGCGCGGGAACATGCAGCAGGCCTGGCCGCACAGCCCTTGGTTGACAGTTACTGCACCCGCGCGACAGCATCCGGCCGGTGGAGATCACCAGGCTCACCCCAGCGGAACGCCGTGTCTGGCAGGCGTTCCCCCTCGGCGAGGGCGTCGACTTCCGGGAGACCGCCGACGAAGACCCGGCCGACGGCGCCACCTGGGGCCCCGAGCGGACCGTACGCGCCGCGGTGCTCCGGGTGTTGCTGCTCAACGGCCCCTCACGGGACGGCGAGATAGCCGGGCTGAAACTGTGGGGCGCCCGCATCACCGGGGAGCTGAACCTCAAGTACGGCAGGGTGGAGCACCCGGTACGGCTGCGCTCCTGCCATTTCGAGGAGACCCCGGACCTGTACGGCGCGACGTTGCGCATCCTGGCGCTGAACGACTCGGTCCTGCCGGGGCTCATGGCCGGACACCTCCACGTCGACGGAGTGCTGCGGCTCACCTGTTGCCGTATCAAGGGGCCGGTGCGGCTGGCCGGGGCGCAGACATCCGGTGCGGTCTTCGCCAACGGGGCCCACTTCGGCGATCCGGCCGCCGCGGAGCCGCCGGAGGAACCCGTTCTCCAGCTGAACCACGCCGACATCGGCACCGACCTCTGGGCCCCCGGCCTGGTCACCCACGGCCGGATCCGGCTGAACGGCGCCACCGTCGGCGGACAGGTCACGCTCGACGACGCACAGCTCAACGCCCCCGGCGATCACGCGCTGGAGGCCCAGACCCTCAGCGTCGGCACCGACGTGCACGCGATGCGGCTGCGGGCCCACGGCCGGGTCGACCTGCGCGGTGCCCGGATCGGTGGCCAGCTCAACCTCGCCTATGCCGCCCTCGCCAACCCCGGTGGGGTGGCGTTACGCGTCAGCAGCTGCGTCGTGGGCGAGATGTGGCTGCGCGAGGCGAAGCCCGTGGTGGGCACGGTCAATCTGCGCCGCGCCCAGTTCGACGTCCTGTACGTCCCGCCGGAGGTCTGGCCGGACGAGGTCAAGCTCGACCGGCTCACCTACGGCTCGCTGCTTCCGCACCTGCCCGCCGAGGAACGGCTCCCGGTGCTGGAGCGCGAGCGCGCGGGTTATGTGTCGTACTCCTACGAGCAGCTCGCCGGCGCCTACCGTGCGGCCGGGGACGAAGCCGCCGCCCGTACCGTCCTGCTGGCCAAACTCCGCCGCCACCGCCGCACCCTTCCCTGGTACGCCAAGGTCTGGGGCCACCTTCAGGACGCCACGGTCGGCTACGGCTTCCGGCCGATGCGCGCCGCCGGCTGGCTGCTGGCCCTGTTGCTCACCGGCGCCCTCGCCTTCGCCCTGCACCCTCCCCGCCCGCTGAAGAGCGACGAGGCCCCCGATTTCAACCCCTTCTTCTACACCCTCGATCTACTGATGCCGATCATCGGCTTCGGACAGGAGGGGGCCTTCGCACCGCGGGGCGGATACCAGTGGCTCTCGTATCTGCTGGTCATCACGGGCTGGACGCTGGCCACGACGATCGCGACCGGCATCACCCGCTCCCTGGCCCGCCAGTAGCGGGGCGCCCCCACCCACCCCGCCGTCCGCGGCGCCCGGCGCACCTCCCGCCTCACGGCCGGTGATCGACCAGCATGCCCGCGCGTGCGGCCGTGGCGCGTGCCCACGGGCCGGCGCTGACCGCGGCGAGGACGAGGATGCCCGCGCCGAGGACGACGAGCATCCACCCCACACGGTGCGCCGCGCCCGTGAACGCCGTTCCGCCATGGGCGATCTGCGGACCGATGAGGGTCCCGGAGATCGCGACGCCCAGTGTGGTGCCGGTCTGGCGGCCGGTGGAGGCCAGCGAGCCGGCCAGCCCGGCCATCGAGCGGGGCATGCCGGCGAGCGCCACGTTGGTGATCGGCGGGTTGACCGCGCCGAGGAAGACGCCGAACAGCAGGTGGACCGCCAGCACGGCCGGCAGCGGAGTCGCCGGGCCGAGCCCCAGCGACAGGCCGCCGCCGAGGGCCAGGGCCGTCCCCGCCACCACCAGCGGTAACAGGGGACCGCGCGTGCCGACCACGCGCCCGGTCAGCGGCGCCACCACCAGGACCGGCAGCCCGACCGGGAGCAGGCACAGCCCGGCCGCCACCGGTGACAGACCGCGCACGTCCTGAAGGTACTGGGTGGTCACGAACAGGAACGCGCCGAAGCCGCACAGGCCGAACAGCGCCATCACGATCGCGGAGCTGAACGGCACGCTGCGGAACAGGCGCAGTTCCAGGAGCGGGTCGGCACGGCGCGGTTCATATCCGAGGAGGCCCGCCACGCCGAACGCGGCCACGGCGAGCAGCCCGAGGATGACCGGTGAGGTCCAGCCGAGTGCGCCGGACTCGATGATCGCGTAGACGACACTGCCCAGGACCAGGACCATCAGTACCTGCCCGACCGGGTCGAACCGGCGGGCCCGTTCGGCACGGGACTCGGGGACGAACAGCGCGGCGCACACGATCGCCACGGCCACGATCGGGACGTTGATCCAGAAGACCGACCGCCAGCCGAAGGCGTCGACCAGTCCGCCGCCGAGGATCGGTCCCAGCGCCAGCGCCAGTCCGGACATCGAGGCGAAGACCCCGATGGCCCGTGCCCGTTCGGCGGCACCGGTGAACGTGTTCGCGACGATCGCCATGGCCACCGGGTTGAGCATGGTCCCGCCGACGGCTTGCAGCGCCCGCGCCGCGATCAGCCAGCCGATGTCCGGCGCCAGTCCGCACAGCACGGAGCCGAGGCCGAAGGCCGCGAGACCGGCCTGGAAGACGCGCCGCCGGCCGAGCCGGTCCGCGGTCGCCCCGGCCAGCACGAGGAACGCGGCCAGCACCAGGGTGTAGGCGTCGACCGCCCACTGACGGCCGGATTCGGATGCGTGCAGGTCGCGTCCCATGCTGGGAAGCGCGACATTGACGATGGAAATATCCATCACCACGACGACGATGCTCACGCAGCAGATCGCGAGCACCAGGGATTTGCGGCGCGGGCTCAGCTCGGCAGCCGCCGCGGGGGAAAGCACGGATGAACTCATGGCCCGACGTTAGGATTTAGAGCGTGCTCGAAATCAAGCAGCACTCAGCATCCGGTGCCTCCGAACCGAAGGCGCGGCCCGCCGCGGTGCCCGCGGAGGGCGTGACCATCGCCGAGGCGGCCCGCCGCACGGGGGTCAGCGCACACACGCTGCGGTACTACGAGCGGGCCGGCCTGGTCATCAGCCCGGTCGACCGCACGAGCGGCGGCCGCCGCCGGTACCGCGAGATCGACCTCAAGTGGATCGTCATCTGCACCAAGCTGCGCGCCACCGGCATGCCCATCAGGGGCATCCGCCGCTACGCCGAACTGGTCGCCGCCGGACCCGGCAACGAGGCGGAGCGGCTCGCCCTCATGGAAGCCCACCGCGCCGACGTCCTGGCCAAGCTGGCGGAGACCCAGGAGAACCTGAAGATGATCGACCACAAGATCGATATCTACCGGGGCAGCCTGGCCGCGGGCGACGCCGGCCGGCTCTGGGCACCCGTCGAGCCCCGTTGAGCGGCGCGCTGCCCCGGCACCTCTCAGTTCGGCAGCCGGACGGGGGCGAGTTCACCGTGCAGCAGTGCCGTGCCGAGCGGGGTGAGGGCGTGGACGACCGAACCGCCGTCCCGCCGGCTGCGGGCCAGATTGGCCTCGCGCAGGGCGCTCACATGCTCGCTGGCCGAGGGGGCGGAGACCCGTAAGCGGCGGGCCAGTTCACCCGTGGTGGCCGGTGCGTCGAGCGCGGCGAGGATACGGGCCCGGGTGCGGCCGAGGAGGGTGGACAGCGCCTGCGGATGACAGCTGCGGGTGGTGGCCGGCGCCCACGCCGTGGAGTGCTCCACGGGGTAGACCAGCACCGGCGGCAGGCCGGGGTCGGCCAGCGCGATGGGTGTGCGCCAGCAGAAGTGGGACGGGATCAGCCGCAGCCCGCGCCCGCCCAGCCGCAGCTCGCGGTCCTGGGGATAGTCGACGTACAGCACCGGTGGCTCCCAACGGAGCGCCGGGCGGAGGCTGTTGAGCATGCCGTCGACACCGCCCCGGCAGAGGGCGCGGGCCCGGGCACCGCGGTCGGAGTCGACGGTGGCGGCCGCCTCGGTCCAGTCGGGGGCGATCACCGCGCGGTGCACCTCCCGGAAGGCGCGGGCCAGTTCGTCGAGCGGCTCCCGGCTTCCGGCGGCCAGTGCGGCGGTCCAGCGCGGGAGCCGGTCCGGCAGCGCGGCCCGCGCCGATTCCGCCGTCAGCCGGACCGGGGAGGTCTCCCGCAGCGCCGCCAGCCCGGCGGCGAGCCCGTCGCGGGCCGCGTCAGGGGTGAGGAAGTCCGGGAAGTAGCGGGCGTCGGCCGGGGCCAGTGCGCTGATCAGCCGGGCGGCGCGGGTCAGGCCGCGGGCGTCGAGTTCGCGGCGGGCGCGGGCGCGCCAGGCGCCGTAGACCGGCACCCCGCGCCCCGGTGGGGCGACATGGTGCAGGGCGAGCACGGTTTCCCACAGTGGATCGGGTTCGGCGGCTATCTGCACCCGCGCGACATCCCGGTCTTCGAAGTGAATACGCAACATGCGGCCCCCGCGGCATGCTCATGACCCTGTGGCCAGGGCCCCCCGTTCGGGACCTGGTGGCACGGCCCCGCCGCCAGATTGCCGGGTGGGCAACGGGGTGTCCAGGGCGAGTGGTGGCATACCGCCTGCGCGGGTGGTGAAGCCGGGGAGTGCGCGGCGCCCGGGTCAGGCCCCGCTCGCGAGCCGTTCCGCCAGCCGCTCCAGGAACACCCGCTGGCCCGCGACCAGCCGCGTCCGCGCCTCGTCCGGGCCGCACCAGGCCACCCGGTCGATCTCGGGGAAGGCGGCGAGCACCCCGGAGCCGCGCGGCCACTCCATCTCGAAGGTGCCGGGCACCACCTGCTCCGGATCGAGATCGCTCTCGACGGCCCAGGCCGTCACCACCTTGCCGCCCGACTGGCGGATCTCGCCCAGCGGGAGACCGGGTCCGTCGGGAGGCGGTATGCCCAGCTCCTCCTCGAACTCCCGCCGGGCCGCGTCCCACGCCTCCTCCGGCGGTACGTACTCGCCCTTGGGCACGGTCCACGCCCCCGCGTCCCGCCGCTCCCACAACGGCCCGCCCATGTGCGCCAGCAGCACCTCGACCCCGGTCGCCGTGCCCCGGTACAGCAGCAGTCCGGCACTGCGCTTCCCGGCCATGGCGCTACGCGTCCCCGCCGTCGTGCGCGGTGAGCACCGTCTCGACGGTGTCCGCCTCGGCCGCGGTCTTGTCCTCCCGGTAGCGCACCACCCGCGCGAAGCGCAGGGTCACACCCGCCGGGTACCGCGAGGAGGTCTGGAGCCCGTCGTAGGCGATCTCGACGACGAGTTCCGGACGCACCGTCACGACATGGCCGTCGTCCGCCACCGCGAGCTCCCGCAGCCGCTCGGTCTGCCAGCCGAGGACGGCGTCGGTGAGCCCCTTGAACGTCTTGCCCAGCATGACGAAACCGCCGTCCGGGTCCCGCGCCCCGAGGTGGAGGTTGGACAGCTTCCCGGTGCGCCGGCCGTGACCCCACTCCGCGGCCAGCACCACCAGGTCCAGGGTGTGCACGGGCTTGACCTTCAGCCAGGCGGCGCCGCGGCGGCCCGCGCTGTAGGGGGCGTCCAGTGCCTTGACCACGACGCCCTCATGGCCCCGGCGCAGGGTCTCGGCCCAGAACTCCTCCGCGGCGGCGCGGGCGGCGGGGTCGGCGGGATCGGCGACCACCTGGCGGCGCACCCGCAGCGGCTCGGGGACCAGCCGGGCCAGCTCCGTATGCCGCTGCTCGCCGGGGAGTTCCAGCAGGTCGCGGCCGTCGACGGACAGTACGTCGAAGAAGACCGGGGACAGCGGCAGCGCGGCCTGCGCGGCGGAGACGTCCACCCGCGAGCCGAACCGCCCGGCCACCTGCTGGAACGGCACCGGCCGGCCCGCGCCGTCCAGGGCGATCACCTCGCCGTCGAGGATGAAGCGGCCGGCCGGCAGCTCCCGGGCGAGGGCGGTGACCTCGGGGAGCCGGTCGGTGACCTCGTCCAGGGTCCGGGTGTGGACCCGGACGTCCGGTCCGTCGCGGTGCACCTGGATGCGGATGCCGTCGAGCTTCTCCTCCACGGCACAGGCCCCGAGCCGGTCGACCGCCTCGGCCACCGACTTGGCGCTGTGCGCCAGCATCGGACCGACGGGCCGGCCGACGGTGAGCCGGAAGTCCGCGAGCGCCGCCGGCCCCTCGGCGAGCAGCGCCCGCGCCACGTCCGGCAGCGAGCCCGCCAGCATCACGGCGCGCCGTACGTCCGCCGCGGGCACCTCGGTCGCGGCGGCGAGCCCTTCGGCCGCGATGGCGTCCAGCGCGCCCTGCCGCACCTCGCCGGTGAGCAGACCGGTCAGGAACCGCTGCTCCTCCGCCGTCGCCGCGGCGAGCAGCTCCCGGACGAGTCCGCGCCGCTGACCCTGCGCCCCGGCCCCGGAAACCCGCGCCAGGGCGGTCAGCGCGGCATCCACCTCGCGTACGGTCAGCGTGGCACGGTCCGCGGCCGGCACGGGTTCGCGCAGCACGCTCCAGCCGATCCCGATCCGGCCCTGGGGCAGCCGTCCGGCGAGATACGGAATGACCACCGGGACATCCTCCGGCGCCGCGGCCCGGAACAGCCCGGCCAGCAGCGCAATCTTCCGCGAACGCGCCCGGGTGGCGGCGACGTCTCCCGATACCTGTGCGAGATGCGCCAGCAGCATAGGGCCATGGTGCCCCCGCGGCGCCGTCCCCGCTTCCCCTGGCGGCAGCTCCGCGCCCCGCCCCCGGTGGCGTCACGGGGCGAGGTAGGAGTGGAAGAGGTTTTCCGGGTCCCACTGCGCCTTGATCTCCTGGAGGCGGTCCCAGGTGGCGGGGGCGTAGGAGCGCCGGGCCCGTGCGGGGTCGGCCTCCAGATCGGTCTCGGCGATGTAGTGGCTGCCCTCGCCCCGTGGGTCCGCGGCGGCCATGGTGTCCCGCAGCCAGCGCGCGTTGTCCTGGTCGCCGGCCGGGTCCTCCCAGACCGCGTAGCAGACGAGATAGGACGCGCCGAGCGGGGCGAACGCCATGTTCCGCAGCAGTGCGGGTTCCTGGGAGACCGGCTGCACGGGCGAGAGCACCAGGGACTTCCCGGAGGGGGCGTGGGCGACCGCGTCGGCGATCCGGGTCAGCTGGGTGGCGTGGCTCTCCGGCGACCACAGGGTGTCCGCCGCGTACCGGTGTGCGGGCGGCCAGATGGCCGCCGCGCCCTCGTGCAGCGCGGCGAAGGACACCGGCGTGGGCAGTTGCCGGGTGACGGCGCATGCGCCGAAGGGGCAGTCGGCGAACGGCTCCAGCGCCTGCCGGGCCTCGTGCTCCGTGGCGGCGAACGCGGTGGCGGCGACCGTGATCCGGGGCCCTCGGGGAGCGCTGGTGGCCGGGGGGCCGGAGGCCGCGAGGACGAAGGCGGTCTCGACGTACGGCGGGAGGCGGCGCGCGAGCGGCTCCGCCCACTCCGTCACCTGCCGGACATCGGCCAGCGGGAAGGTGAGGGCGGTCGTCAACACCGAGGCCGGGTGCGGGTGCAGGGCGAGACGGAAGCCGGTGACGGCCGCGCAGAAGCCCGGCCCGGCGCCCCGGGCGGCCCAGAAGAGGTCGGGGTGCTCGGTGTCGCTACAGATGACCGTCCGCCCGTCGGCGGTGACGGCCCGGATCTCCCGCACATCGGCGCAGGACGCCCCCCAGGCGCGGGAGTTCCAGCCGAGACCGCCGCTGAGCAGAAATCCGCCGACCGCCACCGTGGGGCAGTGCCCGACCGGGAAGGCCAGGCCGTGCGGGGTGAGGGCGGCGACCAGGTCCTGACCGGTGACGGCGGGGCCCACGGTGGCGGTGGCCGGGTCGTGGCCCCGGGCGGGCGTGATGCCGCACCGCCGGAGCCCGGAGAGGTCGAGCAGCAGGCCCCCGTCGCGGAGGGGTGAACCGGACCAGTTGTGCCCGCCGGAGCACATCGCGACCCGCAGGCCCTGGGCACGGGCCCAGGTGACGGCGTGCACCACGTCCGCTTCCGTGGCGGCCCGCACGATGAGTTCGGGGCACCGCGGGGGCGTGACCTCGTTCCACACCGCGCCGGTACGGGCGTCCTCGTAGCCGGGGTCGTCCCGCCGGATCAGCGTGCCCTCGATGTCCGCCCCCACTGCCGGTGCCCGTGGGCGCATCGCCGCCTCCTCACCAGATCTGGCCGGTGATCAGGCCGAAGACGCCGATGAACACCACGTAGCAGAGCAGCATCACCGCGATACCGGTCACCTGCACCCGGCGGGTGCGGGCCCGGGCGGGCACCAGCCAGAAGGCGAGCGCCCGGTTCACGGTCGGCATCAGCAGCCAGGTCAGTGCGCTGACGCTCAGCACATTGGAGAGGAACAGCCCGATGTACTCCCGGATTCCGAGCTTCTCCAGTCCGTATCCCACGGTCAGGTTGAGCACCATCACCGTCGGATAGAGCGCCAGCAGCACGGACATGGCCTGTTTCCAGTTGGGCGGTGCGCTCCGGTCCTCGCCGTGGTCGAACGAGAACCAGCCGCTGAACGACGAACCCACCTTGCGTACGTCGTAGGAGGTGAAGTATTTGCTCCCCTCCTCCAGCAGTTTGCTGCGTACGTCGGAGGTGAGCCAGTCGTCGAGGTAGGCACGCGATTCGAACCGGAAGACGACAACCCAGTTGTCCTGCACCCCCGCCACCGGCTCGAAGAGCTCGGACCCCATGAAACCCGGCGCCTTCTCCTGCTCCTTGAGCGTCTTCTGCTGCCAGCTCAGAAACCCGTCCTCGCAGCCCGGCTTCACCTCGTGGGAGATCACGGCCGTGACCGCCTCCTGAGCCGGCTGAGCGGGGGTGCCGCCCTGGAGAACCTCTTGCGTCGGGGGGCTTTCGAAGAGCCCGTGCGCCTCGTCCAGCAACTCCTGCCGCCGGCCCGAATTCAGCCATGCGGTCAAATAGTCCATGGCGGAAAAGCGGAATACGGCCACCCATTCATTGGCTTCGCCGGCGACCGGTGGAAATACCTCGGCGCCCACAAAACCCTTGAATTCGCCGGCCGCCCGATTCACCCGGTCCTGCCAGCGCTGATACTCGTCGGCCCGGCCCTCGCGCACCTTCTGCGAGGTCACAACGGTGGCGTTGAGCGCCGTGGGGTCACGGCTTGCACGGGAACTCACATCGAGTAGCCTAGTTCATAGGGGAATTATCGGGCAAATTGGGCATTTGTGCAGTCCGTTCCGCAGAGGACGCTGAGGAATCGATGCCGATCGGAGAGTCCGTGATGGAAGACAAAGAACTCCTCGCAGAGGCCGTACGGCTGGCCACGGAATCCGTGGAGAACGGCTGGGGCGGCCCGTTCGGCGCGGTGATCACGCGCAACGGCGAGATCCTCGCCCGCGGGCAGAACCGTGTTCTGCTGACCGGCGACCCCACCGCTCACGCCGAGATGCAGACCATCAGCAAGGCCATCCAGGTCCTCAACCCTGAGGCTCCGTCAATCGCCGTGGAGCATCAGAACGAGAGCACGCTGGCGTACGTCGCCCGGCCCGAGGGTTCACCGGACCCGCTGCCGGAACGCGCCCGGATGCTCCAGGGCTGCTCGATCTACATCAGCGGCGCCCCCTGCCCGATGTGTATGAGCGCCATCTACTGGTCACGGATGGACGCCGTGTACTACAGCTGCGACCTGGAGGACACCGCGCGGATCGGCTTCGACGACTCGTTCCAGTACGAGGACTTCGAGCGGCCCCTCGGCGAGCGGCGGATCAAGATCGAACAGATCCACCCCGAGCTGGGCGCCAACGCCTATGCGGCGTGGACCAACCGGGCCGACCGGCACGCGTACTGACGACGGATCACGGCCCGCCGCGACGGCACGGTGACCGTCGCGGCGGGCCGCTACCGCGCCCCGGCCCCCGAGCCGTCCGGACCGAAGCGTTCCGGGCGGCTTACTCGTACATCACGTACTCCGGCTGCGGCCGGAGGGCCAGTACCTCCTTCGGCGTCATCAGGCGGCTGCCCTCGGCGTCCTCCTCGTAGAAGAGCTTGAAGCCGGTGTGCAGGCCGTCGGGCAGATCGTGGACGAGCTTGCGCCAGGTCCCGCGCTTCAGGCCGGGCGAGCCGATACCGTCGGCGCTCTTGATCAGCGCCACACCGGGCTGGGGGCGCAGCGCCGACTCCTCGCCCACGACGGACGTGGCGACCTGGTGGAAGACCAGCGGCTTCTGCGGCAGATCGTGCTTCTCGACCAGGCCGGACAGATAGCGGGCGACCTTCGTCAGCTCATGGCCGTCGGTATGCCCGTAGGTGTCGCCCGGTACCTCGCCGGAGCCCATCTCCCACTCCGGGTCCAGGGCGATCCCCACGTCCGGGTGGACGAGCCAGTCGCGCAGCGCCTTGACCTCGTCGAGCACCGCGGCACGGCCCGGCTGGATGTTCAACAGCAGCAGCCCGCGGCGCTCGCGCGCCACCCGGTGGAAGCGGCGGATGGTGGCGGCGGGCGTCCGTGAGCGGTACCTGCCGTCCGGGCCGGCCGCGGAATTGGCGACCGTCGCCAGGAGTTCGAGGACCGGCAGGGGTTCGCGCCCCGCGGCGAAGGAGTGCGCCACCTTCTCCGCCTCGGCGGCCCGCCGCCCGGGGTCACCGGTCCCGAGCCGCCCGAGCGCCGCGGCGCCGGGCAGGCCACAGAACCCGGCCAGCCGGTATCGCGGGAACAATTCCCGTCCGCCACGCGGGAGTTCCGGGCGGCGTCGCCTCTCCGGGCGGCCCGGGGACGCGGAGCCGGACGGGCCCGGGGAACCGCTCCCGGCCGACGCGGAGGACCCCGGCCGCCCCGGCGGTGAGGCCCTGGACGCGGAATCGGCACGTGAGGACGTGCCCGCGCAGGCCGTGAGCAGTCCGAGCCCGGCCGCTGTCGTGACCGCGAGCATCCGGCGCCGGCTCGCGTCCGGCGCGGGTACGGGGTCGCGGCCCGCCGTCCCGCCCCTGGATATCTCCGTGCCGGTGCGCCCTGACACCTTGTCCGCCATGCTGCCTCCGTCCCCCGGCATCCGGCCGTCGACCGGCCGCCGGTTGCCTGCGGACCGCTCCGTTCCGGTCCGTGCAGTGCGCATCTCCAGACCCTCCGTGGCAAAACCCGGGGTGGTAACGATCAAGCCAGGTTGACCGCGGCCGTTCGCGTGCGCCTCGCACTCGGGCCGGTCCGCGTAGCGTGAGTGTGTGATCAGGCCCCGACGCCTCGAAGTCCTGGACGACTCCCCCGAAGCCGTCCGGCACCGCACCCCCGTCCGCCGCCTCTGGTACGCCGCATACGGCTCCAACATGCATCTCGACCGGCTGACCGCCTACCTGGCCGGGGGCCGGCCGGCCGGTGGACTGCGCAGCTACCCGGGCTGCCGGGACCCCCGCGGTCCCGCGCGCACGGCACCGGTCATGCTGCCGGGGCTGCTCTACTTCGCCACCGAATCGGACGTGTGGACCGGCGGCAGGGCCTTCTACGACCCCGATGCCAGCCCCGCCCAGGACGGCCGAAGCGCCGAACTCCCCTCCCGGGCCTACCTGCTGACGCTCTCCCAGTTCTCCGACATCGCCGCTCAGGAGATGGGCCGGGAGCCCGGCGAGGATCTCGATCTCACGGAGGCGGTGACCCGCGGGCAGGCCCGGATCGGCCCCGGACGGTACGAGACGCTGGTGTGCGCAGGTCTGCTGGACGGGGACCCGGTGGTGACCTTCACCGCCCCGTGGAGCAGCCAGGACATCACCATGAACGCACCGTCGGCGGCCTATCTGCGGCATATCGCGGCCGGCATCGTCGCCTCCCACGGATGGAGCGCCGGCCGGGCCGCCGCCTACCTCGCCGGCTGCCCGGGGGCCGACGGCCACTGGACGGCGGCGGAGATCGCGGCACTGCTCACCGACCCGTCCTGACCAGCACCCTCGCCCCGGCACGCCGTGCGCACGCGTACGGCCGCCACCGCGCCCGCGCCGGGCACACTGAAGCCGTCCGGCCGGTGCCCGCCCGGCCCCGACGACCTCTGCGAGGACCGCGATGAGAAAGATCATTGTGTGGCTTTCGGTGTCCCTCGACGGCTTCTTCGAGGGCCCGAACCGCGAGATCGACTGGCATCTGGTCGACGACGAGCTGCACCGGTACGTCAACGAGGAGCTGCGGCAGATGAGCGCCTTCCTGTGCGGGCGGGTCACCCATGAGCTGATGGCCGGATTCTGGCCCACGGCCGATGCCGATCCCGCGGTGACCGGCCCGATGGCTGAATTCGCCGGGATCTGGCGGGACATGCCCAAGATCGTGTTTTCCCGGACCCTGGAGCAGGCCGGCGGGTACCACACCACCCTCAAGCGGGAAGTCGTCCCCGAGGAGATCATGGCGCTCAAGGGACAGCCGGGCGGCGATATGACGCTGGGCGGCCCCGACCTCGCCGCGTCGTTCCGGGAGCACGATCTGATCGACGAGTACCGCCTCTACATCCACCCGGTCATCCTCGGGCGGGGCATGCCCCTGTTCCGGGCGTCGGACACCAGGACCGGCCAACGGCGTCGTCCTGCTCCACTACCGGCGTGCCCGGGACGCCGGGGCGGGGTGAGCTCCGGGAGCGGTGCCGCACCCCGGCTCACGGGGCGGGCCGCTCCGGCGGGGCAGGCCGCTCCGGCCGGCCGGACCGCTCCGGCCGGCCGGGCAGACCGAGCAGGTCGGGCAGATCGGCGAAGGAGTCGAGCACCCGGTCCGGGGTGCCGGTGGCCGCACGATGGGTCTCCGGCAGGTATTTGCCGGTCTTGACGAGCACCCCGGTGAGCCCGCAGCGCTGGGCCGCCAGCACATCGGACTCGATGTCGTCGCCCACCATCAGCGTTTCCGACGCCGCGGCGCCGAGCTGTGCCAGGGCGGTGGCGAAGAACGCCTCGGCCGGTTTGCCGGTGACCACCGCCTCGACACCGGCGGCCCGTTCCAGGCCCGGCAGAAAGGCCCCGGTGTCGAGGTCGAGCCCGTCCGCCGTACGCCAGTACAGATTGCGGTGCATGGCGACCAGCCGGGCACCGCGCTGGAGATGGCGAAAAGCGGCGTTGAGGGCCGCATAGCCGAATTCCTCGCCCGCACCGCCGAACACCACCACGTCCGGCGCCTCCCGGTCCTCGTCGTCGGCCCCTCCCCCGACGACCTCCACACCCTCCAGATCGGCCCGGACCTCGCCGCTGTTGATCAGCAGACAGCGCGCGTCCGGATGGTGGGCGCGCAGGTAGGCGGCGGTGGCGGCGGGTGCGGTCAGAATGTCGTCGACGCCTACGGGGAAGCCCTCCCGGGCCAGCCGCCCGGCGACCACGGCGCGGGTCCGTGAGGTGGTGTTGGTGACCAGCAGCAGCGGGAGTCCGGCCGCGCGCAGCCGCTCCATCGCCGCGGCCGCGCCGGGCAGCGCCTTCCAGGACACGGTGAGCACACCGTCGATATCGATCAGAACCGCTCCGATTCCTTCCATACGCCGACGGTAACCACGGTCAGCCGGGCCGGGCGGACGGCCGGGCCGCATCCACCGTCCGACTTGCGAAGGAGCCGCGAATGGGGTTATTTCGAAGTGAGGTGTGAACGCAGCTTCCGTCTCCCCTGGCTAGGGGGTGCACACTGTGCTGTTCACTGACCGCGCGGACGCGGGGCACCGTCTCGCCGAAGCGCTACAGCACCTGGAGGGGGAAGAGCCCGTCGTGCTGGGCCTGCCCCGTGGCGGCGTCCCGGTGGCCTTCCAAGTGGCGCTGGCGCTCAAGGCGCCGCTCGATGTGATCGTGGTCCGCAAACTGGGCGTCCCCTACCAGCGCGAGCTGGGATTCGGTGCCATCGGCGAGGGCGGCGTGCGGGTGATCAGCGACGACATCGTCCGCCGGGGCCGGCTCGGACAGGCGGATCTGGCCTCCGTGGAGCATGCCGAGGCGGCGGAACTCGCCCGCCAGGCGGAGCGTTTCCGTGCCGGACGGCCGCGGCTCTCCCTCGAAGGCCGGACGGCGATCGTGGTGGACGACGGGATCGCCACCGGCGCCACCGCGGCGGCCGCGTGCCAGGTGGTCCGCGCGCAGGGCGCGGCCCGTGTGGTGCTCGCCGTCCCCGTGGCACCTCCGGACGCGGCCGAGCGGCTGCGCACCTCGACCGATGAATTCGTCTGCCTCTCCACCCCGTTCGCCTTCTCCGCCGTCGGCGAGTGGTACCGGGACTTCTCCCAGACCCCCGACGACGAGGTCGTGGCACTGCTGGCGCAGGCCGCGGCCGGCCCCGGGCCGGAGCGGTCCGCGCCGGACGCGGAGACCGCGGTGGACAAGGAGGTCGAGGAGGAGGTGGCGATCGACGCCGCCGGGGTCCGGCTCACCGGGGACCTCCAGCTGCCGGCCGGCGCCCGCGCGGTGGTGATGTTCGCGCACGGCTCCGGCAGCAGCCGGCACAGCCCGCGCAACCGGCTGGTCGCCGCGGCCCTGAACGAGGCGGGCCTGGGCACCCTGCTCTTCGATCTGCTCACCCCGGCGGAAGAGGCCCACCGGTCGAACGTCTTCGACATCGGCACCCTCGCCGATCGGCTGACGGCCGCCACCGGCTGGCTGCGGGACCGCACCGCCCTGCCGATCGGCTACTTCGGCGCGAGCACCGGCGCCGCGGCGGCGCTGTGGGCCGCCGCCACGCCCGGCGCGGACGTCGGTGCCGTGGTGTCCCGCGGTGGCCGCCCCGACCTCGCCGAACCGCTGCTCGTCGCGGTACGGGCACCGACGCTGCTCATCGTGGGCGGCAACGACAACGTGGTCATCGACCTCAACCAGCAGGCCCAGGCGGCGCTGCGGTGCGAGACCCGCGTCGAGATCATTCCCGGCGCCACCCATCTCTTCGAGGAACACGGCGCCCTCCAACAGGTCGCCGACCTCGCCCGGGACTGGTTCCTCAGCCATTTGGTGAAGTAGCCGGTCCCGCGGCGACATGCGCGTCGGCCCCGCGGCGTTCGGCCGCCCCGCGCCGGCACCCTCACTTCGACGTCGGCGGTTCCTGCGGCGTCGGCAGCGAGGTATACGTGCAGAGAAAAGTGCACGGATACATGCAAGCGGTGCACTCCAGGCTTTATCGATAGCTGTTAGAGCCTGTTTGTGGCTAGCTTTTCTCCATCTGTGCCACGAACAACTACATTCCAGGCGGTGCCGTCGCCATCGTCACCGTCCCACCACGTCACAAAGGACTGCGCCAGGTCGGTGGCTGCCGAATGGTCGTCCCCGGTAGACGGATAGCCGGTGGTCAGCTCGATGTCGTAGTCACTGCGGTGCAGTTCTACGAGGGTCAGCCTGTTGACATGCGCGGTCATCGGCTTGTCGGTATCACTCAGCCAGGCCTTGAAACGCTCAAGGAGATCCTGGTCGTTGGTGCGCTTGGTGACTTGGCCGCTCGGCAGGTGCTCAGCGTTTTCGCTCACGCCGTCCAGGCACCCGGAGACCCAGGCTCCACGGTCGGCTTCGGCCTCCTGGCCGGCGCTGAGAGCGCGTCGCGTGCAGCCACCCCAGACGACTTCACGGACTGACGAGCCCTTGCCCCCTGCGTCACGGACTGCCCGGCCCCGGTTGTAGCCGGCGATGTAGGCGTCCTGCGCGACCTTCTTCTTGTCTTTCACCGGTGCATGGGTGGGCCGCTGCGATGACTTCCCCGGTGGTGGGCTGCCCGACTCGCTGCCGCATGCCGGTACGGCTAAGACGGCAAGCATGGTCGCAGCGAGCGCGAGGCGCGGGCGATAACGGGATGGGCGCATGGTGTCTCCTGCCGTGTGCGCACGTTGAGTGAGGTTCTGGTGCCTGCCAAGTGTTTCCTGCGGGTCACCGACTCAGGGCCACTTCGAGCAGAACGTCCGGGACGGGCCGGCGGCCTGGGCCGGCAGCCCACAAAAGAGCTCCAAAGCCTGACAGGCGCTCAGGGTGCGCTTCCTGGTCTCTGGGCGGTGGCTTCCCAACTGATGTCGTGGAAGCCACCGCCAGCCATCCCCCTGAGCGTGCTAGGGCGAGACGAGCCGGTTCTCTCGGCCGATCGATTGCGCGTTTCCGTCGGTGTAGAGGGTGAGTTCGCCATCCGACCAACGGACGATTGTGTCGTCCGCGTGGGGGTTGTCGGAGTAGTCGCCACCGGAGACGATCAGGGCGTGTGTCCAGGTGGAATCCGGTCCGTGGAGCTTGTTCTCACCCCATGGGGCGCCGCCGGTGAAGTCCTGGTAGTTGGTCAGTTCACCGTCGGACCAGCGCACGATGAGATCCCAGTTGTCATTTCCGGTGTAGTCGCCGGCGCCGATCTCGGTAGCGTGCGTCCAGAGCTTGTTCGGAGCCACCACCTTCGTCTCCTTGCCTAAGCCCTTGTCGGAGACATCGGTGTAGAGGGAGAGCTCGCCGTCGGACCAGCGCACGACGAGGTCGTCCTGCCACTTGTTCGCAGAGAAGCGGCCGGCAGTGATCGCCTCTGCGTGCTTCCAGGTGGCGTTGGGCGGCTGGAGCTGCTTTTCACCGTGGAAGCCTTTCTCATCCACCGAGGGGTAGAGCGTGAGTTCACCGTCGGACCAGCGCACGATGAGGTCGGAGCCGTTGTCGCCGGTGAAGTCGCCTGCCGTGACTTCGACAGCGTGATCACCCCATTGTGCGTTGGGGCCCTTGATCTTGTACTCCTTGTCGAAGTGGCCACGGTCAGCACTCGCACCGCGATAGACCGTGAGCTCTCCGTCCGACCACAGGACGAACATGTCCATCCGGTCGTTGGGGACATCCTCTCCATCGAGGGCGAAGTAGCCAGAGGCGATCTCCTCTGCGTGCTTCCAGGTCTCGGCCCCGGGGAGAATTGAGCGGGTAGGCGGCTGCTTGCCCGCCACTGCGGCGTCGAAGACCCGCTTGACGTCGTTGTCGAAGTAGGAGCTGTAGGAAGTGTCGGGGCTGTGCCCGCCGGTCTTCCACCCTCCGGTCACCCCGGCCAGCGCCAGTCCGCCGTCCTTTTTGATCAGGAAGGGCCCGCCTGAAGTGCCGGAGACATAACCGTCGCAGTTGACCTCGGCGAAGGTACCGCCCTTCCATCCGTCAGCGCTGGCGGTGGTGAACTCCTTCAAGGGCGTGGTGCAGGTGAGCGGATTCTGCTTGGGCTTGTAGCCGTCCATACCTGGCAGGTACGGGTAGCCGATGACCTGGGTGTCCGGGTGATCGAAGCCAGCATTAAGAGCGAGAGGTATTGCGCCTACCACTTCTTCGACCTTCTTTCCGTCAGACCTCGGGGAGGTCTGCAGGAACGCAAAGTCGAGATCGGTGTAGGCTTTGTCTCCGCCCGGCGTGATATAGGCGGGGTCCATGTAGATTTTCCCGACAGAAATCGGGAAGACGCCGTGCGGCCGTGGTTCCGCTTCATGGTGTTGCGGAACGAACACCAGCTTGGTGACACGGTCACTGCTGTCGAAGCAGTGGGCCGCGGTGGCCACGATGTTCTTTCCCGGGGAAGGCACGACGGTGCCGGCACAGAAACGGTACTGGTCATCCTCCTGGTAAAAGAAGGTCCCGACCTGCTTGATCCCCTTGAAGGGGTGCGAGGGAGACATCGACTGACGGCGCGGCTCGCGCGCTTCTGGCGGCAGCTTCGCCTCGCGCTCAGCTTGCTCGGCCACTGGCTTGGCCTGGTCCATACGGGCCGGCGTCCAGAAGTCTTCCAACCTTTTGGCTTCCGCCTGCGTGACCTGCGCCTGCCGGGTGTTCTCGGACGGTCTGGATTGAGGAACTGTGGGTCTGGCACTCGGTCTCCGCTTGTCAGAAGCGGTGGGTTCCGGCGCGACCGTGGCTGAATTCCGGTCTTGCACAGTGGAACTCGACGGCGTCGGGCGCGGAACATCTGGAGACGGTGCCGCATAGGCCGCGGCAGGAACGGCCAGTACCGCGACCGCTAAGGCCGCAGGTAACAGATGCTTTATCGCCATGATCTCCCCCCCCCAATTTTGGCGGACCTTCAGTTCGCTGGGCCCGCCGGGAGATGGACGCTACACCTTCACCCCGACCTTCATGCAGAATTATTGCCTTCCAAATGACTTGGTAAAGCGGAGCTTGGCATTCAATCACTGCACCTTGACGCGACCCCCATTCCGCCGGAATTCCTACCTCCGGGTCGAAAATATCCGTGGAACTGGCGATATCGCGAGAACCCCGGCGGCACTCGCAGCCCACCACAAGCGCAACACCGCAGAACGCTCCGGCGGCACCCTGACGGCTCACCCCCAGCCGACGTGAGCGAGGTCACACTGAGTTCACTTCCGGGCACGGCCCCGATGCTCAGCCGGCGTTGGGGGCCTTGCCCGCGAGGGAGGACCTCAGCTCCACGAGCGTGGCGTTGACGGGCCGCCGCTCGGCGATGAAGCCATCGAGCTTCTCGCCCAGGCGGTCGACCTTCTGGTCGAGGTTGCGTGATCGGGACGGGTCGGCAAGGCGGCGCCCGAGCCGGGGCCGCCGGCCTCCCGTGCACTGGCAGGCCCAGGTGTCTGTGGGCTGCCGTCGCGCGGTGAACTTGCCATTTTCGAACATTAGTTACTGGCTGCTGGAGCACCGGCCGGGCCGCAGCACTGGCGCGAGGTCGGGACCTGGTAAACGGTCTCCGACGGGGATCGTCGGATCTGCACCGCTTGCGGAATGCCCGTCCGCTGGAGGGTACGCGTCGGTCGTGCCGCGTGCAGGACGGGATCTGTCACTGTGCCGACGGGGTGCGTCCCACAGCGGTTTGCGGGGGCGGGGTCAGTTCGATCAGGAAGTCCTGGTCGGTGGCGCCGGAGCAGCGGCCCTGGACAACTTCCGCTCCGTCCTGGGTGTCTTGGTGACGCAGGCTCAGACATCGGCCGGTGATGACCGGACGGATGCGGAAGTGGGCGGTGGCAGGCGGGCCGAAGCGCTCGATGTGGAATTGCTGGGCCCGGTTGTCGTCGGCACAGTCGTCGCGGGGCTCAAGCAGGTCGAGCCCCGGCCCCTTCGACAGGACGGTGAGGCAGCCGATGCCGTACTTCGGGTGGTGCCACTGGATCTGCACGATCTCCTTGCCCAGCGGTTCGAGGAACACCTGAGGCAGGGCGGCATTCGTACAGGAGCGTTGGGCAGCGATGGCGGTTCGGTATCGACCGGTGCGGTCCCTGCCTTCTGTGAGGCACAGCTTGGGTGTCCGGGCAGGGTGGATCTGTGCCCAACTGCCCACGGCCAGCATGCGCAGGCCGGTCACCGGCATCTCGGGCAGGGCGGCTGGTGTCGACGCGTCGTGCATCATGCTGCTGACGCCGAGTGTGCCCGCAACCCCGATGACTGCGGCACCGAGCAGGGGGGCCACCCGGCGCCACCGCGGGACGCTCGCCGGGGCAGGCGCGCCGGTGATGGGAGTGGCGGGATCGTCGTCGCGCGCAGCGCCGTTTGATACGGGTGCGTTGCCTGCGATGCGGCGGCGTGCCTCGCGCCATTGACGTACTTCTTCGGCGCCCAGGCCGCACGCGCGGGTATAGGCGTCGACAAACCCTTCTCGGGGCAGGGTGACGCGGCCGAGAGTGCTTGCGATCGTGCTGGCCGGGAGTGTGTCGGCGTTCGCGGTCGCCTTGTCTTCAAGCTGCCGGTAGGTCAGTCCGGACCAGATCCGCAGCGAACGCAGGGCCGCGGTGAACTCGGTAGGCGTCCGGGCCTGTGCGGGCTGTGGTGCGTCCTCCGGTAGCTCGGCGAAGCCGTCCCCCTTCTCGGTCATTGCTTCAGCATGACCCCACAGTTGGTGACCTGGCACTCCTTAAACCAGCCGTGTTCGGGGGTGTTCGGAACACCGGTCAGCACTGTTTCGAACAGACGCGAACGCTGATTCTCCTTGTCAGCCCGGTGGCCGTGCGGACATTCTCGGCATCACCCGGATTCGGCTGACGTCTCATGCCAAAGAGGGGCGAGGAAGGGCAAACCCGACCTCGATACATCATTCGACACACCTCTTGAAGGAGCATCATGCGTACTCGTACATGGTTCGCAGGCCTCGCGGTGGGAGTCGCTCTGCTGGCCGGCGGTTCGACCGCCACCGCACAGGCGGCTCCCGCGCCTTCTCCGGCCAGCACGACAGCGACTGTGCCTGGGTACTGGCACTATGACGGCAGCTACTCGGAGTCGACGTGCTACTCGCTGGCGGCGTCTTACGCCGGCCCGGCCTACTGCACTCCGCGCGGCAGCAGGTGGGCCCTTTACATCTGGGTCGAGTAACTCGTCCGTTCCTCGACAGCAGGCCACGAACAGAGTCCGCCCTCTTCCGGACCTCGTCGAAACGTTGAGCCGGACAGACCTGGGGAGTCCTGCGCGATCCCCCGGCTGGAGCCGATGGGCCTGATCACGTCTGACGGGGAAGTCCGGTGGGTCCGCAGCCTCTCGGAGCGGACCCACCGGACTTCCGTTGTTCCGTGGCGGGCAGGGGAGCCGGGGTATCAGCCGCAGGGCTTGAACCATTCGAGCGCAGCATGCCGCCCCGGTCGGAGTGCTGCTCCATCCACAGAAGTAGTTCGGTCAAGGACCGACCGCGTGCATCGCGGCATCTCCAAGCACTCCGTATGAGCCGAGCAGTGGAATGAGGGGACGACGATGAGACGTACGAGATGGACATGTGCTGTGGCCGCCGCGCTGGCGGCAACGCTGTGCTGGGTACCGGCGGTACTGCCCACGCGAACTCCTCCTGGACGGCCCAGGCACGGCAGGCCGGTCTCACCGCTTCAGAGGCAACGGCCCTGCAGAAGAGGGTGGACAGCTACCTGCCCGCCATGCGCGACAGCTATCAGAGCGGTCCGAACACCATCGCCTTCCCGGGCGGGCAGATCACGGTGGCGGTGCCCGGTGAGCGGCATGCCCGGGACCTGCGCACCACGCCGGGACCTCTGGCGGCCATGAACTGCAACTACGGGAACTTCTGCGCGACCATGGACGGGAATGCCACGCAGTGGGACTTCTACTACTGCCAGTACTACGACGTGGCTTCAGGGAGTCCCACGCTCGCTGGACCGGGCGCATGGATCAACAACCAGACGCAGAGCCGGCGAGTCCGCATGTACGGTTCCGGCGGCTCGACCAATCCGATCTACACCACGCCCAACGCGTTCTACCAGGACCCGAGCGCCAACTGGGATCCGGTCTACGGTCTGCGGACATGTGTCGCAGCAGCCTGAATCCGTGACGTCGTCGGGGAACTTGGCAGTCGTGCTCTTCTGGAAGATCATCACTTTCCCAGATCCCCGACGGCATCAGCCTTAGGCACGCTGGTCGCCGTCTCGTGCATCGCGGACGACCCGGACAGCTGGTTGGCCGAGACAGTGCTGAAGCACGGCGGCCGCCTGATGGCCGTCGTCCTGAGTCCGCGCCGCGGTGAGATCCGACTTCACGATCCCGAACTCGCGGGCTGTCGTCTCCTGCACCACCACTGTCACCAGTGCGGCTGCTTCGGCGCGGCACTTTTTGCTGCGCCGGCTCCAAGGGCCAGGCGTTCAGCGCAAAGGGGCCCTTCCTCGTGCGAGGAAGGGCCCCTTGAATGGAGCGCCCGGCAGGCCTTGCACCTGCATCTCCCACCGGCTGGTGGGCGTCTTTCCTTGGACCACAGACGCGCGGCTCCGACCTGCGGGCCGAAGCTGCGTCATGATCATACTGCATCGGCGCGTCCCGGTGCCCGGGCCTGCGTCTCCTATCGGTCGAGCCGGGCCGGCAGCCGGTGCAGGTTGCCGCTCCAGTTGCTTCGCCGAGTGCGGGCCATTCCGCTGTCGCTGCGGCTGCCTCGTTCGGCAGGGCTTGCACAGACTGTCCTTGAGCGCGGCGCCGACCAGGAAGATCCTGCATCCGCACTCGCCGCAGGAACCACGCGGCGGGCCCTCCACCTTGCGCTGCGCCGGGACCGTGGCCATCGCGCGGTCGGGCTCGCATGTGTGGCACACGCCGGATGAGCAGGGCCGGCTGCCGTGCTCCGAGCGCGGTCCGTCGGCCAGCCGCTGCTCGCGACGTACGCGCTCCCGCTCGGCGCGGCGGTCGGCGACGGTCGACTTCCAGCCGACGGCCGTTCAGCCGGTCGCCGGTCCTTAGTCGATGGTGATCTCACCCATGGCGCTCCAGCCGTCCGCGCCCTCGATGGTGGTGCTCACAATGTCGGGGGTGCGGCGCAGCAGCGGGCGCATCTGCTCGATGGCGGCGCGGAAGTGGTCGGAATTGACATGCGCTTCGGCGGCATCGTCCTTGAATGCCTCGACCAGGACATAGGTGTTCGGGTCCTCGATGCTGCGGGACCATTCGAACCACAGGTTGCCGGGTTCGGCGCGGGTGGCCTCGGTGAAGGAGGCGACGTGCTGCGGCCACTCCTCGGCGTACTCGGGCTTCACGGGAAACTTGACGACGATAAAGATCATTCAGCGATTCTAGATCACGTGGCACCCGGTGCCGTCAACCCCTCACCGTGATACCTCGGGTCAGCGCGATACCTCGGGCTCGGCCTCTTTCTCGCGGCTCAGGGATTTGACGAGCACTATGCCCAGCACGATCAGCGCCACGCCCAGCCACACCGGCCCGGCCCCGCTGACGAGGACCACGATGCCCACCGGGGTCAGATAGCCCGCCAGCGGGATGAGCAGGCTGCTCAGCGGGGGTTCGGGCGGGCCGGGCAGACCCCGTTCGCGCAGTGAACGCGCCCGCACCACGTCCGGGTACCACTGGGTGAACTGCAGGGCCGCGATGATGGCCGCGATTTGGATGATCCAGCCGGTCCACGGGTTATTGGAATTGTGCAGCACGAGGTCGCCATAGGCCCCCGCTATCGCTGCCACGGCGAATGCGGCGCCCCATGCACCCGTGATGTAGTAATTGGTCCGCAGGAATCTGGGCTCGCCCCAGAACTCGCGGGGCACCTGTTCCCGGGCGTACTGGAGGGTGAACGGCACCCGGCACGCCATGGACCCGAGGGCGATCGTCATCAGGGCGATGTTCGCGACCTCGCCCGAATAATTCTCCAGCCAGCGGTGGGTGCCCGGGGAGGCGAAAATGCCGATGACCGCCATCACCGCGAAGAACACCACATCGGCGATCTCCAGAATTTTGAAGGAGGACCCGGGACGGCGTATACGGCCGACGATGACGATGGCCACGGCAAGGGCCAGGGCTATGGCGACGGCCAGCTCGAAGCGGCCCGGCCCGACCAGGACCGACATCGCGATCCATGGCGACATTCCGATGACGGGGCTGTCGAGGAAATGCGACAGCCGGCCACCGGAGGCGGTGTCCGTCCGGCCCTGAGACATGGCAACAGCCCCTCCCGGGAGGCGAAACTCCCTTCCACGCTAGACCGCCGCCTGGGCTCCCTCTACTCGGGCGCGTCAGCGGTGCGGGCGGGACGGACGGGGCGGGTGAAACGGGCGGTGCGGCACCACGGCGGGGAGCGGGGCGGTGACCGTGGCGGCGCCGGGCACGGTGTCGAGCGCGGGAGCGTGCTCGGGCGGGCGTTCCGGCGGCGTTTCCGGCGGGCGTTTCCGGTTGGGCATCGGGGCACGGAGTCCGGCCAGGCTCGGGGCGTGTCTCCGGGGTGGTTCAGGGGCGGGTCAGGGTGACCCCTGACGACGGCGCGGGGCGCGGCCGCGAAGCTGTTCGACATGAGCCTTTCTCCCTTGTCCCGCAGGGCAGTTGTGGGGGCCGCACTGTCCGGCGCGGTGGTCGCCGCCACGGCGGGCCCGGCCGGTGCCGCGTCCCGTCCGGGCCCGGCCCCGTCATCGGCCCTGTCGTCGGGCGGCGGCCCGGCCCGCCGGAACCCGTCCGCCCACGCCCCTGTCCCCGTCCCTCCGCTGAACGTGCCCGCGCTGCGGGCCGCCCTCGCCGATCTGGAGCATCCGGAGCTGACCGCGGCCCAGCTGCGGGTGAGTGGTTCGGCCGGGCGCTGGTGCGGCACCGAGGGCGTCGCCGACCGGGCCACCGGCCGCGCGGTCCATGAGCGGGACACCTTCCGGATCGGCAGCATCACCAAGGTGTTCGTGGCGACGGTGGTGCTCCAGCTCGCCGCCGAGCGCCGGCTGTCGCCGGAGCAGCCGGTTCAGCGTGTGCTGCCCGGTCTGCTGCCGTCGGGGTTCCCGCCGATCACGGTGGCACAGCTGCTGAACCACACCAGCGGGCTGCCCGACGAGCAGGACCCGCCCTACGACCCGTCCTCCCCGGAGGACATCGCCCGGCACCGCTACGACCGGTGGACGCCCGAGCAGCTCGTGGCGCAGGTGGCGCACGGCCCCATGAAGTTCGCCCCCGGCACCAAGCAGGAGTACCGGGGCATCAATTACGTCCTTCTGGCCCTGCTGATCGAGCGGCTGACGGGCTGCCGCTACGGCGAAGCGATCGCGCACCGCATCCTGCGCCCGCTGGACCTGCGGCACACCGCCGTGCCCGGCAACGACCCACGGATTCACTGGCCGCATGTGCACGGCTATCTGCGGATGTCGGACGGCTCCCTGCTGGACATCACCAAGTTCGACCAGTCGGCCGCCTGGGGAGAGGGCGAGATGATCTCCCGTACCGGCGATCTGGACCGCTTCCTCACCGCCCTGTTCTCGGGCGAACTCCTGCCGCCCCATGAGCTGGAGCGGATGTTCACCCTGCCCCCGGACGAGGTGCGCATGGTGGACGGCACTCCGGCCCGCTATGCCGCGGGCCTACAGACCTTCACGGTGAACGGCATCACCCTGTGGGGCAAGACCGGCGAACGGTACGGCTACAGCTCGGCCATGTTTGCCACCCGGGACCAACAGCGCCGCGTGGTCTTCTCGTTCAACCCGACCCGGCGCGACGCCACCCAGGCACAGGTCTCCCAGCGGATAGCCGAGGCCCTGACGAAGGCGTGAGCCGGTGCCGCACAGCACTGTGGGCTCCGCGCTCCGCTGAAGTGCGGAGACACGGAGCCCACCAGAACCCCATCGGCGAGGTCCGGTCACAGCCTTCGTTCAGGACTGGGGCCGCTTGCCGTGGTTGGCACCGTTCTTGCGACGTGCCTTCTTCTTACGACGGCGCTTCGATGACATACGTCTGCCTCCTCCATCACTCAGCGATGCTTTTCGCCGAATTTCTACCACTTCTCAACGGTATCTCGCCCGGCGATCACGAGGCCGCGTACCCAGGTCCGCGGGATCCCACCCCACCCCGGTTTGTGAGTCACCCCACGGAGGCACCGCCCGCCCGGTCCGCCAGGGCGTCACAGATCGGCTTCCTCGCCCATGTACAGCCCGGCGAACGCCTTCGCCGCGGACTCCGACCCCAGCAGCCGCCGCAGCCGCGCCCGCGCCGTGCCCGCCTGGAAGCGGTCGCCGGACGAGGCACCGTGCAGCACAGAGGACAGCCACTGCGAGAACTCCAGGTACTGCCAGACCCGCCGCAGACACGCCTCCGAATATCCGGCAAGCCCGCTCTCGTCGCCCTCGTAGTGCGCGATCAGCGCGTCGCCGAGCAGCAGCGCGTCATTGATCGCAAGGTTCATGCCCTTCGCGGCGATCGGGGCGACCAGATGCGCCGCGTCACCCGCCAGGTGGAGGCGGCCGAATACCATCGGCTCCACCACATAGTTGTGCATGTCCAGGACCACCTTCTCGATCAGCGGTCCTTCAGCGAGCGGCGGGGCGCCGTCCGCGGCGAGCCGGGCGCGCAGTTCGTCCCACACCCGGTCATGCGACCAGTTCCCGGCGTCCTCACCCGGCGCAACCTGGAGGTAGTAGCGGGTGACCCGGTCGCTGCGGGCCATATGGGCACCGAACCCGCGCTCGTGGATGCCGAAGATCACGCCGTCCGCGGACGGCGGTGCCTCGGCGAGGAGCGCCAGCCAGGCGACGCCGTGGTCATGGCGGGTGAGGACCGCCCGGCCGTCGGGGACGGCTGCCCGGGACACCCCGCGGGCGCCGTCGCAGCCGGCGATGAAGTCACACTCGATCCGGTGCCGGTCACCGGTCACCGGATCGGTGTACGACACCGCCGGCCGGTCGCTGTCGATGTCGTGCAGTGCCACCTCACGTACCCCGAAGCGGACCTCACCGCCCGCCCGGTCCACGTACGACGCCACGAGGTCGGTGACCAGGAGCGGCTGCGGATAGACGTAGTGACGGCGGCCCGACAGCTCGCCGGTCCGCATCGTGTGCCGCTCCCCGTCGAACCGGAACTCGAACTCGCCCTGTGTAGGGGCCCGTTCGAGCAGCCGGTCGGCCAGCCCGTGCCGGGCCAGTGCGCGCACCGCCCACTCCTCCATGAACCCGGCCCGCGGCCGCTGCTCGATGAACTCCCGGCTCTCCGCTTCCAGCAGCACACAGTCGACTCCGGCGGTGCGCAGCAGATTCGCCACGGTGAGCCCGGCGGGACCGGCGCCGATGATGACGACGCGGGTGCGTGTGACGGGGCGAGGGGCGGTGGAGGACACGTCGCGAGGTTCCCTTCGGGGGCGAGGAAAGATCGCTGGCAGTATGGCGGTTGCCCCGAAGCGACGGTCCGGCGCCCCGGCACCGGCGAGCGGCCCGGTCGCCCGTGCGGGGCGCCGGATCGCCGGCCGGTGCGGCGCGCGTCCGGTCTACGCGCTGCCCGTGAGGCTGGCGAACACCACCACGTTGTCGGGGAAGTAGTGCTGCCCCTCGTCGTACTCACCGCCGCAGGTGATCAGGCGGAGGCCGGCGTGATCGAGGTTCTTGTACACCTCCAGCGTGGGGAACTTGTTCTTCGGGTACTGGGCGATGCGGTCGACGGTGAACTTCGCCGTCTTCCCGTCCTGCCGGGACACCTCGATGGTGTCCCCGCGCTTCATCGACGACAGCTTCTGGAACACCGACGGCTTGCCGTTCCAGGAGACATGGCCGGCGATCACCGCCGGTCCCTGGGAGCCGGGCGTGGGCCCCGGCTGGTACCAGCCCGCCTTGTCGGGGTCCCGGGGCGTCTCCATGGCACCGTTCTTCTGCTGTCCCAGTGTCTCCAGCGTGGAGGAGACCTGGAGCGACGGGATGGAGAGCCGCTGCGGAACCGACTTCGGCATACTGGCGGCCGCCTTGCTCCCGGAGCCGCCGCCCGGCGCCGCGTCGTCGGACGACTGCCCGCCACCGTCACCCGGCGGCTGCCCCGCGGGGAGCGACCGGGGCGGCGCCGCGTCCTGCCCTCCGCACCCCGCGAGAAGCAGGGCCGACAGGGCCGCGGCGACGGCGTAGCCGGTGGCGCGGTGGCCCCGGCGGCGTACGGTGCTCATGGTGTCCTCGTACCGGCGGCTCACGCGGCGGCCCCGTTGTCCCCGGCCCGCCCGGCGGCGAGGACGTTCTTCCGGCGCCGCACGAGGGCCAGCGCACCGGCCGTCGCCACGAGGGCGGCCCCGCCCGCGCCCAGCACCGCGGCCGGAACCCCGCCCTCCTCAACCGGCCCGGTGCCGGTCTCGACGCCGCCGACCGGAATGGAACCCACCGCGGCGCCCAGGACCTCACCGCAGTTGGTCGGGGCGGTGGCCTCCTGGGGGAGCTTCGGGTCGAGTTCGCTCTTGCCCGCCCCCTCGAAGTCGTACTTCTTGTTGTCGTTGCGGTCGATGCCGTGCTGCACGATGTGCAGGTCCTTGATGTGGTCGACCACGTCCTGGGAGACCGGGATGGTGCGCTCGTAGGAGAGCTTGCCCTGCGCGTTCGCCACGGGCATGCGGTCGACGGCGAGACCGCTCTTCATGTCCGTGGGCCCCTTGGTGGTGAGCGAGATGTTGATATTGCCGTAATCGACGGTGGCTTCGGTGTTGTTGAGGACGCCGTCGCCGTTCGTGTCGTCGCTCGCGTCCGGGCAGTGGAAGTCATGGCCGTCGGTGGAACCGTGGAGGTGCTGAGCGGAGGGCTGGCCGGGCACGAGCCCCTCGGACTCGATCTTCACGGTCAGCTGCCTGCCCTGGAGGCTGAGCATCGCCGTGCCCTTGGAACCGGAGTTGTTCAGCTGTGCCAGGTTGATCTGGAACGCTCCGGTGCCCTGGGCGACGGCCTGGGACGAGGCGCCTACGGTGAGGGCCAGGGCGGCGGGCAGAGCGACGACTACGGCGAGGTGGCGGGTGCGCTTGGCTATCACGATCGTTCCTTTTCCGGCGGCCTCCGCGGAGGAGGGGGACCGCACGTCGTCCGGGTTCGACAGCAACACCTCGGCGAGGTGTCACACGTCATTCGGAGCCGCAACGCCCGCGGATTGGTGGTGGGTTGAAAAAGTTTTTGACGGCCTTCTCCCGGGGCCGCGATGACGCCTCCCCGGGGCGTGCTCAGGGGCAGCCCCTCGGCCCGCCGGGCGGCCAGCTCATATGCAACTGCCCGGCGAGGACGCCACAACTACGGTCGGAGTGCTCCCTCAGCCGGCGCAACTGCCCTGCGAACTCCGCCGTTTCCGTCCCCGCCCTGCGCCCCTGTTCGTTCCGCCGTTCCAGGAAAGCATTCCAGGCAGTGGTCGTTTCCCCAGGTCAGAGCCTGTTTCAGCGTTCCGGCTTCTCTCATTGTCCCGGATCGGTTGGCACCCGGGCGCCCGCCGCGCAGGCTGTGAGCAGCACACCGAGACGGGAGATGTCATCCGCGGCACGCCCGGAATCCGGCGCCCCGAGCCGGCCGGGCGGCGGAAAGACCGGCGGCGGTGCCGGGGCGAACCAGGGCGCCGGGAGCGGCTCGTCGGGTGCCTGTACGGGAGCGACCGTCAAGGTCGTGGTCAGCAAGGTCACGCGTCCCATCAATCACTTGCTCCTCACGATCACCAATAGCGGATCCCGCGCCTGCGACGCCTACTCCGTGCCCCTCCTGGGCTTCGACGACGACCAGTCGGTGACCCGGATCATCGAGGACAGCAAGCCGCAGTCGGTCGTGACCGTCGCCCCGGGCCGGTCCGCCTACGCCGCGATCCAGCTCAGCGGAGAGCCCGGCGGTGACACCCATGGCCGCACCGCCCAGCGCCTCAGCGTGCACTTCGCTCCGCGCAACGGCTCCGGTCCGGTGGGCACCCCCGCCAAGCTCACCCTGCCCGCAGGCACGCACAAGGACGACAACGCCGCCGTCACCTACTGGCAGAGCTCGGCGTCCGACGCACTGACCTACGGATCATGCCTATGGCGCACGGACGTAACGGGGCGGACGGCCACCGCCCCGTTCACCGTGCCTCCCTCACCCGAGCTGCTTGGTGATCTCGCGGGAAAAGGCCGCGACCCGGGTGTAGACGCCCGGCGTCGGTGTGGCGGCGTCGCTGTTGGCCAGCCAGCTGACGGTCCCGATCAGCTTGCCACCGGCGACGAGCGGGCCGCCACTGTCGCCCTCGGCATGATGGGCGCCGGTGACGGAATTATTGGCACAGACGTGCATCGTGGGATCGAAGTCGCCCCCGGGGTTGAGCCGTTGGCACGTCCGGTCGGGGAGCACCCGCAGGTGCGCCGCCCGGAGCGCGTTCGCCGCACGGTTCTCGTAATCCAGCAGGCCCCAGCCGTACACCCGTGCGCCGGTGCCGGGGCGGTACAGCCCGGTGTCGGCGGCGGTGGCTATCGGCAGCGGGGTGTACTGCGGCGGCATCGGCTTGTCGAGCGTGAGGACGGCGACATCGTTCTCCAGATGGCGGCCGAACCGCGGATGGATCCAGACCTTGGTCACCTTGCGCATCCGGCCCTCGTGACGACGCAGGTCGGTACGGCCGGCCACCGCCCCCAGATCGGTGGGCGCCTCGTCCACGACGCAATGGGCGGCGGTGACGACCTTCGTCGGCGTGACGAGGGTGCCGCCACAGAACTGCCCCGAGCGCGGGTAAGTGTCGGTCTGCCGCCACAGATTGATCGCGACGGCCCAGGGTGCCGCCGCCGTAGTGGTCTTCTGCCCGCCGACGACGGCCTGGGCGGTGGGTGCCGGCAGCACGGCGAAACCGGCCCCGACGAGCACCATGAGACTCAGCAGAACCGGCCATCGCAGGTAGCTGTGCCGTGTCATCCGCATACTCCCTCCCACCCCTACCCGGCGATCTGGCTCTGGAGGAGCGAGTAATAGGAGGCCGACTTCACCGCGACTCCCGGATAGAGACGGCTGGTGCAACTGCCGCCACCACTGATGACCCCGACGAGCCGCCCCCGCACCACGACCGGGCCCCCACTGTCACCGGAGCACGCACTGACGCCGCCCGCCGGATAGCCGATGCACATCGTGTACGCCGAGCGGTACCTAAGGGTGCCGTACGCCGTGATGCACTGCTCATCACCCCGGTTGGGGATCAGCGCGGTCTGCAACGGCGGCACCCGGGTGTCGTCATCGCGGCCCGTCGTGGAGCCCCAGCCCAGCACCCGGTTGGGCGCGCCTTCCTCGTACAGCTTCTGCTGCGCCGGGGTGGCGAGCGGCAGAGTGCGGTACGGCATAGGGGCGTTGAGGGTGAGCACGGCGAGGTCGTGCGCGTAGGTGGCGCCGTGCCCCTCGGTGTCGGCCTTGGGGTGGATCCACAGTTTCGTCACCTTGCGCACGGTGCCCTTACGGGTATCCCGTAGGTCCTCCCGGCCGCCCACCACCCGCACACCATCGACGGTGGCCGCGCTCACGCAGTGGGACGCGGTCAGCACCTTGCGCGGCGCGACGAGCGTGCCCGCACACTCCGGCTCCTTCACGTCCTGCGACGTCAGCGCCACGGTCCAGGGATATTTCTTGATCTCGGCCCGGTCTCCCCCGACCACCGCGGCGGCGGGCGGCGCAGCCGACGCCACCAGCGCCGCTCCTGCCATGACCGCACCCGCCCAGGCAGCACGGTGTGTTCTCGCCTTACCCATCAGTCCTCCATTGGCGAGAGAACAAAGTCGCCCATGGAGAGGCCACGATCCGCACCGCGGTTGCCTGCCCCGCCCCACCACCCGCATATGGCCGACCGGAGCCCGGGCCTCTTGACAGCGCTGCGCCACGCAAGCGCCGAAAAAGGGACGGTGTGGCATCGTCACCGGCGCAGAGATCAAGCTGCTCCGCACGTCCGTCGAACGGTTCCGCCGTGGCGGCCACTCCGACCGGTTGTAGCCTCAGCTCTTATGAGTTGGCTGCCTGACGACTTCGTCCACCCCGTGTACGTGCCCGTGCCCGACACCGCGCTTCACCTGCGGCCGATCCGGGAGGCGGACACCCCGCTCGACTACCCCGCCGTGATGGGCTCCCGTGAGCGCCTGTGGGAGATCTTCGGCCCGGCCTGGGCTTGGCCCGCGGAGACGATGACCTATGAAGCGGACCGCATCGACCTGCTGCGGCACGAGAAGGAGATAGCCGCGCACCAGTCATTCAACTACGCGCTGCTGGACGAGGAGGAGACGGCGATCCTCGGCTGCGTCTACATCGACCCGCCCGAGCGCACCGGCTCCGACGGAGAGGTCTCCTGGTGGGTGGTGGACGACCTCGTCGGCGGCGAGGCGGAACGCGCGCTCGACGCGCTGGTGCCGCGGTGGATCGCCGCCGACTGGCCCTTCCAGCAGCCCCGTTACCTGGGCCGCGACATCACCTGGCAGGACTGGCTCGCGCTGCCGCCTACCTCGTGACACGTCCGAGGCGGCGCCTGGGCACGTCGATGGGCGTCAGAGGCCCATCGGCAGGTGGTGCTGTAAACGCATCGCCGAGGCCGGGGGCCACCGGCCGTTGTCGCCCATGGAGATGCCACACACCACCGCACGGTTGCCTGTCACCGCTCGGGCGGCGGCCCCTGGCCACGGTCGACGACGCAGGCGTCCCTTCGCGCGGCGATAGTGCCCTGGCGTCGGGTACCCGTACCTACCCGCGCCGCCGCGTCAGCCGTGCTGGGCCCGGTCGTACACCTTCTTGGCCGTGACTCCCAGCACTTCTCCCTGCATCTCGGTCGGTGTCAGGGAGTCCAGTGCACTGTTGACCGAGACCAGGGTGCCCTTGCCAGTAGTGGCGTTGAAGTCGGCCAGCCACGGCCCGCCGCTGGAGCCGCCGCTCATGTCGCAGGGGATGGCCTGTACGCCGCTCTTCTCCTTGGCCGTACCGACGCAGTGGAGGAGTTCCTCGCCGAGCTGCGGGCGGGTGGCCGAGTAGCCGAACGCGGAGATGGTGCCGCCAACGGGGCGGTTGAAGGCGATGTCCTGGCCGCCCACGACGTCGGTGAGCTTGCGGCCGTTCTTGTCGGCGTCGACGACCAGCGTGGACAGGTCGTCGGTGGAGTCGTTCTCCCAGTTGCGCGGGGTGACGGCGGTGCGGACCGCGAACGCGCCGTAGGGCATCTTGCCCTTGCTGTAGGCCGGGACGAACACCATCTCGATGTTGGTGTTGAAGGGAGAGGAGCCCCGGCGCACACAGTGTGCGGCGGTCATCACGGCGGAGCGATTGGCGCTCTTGACGGCAGTGGCCGTGCACCAGGTATCGGCGCCGTTCGCGTTGACGAAGAAGAGCCGCCCCACGGTCTTCAGCGCGGTGCCCCGCCACGGCTTGGCCTTCGGCCCGGTCGGACCGAGGTCCACGGACTTCCCGACGGCCTTGATGCGGGCGGGCGTCCAGTAGGCGAGGGCTTCCTGGCGCTCCTTGGCCGTGTACGACAGGACGGAGACCGGGTCGGCCGAGGCCGCAGGGGCCGGGCCGGCCACGGCCGTCGCCGGGATCGGGACAGCGAGGACGAGGGCCGTACCGGCCACTGCGAGTCCCGTGGCCCGCCCACGAAGGCGCCGGATCACGGAAGTGGATGTCTCGGACACGGCAGATGTCTCCTCGGCTGGCACAGGCAGTGGACAAGGGCTGTCAGCTCTCATCTGCAAGAGAGGTCAACCCGCCTATTTGGTTGCGTTGTTGATGATCTGTGACATAAGTGCGCGATGCCCGACGTGTCGTGCCCGCCCGGCGTCCGGAGCGGCCGACCCGGACCGCTCCGGACGCGGACGAGGCGTGGCCCCGGTGCAGCACACCGGGGCCACGCAGGGAGGTATGGGACGTCAGAACGTCCAAGTGGTGTACCACGTGGCCTGGCTGGAGGGATGCGCCAGGTCGGTGGAGACTCCGCTGAGGCGGCCGTCAGCACCGCGGGAACCTATGTAGCGGCCCCTTGAGCCGTCGCTCCAGGCTATGACGAAGTAGAGATAGGAACCGTCCACGAACCCCTCGATGGTGCCCGTCGTCGCACTTCCCGTCCTGGCTGTGCCGGTGAGCTTCCCCTGGGCGTCCTGGGTCACGGAGAGCGTGGCGTTGGCCGAGTTGCTCTGATACAGCGTCCAGATCCCCCCGACGTTGAAGCCGGCCGCGGCCACCTTGGCCACCACTGCGGAGGGCCGGTGCGCCGCGGCCTGAGCGGCGGGGGCGACGAGGACGGTGCCACCCAGTGCGACGGAGAGAGCCACGGCGGCCGTAACGAGTCTGACGCGCATGCGGATTCCTTTCCCTAAAGGACCATTTATGCGGCATAGGGCCTTCTGCGAAGCCATGAGCTTCGCAGTAGCCGCCCTTCCCAACCAGGCGAGAACCGGTCATTGGCGGACATGAGGGTGGCCGGAACAGGACATGGACGGCGTGGGGCGCACCGGCTCAGCCCCGTGTACGCCCGCAGATGAGGTCCGGCACCAGCCAAGTCCGACGCCTGCTTCGCCCCCACTCCCCCACGCCCCCGTCATGGTCCCCGCGCGCACCGTCCGGCCCCGAAGTGTGGCGGCCGGCCACATGTGCGTCTGGCCTGGGCGTTTCTACGGTGTGGCGATACGAAGCGTCTTCGCCCGTCGTCAGGAAGTGGTGCCGATGTCCTCCCCCGCGACCGCCAGCCCACCGCCGCCCGCCCAGCTCAAGCGCATCGTTGCCGCGAGTCTCATCGGCACGACCGTGGAGTGGTACGACTTCTTTCTCTATGGGTCCGCTGCCGCGCTGGTGTTCAACAAGCTGTTCTTTCCCGGGTCGGATCCGCTGGTCGGGACGTTGCTGTCGTTTCTGACGTATGCGGTGGGGTTTGCGGCGCGGCCGGTCGGGGCGTTGGTCTTCGGGCATTACGGGGACCGGCTGGGGCGCAAGAAGTTGCTGGTGGTGAGTCTGCTGCTGATGGGGGGTGCGACGTTCGCGATCGGGTTGTTGCCGACGCATGCGACGGTGGGCACGGCGGCGCCGGTGTTGCTGACCGCGCTGCGGCTGGTGCAGGGGTTCGCGCTGGGCGGGGAGTGGGGCGGCGCGGTGCTGCTGGTGTCGGAGCACGGGGACGCCCGGCGGCGCGGTTTCTGGGCGTCGTGGCCGCAAACCGGCGCGCCTGCGGGGCAGTTGCTGGCCACGGGAGTGCTGTCGGTGATGACGGCGGTGCTGTCGGATGCGGCGTTCGTGTCCTGGGGGTGGCGGGTGCCGTTCCTGCTCTCGGGTGTGCTGGTGGTCGTCGGGCTGTGGGTGCGGCTCTCGGTGGATGAATCGCCCGTTTTCCAGGCCGCGTTGGCGCGTGCCGAGGCCCGGCGGGCGGAGGGTGCCGCGGTGGAGAAGATGCCGTTGGTGGCGGTGCTCAGGCACCACTGGCGGGATGTGCTGATCGCGATGGGGGCGCGGATGGCCGAGAACATCTCGTACTACGTCATCACGGCCTTTGTGCTCGTGTACGCGACCTCGCACACCGCGCTGTCGCAGCAGACCGCGCTGAACGCCGTATTGCTCGCCTCGGCGCTGCACTTCGCGGTGATCCCCGCCTGGGGCGCGCTCTCGGACCGGATCGGGCGCCGGCCGGTCTATCTGCTGGGCGCGGTCGGCGTCGGCGTCTGGGCGTTCCCGTTCTTCGCGCTCGTGGACAGCGGCCGGTTCGGGCCGCTGCTGCTCGCGGTGAGCGTCGGGCTGGTCTTCCACGGTGCGATGTACGCGCCGCAGGCGGCCTTCTTCGCGGAGATGTTCGCGACCCGGATGCGGTACTCGGGCGCCTCGATCGGTGCCCAGTTCTCGTCCGTCGCGGCCGGCGCGCCCGCCCCGCTGATCGCGACCGCGCTGCTCGCCGACTACGACAGCCCGACGCCGATCGCGCTGTACGTCATCGCCGCCGCGCTGCTGACGCTGGTCGCGGTGGGTGTGGCGCGGGAGACCCGGAGCCGGGACCTCGCCGACATGGATGGGGGCGCGGTGCCCGGCGGGGGCCGTTCGGCCGATGCGGGTACGGCCGGTCCGGACGGCGGGGCATCGTCGGCCGTACCGTCCGGAGGGGCCTGAGAAACCTGATGTACGGCGGGGGCGTGGCGGGCCCGGGGACGCTCCGGGAGACGGGGCAGCAGGCCCGCCACGCCCCCGCCGGGCGTCAGGAGCGGCTCTTGCCCTTCATGGAGTCCTTCATCCCGCGGGCGTTCTCCTTGGCGTCGCTCATCGCTTCCTTGGCCCTGCCCTTGGCCTCGTCCGCGCGGCCCTCGCCCTTCAGCCGCTCGTCGCCCATGATCTTGCCGGCCTTCTGCTTGGCCTTGCCCTTCATCTTGTCCATGCCGCCCTTGTCACCCATGTCGCACTCCTCTGTCAGTGGGGGGAAAGCTTCGGCACCACGCTGCCGCAGGTCGCGACGGCGCGCACCCGGAGGCGGCCATCGGTACCGACCGGCTGTGGGCACGCCGCGGATCCTCGCCTCCTGCTACGCGCCGGTATCGCCCACCACTGCGGAGGAGAGCTGGTGCAGCCGCAGCGCCAGCTGGATCTCCAGGGCGCGCGCCGGGGTCTGCCAGTCGGGTCCCAGCAGCCGGCTCACCCGGTCCAGTCGCTGCGCCACGGTGTTGACATGCACGTGCAGCGCCTCCTTGGTGCGGGCCGGGCTCATTCCGCAGGCGAAGTAGGCGCCGAGGGTCCGCAGCAGTTCCGTACCGCGGCGGGCGTCGTACTCGGTGACCGCGCCGAGCGTGCGGCGAACGAAGCCGTGCACATCGCGGGTGTCGGCGAGCAGCAGGCCGAGGAAGCCGAAGTCGGCGGCGGCCGCACCCTGGCCGGCCCGGCCCAGCACGCTGAGCGCCTCCCGGCAGCGGCCGGCCTCCGCGTAGGCGTCCGCGACCGCCGCGGGGCGGGCGGCGGGGGCCGGGACCGGAGCCGAGGCGCCGACCGTGACGGGCAGGTGCAGCGCGGCACCGAGCCGGGCCGCGGTCTCGCGGGCGGCGTGCGCCGGGTCGCCGCCGGGATCGAGCGGCAGCAGCAGCACGGCACCACCGTCCCGTATGGCTGCCAGACCCCGGCGGGTGGCGGCGAGATGGGAGGCCGCCGACCAGAGCCGGCGGCGGTCGGCGCCGTGGGAGTGGGCATCGTCGTCCCCGCCACCGGGCGCGTCGGTCCGGGCGGCCAGGACGACATGCGGCGCATCGAGGTCGGCGCCGACGCGGGCCGCGCGTTCCCGGAGCAGCCGGGGGTCGCGGTCCGCGGCGTTCAGCAGATCGTCCAACAGCTCGCCGCGCACCCGCTGTTCGGCCTCGCCGGCGGTCCGCCGGGCGAGCAGGAGCAGAGAGGTGACCATGGCGGCCCGTTCCAGCGTCCGCTGGTCGACCGGGTCGAGGGCCGGGTGGCCGCGCAGCACGAGGGCGCCCAGGACCTCGCCGCCCGCCCCCACTGCCGCGACCCAGTCCGCGCCGTCCCGTACGGCGTGCCCGTCGGCGCGCGAGCGGTCCAGGGCCTCGGCCGGTGCCGCGCCGGGCTCGGTGAACTCGACCTCGCCGGCCAGCACTTCCGCCACCGCCCCGGCGACGTCCTGGACCCCGCCGCCGCGCAGCACCAGTTCGGTCAGCCGGTCATGGACGTCCGAGGCGCGCTCGATGACCGCGCTGCGGTCGCGGATGATCTCGTTCGCGGCCTCCAGTTCGGTGAGCGTCTTACGGGTCCCGTCAAGGAGGTTGGCGGTGTCGATGGCGACGGCGGCATGGGCCGCGTGGGCGGCGAGCAGCGCGATCTGGCCGTGCTCGAAGACCCGCTCGCGGCGGTCAGCGGCGAACAGCACCCCGATCACGCCGCTGCCGAGCATCAACGGCACCCCGAGGATCGCCACCAGCCCCTCGTCCTGGACGCCCGAGTCGATGGTGCGGGTGTGCCGGAACCGCTCGTCGTGGAAGTAGCTGTCGGTGACGTACGGCCGGGCGGTCTGCGCGACCAGCCCGCCCAGCCCCTCGCCCATCCCGAGCCGCAGCTGCTGGAACCGCGCCGAGACCGAGCCGTCGGTGACCCGCATGGAGGTGTCACCGGCGGACGGGTCGTGGAGGGTGAGGTAGGCGACCTCGGTGCCCAGCAGGGAGCGGGCCCGGCGGACGATCGCGCGCAGCACCGCGTCGAGGTCCCGCAGCCCGGCCAGGTCGTGCGCGGTCGCGTAGAGCGCGGACAGCTCGGCCTCCCGCCGCCGGCGGTCCTCCAGTTCGGCGCGCACCCGCAGCGCGCGCAGCTTGGCCCGCTCCAGTGCGGCGAGCCGGCCGGCGGACGCGCCCCCGGCACGGGCCCGCAGCACCGGACGCTCGTACTCCTCGGCCGCGGCGCCGGCGGCCAGCAGACCGAGGAAGGGGGCCTCGGCCGGGTCGTGGCCGTCTTGGCCGGGCGGGGTGTCCTCCGGTGCGTACGGAACGGGCGCCGCCCGCGGGGTCTTGACGGACTCAGGGCCCGGCTCGGGCGCCGGCTGTTCGGTGGGCATGGTCACAGGGATACCTCCGGGTCGTCGCGGTGCGCCGGCCTCCGCCCGCCCGGATACGGACCGGGGGCTGCTCAGTGTGCGGTCCAGCCGCCGTCCAGGGCGAGCGAGGTGCCCGTCACGAAGGACGCCTGCGGGGTGCAGAGATAGGCGACGGCCTCGGCGACCTCCGCCGGTTCGACCAGCCGCTTGAGGGCGGAGTCGGCGAGCAGAATCTCGGCCAGTACGCGCTCCTCGGGGATGCCGTGCGCGGCGGCCTGGTCGGCGAGCTGCCGTTCGACCAGCGGGGTGCGGACATAGCCGGGATTGACGCAGTTGCTGGTGACGCCGTGCGGGGCGCCCTCCAGGGCCGCGGTCTTGGACAGCCCTTCCAGGCCGTGCTTCGCCGCGACATACGCCGACTTGAAGGGGGACGCCCGCAGGCCGTGCACGGACGAGATGTTGATGACCCGGCCCCAGCCCCGCGCGTACATATGGGGCAGCGCGCCCCGCAGCAGCCGGAAGGGCGCCTCCAGCATCACGGTCAGGACCTCGTGGAAGACCTCGGGCGGGAACTCCTCGATGGGCCGGACGAGCTGGAGGCCCGCGTTGTTGACGAGCAGATCGGTGCCGGCCGCGATCCGCTCGGCGGCGTCCAGATCGGTGAGATCCAGCGGGCACGGTTCGATCCGGCCACGGGCGCCGTTCGGGTGGTCCGTCACGAGGCGGGCCAGGCCGTCGGTGTCCCGGTCGACCGCGCGCACCGTGGCGCCGGCCGCCGCCAGCCGCAGCGCGCAGGCGCGTCCGATGCCACCGGCCGCACCGGTGACGAGAGCGGTACGGCCGTCGAGATCGAGGGATACCGGGTCTGGGGTGCCGATCGCGGTCATGTCCGCACCCTAGGCAGCGTGTGGGGCCGGCATCGATGTGGTCCAGCCCCACACTTGGGGGCCCGGGTGTGGTGGCGGCACCTGTCGGGCAGCACGGGCGGACGACCGCGGGCCGGTGACCCGGCATCCGACAACTCCCCCGGAACGAGGCCCGCCACGCCCCAGGCGACGCCGCCGCGCGGGCCCCGGCCGTCCGGTGCGCGTCACCCGAACGGCCGTCCCGGATCGCCCGGCGCCCGGCGGGCTCCTAAGGTCTGTGCGGTGGGGCGGCATGCCGTCTGCGCACCGCCGCCACCAGGGAGGCCGACATGCGGAGACTCATCGCCGTACCGACGGTGCTGTTCGCGCTGGCCGCCGCGGGCTGCGGGGACGCGGACGGCGGCCAGGACACGACGGCCGCGGCCTCCCCCACCGGCGGCGGGCCGGACCGTACCCCGGACGGTGGGGCGGGCTCCGCTTCCCCGACCGTCCCCGGCCAACCGGTGAACTGCGGTGAACTCCCCGACGCACTGGGCCCGGAAGGAGACGTCACCCTCTTCGCCGACCCCGGGGCCGGGGGCACGGTGGGCTGCGGGGAGGCCCGTGCGGTGATGTCCGAGTTCTTCGTGCGGGCGCCGCGGGACGCCCGCGACGACCGGGCCACGCTCTCCGTACGCGGCTGGATGTGCCAGTACGAGAGCGGCCCCACCGGCACCTGGATCACCACCTGCCGCAAGGCCGAACGGGAGATGCACACGGAGGAGCCGCCCGGCGCGAGCACCGAAGAGCCCGGCGCCCCGGACGAGTCGGAGCTGCCGCCGCTTCCCGACGAGTCCGACCCGATGGACGAGCCGTCGACGGAGGAGCTGTAGCCCGGCACCGACGCCCGACGCCCGAGCCCATGCCTGTCGTCCGGCGGCCTGAGCCCCCGGGGGCGGCCGCCGGGGATCAGGCTTCCGGGTGCCCGCCCGCCGGCTCCGCACCCATCCCCTGAAACCACGTCGGCCCGGCCTCCAGCGCCCGCTTGATCCGGGTCAGCGCGTACTCCTCCAGCTCCGGCAGCGCGTCCACGGCGAACCAGCCCACCTCCAGCGACTCGTCGTCATTGACCCGCGCCGTACCGCCGACCGCCCGGCAGCGCAGCGTCACGTCCATGAACTGGCAGACGTCGCCATTGGGGTAGCGGGTGGGCGGCATGGTCTCGACGAGCACGATGCCCTCGGGGACGACCCGTACGGCGGTCTCCTCGTAGACCTCCCGCACCGCGGTCTCGGCAGGCTGCTCGCCGGGCTCGGGGATGCCCCCGATCACCGACCAGCCGCCGGTGTCGACCCGCTTGCCCAGCAGGACCCGGCCCTGGTCATCGAAGACGACCGCGCTCACCCCGGGCAGCCAGAGGAGCTGGCGGCCGATGGAGTTCCGGAGGTCACGGATGAAGTCGGGGGTTGCCATGGGTTCGACCCTACGGGACCTCCCCGACCGGCCCCGCCCGGAGTACGCGCGCCGGGCACACCCGTCCGCGCGGCGGTCAGGTGCCCGCCGGGGTCCCCTCGCGCGGCCGGAGCCGGCCCCGGATGGCCCGGACGGCGCCCTCGGCGTCATCGACGGTGACGGTGAAGGTCATCCCGTCGCCGAGCCGGAGGATCACGCCCTCGCCCCGGCGGACCACCACGGCGGTGCCCTGCTCGGGGCGCCAGCGGTAGCCCCAGCCGCCCCAGTGGCGGGGCGTGACCTGGGGGGTGAAATCGGCACCGACGACGGTGTCCAGCGGAATGCGTCGGCGGGGCACCCCTATATGGCCGCACCGTACTTCCAGGGCTTCCTTGTCGACGCGTACCGCGACATGGACGAAGGCGAGCGTGCCGAAGAGCACCAGCAGACCGGCCGCGACACAGCCCACCACCGACATCACCAGGGGCGCGCGCCCCGAGGTCCAGTTGCTCTCGACGGCGAGCAGGATGCCCAGCGCCAGACAGGCCGCGCCGATCGCGGCCAGCAGCCACTGGATGCGGTTGGTGGCGCTGCCGTGCCAGACCTCGGGGATCTCGGCATGGGAGCCGCCGCCAGGGCGCGCTCCACTGCTGTCACCGTCGGTACTGCCGTAGTTACCGGGGGCTGCTGCCCCCTCGTGGGGGTGGTCCCTCATGAAACGCAGCGTACGCGTCTTCGCACCCCGTGGCACTGCGTCGGACGGCCCCATTCCGGCCCGGGTTGCGAGACCGGAGACGTCATGGGTGACGTCTCCGGCGGGCCGTCTCGGGAGACGTCAGCGGCGGGCCGTCGCGGCTGCTCCGTCGGGGGCGGGAGCGGCCGGCAGCACAGCTCCCGGCGCCAGGTCCGTACGGCTCCGGGCGAGCAGCCGGCCCTCGGCGTAGGCGAGCGCCACGGCCGGCAGTCCGGCGGGGCGGCCGCTGAGGATCACGCTGAGGGCGCCGGTCGGGGCGGCCGCCGGGGCCGGTTCGGCACCGATACGGCGCAGCGCCTGGGCGGCGACCGCCTCGGCGGAGCCGTGCAGCACGAGCGCAGGGGCGCCGGGCTGCTGGAGGGCGGCCCGGATGCGTTCGGCGACCAGCTCGTAGTGGGTGCAGCCCAGGACGACGGTGCGTACGTCCCGTGGGGTGAGATGGGCGGCGGCCGCGATGGCGTCGTCGATCGCGGCCTCGTCGGCGACCTGGACCGCGTGGGCGAGCCCCTGGCACGGCACCCCGGTGATCTCCAGCCCGCGCCCGAACTGTTCGATCAGATTCCGCTGGTAGGGGCTGCCGGTGGTGGCGGGGGTCGCCCAGATGGCGACGGGGCCGTCGCCGGCCGCGGCGGGCTTGATCGCCGGGACGGTGCCGATGACCGGGATCTGCGGTTCCAGTTCGGCGCGGAGCGCGGGCAGCGCGTGCACGGACGCGGTATTGCAGGCGACGATCAGGGCGTCGGGGCGGTGCGCGGCCGCCGCGCGGGCCACGGCCAGCGCATGGGCGGTGACATCGTCGGGGGTGCGGGGGCCCCAGGGCATCCCGTCGGGGTCGGAGGAGAGGACCAGATCGGCGTCCGGCCGCAGTCGCCGCATGGCGGCGGCCGCCGCGAGAAGCCCGGTCCCGGAGTCCATCAGCGCGATCTTCACCCGGACACTTTACTCAGCCGCCCGTCCGGCTTGTCATACCGGGCGGCCCGGCCGGGCGCCCCCAAAGACCGCCGGCCCGCTCTCTTCCCGGCGCCTCCCCTCCCCTTTGCCCCGGTCTCCCCGTCCTCCCCTGACTCCCCGTGCCGACACCGTGTCGCAGGCCCGGGCGTGCCCGGTGCGGTGCGGCAGACTGCGGCCGTGGGAGCGATGGAGTGGATCGGTGCCGGGTCCCTGCTGGCCTGGGTGTGGCTGCTGCTGGGGCAGGGCTTCTTCTGGCGGACGGACGTACGGCTGCCGGACCGCCGGGATCCGGAGCGCTGGCCGTCGGTCGGTGTGGTGGTCCCGGCACGGGACGAGGCCGCGGTGCTGCCGGACAGCCTGCCGTCGCTGCTCGGGCAGAAGTACCCGGGCCGGGCGGAGGTGTTCCTGGTCGACGACGGCAGTACGGACGGGACCGGCGCGCTGGCCCGGCGCCTGGCGGCCGCGCGCGGCGGGCTGCCGCTGACGGTGTCCGCGCCCGGCGAGCCCGAGCCGGGGTGGACGGGGAAGCTGTGGGCCGTACGGCACGGGATGGCGCTGGCGCGCGAGCGCGTCGCGCCGGAGTATCTGCTGCTGACCGACGCGGATATCGCGCACGAGCCGGACAGTCTGCGGGAGTTGGTGGCGGCAGCCCGGTCGGCGGAGCTGGATCTGGTCTCCCAGATGGCGCGGCTGCGGGTGGTGACGTTCTGGGAGCGGCTGATCGTGCCGGCGTTCGTCTACTTCTTCGGGCAGCTCTACCCCTTCCGCTGGGTCAACCGGCCCGGGGCGCGGACCGCGGCCGCGGCCGGGGGCTGTGTGCTGCTGCGGCGGGAGGCCGCGGAGCGGGCGGGTATCCCGGAGGCGATCCGGCATGCGGTGATCGACGATGTGACGCTGGCGCGGGCGGTCCAGCGCGGCGGCGGGCGGATCTGGCTGGGGCTGGCGGACCGGGTGGACAGCGTGCGGCCGTATCCGCGGCCGGGCGCGCTGTGGCGGATGGTCTCGCGCAGCGCGTACGCCCAACTGCGGCACCGGCCCCTGCTGCTGCTCGGCACGGTGCTGGGCCTGGCGCTGGTCTATCTGGTGCCGCCCGTCGCGCTGGTGGCGGGACTGGCCGGCGGTGGGCCGGTGCTCGCGGCGCTGGGCGGGGCGGCCTGGGCGGTGATGAGCGGGACCTATCTGCCGATGCTGCGCTACTACGGACAGCCGCTGTGGGCGGCGCCGCTGCTGCCCTTCACCGCACTGCTCTATCTGCTGATGACGGTGGACTCGGCGGTGCAGCACTACCGGGGGCGCGGCGCGGCCTGGAAGGGCCGGACGTATCCGGCGCCCTGAGCGGCGCCCCCGGTGCCGCCGTCACTTACGGGCCGGGGACCAGTCCAGGCCCCAGCCGTAGGCGTGGTCGACGGTGCGCTGCGGGCTGACTCCGGGCTCGGGGACGAGGTAGCGGGCCTCGCGCTGGACGACGAGTTCGCTGCCGGTGTTGGTGATCATGGCCAGCGCGCAGACGTTGGAGGGCACCGTGCAGGCGTCCAGGGTGAAGTCGACCGGGGCGCCGTGCTGGGGCTGGAGGGTGACGGTCGCGCTCAGCCCCTCGAAGCTGCGGGCGCCGGCGTACACCGTGACGAAGATCAGGATGCGCTTGATGCGGTCCTGGTGGTCGAGGTTGATGGTCATGTTCTCGCCGGCCGCGACGCCGCCGGTGCGGTCGTCGCCGTCGAGCTGGATGTACGGCGGGGCGTGCAGGGCGCCGAAGTTGTTGCCCAGCGGATGGACCACGCCCGCGGCGCCGTCGGTGAGTTGGTAGAGCGCGCACAGGTCGAGGTCGAGCTCCCCGGAGGGCAGCAGCGCGCCGCGGGCACCCATGGCCTCCATCGCCTTGCGGCCGAGCTTCTTGCCCAGCCGCTTGCCCGCCGAACCGGCGTTCCAGTTGAGGTTCACCCGCATCGCGCCGGAGGTGCCGCCCTGCTTCGTCAGGGAGACGGCCGGGGCGTCCTTCGTGAGGGTGACCTTGGTCAGACGCACGGGCGCGGGGGCGGGCGCGGGCTGCCCCGGCGGGGGCGGCACGGGCGCCGCCGGCTGCCCCGTCGGCCACGGGGGCGCGGGAGCCGGGGGCTGCCCCGTGGGGGGCGCGGGAGCCGGGGGCGGCGGCGCCATCGGCGGCGCGGGAGCCATGGCCGGGGGCGCCATGGCCGGGGGTGCGGCGGGCGGCGGAGCGGGGGCGACGGGGGCGGACGCGGCGGGTGCCGGGGCCGGGGGCGCCGCCGGTTCCTCGACGCTGATGCCGAAGTCGGTGGCCAGGCCGGCCAGCCCGGTGGCGTACCCCTGCCCCACCGCACGGAACTTCCAGCCGCCCTGGCGCCGGTAGAGCTCGCCGAGGACGAAGGCGGTCTCGGTGCCGGCGTCCTGGCTGTCGAAGCGGGCGAGTTCGGCGCCGCCCGCGGCGTCCAGCACCCGGATGTGCAGCCCCGGGACGCTGCCGAAGCTGCCGCCGTCGGCGGAGGCGGCGAGCACCACCGTGTCGACGGCGGGTTCGACGGCGGCCAGGTCGACCGCGAGGCAGTCGGTCATCGCGCCGCCGGCCGGGCGCTTGCCTTCGTGGCGTACGGCCCCGGAGGCGTGCGTGGCCTGGTTGTAGAAGACGAAGTCGCCGTCGTCGCGGACCTTTCCGGACACCAGCAGCAGGGCGGAGGCGTCCACGTCCGGTGTCCCCGGGGCCGTCTGCCAGCCCAGTTCGACCCGGACCGCCGGGACCGGAACCGGAACATTGCTGCCCTTGAGCATCGACATCGCCGCGCCTTCCTCTCGTCCGCCGTGCCCCGTCGGTGGTGGCACCCCCCAACCTACTTGTCCCCCACCACTCCGAACGCCCCTTGTTCACCTGCGAGAAGCGAGGTCTTTACACGATCCCTACGGGCGATCGCGACCGATTTCCACAAGTTCGCTCACATTGGCGCTCCATGGCCACTCCGAACACGTAAAACAACCCTCTTTCCAGACTCCCCAATCGGCACATCGTGGGCTTAACTTAAGAGGTATGACCTCCCCCCGCTCTACCTACGGCGGCGGCTACTACGCTTCGCCTTCCTTCCCGGACACTCCGATCTACGACAGCCTCGTCGCAGAGCGCGGTACGCCGCAGATCGCCCCGATCCGGGTGAACCCCTCCCCTTATGAGACGGGTTCGTCCTATTTGCCGGCGCTGCCCTCGGCGCTTCCGGCCCTCCCGGCCGCGCCCTCCTACCCCTCGCCCGCGCAGGGTTACCCGGGAGCGGCCGCACAGCCGGTCGCCCCGCTCCAGCAGACGCCCGCGCCGTACATCCCGCAGCAGGCGGGCTCCCGCGGCTATCAGTCCCCGCCCCAGCAGCAGCCCCAGCGCCCGCCCATGGGCACGGGGTACGAGGCGATGCGTCCGGCCGCCCCGGTCGCGCCGCGCCCCGCCTCGCCCTACGACGACCCGTACGGCCGCCAGTACCCGCGCGGGTACTGACCTGGGCGATCGGTCAACTGTCCGAGGCGGCTGGCAGGATGGCAGACATGCCGAAGCCTGCGCTCCAGTCGATCCATCTCTACCCGGTCAAATCCATTGCGGGGTCCGGTCCCGGCGAGGCGGTCGTGGAGCCGTGGGGGCTCGCCGGGGACCGACGCTGGCTGCTGGTGGACGCCGAGGGCAGGCAGCTCACCCAACGACAGCAGCCGACGCTGGCGTTGGCGCGCGCCGAGGGGCTGCCGGGCGGTGCCCTCGGGCTCACCGCGCCCGGGAGGGAGCCGCTGACGGTCGCGGTGCCCGGGTCCGGGAAGACGGTCCCGGTCGAGGTCTGGAAGGACGAGGTCGAGGCGGTGCCCGCGGGCCCGGAGGCGGACGGGTGGTTCCGCGGGTATCTGGGCGTCGAGTGCCGGCTGGTGTATCTCGACGCCCCGGAGAAGCGCCGGCCCATCGCCCCGGCGTACTCCGCGCCCGGCGACACGGTCAGCTTCGCCGACGGCTTCCCGCTGCTGCTGACCACCACCTCGTCGCTGGACGCCCTCAACTCGCTCATCGCGCAGGGCGACCACGCCGACGAGGGGCCGCTGCCCATGAACCGTTTCCGGCCCAATGTGGTCGTGGACGGCACCGCGCCCTGGGCGGAGGACGACTGGCGCCGGATCCGTATCGGCGAGGTGGAATTCGAGGTGGCCAAGCCCAGCGCACGCTGCGTGGTCACGACAACCGACCAGCGCACCGCCGAGCGCGGCAAGGAACCGCTGCGGACGCTCGCCCACCATCGCCGCTTCGGTGACCGGCTGGTCTTCGGCCAGAATCTGATACCTCGTGGGGTCGGCACGATCCGCATCGGCGACCCGTTCGAGATACTCGGCTGACGGGCCGGCGCGCGCCCCGCACCGTGGGGTTTCCCGACCGGCGGCGGGCCGCCGCGGCCGGTGACCATCTGCCCGCGGTGTGCGCCCGGCGGCGCCGACGGATGGGCCGCCGGACGACGGAGAGCTGTGGGCCGATGGCTGCGAGGGACACCGGATGCGACCGTCCGCGTCCCGTCCAGCATCTGCGCCCCGGGGACCACGCCTTTGTGAGTTACGGCGATGACGAGGTGCGCTGGGAGGTCGTCACGGCGTTCGTACGGCTCGGGCCGGCCCGCGGCGAGAAGGTGCTGGTGCTGCCCTCCCCCGGGGTGCCGGAGGGCGAGGTACTGGCCAGGATCGACTTCCCCAGCCGCAGCACGGTCCGGGCGCGCGAGCGCGGCCAGTTGGTGGTGAGCAGCATGCGCGAGGTGATGCTCGCCGCCATGCAACGGGCCCATCCCTGCATCGAAGTGCACTGCGACCGCGGGCAGCGCTGGTTGCTGCGCCGGCTGGGCGCCGGGACCGTGTCACGGCCGGCCCTGACGGAGGTGGTGCGCGCGTGGTGAGCTCCGGTCCGGCCGAGGTGCCGGCGGAGGAGTCCGGTCACCGGCTGCTGGAGCGGCGTTTCACCGCCCGGCTGCTGCCGCAACTGCGGCTGCTGGTCGAGGAGTGCGCGGCCCGGGAGGGGCTGGGTGAGCCACGGCGCGGCGAGTTCGTGCTGGCGGTGGACGAGATCGCGGGCAATGCCGTGGAACACGCGGGTGGCTCGGGGCGGCTGGTGCTGCGGCGGGTGGGCGAGGAGCTGGAGTGCCGGATCAGCGACGCCGGACCCGGGTTCAGCGAGGAGGTGATCCCCGAGCTGCTGCCCGGCCTGGACGGCGCGCCCATGGGGCGCGGGCTGTGGCTGGCGCGCCTGGTGGCGGACCGGTTCGCGGTGACGGGCGGGGCGCCGGGGACGGGCCTGCCGGGCGCCGTGGTGACGGTAGCCGTACGGCTGCGCTGACCAGGCAGGAGGCCGGGCCCGGCGGGCCCGGGGCGAGGGCGGACGGGGCCCCGTTCCGTACGTCCGGATGTTGCCTTTTGTACGCGGTGATGTTGCTCTCTCTTCGCAGAACTCTCGCCTGGACCACCCCTGATGCGGTATTCACGGACACGGAGAGGGGGCAACGATGCGAGCGATGAGAGGCGTATGGCGCTGGCGGCGCAATCCGCTGCGGCGCCGGACGGATCGGATCGAGGCCTGGGTGGCGCTCGTCGCGGCCCTCCTGATCGCCCTGGGGGCGACCTCCGCGGGCTGGCTCACCGGACGGGCCGCGCAGGGCGCACTGCTGGAGACCGTACGGATACAGCACCAGCAGCGGCATCTGACGTGGGTCACGGTCGAACGGCTGCTCTCCCGGGCCCCGCTCGACCCCGATCCGGAGACCTCCTCGCAGCGCGATGCGCACCGCCGGGTCCTCGCCCGTTGGATCGCCCGGGACGGCAGCGCGCATATCGGGCAGCTCGCCGCGCCCCGGCCGGTGGAGACCGGTGAGCGGTTCCGGATCTGGACGGACGGCCGGGGCCGGGTGGTGCCGCGGCCGATGGACACGAGTACGGCGGCCACCCATGCGGTGCTGGCCGGGCTGGGCACCACGGCCGGGGTCGGGATGATGATCGAGGGCGCCCGGCGGATGGTCGTCTGGCAGCTGATGGTGCGTCGTTTCCGCCGCTGGGACCAGGAGTGGAAACGGGCCGGCCAGGACTGGGGCCGGGCCGACGCGGGCAGCTGAGCGGCTGCCTTTCGAGGCGGCTGACCGTGTCAACTGCCGCCCGCCGGGCGCGCTACGGTGGTGGCGCCAGCCTCTCGGCTGGGGCCTCGCAGACCGGAATACGGACATCCGCGGACGGATGGTGCCGGGCCGACAACAGCCGCACGAAGTGGGGGCACGACAGCGCCATGGCACAGGGCTCGGTCCAGGTGACGCACTCCGGAACGTCCCGTTGGCGACGCCGTACAGGGGAGTACAGCTCGCTCGCCGCCGCCCTGGAGGCCGCCGGGGACGGTGATGTGCTGACCGTCCCGGCCGGTACCTACCGCGAGAATCTGGTGCTGGCGCGCGCGGTGACGCTGCGCGGCCCGGACGGCGCGCGCGGTTCGGTGCGGATCGCCCCGTCCGACGGGGTGGCGCTGACGGTACGCGCCTCGGCCACCGTCCACGATCTGCATCTGGAGGCGACGGATTCGGCCGCGCCCGCGCTGCTGGTGGAGGACGGCGCCCCGGAGCTGGCCGGGCTGCGGGTGGTGACCCGGTCCGCGTCCGGCATCGAGGTCCGCGGCGGCGCCCGCCCCACGGTGCGCCGCTGCACGGTCGACAACGCGGGCGGCGTGGGAATCAGCGTCCTGGACGGCGCCGGCGGCGTCTTCGAGGAGTGCGAGGTGATGGCCGCCGGGCAGGCCGGGGTGGCGGTGCGCGGCGGGGCCCACCCCCGGCTGGAGAACTGCCGGATCCACCACGCCTCGGGCGCCGGGCTGTCGCTGCACGGCGAGGGCAGCGCGGTCGAGGCGGTGGGCTGCGAGCTGTACGAGATCAAGGGCGCGGGCATCCAGGTCGCGTCGCGGGCCACCGGCCACTTCACCGACTGCACGGTCCACCGCACCTCCGCCGACGGCGTCACCCTGGACACCGACGCGGTGCTCACCCTCGCCGACTGCGATATCCACGACATCCCGGAGAACGCCGTCGACCTGCGGTCCCGTTCGGTGCTGACGCTGACCCGCAGCACGGTGCGGCACTTCGGACGCAACGGGCTGTCCGTCTGGGACCCGGGCACCCGCGTGGACGCCAACCAGTGCGAGATCCACGACAGTACGGGCGACTACCCGGCGGTGTGGGTGAGCGACGGCGCCACCGCCGTACTGGACTCGACCCGGGTGCACGATGTCCCGGACGCGCTGTTCGTCCTGGACCGGGGCTCCCGCGCCGATGTCGTCGACTGCGATATCGCACAGGTCCGCAACACCGCGGTGTCGGTGAGCGACGGGGCGACCGTGCAGCTGGACGACTGCCGGATCCGGGAGGCCGCGACGGGCGCCTGGTTCCGTGACCACGGCAGCGGCGGCACGCTCGCCAACTGCACCATCGACGGTGCGCAGACCGGCGTGATCGTCACCAAGGGCGCGGACCCCACCATCGAGGGCTGCACGGTCAGTTCACCGGCCGAGGCCGGGTTCTATGTCTCCGCGGAGGGCCGCGGCACCTTCCAGGGCTGCCGGGTCACCGGGAGTTCCGGCTTCGGCTTCCATGTGATCGACGGCTGCCGTACGACACTGACCCGGTGCCGTACGGAGCGGTGTGCCCGCGGCGGCTACGAGTTCGCCGAGGGCGGGGCCGGGCAGGGCGACGGGCCGACGGTCCAGGACTGCACCAGCGACGAGAGCCGTGCCGTACCGACACCTGCCGCCGGCGCGACGGCACCCGCGGTGCAGCAGCTGACCCAGACGGCCGGGCTGCTGGGCAACGTCCCGGCGCAGGGCCCGCCGCCGGCCGCGCCCGCGCCGGCGGCCGCGGAACCGGCCGTCAGCAGCCGGCCCTCCGACGAGGTGCTGGGCGAGCTGGACACCCTGGTGGGGCTGGAGAGCGTCAAGCGTGAGGTGCGCAGCCTGATCAACATGATCGAGGTGGGGCGCCGGCGCCAGGAGGCGGGGCTGAAGGCCGCGTCGGTGCGCCGCCATCTGGTCTTCACCGGCTCCCCCGGTACCGGCAAGACGACCGTGGCCCGGCTGTACGGCGAAATCCTGGCGGCCCTGGCGGTGTTGGAGCGCGGGCATCTGGTCGAGGTGTCCCGGGTGGACCTGGTGGGCGAGCACATCGGCTCGACGGCGATCCGTACCCAGGAGGCGTTCGACCGGGCGCGCGGCGGCGTGCTCTTCATCGACGAGGCGTATGCCCTCTCCCCCGAGGACTCCGGACGGGACTTCGGCAAGGAGGCCATCGACACCCTCGTGAAGCTGATGGAGGACCACCGGGAGGCAGTGGTGGTGATCGTGGCGGGCTACACCGCCGAGATGGAGCGCTTCCTGGCGGTCAACCCCGGTGTGGCGTCCCGCTTCTCACGGACCATCACCTTCGGCGACTACGCGCCCGAGGAGCTGCTGCGGATCGTCGAGCAGCAGGGCGAGGAGCATGAGTACCGCCTCGCCGAGGGGACCGGCGAGGCACTGCTGAAGTACTTCACCGCGCTCCCCAAGGGCCCCTCCTTCGGCAACGGCCGCACCGCACGGCAGACGTTCGAGGCGATGGTCGAGCGGCACGCGGGCCGGGTGGCGCAGCTGACCGACCCGAGCACCGACGACCTGACCCTCCTCTACCCGGACGACCTGCCCGAACTCCCCTGAGCCGGACGGCCCTCGGGGCTCTCGTCCCCAGCGGGCCGCTGACCCGGCAGGTCCGGGCTGAGCCGGGCGATGAGTTCGGCGCGGACCGTCCCGAAGACCGGGTCGGCCTGGTAGTCGCCATGGCCCAGGATCTGGGCGGGCAGCGGGTTCTGCAACGTGCGGCCGAAGGAGAGCGGATCGCGCAGCGGCCCCTGGTCGATCCGCCGGCCACCCTCGCAGGTGAGCCGGATCGGGCCGCCGATGGGGTCGGTGAAGCGCCACAGATTGCGCCAGTCGTCCATCTCGCGGTGCAGTCCGGTCAGCGCGGGCGGCCCGAAGAAGGCCGGGAACCAGCGCCCGTAGAGACGCTCCAGCGGGCTGCCGTACGTCAGCAGGGCGACGCGGCTGCGGGTGACCAGGTCCAGCTGCCAGACCGCGGCGGCCGCCAGCACACTGCCCTGCGAGTGCCCGGAGAGCACCAGCCGGCCGTCGAACCGCTCGGTCCAGGTCGCCATCCGCCAGGTGAGGTCGGGGACGGCGCGCTCGGCGTAGCAGGGCGGTGCGAAGGGGTGGGCGGCGCGGGGCCAGAACGTACCGACGTCCCACAGGATGCCGATGGTGCGGCGGGCGGAGTGGTCGCGGTAGGCGCGCCGGCCCATGGTGATCAGCAGTATGACCCCGGCGCCCATCAGCCAGGACCCCAGCGACTCCGCGGTCTCGGCGGCGGCGTGCACGACGGGCGGTGCGCCTTCGGTGGCCCGGCCGGGCGCCCGGCCGGTGAGCCACGCGCCGATCACCGCACCGGCCCCGAGGACGAGAGTGACGGCGGAGGTGGCGGCGATCAGGACGGGCGCGGAGTCGGTGAGTCCGGCGCCGGCGATGGTCGCGGCGATGCGCTTGGTGCGGCCCGCGTCGGGCTGCTCGCGCGGGTCGTAGAGCCCGGGGACGTCCTTGGCCACCCGGTTGCGGACGATCACCATGCGGATGGCGGCGAGCACCGCGACCGCGGCGACGACGACCAGCAGCACGGGAATGACCGAGGCCTGCCAGGACAGCAGGACCGGCGGCCCGGGGATGGGGGCGTGCGCCTGGCCGGGGGTCGCGCCGCCGTCCAGCCAGTCCGCGAAGCGCTGGGCGACGCCCCCGGACAGCACCCCGCCGACCGCGCAGGCCAGCAGCGCGACGGCGGGCCCGCCCATGCCGCGCAGCGCGGTGCGGGCGTCGTCGCGGGCGGCGCGCTGGAGTACCCAGGCGGTCACCGCCAGCGCCAGGACCAGCACGCCCTGGAAGACGGCGATCCCGCCGAAGGCGTCGGCGCCGGGCAGCGGGCCGCGGCTGCGCGCACCGGGGCGGGCCCAGCCGGTGTACACCAGGGTCAGCGCCAGCACCGCCAGGGAGGCGAACGGCAGCGTCCGTACCACCAGGTGGTCCGAGGAGACATCCGGTGCGCCCTCGCTGCGGGCGGTGCGCCAGACCACGATCAGGGTGGCGGCGGCGAGCACGATGACCAGAGCGGTCAGCGCCCGGCCGGTGACCGCGAGGACGGGGTGGCCGCCGTCCCCGTCGGCCTTCGCGGCGGCGGCGAGCAGCACCGCGGCGACGGTCAGCACACCGGCCGTGGTGTGCGCGGCGCGCAGCCTGGCGACCAGCCGGCGGCCGTACCAGAAGCCCTCACGGCTGAGCGCGGTGCGTTCGGCGACCGGGGTGTCACGGGAGGTGCCGGGCAGCCGCGGCGGCGGTGAGGCGGATTCGTAGGCACTCCAGGTGCGGCGCGAGAGCCCCCACAGGAAGCCGATGACGAGCAGCGGCACCATGGACGCGAGCGCGAGACGGCGGCCCGGGGCGCTCCACCAGCCGGAGTTGTCGGGGCTGAGGAAGCCCATCCAGGATTTGCCGGCGGCGCAGACGGTGGTGCCGGCGCACTGCCAGGCGGTGAGGTCGAGGGCCACCTCACAGGCCGCGGCGGCGAGCAGGACCGTGAGGGTGAGGGCGAGGATCCGTACGAGCAGGTCGTAGATCCGCTGGGCCGGGTGCTCGGACGGCGCGGCCGGGCGCATCCAGTGGGCGAGGTTGGCGACCATGAAGGGCACCAGGATCAGCCACAGGGCGCGGGCGCCGTTGCCCGAGGTGAGGTTGGACCAGCAGTACGCCTCGCGGACCGGCTCGCCCCGGTAGTCGTCGGGGCGTTGCTCGGCGTCCGCGTCGTCGGTACGGCGGTAGCAGGCGGCGGTGTCGTCGCCGGTGATCAGCTGGACTCGTGGGTCACCGAGCATCTCCTGGGCGGTGGTGCCGCCGACGCCGTGCACCAGCAGCTCCAGGGAGAGCTGTGGTGCGGTGCGCGGTGGCCCATCTGCTGCGGTGTCACGGTCCGTTGAGCGGGCGTGCGGTGTCGGGTCCGCGGTCTCCACTGAATTCCCCCGTAGTCCGTGCGGCGCCATGCGGTGCGACGGCCCCAGGATTGTCTCTTCCCCTTGCGGGGACATCCAGCACCACAGGGGGGTGGTGTTCTGAGGGGGCGGATTGGGGGGGCGGTTGGGGGGCGGTGGCGGCGGCCCTTCGGGGTGGTGATGGCGGCGGGGTGGCGGCGGGTTGGCGTCGCTTGCGGCTTCGTGCTTCGCGCTTCGCGCGTCCCCCCACCCCCGAACCCACCCCCGCCCCCTCCCCCGAAGGGGAGAGGGGGAGGGGGCGGGGGAGCAACCGCCGGGGCCAACCGCCGCCGGCAAACCAGCGCCGGCCACGCCCAGGCCCGAAGCCCCGCCAACCCGCCCTCCACGCCGCCATGCCGCGCTCACCCCACCCAACACACACCGTCGTCCCGCCCCCCGGCACCCACCCCACCCCGCCATCCCCTCCCCCTCTCCCCCGACCCCCCCGTCACTGTCAGCGCCTCGTGCGAGGATGAGGGCATCAGTGATCGCAGGCGGTGAGCCAGCGCGTACGACCCGACACAGTGAGCCGGGGCGGAAGGGACGGGCCGGGGTGAGCGACAACCAGAATCTCCTTGCGGAGCAGCGGCGTGCCCTGATTCTCGACGAGGTCAGACGGCGGGGCGGGGTGCGGGTCAATGAGCTGACCCGCAAGCTGAACGTGTCGGACATGACGGTCCGTCGCGATCTGGATGCGCTGGCCCGCCAGGGCCTGGTGGAGAAGGTGCACGGCGGCGCGGTGCCGGTCAGCGAGCCGAGTGCGCATGAGCCCGGTTTCGAGGCGAAGTCGGGGCTGGAGCTGAGCGCCAAGGAGGACATCGCCAAGGCGGCGGCCGAGATGGCGGCGCCGGGCAGCGCGATCGCGCTGGCGGGCGGTACGACCGCGTTCGCGCTGGCCCAGCAGCTGCTGGAGGTGCCGGATCTGACGGTGGTGACGAATTCGGTGCGGGTGGCGGATGTGTTCTACACCGCGCAGCGGGCGGCGGCCAGCGGCGGCACGGGATCGCGCGCGGGGGCCGCGACGGTGGTGCTGACGGGCGGGGTGCGTACGCCGTCGGACACTTTGGTGGGCCCGGTGGCGGACGCCGCGATCCGGTCGCTGCACTTCGATGTGCTGTTCCTCGGGGTGCACGGCATATCGGTCGAGGCGGGTCTGTCGACGCCGAATCTGGCGGAGGCGGAGACCAACCGGCATTTCGTGCGGTCCGCGCGCCGGGTGGTGGTGGTCGCCGACCACACCAAGTGGGGCACCGTCGGCCTGAGTTCGTTCGCCACGCTGGACGAGGTGGATGTGCTGGTGACGGATGCCGGGATTCCCGCGCAGACGCGTGCGGAGTTCGCGGAGCTGCCGCCGGAGCTGGTGGTGGCGGGCGAGCAGCCGGACGACGCAGACATCTGACGGATCGCCAGCTATGGTGAGCCCGCGCAGGCTCGCCGACCGTCCCGTAGGGGGTGCTCGTCCCATGGCACGCCGACTCCGCCCCGTAGAGCTCGACTTCGTCGAGTCCGCCCCATTGCGGCTGGTGTTCGCCGCGGAGATCAGCGCGCCACCGAAGGCGGTGTACGCGGCGCTGGCGGACGATGTGGCCGGCTGGTCGCGCTGGTTCACGGGCGTGGCGCGCTCGGCGGCGACGCAGGGCGGCGCGGGCCGGGAGGTGCGGCTGACCGGTGGCACCCGCTTCACCGAGACGGTCCTGGCGGCCGAGCCCGACGCCCACTACGCCTACCGCGTCGATACCACCAACGCCCCTGGTCTGCGGGCTCTGTTGGAGGACTGGCGGCTGACACCGGCGAGCGGTGGCACCCGGCTGCGGTGGACGTTCGCGGCGGACGGCCCGGCGCCGTTCCGCGCTCTGCTGACGCTGGCCCGGCCCGGTCTGGGTCACGCCTTCCGGCAGTCGGCGCGGGCCCTGGACCGCAGGCTCACCCGGTCCTGAGCCCGGCTCCGCACGCCGCCCGGCGGCTCAGGCCGGCCAGGAGCCGGTGGCCAGGAACTCGTCAAGGGTGCGCGCGTAGGGCGTGATGTCCAGCCCCTGGGCGTCCAGCCAGGCGTCGGAGTAGTACTTGTCGAGGTAGCGGTCGCCGGGGTCGCACAGCAGGGTGACGACGGATCCCTTACGGCCGTCGGCGACCATCTCGGCGACGATCTTCAGGGCGCTCCACAGCCCGGTGCCGGTCGACCCGCCCGCCTTGCGGCCTATCGCGGTCTCCAGGGCGCGTACGGCCGCGATGCTGGCCGCGTCCGGGACCTTCATCATGCGGTCTATCGCACCGGGCACGAAGCTCGGTTCCATACGGGGCCGCCCGATGCCCTCGATACGGGAGGCGGTGGCACAGTCCGTCTTCGCGTCGCCGGTGCGCCAGCCGTCGAAGAAGCAAGAGTTCTCCGGGTCGGGGACGCAGATGCGGGTGTCGTACTGCATGTAGTGGACATAGCGGGCGATGGTCGCGGAGGTGCCGCCGGTACCCGCGGTGGCCACGATCCAGGCGGGCTCGGGATAGCGCTCCAGCCGCAGCTGCTGGTAGATCGACTCGGCGATGTTGTTGTTGCCGCGCCAGTCGGTGGCCCGTTCCGCGTAGGTGAACTGGTCCATGTAGTGGCCGCCGGATTCGGCGGCGAGCCGGGCGGAGACCTCGTAGACGGTCCGCGGGTCCTGCACCAGATGGCAGGTGCCGCCGTGGAACTCGATCAGGCGGGTCTTCTCGCGGCTGGTGGTGGCCGGCATCACCGCGATGAACGGCACCCCGATGAGGGAGGCGAAGTAGGCCTCGGAGACGGCCGTGGAGCCGCTGGAGGCCTCGATGACGGGCTTGCCGGGGCGGATCCAGCCATTGCACAGCCCGTAGAGGAACAGCGAGCGGGCCAGCCGGTGCTTGAGGCTGCCGGTGGGGTGCGTCGACTCGTCCTTGAGGTAGAGGTCGATGCCCCACCGCTCGGGCAGCGGGAAGCGCAGCAGGTGGGTGTCGGCGGTGCGGTTGGCATCCGCCTGGACCTTGCGCACGGCCTCTTTGAGCCAGCTTCGGTAGTCCGGATCCGTGCGGTCGACGTCGACGGTCGGTATCGGGGCTTCGGCCGCGGCCTCGTGGTCAGGCCGGCTCTGCGGCTGCTGTGCGGTGGTCACGGCGCGCTCCTCCGGGGGTTTCGAAGGCCCGTGGAAAACGGCGGGCCGCTACCGACTATAACCACCCGCCACACCCTTCTCACCTGCATAAACATCACTTTGAGATACCCCAAGGAGGCCAGGGGGCAGGGGTGTTGTGCGCACCGCACGCCGGTGCCACTGGTGCGCCGGGCGCGGTACCGGCAGACTTCCCCCAAGGGGCGGTGGAGGGCAGCTGCCCGTCTACCGAGGAGGTGCCGGCATGGCGGAGCCTGAGTTCAACGCGACCGGCGTACGGATCGAGCGGTGGCTGCGGTCCCTGACCCGCGCCGGCCAGGTCGTCATCAGCGATGGCAGGCTGGCGCTGCTGACCAGCTACGGAACCGAGATCGACAGCGCCCCGCTCCAGGCCGTACAGGCCCATAAACCGCTGTTCGCGGCGCGGGACCGGGCGCTTGCCACGCTCAACGGGCACCGCTATTCGCTCACGCTCGGCGCCCCGGAACTCTTCCTCAAGGCCCTGGAGGCGGCACGCCCGCCGCACCGCTGACGGCCTGCTCCGGCCGAGGAGGTGCGGTTGCGGGAGCGCTGCGGCCGACTGACCCTGGACTCGTATCACTGAGGGTTCACCAGCGGTGACGCTGTGGTGTAGTCGGCATCGCTGGATCCGATCTTCGCCCCTGCCCGGTACGAGGGGCGCCCGGCCTCATCAGGGAGTCGCGGTCGTGATCAGGCAGCCCAGCAGGCACTGCACGGTGGAGCTCCAAGCCGTTCCGGCTCGCATCGGACATGTGCGCAGAATCGTCTCCGCCCAGCTGCGGCACTGGCGTCTTGACGCCCTGATAGACCCTGCGGCCCTCGGGGTGACCGAACTCCTCGCCAATGTGCACCGGCACGCCCGTCCCAGCAAGCACTGCACCGTGGAACTGTGCGTTCTTCTTGATCAGTTGACGGTGTCGGTGCACGACGAGGACCCCCGGCTTCCCCGGATCCGGGTCCCCGAGAGCTGGGAGACCTGCGGCCGCGGGCTGGCGCTGATCGCGGCGCTCAGCGAGAGCTGGGGGGTGCGCCCGGACGGCAGCGGCAAGGTCGTGTGGTTCACCCTTCCGGCCCTGACCACGCCGCCCGAAGAGGCCCGTACGGTCTGCGGATACGGGGAGTCCGTGCCGTTGGGGGACGCCCGTACGGTGGCCGGGACACACCCCCGCATACGGGGCACCAGGGTCGGCTGACGGGCCGGCCCGGTCAGCGCCGCCGGGGCCGCCCCGCCTCGGCGGTCAGGCCGCGCCCCCCTTGGGGCCCGTGGCGAAGTGTTCCTCCAGGACGGAGAGCCGGCGCCAGTACTCCTCCTCGTCGATCTCGCCCGCGGCGAAGCGCCGGCCGAGGACGGCCAGGGGCGAGGGCGCATCGGCGCGCGCGGGGTACTGCGGGCCGCGGAACTGCCGTCCGGGCCCGCCGCGGCGCCATACGGTGCGGCGCAGCAGTGTCACCACGCCGACGATGACCAGCGCCCAGACGAAGGGGGCGAACAGGATCCAGGGGCCGGGGCCACCGCCGGACCAGGGGTCGGCGAGTCCGGACATCGCAATCAGCTCCTAGCTGGGTGGGGGAGGGGTCGGCCGGGGCCTTCGGCCCCGGGCGGACCGGGTGCTTCCGGTCTCCTTCGAGCCTCGCCCTTCGGGGGCCGCCGGTCGTCGTACGGCCAGCGGCTCCGTCCGTACGACGCGGGAAGTACACGGGGCACCGACGGCTGCTCCCCACCGCCCGCACGCCCCCCGCGCGCCCCTGTTCACCCCTCACCTCCCCTCCTTCCTTGATCACTGTAACTACTAGTATGTACAGTGCGCTGTATGAGCACTCAGGAACCGCTCCGCACACAGGAGCGACTCGTCCGGAGCACCCAGGAGCTGCTGTGGGAACGGGGCTATGTCGGTACCAGCCCCAAGGCGATCCTGGAGCGCGCGGGTGTCGGCCAGGGCAGCATGTACCACCACTTCTCGGGCAAGTCCGAGCTCGCCCTGGCGGCGATCCGGCGTACCGCGGAGGAGCTGAAGCAGGGCGCCGAATCGTGCCTGGGCGGTCCCGGTACGGCGTACGACCGCATCGCGGCGTATCTGCTGCGCGAGCGGCGGGTGCTGCGCGGCTGCCCGATCGGCCGGATGACGCAGGACCGCGATGTGGTGCGCAGTGCGGAGCTGCGGCAGCCGCTGGACGAGCTGTTCGGCTGGCTCCAGGGCCGGATCGCCGAGGTGCTCGCCGAAGGGCAGCGCCGGGGTGAGCTGGCCGCCGAACTGGACCCGGCGGCCGGGGCCGCGGCCGTCGCGGCCGTCGTCCAGGGCGGCTATGTCCTGGCCCGTGCGGCCGACGACCCCGCCCCCTTCGACGCCGCCGTGCAGGGCGTGCTGGCGCTGCTCGCCGCCCAGTGCACGCCCGGCACCCGCACCACCGGCTGAGCCCCCTTCCCCGCACCCGTACGGAGCCGTCATGCACGCCATGCAGTACGCGATCACCCTGCCCGCCGACTACGACATGCAGATCATCCGGGACCGCGTCCGGACCAGGGGTCACCTCCTGGACGACTTCGCCGGGCTCGGCCTGAAGGCGTACGGGATCCGGGAGCGCGGGGTCGACGACGCGCCGGTCAACCAGTACGCGCCGTTCTACCTCTGGGCCGACCCGGAGGCCATGAACCGCTTCCTCCTGGGGGACGGATTCCGCGGTGTGGTCCGCGACTTCGGACGGCCGGCCGTCCAGCACTGGCAGGGGCTCTTCCACCGCCCGGGCCCGGCCGCCGGTGCGCTCCCCCGCGCCTTCACCCGGCGCACCGTGACGCTCGCCGAGGACGCCGACTCCGCCACCGTCATCGCCCAAGCGATCGCCGGACACGAGGAGCTGGCCACGACGGAGGGGGTGCACACCACCGCGCTGGCCCTCGACCCGCGGCGCTGGGAACTGGTCCACTTCACCCTCTGGGCGGACAACGCCCCGCGGTCCGCGGGCGACCGCTACCAGGTGCTGCATCTGTCCGCCCCGGGCATCGGCCTGCTGGGCGAGGGACGGCAGTGGTGAACCGGGCCCCCGCGGACGAGCCCGTGGCCCCCGCCTCCCCCGCCATCCGTACCGTCCTCGGCGATATCGCGCCCGCCGACCTCGGCATCTGCGACGCCCACGACCATCTTTTCCTGCGCAGCCCGCAACTCCCGGGGCAGGAGTTGGACGACGCCGAGGCGGCGGCCGCCGAGCTGAGCGCCTTTCGCGCGGCCGGCGGCGCGGCGGTGATCCAGTGGACGCCGTACGGCATGGGCCGCCGCGCCGCTGAACTGCCGCGGCTGGCACGGGAGTCGGGCGTACGGATCGTCTCCGCCACCGGACTGCACCAGGCGGCGCACTACTCCCCCGAGCTGCTGACGCGGGTCGGTGCGGATCTGGCCGGGCTGTTCGTCAGCGAGCTGACCGAGGGGATCGGCGGCACCGGGCCCCGGGCCGGGATGATCAAGGTCGCCGGCGGCTTCCACGGGCTGGACCGGCACGCCCGGCAGACCATGACGGCCGCCGCCGAGGCGCAGCGGGCGACCGGCGCCGCCATCGGCGTCCACCTGGAGCTGGGCACCGGGGCGCTGGACGTACTCGACCTGCTCTGCGGCACGTTGGCGGTCCCGCCGGACCGGGTGATCCTCGGTCATCTCAACCGTTCGCCGGACCTCGTCGTGCACCGGGCGGCCGCCGGGGCCGGGGCGTACCTGGCCTTCGACGGCCCCTCGCGGGCCCATCACGCGACCGACTGGCGGCTGCCCGAGGCGGTGGCCGCGCTCGCCGACGCGGGCTTCGCCGACCGGATCCTGGTGGGCGGCGACACCACCACGGCCGGGGCCCGCTCGGTCAACGGCGGCCCGGGGATGCCGTATCTGCTGTGCCGCCACCGGGAGCGGCTGGTCCGCACCCTGGGTGCGGACCTGGTGACCCGGTTTCTGACGGCCAATCCGGCGCGCGCCTTCGCCGCCGACTGGGCTCGGGCGCCGCACCACAGCCGGTGAACGGGGCCGGTCGCCCGGGCAGCAGGCCCGGCCACTACAGGGTGACCGAGATCCCCACATGCGGCCGCTTGCCGCCGCGCACCAGCGCACCGACCACGTCCATCAGCCGGAACCGCAGCCCGTATTTGCGCGCCATCGCCTTGCGCACCCGGCCCAGCCCGGCCGCGCCCTCCAGGAGCCGGCCGGTGCCCTCGACGGTCCGGGCGCCCTCGGCGATCCGGCCGCGCACATCGCACGGGGTGACGGTCACCCGCGGGTCGTGCCGCAGCCGCTTCACCTTCCAGCTGTCGTCCCGCGTCCACACCAGGAGTTCCGCCCCTTCGGCCACCGCCCATACGGGGGTGGCCACCGGCGTCCCGTTCCGGCGGAAGGTGATCAAGCTGACGTACGGACTGCGCGCGACCGCTTCGGGAATCATGGCCGCAGCCTACGGACTCCGCCGCGTTCCGCTGCGCCCTGGTCCCCGGCCCTGCCGCCGGGCGTAGGCGGTGGCGAGCTCGACGCGGGAGGAGAGTCCCAGCCAGGCGAGGATGTGCGAGACATGGGTCTGTGTGGTGCGGCGGGAGACGAACATCCGTGCCGCGATCTCCGGGTTCGGCAGGCCCTGGGCGACGTACGAGGCCACCGTGAGCTGGGTCGCCGTCAGGGAGTCCCAGCCGGCGCCGGCCTGCGGCTCGCCGTGGTGGCCGCGGCGGAAAGCGCTCGGCGGCTTCGAGGAGCAGCTCGGGGCGGCCCGCCAGGAGCCCCCGGCAGCGGAGCGCGTCGGCGTGGTGGTGCGGTGCGCCGCTGGTCCGCGCGATGGCCTCGATCCGGTCCGTGGCCTGCCGCGCGCCGCTCGACCGGCGCACCGGCTTCCGCCAGCGCGCGGCCGGCCTCCTGGTGCACGGTGACCCGCACGGACCGGGGCTGGGCGTCGTGCAGCACCCGGCGGATCAGATCGTGCCGGAAGGCCAGTTGCTCACCGGCGCCGGTCAGCACACCGGCCTCGACGGCCTCCATGACCGGGGCCAGTACGTCGCCGGCGCCTCTGCCGAGCACCTTCGTCAGCAGGCTGACGGCGAAGCGGGAGCCGAGCACGGCGGCCACCCGCAACAGGTGGCGGGCGTCCTCGGACAGGAAGCTCAGCCGGTGTACCAGGGCGTCCGCCAGCGACGCCGGTGCCGTGAAGCCGCTGACCTCGGCGGCTCCGGCACGCACCGTGATGGCCGACTCCCGGTCGAGCGCGGTGATCAACTCGGTGACGTACAGGGGGTTTCCGGCCGCCTCGGCGACCCGCGCGGCCAGCGCCGTGCCGGGCGGGGCGCCAACGAGGTCCGTCACCAGCGCGGTGACGGCGGACGGCTCCAGGGGCCCCAGGGACAGCTCCGCGGGCCGGACGCCGTCGGAGCCGGCGCGGAGTCCGGCGAGCGCCGCGACCCGGGGCACGGTCCGGTAGGCGCCGATCAGCATCAGCGGCAGCTGGGCCATGACCCGCTGCAACCGGCGCAGTATCAGCAGGCTTGCCGCATCCGCCCAGTGAAGGCCGTCCAGCACCATCAGGACCGGTCCCGCCGCACACAGCTCGTCCACCAGGCCGAGGAACGCCTCGACGGTGGCGAAGTCCACCCCCAGGACGGTCCCGCCGGTGCTCCGGCCGCGCCCTGCCGGCCCTCACCGGACAGGACGTGGGCGACGCGCACCCGCCGGGGGTCGGCGGACGCCGCGTCCACGCCGAGGCAGCCCGAGACTGCCGAGAACGGCAGGCACCGCTCGTCTCCTCCGCCGATCCGGTGAGCACCTGCATGCCCAGCCGCCCGGCGTGCCGCGCGGCCTCGGTCACCAGGGCGGTCTTGCCGATGCCCGGTTCCCCGTGCACGAACAGCGCCTGCCCGTGGCCGGCGGCGGCGCGTTCCAGGAGCCGGGCGATCCCCTGTAGTTGTAGGCCCGTTGCGGCCGGCTACCGTGGGCGGCCGTAAAAGCGGCGTTCGCCGACGGCGGGCACCCGAGGATGTGCGCCGGCAACCGCCGCGGACCGGAAGAAATCGACGCGCCGCGTCCCGCTGTCGAGCGAGGGCGGCCGGGCGCGGCGGCCGGCGGTCACCCCCTCCGCCTGCTGACGGATGCGCCGCCCCGTGCCGGGGGCCGCCCCGGACTCCACCCACCCCCTACCGGTCGAGGACGACCAGCGGATCGTCCAGCACCGGCTGCCAGGCCAGTTCGGCCGCGCCGACCAGGCTGTTGTGGTCGAGGCTGCACGGCAGGATCGGCACCCCGCCGCTGCGGCCCCACAGGCTGCGGTCGGCGACCACCGCGCGCAGCCGTTCCGGGTCGGCCTCCAGCAGGGCGCGATGCAGTCCGCCGAGGACGATGCGGTCGGGGTTGAGGATGTTGACGAGGCCGGCGAGGCCCAGCCCGAGGCGGTCGATGAGGAGGTCCGCCGCGGCGCGCACGCCCGGATCGGCGTACTCGTCCCGCAGTAGATCGGCGGACTGCTGGAGCAGGGAGCCCTCGGGGCCCGGTGCGCGGCCCGCGGCGCCGAGGAAGGCGAGCGGGTCCGCCTCGACGTCCAGGCAGCCGCGGCTGCCGCAGTGGCAGGGCGCCCCCTCGGGGTGAACGGTCAGATGGCCGACCTCCAGCGCCAGGCCCGAACTGCCGCTGTGCAGACGGCCGTCGAGCACCAGCGCCCCGCCGACGCCCCGGTGCCCGGAGGCCACACAGAGCAGGTCACGGGCGCCCCGGCCGGCCCCGTGCCGGTGTTCGGCGAGCGCCATGAGGTTGACATCGTTGCCGCTGAAGCCGATCTCCTCGGTGACTCCCGGGATGCCGGCCTCGGCGAGCGAGCGCAGGAAGAGGGCGCGTACGGGGGCGCCCCGGGGCCAGGCGAGGTGCAGCGGGTTGAGGGCCTCGCCGTCCGGTTCGGCGACGGCGGAGGGCACCGCGAGACCGGCGCCGAGGCAGCGCCGTCCGGTCTCACGCAGCAGGTCGGCGCCGGCCGCGACGACGTCGGCGAGCACATGCGCCGGGTCGGCGGGGATGGCGCCGCAGCCGGTCGAGGTCGCCACGATGCGGCCGCCGAGGCCGACCAGCGCGACCCGGAACCCGTCCGCGTGGATCTGCGCGGCGAGCACGACCGGTCCGCGCTCGGCGACGAACAGCCGGTGGGAGGGCCGCCCTTGGGAGCCGGCCGAGGCGGTCGGCCGGGAGTCGACGGTGATCAGTCCGAGCGCTTCGAGCTCGGCGGCCACCGCTCCCGCGGTCGCGCGGGTCACGCCGAGTTCGGAGGTCAGGACGGCGCGGGTGGGCGCGCGGCCGGTGTGTACGAGCTCCAGTGCGGGTCCGAGGGCGCCGCGGCCCCGCTCCAGCCTGGTTGTCCGAGTCTGGGTCACACCCCTATTCTGACTTTGTGCCGACGCTAAACAAAATGCGGAGGGCCCTCACGGGGAACCAGGGCTCCGTCCCCACCGAGCCGCGCCTGACCCGCTCCCGTATCGCGCTCACCGCATTCTTCGCCATGGACGGCTTCCTCTTCGCCGGATGGGTCGTCCGGATCCCCGCGATCAAGGCGCAGACCGGCGCCGGAGCGGGCAGCCTCGGGCTCGCCCTGCTCGGCGTGTCGGCCGGCGCGGTCGCCTTCATGATGATCGCCGGACGACTGTGCCGGCGGTTCGGCAGCCCCCTGGTGACGGTCGCCGCCGCGGCCGCCCTTTCCCTGAGCATCGTGCTGCCGCCGCTCACCCGCTCCGCGACCGCGCTGGGACTCGTCCTGCTGGTCTTCGGCGCCGCGTACGGCGCGCTCAACGTCGCGATGAACAGCGCCGCAGTCGCACTCATCGGCGCCCTGCGGCGCCCCGTGATGCCGGGCTTCCACGCCGCCTTCAGCCTGGGCGGCATGCTCGGCGCGGGCCTCGGCGGACTGCTCGCGGGCGGGCTGTCCGCCACCGTCCATCTGCTGGTGCTCGCCGTGATCGGGCTGCTGGTGACGCTCGTCGCGGGGCGCGCGCTGTGCCGCAACCCGGTGCCGGAGGTTCCCGAGCAGTTGCCCGCGCCGGAGGACCGCCACCCGGGGAACAGCCGGGCGGGCCGGGCGCGCCGTCCGGTGCTCGTGTTCGGGCTGATCGCCCTGTGCACCGCGTACGGCGAGGGGGCGATGGCCGACTGGGGCGCGCTGCACCTCTCCCAGGACCTGGACGCCGGGCCCGGCACGGCCGCGGCAGGCTACGCGGTGTTCGCGCTGGCGATGACCGTGGGGCGGCTGTCCGGAACGGCGGTCGTGCAGCGCTTCGGCGCGGCCCGGGCGCTGATCGCGGGCGGCACGACGGCGACCGCGGGGATGCTCCTCGGCGCGCTCGCGCCCACGGCCTGGTGGGCCTGTGCGGGCTTCGCCGTCGCAGGCCTGGGCCTCGCCAACATCTTCCCCATCGCCCTGGCACGGGCCGGCGAGACCGGCGGTCCGGACGGCGTCGCCGTGGCCTCCACGGTCGGCTACGGCGGCATGCTGCTCGGCCCGCCCGCCATCGGCTTCCTCGCCGAGGCGGTCGGGCTGCCCGCCGCGCTGACCACGGTCGCCCTCCTCGCCGCGCTCGCGGCGGGTATCGCCTACGCCACCCGCCGGGCACACACCGGGCGAACGTGACGCACCGGGGCGACCTCGGGCGCCGTCCCCCGGCCCACCTCCCGCTGTGCCGTCAGCGTCCGGACCCGCGGGGGTTCGCTGTCAGTGCCGGCTGGCAGACTCGTGGGTATGGAGATCACTGAGTTCGTCGAAACGCTGCGACTGGACGGCGGCCTGCTCGCCGATGCCGCGCAGGAGGCGGGGCCGGATGCCCGGATTCCGGCCTGTCCCGACTGGCAGATGCGGGATCTGGTCACCCATGTCGGACAGGTGCACCGCTGGGCGACGGAGTTCGTGACACAGGGCGTGCAGCAGCCCAGCCGTCCCCCCGAGGCCCCGGATCTGGCCGATGACGAGCTCGTGCCCTGGCTCCGCGAGGGCCACCACCACCTCGTCCTGGCACTGCACTCCGCACGGCAGGACCTCTCCGCCTGGACGTTCCTGCCCGCCCCGTCCCCCCTGGCGTTCTGGGCCCGCCGGCAGGCGCACGAGACCTCGGTGCACCGCGCGGACGCCCAGCAGGCGATCGGCGCCTCCCTCACCCCGCTCCCGTCCGCCTTCGCCGCCGACGGCATCGATGAACTCCTGACGGGCTTTCACGCCCGCGACCGCAGCCGGGTCCGTACGGACACGCCCCGTACGCTGCGGCTGCGGGCCGTGAACTCCCCCGGCGCCGACTGGACCGTGCACCTCTCCGACGCCCCGCCGCAGACGGTGCGCACCACCCCCGACGCCGGCGCTCCGGACGCCGGAAAGCCGGCCGACTGCACGATCGAGGGCCCGGCCGAGGAGCTGTATCTCGCGCTGTGGAACCGCCTCCCGTGGGACGCGCTGACCATCACCGGCGACGAGACCCTGTCCCGGCTGTGGCAGGAGCGGGGCGGCGTCTGACGGATCGCGGAAGCGCTCCGGCCTGCGATGGACCGGAGGAGGCGGCGCTGGAAGACTGACGGTATGTCACCCAGCCGTCCGCAGGCCGAACGCGACGCGATCACTGTCGAGATGATGTTTGCCCTGGTCAGCGGCACTTTCCTGGGCGCCTCCGGTTTCGCGGTGCTGGCCGGTGCGGCGGTGTGGGGCCCGGTGCCGGGCGCATGGCGCGGGCCGTGGCTCGCGGTGAGCGGTGTCCTCGGCGGAGCGCTGTGCGGTGTCCGGGTGGTGCGGGTGCTACGGCGTCCGCCCGGTCGGCCGGGCCCCGGCCCGTCCCCCGGGGACGTCGTCTGGTTTCACCCCAGCCACCCGGGCCGCACCAGCCCCGACTCGTAGGCCAGCACGACCAGTTGGGCACGGTCGCGGGCGCCCAGTTTGACCATGGTGCGGCTGACATGTGTCTTGGCGGTGAGCGGGCTGACGACCAGCCGGCGGGCGATCTCCTCGTTGGACAGGCCGATGCCGACCAGCGCCATCACCTCGCGCTCCCGCTCGGTCAGTGCGGACAGCGCACCGGCCGCGGCCGGTTCCTTGGAGCGGGCCGCGAACTCGGCGATGAGGCGGCGGGTGACGCCGGGCGAGAGCAGGGCGTCACCGGCGACCACCGCGCGCACGGCCCGTAGCAGCTCCTCCGGTTCGGTGTCCTTGACCAGAAAGCCGGAGGCTCCGGAGCGGATCGCCTCGAAGACGTACTCGTCCAGCTCGAAGGTGGTCAGCATGACGACCTTCACCTCCCGCAACCGCGGGTCCTCGGTGATCCGGCGGGTGGCGACCAGGCCGTCCACCACCGGCATCCGGATGTCCATCAGGACGATGTCCGGGCGGTGTTCACGGACCGCGGCCAGCGCCTGCTGCCCGTCCGCGGCCTCGGCGACCACCTCGATATCGGGCTGGGCGTCCAGCAGCGCCTTGAAGCCGGCCCGCACCAGCAGCTGATCGTCGGCGAGCAGTACCCGGATCACGACTCCTCCTCGGGGACGGCAGGGGCCACCGTATCCGCCCCCGAACCCGGGTCCCGGGCCCCCGCACCGGTCAGCGGGATACGGGCCCGGACCCGGAAGCCGCCGTCCGGGCGCGGCCCCGCCTCGACGGTGCCGCCCAGCGCGGCGGCCCGCTCCCGCATCCCGATCAGTCCGTTGCCGCCACCCGGCTCGCCCGCGCCGGCGGTCGCCGGGCCGTCGTCGTCGACCCGGATCTCCAGCGCGCCGGGGGTGTGGCGGAGCAGCACCCGGGCCGTACGGGAGCCGGAGTGGCGGACGGTGTTGGTGAGCGCCTCCTGGACGATGCGGAACGCGGCGAGGTCGGTGCCGGGCGGCAGCGTGGCCGGAGTGCCCTCGGTGGTGACGTCCACGGTGAGCCCGGCGCTCCTGGCCTGCTCGGTGAGTTCGGGCAGCCGGTCCAGCCCGGGGGCCGGGGAGCGCGGCGCGTCGCCCGGCGTACGCAGGGTGTCGAGGACCTGACGGACCTCGCCGAGCGCTTCCTTGCTCGCGTCCTTGATGGTGGTCAGCGCGCTCCGCGCCTGCTCCGGGTCGCTGTCGAGCAGCGCCAGCCCCACGCCCGCCTGGACGTTGATGACGGAGATGCTGTGGGCCAGCACGTCATGCAGCTCGCGGGCGATCCGCAGCCGCTCCTCGTCCGCCCTGCGGCGTTCCGCGGCGGCCCGCTCGGCCTGGGCCTTCGCCAGCTGCTCCCGGCGCACCCGCACCAGCTCGGAGAGCGCCACCACGGCCACCACCCAGGCCGTGACCAGCAGTTCCTCGCCCCAGGGCGCGGGCCCGTCGTGCGGCGGCGGCAGCCACCGGTAGAGCCAGTGGGCGATCAGGACGTGGGCGGCCCACACCCCGCCCAGCGCCCACCAGGCGACCTTGCGGTGCCCCGCGACGACCGCCGCGAAGGCGCCGACGGCGAGGAGGAGGAAAACCGGTCCGTACGGAAAGCCGGCCGCCAGGTAGGCGACGGTGGCGGTGGCGGTGCCGATGGCGACGGTCCGCGGGAAGCGGTGCCGGAACAGCAGCAGGGCCCCGCCGAGGACCAGCAGCGCACGCCCGAGGGAGTCCAGCGGCACGCGGTCCGGCTGACCGTGGCCGGCGAAGCCGGAACCGACCGTCACCCCCAGCGTCACAACGAGGGTCGACAGCCAGGGCAGCCGGGTGCCGGACCGCCCGCGCGGTTCCCCGGGCGGCGTCGCCAGCCACCGTTCCCACGCCGGGCCGACGGAGCGCCGCGCCCACGGCGGCCTTGCGTTCTCCATGCCGTCACGCTAGTCCGCGACGGGGCCCGGCGGCGTCAGCCCGGCGCGGTGACCGGATGTACTCCTCCGGGAGTACGGGACGCCCACGTCTGGGAGTACGGGACGGCCGACGTCGAGACCCCGGACCGGGCGACCCGCGGCCCGGCGTGCCACGGCCGAACAGCCGGGCCCTGGCGCCAGGCGCCCGGCCGGCCCTCTCACCAGGCACCGGGCCGCCCCCGGCGCCCCGCCTCAGCCGCGGTCCATCGCCTCCAGCGCCCGCCGCGCCACCGAGTGCGTGCGGACGATCTCGGCCAGCGTCGTCGTCCCCCGGGTGATCTTCGCAAAGGCCTGCCAGGCCGGGCGGAAGCCCGTGACGGCGGCATGCATCAGACCGGGGCGGCGCGAGAAGACCTTGAGCATCTGGCGGCCCACGCCCATCTCCACCCCGAGGCCCGCCTTGATGGCGAAGGCGTAATTGAGGGCCTGGCGGCGGGCGTCCACCGCGTCATGCGCCTCGGCGACGCGCACCGCCCACTCCCCCGCGAGCCGCCCGGACCGCAGCGCGAACGAGATGCCCTCCCGCGTCCACGGCTCCAGCAGCCCGGCCGCGTCACCGCACACCAGCACCCGGCCGCGGGACAGCGGGGAGTCATCGGCGCGGCAGCGCGTCAGATGCCCGGACGAGATGCTCGGCTCGAAACCGGCCAGGCCCAGCCGCCCGATGAAGTCCTCCAGATAGCGCTTGGTCGCCGCGCCCTCGCCGCGCGCGGAGATGACCCCGACGGTGAGGGTGTCGCCCTTGGGGAAGACCCAGCCGTAGCTGCCGGGAATCGGCCCCCAGTCGATGAGCACCCGCCCCGCCCAGTCCTCGGCGACCGGCGGCGGCACCGGGATCTCCGCCTCCAGACCCAGATCGACCTGGTCGAGCTTGACCCCGACATGCGCTCCTATACGGCCCGCGCTGCCGTCCGCGCCGATCACCGAACGGGCCAGCACCACCTCACCGTCGCCGAGCACCACCGCGACGGTCCGCCGGTCGGGCACCTCGGCGCCGTGCTGCTCCACCCGGGAGACCGTGACGCCCGTACGGACCGTCGCGCCCGCGTCCTTGGCCGACTCGACCAGCCGGGCGTCGAACTCGGGGCGGTTGATCAGCCCGAACAGCATGTTCTTGGAGCGGCGGGTGCGGGCCAGCCGGCCGTTCAGCGAGAACGTCACCGCATGCACCCGGTCGCGCAGCGGCAGGTCGAAGCCCGGCGGGAGGGAGTCCCGGGAGGGTCCGATGATGCCGCCGCCGCAGGTCTTGTAGCGCGGGAGTTCCGCTTTCTCCAGGAGCAGGACGCGGCGTCCCGTACAGGCCGCGGCATGCGCGGCCGAGGCGCCCGCGGGCCCCGCGCCCACCACCACGACGTCCCACACCTGCTGATTGTCCTCCGCTGCCCGCTCGCTGCTCACCTGTACTTCTGCTCCCGTTCGATGCCTGGCTGCGTGTACCCGCATCCTACGGGCCGTTGTTGCGCAAGAGGCCTGTGGGAAGATCGGGTGACTGATGCCCGTACGTCCGGCCCGTCCGGCTCACGAGGTCCGGACGGCCCGTACGCACAACGTCGCGCCCACGAGGAGCGTTCCATGCCGCAAAGCCCGCTCGCACGTACCGTCGCCGCACTCCAGCCCCGCGCCAGGACCGAGCTGGCCGAGCTGGTGGCCTTCAAGTCGGTCGCGGATCCCGCCCAGTTCCCCAAGAGCGAGTGCGAGGCGGCCGCCAACTGGATCGCCGACACGCTGCGGGCCGACGGCTTCCAGGACGTGGCGCTGCTGGACACCCCGGACGGCACGCAGTCCGTCTACGGCTTCCTCCCCGGCCCGGCCGGAGCTCCCACGGTCCTGCTGTACGCCCACTACGACGTGCAGCCGCCGCTGGACGAGACCGCCTGGGTCTCCCCGCCCTTCGAGCTGACCGAGCGCGACGGCCGCTGGTACGGCCGCGGCGCCGCGGACTGCAAGGGCGGCCTGATCATGCATCTGACGGCGCTGCGCGCGCTCAAGGAGCACGGCGGCGTCCCGGTCAACGTCAAGGTGATCGTGGAGGGTTCGGAGGAACAGGGCACCGGCGGTCTGGAGCGGTACGCCGAGGCGCACCCGGACCTGCTCACCGCCGACGCCATCGTCATCGGCGACACCGGCAACTTCCGGGTCGGGCTGCCGACGGTGACCGCGACACTGCGCGGCATGACCCTGGTCCGCGTCCGGGTCGACACCCTGGAGGGCAATCTGCACTCCGGCCAGTTCGGCGGCGCGGCCCCCGACGCGCTGGCGGCACTCATCCGCATCCTGGACTCGCTGCGCGCCGACGACGGTTCGACGACGGTGACCGGCCTGGCCGCCGACGCCACCTGGGACGGCCTCCAGTACCCGGAGGAGGACTTCCGCAAGGACGCCAAGATCCTGGACGGCGTCGGGCTGCTCGGCGACGGCACGATCGCGGACCGCATCTGGGCCCGCCCGGCCGTCACCGTACTCGGCATCGACTGCCCCCCGGTGGTCGGCGCCACCCCGTCCGTACAGGCAGGCGCACGGGCACTGATCAGCCTGCGGGTACCGCCGGGCACGGACGCGGCCGAGGCGACCAAGCTGCTGGCCGCCCACCTGGAGACGGCCGCTCCCTGGGGAGCCCGGGTCGCAGTCGAACAGGTCGGCCAGGGCCAGGCATTCCGCGCCGACACCACCAGCCCCGCCTACACCTCCATGGCCGAGGCCCTCCAAGAGGCCTACGACGGCGCGGAGATGCAGACCTCCGGCATGGGCGGCTCCATCCCCCTGTGCAACACGCTGGCCGCGCTCTACCCCGCGGCGGAAATCCTCCTCATCGGCCTCAGCGAGCCGGAGGCCCAAATCCACGCGGTCAACGAGAGCGTGTCCCCCCAGGAACTGGAACGCCTGTCCCTTGCGGAGGCCCTCTTCCTGCGGCGATATGCGGACTGATCCCACGTGTTTGTCTTGCCCGCCGTGGTTGTTGCTCGCCGTTTGTGGCCCGCTTCGCGGTGCCCCCGCCGTTGCGCCTGCGGCGGGCGGGGTCCGCTGCGCGGGGCTGTGGGTGCGGTGACGGGCCTCCGGGGCCTGGTGTGTGGACTGCTTCGCTTTACGTCCACACACCAGGCCCCTCCGGCCCGTCCCCTCCCGTTGGGGGAGTGAGTGACGGTGGGTGGGGGCTGGCGTCGGAAGACGGACATCGCTGGGCGAAAGCGAAGGTCCGGCCGCTCTCTGTCAGCCTCTGAGGAGACAGAAGGGGTGGCCCGCCGGATCTGCGAAGATCCTCCAACCGCGGGTGTCGACGTGCAGCAGCGTGGCGCCGAAGCCCAGGACCTGTTCCTGGGCCTGGTCAAGGTCCGGGACATCGAGGTCCAGATGAAACTGCTGCGGGTACGTGCTGTCCGGCCACCGCGGCGCCCGGTGACCCTTCACGCGCTGGAACGCCAAGACCAGGCCAGAGCCCGTGTGAAGGGTCGAAAAGTCGTCACTGACCGCCCACCTGGAATCGGGCTGGTTGACCGCGCCGCCGAGGAGCGATTGGTAGAACCGGGCGAGTTCAAGGACATCCGGACAGTCCACGCACTGCAGCTTGCCGATCACCGGTGTTCCTCCAACATGCCGGGCCCCTGGCTCCGATGAGCCACGGCCCGACGCGTGGGAAGGCGCAACGTAGGACCGCCGAGCGCGTAGACCTTAGCCGCATCGTCCGTCACATCACGATCTACGGCTGGAGTCCTACATGAACCCCCACCAAGGTTTTCCCACCCTCCAACGGGAGGGGACGGGTCTGCGCGGGTGGGGGTTTCCGGACGTAAAGCGAAGCAGTCCGGAAACCCCCACCCGCGCAGGCCCGTCACCGCACCCGACAGCCCCGCGCAGCGGCAACGCCCGCCGCAGGCGCAACGGCGGGGAACCCGCAAACGTCGGCCGAGGCAAAGCGCAGCGGAACGGCGAGCGACAACCACGGCGGGCCAGCCGAAAACGTGGGAGGTCACCCCAGAGTCGCCCCCGCCTCCAGATAGAGCGGGCACCCCCGCTCCCTGGCGCGAAGCGCCCAGCGGAGGCGGTTCCACCGCACCGGTGGCAGCATCGTCTCGGCTTCGGACTCCGTCACGAAGCGCCAGTCGCGCAACTCCGCGCCGGGCAGCTGTAGCTTGCTGATGCGGTCGGGGGAGAGGGTGCCGCCGTCGTAAAGGAGGCGGAGGCCGCCGAAGGCGGGTGGGTGGGGGGCTTCCCAGTCGAGTACCAACAGGCGGAGGGCGCGGGGGAGTTCGATGCCGAGTTCCTCGGCCACCTCTCGTACGCCGGCCTGGGCGGGAGCCTCGCCGCGTTCCACGACGCCGCCGGGGAATTCCCAGCCGGCCTTGTAGGTGGGGTCGACGAGCAGGACCCGGTCCTGGTCGTCGAAGAGGAGGACGCCGGCGGCGAGGGTTTCGGCGGTCGGTTCGGGGGTCTGCACGATGTCGCAGGTGCCGGCGCCGGTGCGGACGGCCTCGGCGACCTGCTCGGCGGCCTGCCGGGGCGTGAGCCGGGTGGTGTCGACGACGTGGGCGTCGCCGCGCAGCCATGGCAGGGCGTCGGCGTACGGCGCGAGGTGTTCCAGGCTCCACCGGCGGATCGACTCCTGGGCTTCGGGGGCGTCCGGGGTCTCCTCGCGGTGGGCCATCCGCGCCCGCAGGATCGTTTCCTCGGCGTGCAGCAGGACATGTCGTACGGGTATCCGGCGGGCGGCGAGGGCGCCGAAGATCTCGTCGCGGTACTCCTGGCGCAGCAGCGTCATCGGCGTCACGAGCGGGCCGGGTACTTCGGTGAGCAGGGCGGCGGCGGTGTCCACGACCATCCGACGCCAGGCCGGCAGGTCCTGATAGTCGTCGATCTCCTCGAACCGCTTGGCGGGCAGCATCAACCGCAGTCCGCTGCCGAGGAGTTCGGGGTCATAGAGCGTGCTTCCGGGAAGCAGGTCGAGCAATTCTTGAGCCGTAGTGGTCTTGCCCGCACCGAACGTGCCGTTCAGCCAGACGATCACGGTTTCCCCTCTTCCCTAGACCCCAGGTGAGTTGCCCGCAACACCCTGCCACGGAAACGCTCGGGAACCAGGGGCCGCGCGCACGACCGGGAACGTTGCACATTCGACTATCGGCCCGGCCAGGGGACGTCGCTCACCCATGGTCGTGCCGATCGAGAAATGCCGCGTGCGGCGGATGCCGGTCACCGTATCCGCCGCCGCGAAGCCCCCGGCTAACAAGCGCTCCCCCGCCCCTCCTGTACCGAAACCCCCACCCGATAACGGGTTTTCGAACCGCCGCCGGCCTGCGGGGCGCCGCATATGACGGCGGCCCATCGTGGGGCCCGGCAGCCGGATCCGTACGGTTCCCCCTACCCCTTGCTCGCGCCGAGGGTCAGACCGGCGATGAAATGCCGCTGGAGGAGCAGGAAGACCAGGACCGTGGGCAGGGCGACGAGGACGGAGCCCGCGGCCAGCAGGTTGTAGTCCGTGAAGAATTCGCCGCGCAGGTTGTTGAGGGCCGAGGTGACCGGGAGTTTGTCGCCGTCGGAGAGGAAGACCAGGCCCCAGAGGAAATCGTTGTACATCCAGGTGAATTGCAGGGTGCCGAGGGCGGCGAGCGCGGGGCGGCACAGGGGAAGGGTGACCCGCCAGAACTGTGTCCAGACGCCGGCTCCGTCGACGATCGCGGCCTCCAGGATTTCCTGCGGCAGGGTGCGCATGAAATTGGCCAGGACGAAGACGCAGAAGCCGAGTTGGAAAGCGGTCTGGACGGCGATGACGGCCCAGAGGGAGTCGTACATCGTCAGGGAGTCGGACATCCAGTACGGCAGCGGAATCTTGTTGAACAGGACATAGAGCGGGGTGACGATCACCTGTTGGGGCAACAGATTCCCGGCGGTGAAGACCATCAGCAGGAGGATGCCGCCGCGCATCCGCAGCCGGGACACGGCGAAGGCCACGAACGAGGCCAGGAAGAGCGTGAGCAGCACGCCGGGGACGGCGATGAGCAGCGAGTTCAGAAAGTATTTGCTCATCCCGGAGTCGATGAAGGCCTGCCGGTAGTAATCGAAGGAGAGCCGGCGGGGGAAGGAGAAGTAGCCGTATTGCGCGGTTTCTTCGTAGGGGCGCAGCGAGGCATAGACGGCCAGCAGCAAGGGGGCGAGGAAGGCGAGGGAGACGGCGCCCAGGAAGAGGTGGATGCCGAATCGGCCGCGGCGGCGTGTCGGTGCCGGAGCCGTGGGTTCCGGCCGGAGGGTGGGCGGCGCGGTGGTGGCGGAGGCGGTCATCGTCGGCGCTCCCCTCGGAGTTCCTGGACGAGATAGGTCACGATGAATCCCAGGGAGACCAGCAGCAGGACGACGGCGAGCGCCGAGCCGAATCCGATGCGGCTCGCCTCGCCGATGATGTTGTCGGTGACGAGCACGGACAGCAGCTCCAGTCCGTTGCGGCCCTTGTTGACGGCGTAGACGATGTCGAAGGCCCGCAGCGATTCGATGACGGTGATGACGCCGACAATGACGTTCACCGGGCGCAGGGTGGGAAGGACGACCCGGAAGAATGTCTGGCGTGCACTGGCGCCGTCAAGAGCGGCGGCCTCTTTGAGGCCGGGGTCGACGGATTTCAGTCCGGCGAGATAGAGGATCATGACATAGCCGGTGTGCCGCCAGCCGGCGGCCAGCAGCACCATCCAGATATTGAGCCCGGGATTTCCCAGCCAGTCGGTGGGATTTTTGCTGCCGAGGACCGCGTTCAGTGCGCCCTGGTCCCGGGAGAGGATCAGCTGGGCGATAAAGCCGACGACGGCGAGCGAGAGCACCACCGGCATATAGAGCGTCGACTGGTAGAAACGGCTGAAGCGGACGCCGCGGTCGATGAGGACGGCGAGCAGCAGGCCGAAGGGGGCCGCGAGCAGCCCCAGGAAGGCCAGCCACAGCAGATTGTGGCGGACCGCCGGCCAGAACTGCGGATAGCCGGTGAAGAGGTGGTCGTAATTGTTGAGACCGGCCCACCGGATATCGCCGATACCGTCCCAGGTGGTGAAGGACAGTCCGACGGAGGCGAATGTCGGGCCCCAGATCAGGGCGAGGTCGAGCAGGATCGGCAGGCCCAGCAGCACGCCCAGGACGAGGCGGTCGCGGCGGGTGTACCGGCGCGGCCCCGGTCGCCGGGCGCGCCGTGCGCGGAGGTTCGGCACGGCGATTCGCTCCCCGTCTTTCACGGTGGCCATTCGGCGGGGTCTCACGTCGCGGAGAAGATCTGCTTCTTCTGGCGTTCGATGTCGTTCACCAGTCCGTCGATGTCATCCGGCTTGTTGAGGAACTGCTGGATCGCCTGAATCATCACGGTCGAGGCGAAATCGGGCCGGGTGTCGCGGTCCAGGAACTGCGATATCTGCCGGGCGCCCGAGACGAGTTGGACGGCCTTCTTCTGGAGCGGGGTGTAGGCGGCGGTGTCGGCGCCGCTGTTGACCGCGACGTTGTTGGGGTCGGACTTGAGGTAGCTGTCCTCCGCCTGAGGGGTGGCGAGGAACTTCAGCAGCTCTTTCGCCCCGTCCCTGTCCTTGGCCTTCTTCGACATCAGAAATCCGTCGATCGGCGCCTCGACCGCGTCCTGTCCGTGGGCCGGGTCGATCTCCGGGAAGGGGAAGAAGTCCAGGTCCTCCCGGTCGGCGGCGCTGAACTGCTGGCCGGGGTGCGGCAGTCCGAGCACCGTCATACCGGCCTTCTTCTGCGCGAGGGTCTGTGCGGCCTCCTGCCACGTACGGCCGTTGGCGCCCTGCTGGTGATAGGGCAACAGGCCGCGCCACAGGTCGAATACCTGCTTCACCTGCGGGCTGTTCCAGGATTTCTCGCCGCGCAGCAGCGCGATATGGAAGTCGTAGCCGTTGGCGCGCATATTGAGGTAGTCGAAGGTGCCCATGGCCGGCCAGCCGTCCTTGTCGCCGAAGGCGAACGGCACCAGACCGTCCTTCTGCATCTGCTGGGCGAGCGCCCGGTACTGGTCAAAGGTCTTGGGGATGTCGTATCCCCGCTCCCGGAAGACGCTCTTCCGGTGGAAGACGGCCCAGGGATAGTAGTAGTACGGCACCAGATACTGCTTGCCGTCCAGGCCCGTCGACTGCTTCTTCAGTGCCTCGGAGAATCCGTCGAAATCCCGCCACAGGTCGCTGATGTCGGAGAGCAGTCCCTTCTGTGCGAAGTACTGCATACGGTTGCCGGCGAACCACATGAAGACATCGTCCGGGGTGCCCTGGAGGTAGCGGTTGATGTTCTCCTGGAAGTTCTCGTGATTGACGGTATTGACCCGCACCGTCTTCTTGGACTTCTTCTCGTACGCCGTGAAGGCCGCGGCGAAGGCCTTCTTCGGTACGGGGTCCGAGGCGTTGGACCCCATCGTGACGCCGCCGGGGCCGCTGCTGCAGGCGGCGAGCACGGACGGGAGGGCCACCGCCCCCGCGCCGACCGCCGCGCCCCGCAGCAGTGTCCGGCGGGACATCGGACGTCCTGCCACTTCCCCATGTGCAGTCGAGCCGCTGAACGTTGACGGGACCATATCCCCCTCCTCAGGGGTGGAACCAAACAGAAACGAACGCGAGTGGTGGGATCTCACTCTGAACGGCACGGCGCGTCAAGGGTTTTGGCAGGCGGAGCAGGAACCGTTACCGCTCCTCTTCCAACAGACTCCAACAAGCCCTACCGTAAACACTCGCCAGTGACCGGTACATGCCCCCACCACACCTCTCGTGAAGACGGAGGACGCGAAGCATGCGCGTTCATATCGGCACCACCCACCGGCGAGGACGCCGAAGAATCGTCGGAGCGCTGTCCGCCGCGCTGCTGTGCACGGCAGGGGTGACCGCCCTGCCCGCCACCGCCCGGACACCCGACGCCCCGGCCCCCGGCGCCGCCCCCGCCGCCCGTACCGCCGGGGCCGCGCCGGCCCCCCGGCTTCCCGGCGGGCTCGCCAAGACGCCCCCGATGGGCTTCAACAACTGGAACTCCACCCACTGCCGGGCGGAGTTCAACGAGGAGATGGTCAAGGGCATCGCCGACCTCTTCGTCACCAAAGGCCTCAAGGACGCCGGCTACCGGTACGTCAATCTCGACGACTGCTGGGCGCTGCCCACCCGCGACGTGCACGGCAAGCTCGTACCGGATCCGCAGCGCTTCCCGCACGGCATCAAGGCGGTGGCCGACTACGTCCACGCCAAGGGCCTGAAATTCGGCATCTACACGAGCGCCGGCATCAAAACCTGCAACCCGGCCGGGTTCCCCGGCGGCCTGGGCCATGAGAAGTCCGACGCCCAGCAGTTCGCGGACTGGGGCGTGGACTACCTCAAGTACGACAACTGCAACAACATGGGAGTGGACGCCCAGCAGCGGTACCGCACCATGCGGGACGCCCTCAAGGCCACCGGGCGGCCCATCGTCTACAGCATCTGCGAATGGGGCGAGAACAAGCCCTGGGAGTGGGCGTCGGACGTAGGGCATCTGTGGCGCACGACCGGCGACATCAGTGACTCGTGGTCGAGCATGCTCGCCATCGCGAAGCAGAATCTGCCGCTCGCCGCGCACGCCGGGCCCGGGCACTGGAACGACCCGGACATGCTGGAGGTCGGCAACGGCGGAATGACGGACACCGAGTACCGCAGCCACTTCTCCCTGTGGTCGATGATGGCCGCCCCGCTGCTGATCGGGTCCGATCTGCGCAAGGCGACCCCGGAGACGTTCGAGATCCTGGCCAACAAGGACCTCATCGCCATCGACCAGGACACCCTGGGCAAGCAGGCCACCGTGCTGAAGTCCGAGGACGGCCGCTGGACGGTGGTCCGGCAACTGGCCAACGGGGACCGGGCGGTGGCGCTGTTCAACGAGACCGGCCGGCCGCAGCGGATCTCCACCACGGCCAAGGACATCGGTCTGCCGCAGGCCGGCGGCTACCGGCTGCGCGACCTGTGGCAGCACCGGGACACCCACACCACGGGCACCGTCTCCGCGACCGTCCCGGCGCACGGCACCACCGTCTACCGGGTCTCCGCCGACCCGCGCTGGGCCACCTACCCGCCGGCCGTCGAGACCGGCACCGACCGTACGCCGCTGGTCGAGGCCGGCACCGCCGCGGGACTCAGCTCCACCGTCCGCAACCTGGGCGGCACCCCCGCCAAGCGCCTCACGGTGACGCTCAAGGCCCCGCGGGGCTGGCGGGTCCAGGCCACCTCGCCCGCGTCGGCCCGCGCCCTGCCCGGCGGCCGTACCCTCCGCACCAGCTGGCGGATCACCGCACCGGCCGGCACCGCGCCCGGTGCCTACGCCCTGCCGCTGACCGCCGACTACCGCTCACCGCGCGGCGAGCGCAGCACCGCCACCCTGCCCGGCACGGCCCATGTCGTGGTGCCCCCGCCGTCCGGGACCGCGGACGCCGCCGCACTGCCCTGGCTCACCGCCGCCAACGGCTGGGGCCCGGTGGAGAAGAACACCAGCGTCGGGGAAGACGGGGCCGGGGACGGCCGGCCGCTCAGCATCGGCGGCACCGGCTTCGCGAAGGGCCTCGGGGTACACGCCGCCAGCGAGGTGAGCTTCTACACGGGCGGGCGGTGCTCCGTGTTCAGCGCCCGGGCCGGAATCGACGACGAGGCGGGCGACCGTGGCTCGGTGGACTTCGAGGTGTGGGCCGACGGCAAGCGGGTCGCCCGGATCGCCGGGGTGACCGGCGCGGATTCCGCCCGGGCCATCAGCGCCCCGGTCTCCGGTGCACAGACCGTCCGGCTGCTCGTGACCGACGGCGGGGACGGTATCGACTACGACCACGCCGACTGGGCGGACGCCACGTTCAGCTGCTGAGCGGCACATGCTGCCGGGCGGGCCCCCTGGGTCCGCCCGGCACCCGGACCGCGTCCCGGGCTGTCAGCAGATGGGCAGCCCGGGACCGGTGGTCGTTCTCCCCGCCCTTGAGATGGACGACGCTGCACCAAGGGGCGCGCGGGGGCCCGTGGTGACGTCAGGGCGTGGGGACGAAGGCATCGAGGCGGGACTGTTGTGCGGCGGCCGCGGCGCCCACCACCCCGGCGTCCGTGCCCATTTGGGCGGGTACGACCGTCAGGCCCGACACGAACGACAGCGTCGCGTAGTCCCGCAGAGCCGCGCGCAGCGGGCGGAAGAGGACCTCCCCCGCGCCCGCGACCCCGCCGCCGATGACCGCGATATCGATCTCGACGAGCGTGGCGGTGGCGGCGATCCCGGCGGCCAGCGCCCGGGCCGCTCGCTCGAAAGAGCGCAGGGCGACCGGGTCACCGGCGTGTGCGGCGGCGGCGACGCCGGCCGCGCTGGTGTCACCGTCGGGGCCCGGCTGCCAGCCGTGGGCCAGCGCCCGGCGGGCGATGTTGGGGCCGCTGGCGATCCGCTCGACACAGCCGCGGGACCCGCACGGGCAGGGGTCCCCGTCGACATCGACGCTGATGTGGCCGATGTGGCCGGCGTTTCCCGTGGGCCCCGGGTGCAGCCGGCCGTTGAGGACCAGCCCGCCGCCGACCCCGGTGGACACCACCATGCAGAGGGCGTTGGCGTGGCCCCGTGCGGCGCCCTGCCAGTGCTCGGCCGCGGTCATCGCGACGCCGTCACCGACCAGGACGACGGGACGCTCCCCGACGAGCGCCCGCACTCCGGCGACGAGCGGGAAGTCGCGCCAGCCGGGGATGTTGACCGGGCTGACGGTGCCGGTGGCGGCGTCCACCGGGCCCGCGCTGCCGATTCCGACGGCCGCCACCCGGACCCAGTCCGGCGCCGCCGCCAGCTCGCCGAGCACCTCGGCCACCGCGCGCATCACCGTCGCCCCGTCCTTGTCGGCGGGGGTGGGCCGGGCGGCCCGTACGAGCAGTCTGCCGCGGGGGTCCACCAGAGCGCCGGCGATCTTGGTGCCGCCGATGTCCAAGGCTGCGCTGAGGTCCGTCTGCATCGGTGTGGAATCTCCTGGTGGGGCCCGGGGGCCGAGCGTACCGGCCCGGCGTGAGAACGCCAGTCTTCCCGCCATTGACAACGTTGTCTAGGGGCTATGCTCGACGCCACACGCCGATGCCGACAGAATCAGGACCGCACACCGTGAGCGACACCGCGCGGGGCACGTCCCGCCGCTATGGCACCCGGCCCACGATGAAGGATGTCGCAGCGCGCGCGGGGGTCGGCCTCAAGACGGTCTCCCGTGTGGTCAACGGCGAGCCAGGGGTCACCCCGGACACCGAACGCCGCGTCCAGGAGGCCATCACGGCCCTCGGATTCCGCCGTAACGACTCCGCCCGGATTCTGCGCAAAGGACGCACCGCCAGCATCGGCCTGGTGCTGGAGGATCTCGCCGACCCCTTCTACGGACCGCTCAACCGCGCCGTCGAGGAAGTCGCCCGCAGCCACGGTGCCCTGCTGATCAACGGCTCCAGCGCCGAGGACCCGGCCCGCGAACAGGAGTTGGTGCTCGCCCTGTGTGCCCGGCGGGTGGACGGCCTGGTCATCATCCCGGCCGCGGACGACCACCGGTATCTGGCACCGGAGATCGCGGCCGGCATAGCCACCGTCTTCGTCGACCGCCCGGCCGGCCGCATCGACGCCGATGTCGTTCTCTCCGACAGCTTCGGCGGCGCCCAGGACGCGGTGGCCCATCTCATCGCGCACGGCCACCGCCGGATCGGTTTCATCGGCGACCAGCCCCGGATCCACACCGCCCATGAGCGGCTGCGCGGCTACCGTACGGCAATGGCCGCCGCCGGCCTGCCCGTTGACGAGTCCTGGGTCTCCCTCGGCCCGACCGCGCCGGAGCGGGTGCGGTCCGCCGCCACCACCATGCTGGCCGGCCCGCAGCCGGTGACCGCACTGTTCGCGGGCAACAACCGCGTCACCGTCACGGCGGTGCGGGTGCTCGCCGGCCACCCGCGCCCGGTCGCCCTCGTGGGCTTCGACGACTTCGAGCTCGCCGATCTGGTCAGCCCCGCCATCACCGTCGTCGCCCAGGACGCCGCACGACTCGGCCGTACGGCGGCGCAGCTGCTCTTCCGCCGGCTCGACGGCGCCGATGACGCCCCCCGCCGGAGGGAGATACCCACCCGGCTGATCCCCCGCGGCTCGGGCGAGATCCCGCCTGCGGAGAGCTGACCTGCAGGCCGGACACGCCGGGACCGCCGGACACCCCTGAGACCGCCGCGCACCCAGGACCCGCCGCAGGCGCAGGACCCGCCGCGGCCCCGGCGTCACCGGTCGTCGCGCCGAGCGGGCCCGGCGCGGCCGGCCTTCTTCCAGATGAGCCTCATGCCCAGCGCCAGCACGAGCAGCGCGACGAGCACGAGGGCGACCTTGATCGCCTGATCGACCAGCAGATGGTGGAGCAGGCCGCCGCCGTCGCCCCGGGCGAGGGCGTGGAGCGGCTCGTCGCCCGTCATCGGCCCGCACCCCGCCCCTGCTTCCCGCGCCCGTCGTCGTCCAGGTGACGGGCGGCGGCCCGGAGCGCCGCACCGGCCGGCGATCCGCCGCTCCGGGAGGGACCGCGGCCCCGCGCGGCGCCCCGGGCGTCCAGGCGGCGGCCCACGGCCCGCGCGGCGGGTGCCGCGTACCGGCGCACCTCGCCCAGCTTCCCCCGGCGCCGGAGCACCACCGCCACCGCGAAGACCAGCAGCGCCAGCACCACCAAACCGCCGACGAGCAGGCCGAATCGAAGGAGAAGAAGGTTCAGGACCTGTTCCATGATCACCTCTCGCATTTTTGTATCACGGGTGTGATAGAAAACAATTTATCACAGCCGTGATAGAAAGGGCTCATGCCCAAACAGGTGGACCGCGAGGCCCGGCGCCGCGAGGTCGTCGACGCCCTCTTCCGCGTGGCCGTACGCGACGGCCTCCAGCGCGCCTCCCTGCGCGCCGTCGCCGACGAGGCACGGCTCAACATCGGTTCGGTCCGGCACTACTTCGCCGGCCAGGAAGAGCTGATCCGCTTTGCGATGCGGTCGATGGTCGACCGGGTCGGCGACCGACTCCAGCGCCGGATCGACGAGTTCGGTGAACTGGACGGGCTCTCCGGCCCCCGGATCCGCCGGTTCGCGGTGGAGCTGCTGTCCGAGTTGCTGCCCCTGGACGACCGCCGGCGCGCCGAGGTCACCGTCCTCGTCGACTTCTCCACGGCCGCCCGGACCGATCCCGCGCTGGACGGCCTCGCCCACGAGACCGCCGTCGCCACCCGGGCCCTGGTGCGCCGCATCCTCACCCGACTCGACTCGGCGGGCGGGCTGCGGCCGGGGCTCCAGGTCGAGACCGAGACCGAGCGGCTGACGTCCCTTCTGGACGGCCTCGCCTTCACCGCCGTACTACGGCCCGAGGTGCTGGACGACCGGACCTGCGCCAGCGTCCTGCGTGCCCACCTCGATGACCTCGGCCCGGCGGCGGACTGACGCACCAAGGCCCCCGCCGAATCGGCGGGGGCCCGGTCGGGCCTGACGGGCCCGTGAGCACGGTCGGCAGTCAACTCCCCTGCGCACACGCGGGGTTGTGCCGCATGTCGACTGCTGCGCTCAGCCGCCCGTCGCTGCCGGGCGGCCCGCGAGGGTGTCCAGGTCGGCGCGGGTCAGCCCGGTCAGCCGGGCGACCTCGGCCGTATCCACGGCGCCGCAGTCCAGTCCGCGCAGCAGATAGCCGCTGAGCGCCTTGGCGGTGGCGGGCTCGTCCATGACGTCACCGCCGGCCTTGGCGACATACGCCGCGAGCCGGGCCGCGGCCTGCTCCAGGCCGCCGCGGTAGAAGGCGTAGACCGCGGCGTAGCGGGTGGGCAGATGGGCCGGGTGCATGTCCCAGCCCTGATAGTAGGCGCGGGCCAACGAGCGGCTCACGAGGCCGTGGTGGAGCCGCCAGGCCGCGTGGACCCGGTCGGCCGGGCCGACGGGGAGGACATTGGTCGAGCCGTCGGAGAGCCGTACGCCGGTGCCGGCCGCCGCGACCTGCATCACGGCCTTGGCGTGGTCGGCCACGGGGTGGTCGAGGGACTGGTGGGCGGCGCTGACACCGCAGGAGGCGCTGTAGTCGAAGGTGCCGTAGTGCAGGGACGTGGCACGGCCCTCGGCCGCCTCGATCATGCGGGCGACGGTGGCCCGGCCGTCGGCGCCCAGGATCGACTGGGTGGTCTCGATCTGGATCTCGAAGCCGATCCGGCCGCTCTCCAGGCCGTGCGCCCGCTCGAAGGCCTCCAGCAGCCGCACCATGGCGGTGACCTGCTCGGCGTAGGTCACCTTGGGGAGCGTGAGGACCAGCCCGTCGGGCAGCCCGCCGGCCGCCATCAGGCCGGTGAGGAAGATGTCGAGGGTGCGGATACCGCGGTCGCGGACGGCGGCCTCCATGCACTTCATCCGGATGCCCATGTACGGGGCGGCGGTGCGGTTCTCGTACGCGGCGGCGACCAGGGTGGCGGCACGGGCGGCGGCCGCGTCCTCCTCGGCGTCCGGGCGGGGGCCGTAGCCGTCCTCGAAGTCGATCCGCAGATCCTCGACGGGCTCCCGGAGCAGTTTGGCGCGGACCCGGTCATGGACCTCGTCGGCAAGCGCGTCGGGGAGGCCGAGGACCGCGGCGAGCGCCCCGGCGTCGGGGGCGTGCGCGTCGAGGGCGGCGAGCGCCTGGTCGCCCCAGGAGCGCAGGGTGTCGGCGGCGAAGGCATCGCCGGGGACATAGACCGTGTGGACCGGCTGGCGGGTGCCGGGGTCGCCCGGGTAGCGCCGCGCCAGATCCGCGTCCACCTGGGCGAGAGCGGCGCCGATGCCCTCGCGTACGGTGTCCGCGAGGCTCGTCGCCACGGTCTCCTGCTGCCCCATTCGCTGCCCCTCCCGGTGCTCGGCCCGACCATCGAGCGCATTCCGCCTAACGGAATCAACAATCCGTATAGCGAAGTTATCCGGGTCATTCGGCAAGGTCAACACCCCCCGCCCGGAGCGGAGCAGGTCGCACGGCCGCCGACCGGAAACCCCGTGGCGCCCCGGCGCCGCTCCCGCCAGACTCCCCGCATGACTTGGATCGCACCCACCATCGAGCGCAAAGAACTCCCCACCGTGGCCGGTGAACGGGAGATGCTTCAGGGCTGGCTCGACTTCCATCGCGCCACCCTGCTCGCGAAATGCGCCGGACTCACCGCCGACCAGCTCATCCAGGCCGGCAGCGCGCCGTCCAACCTCACCCTGCTGGGCCTGGTGCGCCACATGACGTATGTCGAACGGGTCTGGTTCCGCAAGCGCTTCCTCAGCGAACGGATCGACGATCACTACATCACCGAGGACCATCCCGACGCCGACTTCGACGATCTCGACCCGGCCGCCGCCGAGGAGCATTTCGCGGCCTTCCGCACCGAGATCGAGGCCTGCGACAAGGCCGTGGCGGACAGCGAGCTGGACGAGACCTTCCTCAGCTCCCGGGGCCGCCCGCTGAGCCTGCGCTGGATCTACGTCCACATGATCGAGGAGTACGCACGGCACAACGGCCATGCGGATCTCCTCCGCGAGCAGATCGACGGCGTGACCGGCAGCTAGGGGGTGTCCCCGCGGCCCTTCCGCCGCGGACGCACGAGGCCCCGTACGCGGCGCGCGTACGGGGCCTCGTGCTGTGCCGAAGGGGCCGGCACCTGGACGGGCTCAGCCCTTGCGGGTCTTGACCTCGTCGGTGAGGGCCGGGACGACGTCGAAGAGGTCGCCGACCACGCCGTAGTCGACCAGCTCGAAGATGGGGGCCTCTTCGTCCTTGTTGATGGCGACGATGGTCTTCGAGGTCTGCATACCGGCGCGGTGCTGGATCGCACCGGAGATGCCCGCCGCGATGTACAGCTGCGGCGAGACCGACTTACCGGTCTGGCCGACCTGGTTGGTGTGCGGGTACCAGCCGGCGTCCACGGCGGCACGCGAGGCGCCGACGGCCGCACCGAGCGAGTCGGCGAGCGCCTCGATGACCGGGAAGTTCTCGGCGCCGTTGACGCCACGGCCACCGGAGACCACGATCGCGGCCTCGGTCAGCTCCGGGCGGCCGGTCGACTCACGCGGCGTGCGCGAGACGATCTTGGTGCCCTTGGAGGAGTCGGCGACGGTCACCGCGAGCTGCTCGACCGTGCCGGCGGCCGGCGCGGCCTCCGGGGCGGCGGAGTTGGGCTTGACGGTGATGACCGGGGTGCCCTTGGTGATGCGGGACTTGGTGGTGTACGAGGCCGCGAAGACGGACTGCGTGGCCACCGGGCCCTCGGCGCCGGCCTCCAGGTCGACGGCGTCGGTGATGATGCCGGAGCCGATGCGGACCGCGAGGCGGGCACCGATCTCCTTGCCCTCCGCGGAGGACGGCAGCAGCACGGCGGCCGGGGAGACCGCGTCGTAGGCGGCCTGGAGCGCGTCGACCTTGGGCGCGACGAGGTACTCGGCGAACTCCGGGGCGTCGGCGGCCAGGACCTTGACCGCGCCGTGCTCGGCGAGGACCTTGGCGGCCTCGTCGGCGTGCGGGCCGAGGTGCACCGCTACCGGCTCGCCGATGCGGCGGGCGAGGGTGAGCAGTTCGAGGGTGGGCTTGCGGACGGCACCGTCCACGTGGTCGACGTAGACAAGAACTTCAGCCATGGGATTGCTCTCCTGCGGGAAGAATGAGGGCGGTGGAAAGGGCTGCGGCTCAGATGAACTTCTGGCCCGCGAGGAACTCGGCGAGCTGCTTGCCGCCCTCGCCCTCGTCCTTGACGATCGTGCCCGCCGTACGGGCCGGACGCTCGGCGGCGTCCTCGACCTTGGTCCAGGCGCCCTCGAGGCCGACCTCGTCCGCCTCGATCTCCAGGTCCTCCAGGTCCAGGGACTCCACCGGCTTCTTCTTGGCGGCCATGATGCCCTTGAAGGAGGGGTAACGCGCCTCACCCGACTGGTCGGTGACGGACACGACGGCCGGCAGCGCGGCCTCCAGCTGCTCGCTGGCGGTGTCGCCGTCCCGGCGGCCGGTGACCTTGCCACCGTCGACGGAGACCTCGGAGAGCTGGGTGACCTGAGGGACGTTCAGACGCTCGGCGAGCAGCGCGGGCAGCACACCCATCGTGCCGTCGGTGGAGGCCATACCGCAGACCACGAGGTCGTAGCCGGTCTTCTCGATGGCCTTGGCGAGCACGAGGGAGGTGCCGAGCGCGTCGGTGCCGTGCAGGTCGTCGTCCTCGACGTGGACGGCCTTGTCGGCGCCCATCGACAGCGCCTTGCGCAGCGCGTCGTTGGCGTCCTCGGGACCGACGGTGAGGACCGTGATCTCCGCGTCGTCGGCCGCTTCCTTGATCTGGAGGGCCTGCTCGACGGCGTACTCGTCGAGCTCCGAGAGCAGACCGTCCACATCGTCCCGGTCGACGGTCAGGTCCTCGGCGAAGTGCCGGTCGCCGGTGGCGTCGGGCACGTACTTCACACAGACAACGATCCTCAAGCTCACGCCGACTCTCCTACCTGCTTCGTCTCTTCAGAACTGCCTTGTGCTGGCAGCATAGGCGCCTGTTGGGGCGGCTCCCGGTCGGATCCGGTTCCCCACGCCGACCGTCATATTACTCGCCAGTACATCCAGTCTCGTGCCCCGAATCAAGGCCGTCGAAATGTGACCTTGCCAACGGCCCTGAACGGAGGAAGAGGAAGCCCCGCGGGAACCCGCGCGTGTCGGGTTCCGCGACGGATCGTCAGTCGCGCAGCGCGTTGAAACGGCCCTGGTGATAGAGGAGCGGACGGCCGGGCCCGGCCGGGTCACCGACGACGGGCTGCGCGATCACGAGGCAGTGGTCGCCGGCCGGCACCCTCGCCTCGACCTTGCACACCAGCCAGGCCAGGACGCCCTCCAGAAGGGGCACGCCCTCGGGGCCGGTGCGCCAGGAGGTGGCGGGGCCGAAGCGGTCGGCGCCACTGCGCGCGAAGGTGGCGGCCAGCTCCTGCTGATGCTCGCCGAGTATGTGCACGCCGATGTACTCGGCCGCCGAGACGGCCGGCCAGCTGGAGGAGCCGGTGCCCACACCGAACGAGAGCAGCGGCGGGTCGGCGGCGACCGAGGTGAGGGAGGTGGCGGTGAAGCCCGCGGGGCGCGAGCCGGGCGCGGTGATCACCGCGACACCGGCGGCGTGCTGCCGGAAGACCGAGCGCAGGAGCTCGGGAGAGGCGGTCTGCGGCGTGCCGAGGCCGGTCAGGGCCGTCATGGAGTTGTCCTTCTGCTGTCGAGTACGAGCCCGGGCGGGGCCGCCGACGGCCGGGCGGCGGTCGGCGGCAGTGGTGTCGTCGCTGCTCACATGCCCGGACAGCGGGCGCTGGCAGTCCGCAGAAGGTCGACGTGGGCGCGTCCGTAGAGAAGGGGTCCTGGCCGCATCACGTCAGAGTGACGATTCGTGACCCACAGCGTCAAGGGGAGCCCGCCATCTGGGAGATCAATCACGGACCGCCGCGCCGAGGGCCGCGATCACATCCGCCTTCCGTGGCTGCCCGGAGGCGCGGCGCACGATCGCGCCGTCCGCGTCGAGCACCAGCACCGTCGGGGTGCGCTGGACCTGGAGCTGCCGTACGAGCTCCAGATGGTCCTCCGCGTCGATCTCGACATGGGCCACGCCGTCGACCATGCCGGCGACCTCGGTGAGGGTGCGCCGGGTGGCCCGGCAGGGCTGGCAGAAGGCGCTGGAGAACTGCAGCAGGGTGGCCCGCTCCCCCAGCGCCGCCCCGATCTCGGCGGCGCCCAGCCGTGCCGTGTCGTCCTGCTCCCGCACCGTCAGCCTCCCATTGCGGCGTTGATGTCCCCCGCCGGAGACACTCGCCGCCGCGAGCGCCCCGAGGCACACCATGAGTCCCGTCATCCACGGATGCAGCGTTCACGGGACCACAAAGATTCCCGGGGACGCATCCTGTCCGGGGCGCGAGAGGTACCTTCTGCTGCGGAGAACTGCCCGTTGAACAGCCGCCACGTGACAAGAATCTCCCGGTCCGGGCGGCCGGCGCGCTGGCCGCCGCGGCCGACATCGGGCACGATCTCCCGAAAGCCGCAGTTACGACTGCGTAGGTTTCCGCCGGGAGAACCCTCCCCAGGCGTGGAAAAGGGGTCCTCCGGACAATGGCAGAGCTCGTCTATCCGCCGGTGATCGGCGCCGCCCGCACGCTCTTCAAGGCGCTCGATCTGAAATTCGACATCGCCGGGACGGATAACATTCCGCGCCGCGGCGGGGCGGTTCTGGTGAGCAATCACATCGGGTACCTGGACTTCGTCTTCGCCGGGCTGACCGCGCGGCCGGCCAAGCGGCTGGTGCGCTTCATGGCGAAGGAGTCGGTCTTCCGGCACAAGGTGTCGGGACCGCTGATGCGCGCGATGAAGCACATCCCCGTGGACCGCGGCCAGGGGATGCACGCCTACAAGCACGCGCTGACCGCACTGCGTTCGGGCGAGATCATCGGGGTCTTCCCCGAGGCGACGATCTCCGAGAGCTTCACCCTGAAGAACTTCAAGTCGGGTGCGGCGCGGCTGGCCCAGGAGGCCGGGGTGCCGCTGCTGCCGGTGGCGCTGTGGGGCACCCAGCGGCTGTGGACCAAGGGCCACAAGCGCGATCTGGGCCGGAACCACTTCCCGATAACGATCCGGGTGGGCGAGCCGATGGCGGCCGACCCGGCCGAGCAGGCCGAGAAGATCACCGACCGGCTGCGGACCCGGGTGCAGGATCTGCTGGAGGCGGCCCAGCGCGCCTACCCCGTACGCCCGAAGGACGCCGAGGACACCTGGTGGATCCCGGCCCACCTGGGCGGCACGGCCCCCGCGGCGCCCGGCAGCCTCGCCTGACGGTCCCCGGAAGCCTCGCGTAACGGCCCGACCGGCCGGCCACGCCGCCACCGGACCGGCCGCGGTCCCTTCCGCCGGCCGGTCCGCACGGCCCGGGTCACAAGGACCAGATCTCGCCGATCTCGATCCGGGCATCCGGGCAGGCCCGGTGCAGCGCCTCGGCCAGCTCGGCGCCCGCGGCCGCCAGCTCGTCGAGCGTCATGGGGGCCATCCGCTCCAGCAGGAACAGGGCGCTGACCGAGTCCTCGGTGAGACGGGTACGCACGCCCTGCCGCCAGTTCCAGCGGCGGCAGGTGACGCCCTCGTCATCGCACCAGACCACCTCGCCCGCGTCGGGGTACTCGATCACCTCGGCGCCCCCGGCCGCGGTCACGAACGGCTCGTCGCCGGTGGCCCGCACGAGTCGCATACCGCCCTGGATACGGTCCAGGTCCTCGCCGCCCACGGGGATGAGGTGGGCGACGCTGATGGCGTTGTAGAGGTCGACGAGGCGGTTGATGCGCGGCAGACCGCCGTCCGCGAGCGCCCGCCTGGCCAGTGCCTCGGCGGAGTTGCGGGTACGGGACGGCTTGCTGCCGAAGGCGGTGTACGTGGCGCGCCAGGCGGCGATGTGCGGATCGTCCTGCGGGGCACGCCCGTCGAGGCGCGCGGCGAGCCGGCGGGTGGCGTCGTCCAGGAGTGCCGCACCGGCCTCGTCGCTGGGCCCGTTGGTCAGACCGTGGGCTTCCACGGCAAGACAGCCGAAGCCGGGTGCCAGGGCGCGCACCTCGTCGGAGACATGCAGGGCGCAGGTGCGGTCGGAGACCTGCGAAGAGCTGGGCATCAGGGCCGTTCCTCAGAGATCGGTGGGGAGCGTCTGCCAGAGGTGAGGCCGGTCGACGGCCTCTCGCAGGCATTGGAGCACGGCCGGGTGAGGTTCAGCAAATAGCACCGGGTAGTCCACTTCATTGGACTCCGGTCGCACGGTGAAGGCGAGCTGCTCGCGGTCGGGGCGGAACTGCGCGTCGACAAGTAGCAGAGCGCGGTGGGGATGCCCGCCGCCCGCAGGGGAACGTAGCGATGCGCCCGGCCGAGAGTCAATGACTTTTCGACCGGGCGCATAGCTATGCAGTGCGTTCTAGCGACCCATCTCCTCGCGGAGTGCGGCGAGGAAGCCGTCGACGTCCTCCACCGCGGTGTCGAAGGCGCACATCCAGCGCACGACACCGTCCGCCTCGTCCCAGAAGTAGAAGCGGTAGCGCTTCTGGAGCCGCTCGCTGACATCGTGCGGCAGCCGGGCGAACACCCCGTTGGACTGCACGGGGTAGAGGATCTCCACCCCGCCGATCTCCCGCACCCCGGCCGCCAGCCGCTGCGCCATGGTGTTGGCATGCCGGGCGTTGCGCAGCCACAGGTCCTTGGCCAGCAGCGCCTCCAACTGGACGGAGACGAAGCGCATCTTGGAGGCCAGCTGCATGGACAGCTTCCGCAGATGCTTCATCGCCCGCACCCGGTCGGGGTTGAGCACGACCACGGCCTCACCGAAGACCGCACCGTTCTTCGTGCCGCCGAAGGAGAGGATGTCGACGCCCACGGCGTTGGTGAAGGCCCGCATCGGGACATCGAGCGTCGCCGCGGCGTTGGCTATCCGCGAGCCGTCCAGATGCACCACCATGCCGCGCTCATGGGCGTGTTCGCAGATCGCCCGGATCTCGTCCGGCGTGTAGACCGTGCCGAGCTCGGTGCTCTGGGCGATCGAGACGACCTGCGGCATGGCACGGTGCTCGTCGTCCCAGCCGTACGCCTGGCGGTCGATCAGCTCGGGAGTGAGCTTGCCGTCCTCGGTCGGCACGGTCAGCAGCTTGAGCCCGCCCACGCGCTCGGGCGCACCGCACTCATCCACGTGGATGTGCGCGGACTCGGCGGCGATCACCGCGCCCCAGCGGTCGGTCACGGCCTGGAGGGCGACGACATTGGCGCCGGTGCCGTTGAACACCGGGAACGCCTCGGCACGCTGCCCGAAGTGGCTGCGGAACACCCGCTGGAGGTGCGCGGTGTAGTCGTCCTCGCCGTAGGCGACCTGATGGCCGCCGTTGGCAAGGGCGAGCGCGGCGAGCACCTCGGGATGCGCGCCCGCGTAGTTGTCGCTGGCGAAGCCGCGTATCTCGGGATCGTGGTGCTGCCGGGCGTCGGTCTTCGCTCCGGTCACGGCTCGGGGGTCAGCCACAGACGCTGTCCATTCACTTCCTGGGCGGGCCGGCTCCAGACCCCGGCGATGGCCTCGGCCAACTCCGTGACGTCCGTGAAGCCCGCGAACTTCGCGTTCGGTCGCTCGGCGCGCATCTGGTCGTTGACGAGCGCCTTCACGATCAGGATGGCAGCAGCGGCGCGCGGCCCCTGCTCACCCCCTGCCTTGCGGAAGCCGTCCGCCATGGCCAGCGTCCAGGCCTCGGCCGCGGCCTTGGAGGCGGCATAGGCGGCGTTGCCCCCGGTGGGCTTGCTGGCGCCGGCCGCGCTGGTGAGGAGAAAACGGCCGTTGCCGCTGCGCTCCAGGGCGTCGTAGAAGGCGAGGGAGGTGTGCTGGACGGTGCGGACCAGCAGCTTGTGCAGCATGTCCCAGTCGGCCAGGTCGGTCTCCGCGAACGTCGACGAACCGCGCCAGCCGCCGACCAGATGCACCAGACCGTCGATCCGGCCGAATTCCTTCTCCGTGCGGTCCGCCCATTCGCGGGCCTGGTCCAGGTCGAGGAGATCAACGGTGTCCCCTATCACCGTGGCGCCGCCGTGGGCGTAGCGCGCCGCGTCCACGGCCTCCGCCAGCCGCTCGGGGTGGGAGTCCGAACCGACCACCACCGCACCCGCTTCGGCCAGCCGCAGCAGGGTCGCGCGCCCGGCCGGTCCGGCCGCACCCGCCACTGCGATGACCGCACCCTCCAGCGGCCCCTGGCCACCCGTCGACGTACCCATCTTCGTCGCCTCCTCGTCCTGCTTCTCGACGGCCTGCGGCCGGGTGTTCCGGTCCGTCGTCATGCCGCCGCCAATGCGTCACTGTGGGCCGTGATGCCCTTGGTAGAGGCGATCACAGCACGCAGCTTCTTGGCGAGCGCTTCGTAGAACATGCTCAGCGGGAATTCGTCGGGGAGCACGTCATCCACGAGTTTGCGCGGCGGCTGGTCCAGGTCGAGGGCGTCCGGTCCCTTGGCCCAGACCGAGCCCGGGTGCGGGGCGAGGTAGGTCGAGACGAGGTCGTACGCAGCGAACCAGTGGACCAGCTTGGGCCGGTCGATGCCGTCGCGGTAGAGCTTTTCGATCTCGCCGCACAGCTGGTTGGTGACCTTGGGCGCCCGCTCCCAGTCGATGTGCAGTGTGTTGTCCGTCCAGCGTACGACGTCGTGCTTGTGCAGGTAGGCGAAGAGCAGCTGGCCGCCCAGGCCGTCGTAGTTGCGGACCCGGTCGCCGCTGACGGGGAACCGGAACATCCGGTCGAAGATCACCGTGAACTGCACATCGCGCGCCTGGGGGTACCCCTCGGCCTCCAGCTTCACGGCCTCCTTGAAGGCGGTGAGGTCGCAGCGCAGCTCCTCCAGGCCGTACATCCAGAACGGCTGGCGCTGCTTGATCATGAACGGGTCGAACGGCAGGTCACCGTGGCTGTGGGTGCGGTCGTGCACCATGTCCCACAGCACGAACGACTCCTGGCAGCGCTTCTGGTCGTCCAGCATCGCGCGGATGTCGTCGGGGAGTTCGACACCGAGGATCTCGATGGCGGCCTGGCTGACCCGGCGGAAGCGGGCGGCCTCGCGGTCGCAGAAGATCCCGCCCCAGCTGAACCGCTCCGGGGCCTCGCGCACCGCGATGGTCTCCGGGAAGAGCACGGCGGAGTGGGTGTCGTAGCCGGCCGTGAAGTCCTCGAAGGTGATGCCGCAGAAGAGGGGGTTGTCGTAGCGGGTGCGCTCCAGCTCGGCGAGCCAGTCCGGCCAGACCATGCGCAGGACGACGGCCTCGAAGTTGCGGTCCAGGTTGCCGTTCTGGGTGTACATGGGGAACAGCACGAGGTGCTGAAGGCCGTCGGCGCGCTGCTGGGCGGGCTGGAAGGCGAGCAGCGAGTCCAGGAAGTCCGGCACCTCGAAGCCGCTGTCGACCCAGCGGCGCAGGTCGGCGGCGAGCGCCTGGTGGTAGGCGGCGTCGTGCGGCACCAACGGGGCGAGCTCACCGATGGCCGCTATCACGCGGTCGACCTCGGCGCGCACGGCGTCGGCGCTCGGCGCGCCCTCCGCCGCCAGGTCGATCGAACCGTCCTTGGACTGCCAGGGGCGGATGGTCTCGACCGCGTCCTTGAGCACGGACCACGCCGGGTGCGCGACCACACTCTCCGCGGTCGTGGTGGCCTCCTGGACACCCACAGGCGAAAGAATTTCCGTCATGACTGCCCTCCGGCGGTAGATCGTGTTGTCAGCCCACGGTAACCAGCCGAGGATCGCCGCCTCAAGTGGGGCTGATGAAAATTTTTCTGCCGACACCCCGCGGTCACGCCGATTTTTCCTGTGCGTGACGGCTTGGGCGACACTTCCTGCCCATGAGGGCGAGGGTTTCGGCGCTTCTTCCAGGGGAAGTTGACGGGAAAGGAGGCCTTCTCGCTTCCCGGAGGGGCGCGGTCCGACCGCCGGGTCACCTACTCTCCGTAGCCGTATGGCATATGACACACCCGCTCCCCGGCGCCGCCGCGGCCGGGCCCCGTCAGCGCGTTGAGGACTCGCCCACGGGAGGGTGAGGGGTCTGGAAGCGGGATATGGCGGGTACCCGTACTGGACACACCGGGGCCGGTCCGGCACCCCTTTTTCCGCCGTTCGGTCCCGTTAGGCTGAGCGCCATTTCGTTACGCCGTTGCCGACGGTCGACACCGGGACCGAGCCGACAGCGGCACCGAGCCGACAGAAGCGAGGCAGCCTTGTCCTTTCTCACCATCGGACACCGCGGGATGATGGGCGTCGAGCCGGAGAACACCCTGCGCTCCTTCGTGCGCGCCGAGCAGGAGGGCCTCGATGTCATCGAGCTGGATCTGCATCTGAGCAAGGACGGCGCGCTCGTGGTGATGCACGACGCGGACGTGGACCGGACCACCGACGGCGCCGGACCGATCGCCGAGCGCACCCTCGCCGAACTGCGTGAGCTCGATGCCGGGCGGGGCGAGCGGATCCCCGTCTTCGAGGAGGTCGTGACGGCGGTCAAGGCGCCGCTCCAGGCCGAGATCAAGGATGTGGCGGCCGCGCAGGCGCTGGCCGAGGTGCTGCGCTCCCGCGATCTGGTCGACCGGGTCGAGGTGATCTCCTTCCACGACGAGGCGCTGGCCGCGATCCGGACCCTGCTGCCCGGCGTCCGTACCGCGCTGGTCGGCAGCCGCTACGGCGCCGATGTCGTCGACCGGGCGCTGGCCGTCGGCGCCACGATGCTCTCGCTGAACATCCGCCGGCTCACCCTGGAACTGGTCGAGCGGGCGCACGCCGCGCAGCTGAAGGTCGTGGCCTGGACGGTCAACACCCACGACCAGCTCCGCCTCGCCCGCGGGCTCGGCCTGGACGGCGTGGTGACCGACCTGCCGGAGATCCGGCGGGCGGTCCGCTTCACGGCGTAATACGGCGGGCGCGGCGCCCGGCCGGGCGGGGCGCACCGCGTCCCTCGGGCCCCGCCCCGGCATACGAGAAATCCGCAGTTCACAACCCTGCAATGTGATTCCAGCATGCGGATTTTTCCGTTGGCGATCTCGACAGATCACCTCGCGCACTGCCACGCTCCCGCCATGCGCCTCGCCAACCGCCCTCTCCGCCTTGCCGCTTGCGCCACCGTCGCGCTGCTCACCGCGGCCGTCGGCTGTGCCCCGCAGGACGCGTCCCCCGGTGGCCCGGGGGCCGCCGGGCAGGGCAGACAGAGCTGTACACGCGGCCAACTGGCCACCGTGGCCCACGGGACGCTCACGGTCGGCACCGACAAGCCCGCGTACGCACCGTGGTTCCACGACGACGACCCGGCCAACGGCAAGGGCTTCGAATCCGCGGTCGCGTACGCCGTCGCCCGGCAGCTGGGCTACGGCAAGGGCGCGGTGCACTGGCAGACCGTGCCGTTCAACAACGCCTTCGCGCCCGGTGCGAAGAAGTTCGACTTCGACATCAATCAGATCTCCGTCAGCGCCGCGCGCAAGCGGGCCGTCGCCTTCTCCTCCGGCTACTACGGCGTACGGCAGGCGGTGATCGCGCTCAAGGGCTCCAAGGCGGCGCGTGCCAAGAGCATCGAGGATCTGCGGCGGGTCAAGCTCGGTGCGCAGGTCGGCAGCACCAGCCTGGACGTCCTCCAGGACACCGTCCGGCCCACCCAGCAGCCGGCCGTCTTCCAGAAGAACGACCTGGCCAAGTCCGCGCTGAGGAACGGCCAGGTCGACGCGATCCTCACCGATCTGCCGACCGCCTTCTACATCACCTCGGCGGAGGTCAAGGACGCCGAGGTCGTCGGGCAGTTCGCGGCCACCGGTGCCACCGACGAGCAGTTCGGGCTGGTCCTGGACAAGGAGAGCCGGATCACCGGCTGTGTGACGGCCGCGGTGGACGCGCTGCGGAAGAACGGCACCCTGGCCCGGCTGGAGAAGAAGTGGCTGGCCGACGCCGTTTCCGTGCCGGTGCTCAAGTGACGTACGGAGGCGGCGTGTTGAAGAGCCGTACGGCGCCGGAGGCGGACGGCGACGGGTATGTGCCCTCGGCGCGGCGGATCGAGCGGGAGCGGTTCCGGCGTGCCAGATCCCGGCGTGCGACCGCTGTCGCCGCGCTGAGCACCCTGGTCACCGGCGCGGTCCTCTTCCTGGTCATCACCCGCTCGCCCGGCTGGCCGCGTACCCGCGAGACGTTCTTCAGCCCGGAGTACGCCCGGATGGCGCTGCCGAAGGTGCTGGACGGGCTGCTGCTGAACCTGCGGCTGCTGGTGGTGTGCGGAGCGGCGGTGCTGGTGCTCGGGCTGCTGCTGGCGGTGGCCCGGACGCTGCGCGGCCCGGTGTTCTTCCCGCTGCGTGCGCTGGCCGCCGCGTACACCGACTTCTTCCGCGGACTGCCGCTGATCATCTGTCTGCTGATGGTGGTCTTCGGGGTGCCGGCGCTGCGGCTGCAAGGCGTGACCACGGATCCGGTGCTGCTCGGCGGGACCGCGCTGGTGCTGACGTACTCGGCCTACGTCGCCGAGGTCTTCCGGGCCGGTATCGAATCGGTGCACCCCTCGCAGCGGGCCGCGGCCCGGTCGCTGGGGCTCTCCGGCGGCCAGGCGCTGCGCTTCGTGGTGCTGCCGCAGGCGGTGCGGCGGGTGGTGCCGCCGCTGCTGAACGATCTGGTCTCGCTCCAGAAGGACACCGGGCTGGTGTCCATCGCGGGCGCAGTGGACGCGGTCTACGCGGCGCAGATCATCGCCGGCAAGGACTTCAACTTCACGCCGTACGTCGTGGCCGGGCTCGTCTTCGTCGCGCTGACCATCCCGATGACCCGCTGCACGGACTGGATCACGGCCCGCATGGACCGCAGGCGCGCCCAGGGAGGGCTGGTATGAGCACGACGGACGACACCCCGCGGCCCGCTGCGGAGACCGCCGGCCCGGCCGCGCCCGGCGACCGGCCGGTGCTGCGGCTGGAGTCCGTACGCAAGACCTACGGTCGCGGCACGGTCGTGCTGCGGGACGTGGATCTGGAGGTCCCGCCGCACACCGTGACCGCGCTGATCGGCGCCTCCGGTTCGGGCAAGTCCACCCTGCTGCGCTGCGCAAATCTGCTGGAGGAGATCGACGACGGCGCGATCTTCCTGGACGGCGAGGAGATCACCGACCCGCGGGCCGATGTCGACGCGGTGCGCCGCCGGATCGGCGTGGTCTTCCAGGCGTACAACCTCTTCCCGCACATGACCGTGCTGGACAACATCACGCTGGCGCCCCGCCGGGTGCACGGGGTGCCGCGCGCCGAGGCGGAGGAGCGGGCCCGTGAGCTGCTGGAACGGCTCGGGCTCGGCGGGCGGGCCGGGGAGTACCCGGACCGGCTCAGCGGCGGCCAGCAGCAGCGGGTCGCGATCGTCCGCGCGCTGGCCGGGCGGCCCCGGCTGCTGCTGCTCGACGAGATCACCGCGGCCCTCGACCCGGAGCTGGTCGGCGAGGTGCTGGAGGTCGTCCGCGAGCTCAAGACGGACGGCATGACCATGGTCATCGCCACCCATGAGATGGGCTTCGCGCGGGAGGTCGCCGACCAGGTGTGCTTCCTGGACGGCGGAGTGGTACTGGAGCGCGGCACCTCCGAGCAGGTCTTCGGCGCTCCGCGGCACGACCGCACCCGGCAGTTCCTGCAACGGATCATCCAGGCGGGGCGGCTCTGAACAGCGGCCGGTGGGCGGCTAGCCGAGCGGCTTGACCAGCAGCTCGAATTCCAGGTCGGGGCGCTGGGGGATGCCGAACCGCTCGTCGCCGTACGGGAACGGGGTGCACTCCCCGGTGCGCCGGTAGCCGCGGCGCTCGTACCAGGCGATCAGCTCCGTGCGCTGCCGGATGACCGTCATCCGCATCTCCCGGGCGCCCCAGATGTCCTGCGCGGTCCGCTCCGCCTCCGCAATGATCACCTTGCCGAGGCCGCCGCCCTGGAGCTCCGGGCGCACCGCGAACATCCCGAAGTACGCATGGTCCCCGCGGTGTTCGAGCTGGCAGCAGGCGATCAGCACACCGTCCCGCTCGGCGATCAGCAGCCGGCCGGTCTCGTTGCGCACGACGGCGGTGACGCCCGCCGGGTCGGTGCGCTGCCCCTCCAGCAGGTCCGCCTCCGTCGTCCAGCCGCCGCGGCTGGTGTCCCCGCGGTAGGCCGACTCGATGAGGTCGACGAGCCCGGGGACGTCGGCATCGAGGGCGGTGCGGAAGGTCAGCTCGCTGGTGGGCATGGTGCGGGGAGTCCTCTCAGGCGGACGAGTGGCTTCAGGGAGGCTAACAACTGCCGGGTGTGCGGTGTCAGGGCCGATTGTCCCGGTCTTCCGGCGGCGGGTGCCCGGCCGCGCGGGGCGGGCGGCGTAGGGTCCGGACATGGTGCATGTACTGAGCAGCAGGGTGCTGTTGCGGCCGGCCGACCCCGAGCGGTCGCGGGCGTTCTACGGCACGGCGCTGGGGCTGGAGATCTACCGGGAATTCGGTACCGGCCCCGAGCGCGGCACGGTCTACTTCCTCGGCGGCGGCTTCCTGGAGGTGTCAGGGCGGACCGCCGGGCCGCCCACGGAGACCCTCCAGCTGTGGCTCCAGGTGGCGGACGCGGCGGCGGCGCACCAGGAGCTGCTGGCGCACGGGGTGGAGGTGCAGCGCGCGCCCGCGCAGGAGCCGTGGGGGCTGATCGAGATGTGGATCGCCGACCCGGACGGCCACCGGATCGTGCTGACCGAGGTCCCGGCGGACCATCCGCTGCGCTATCGCCCCTGAGGCCGTCTTTGTGCCCCGGCGGCGCCCCACCATCGCGCTCCCCGTTTGCGCCCGTGCGCTCCCGTGTGCCGGACGCCCGGCGGGCATCCTGCCCCCGATGCGTACGGGTGCGAGGGGAGGTGCTCCGTGCACGGACCGGTGTGGGTCGGCTGGCTGCTGGTGCTGCTGGGGACCGCCGCCGGCGCGTATTGCCTGGTGCGGGCGCGCAGTGGACCGGCCGCGCAGCGGGGCGAGGTGCGCGGTGAGGGGCTGATGGCGCTGGGGATGGCGGCGATGGCCTGGCCGGTGGCGGCGCCGTCGTGGTCGCTATGGCTGTTCACCGCGGTCTTCGGGGCGGCGGGCCTGTGGGCACTGGCGCACCGCCATCTGCATCATGCGGTGGGCGCGCTGGCGATGGCGTACATGGCGCTCGCGATGGTCGTCCCGACGCCCCAACAGGCGGGCCACACAGGGCAGATGGGCCAGATGGCGCAGCTGGGCCAGGCGGGCGGGACGGGCCCGATGGCGCATGCGGTGCCGGGCGGTGTGCCGTTGCTGACGGGGCTGTTGCTCGTCTACTTCACGGGGTATGTCCTCGCGGCCGGGGTGCGGCTGGTGCCGGCGGCGGGTGCGGGGGCCGGGGACGTGGCGGCGGGCGGGCCGGTGCCGGTGGCGGGCGCCGGGGTGCTGCCGGCCTGCCGGGTGGCGATGGGTATCGGCATGCTGGCGATGCTGCTGGCGCTGTGAGCTGCGGTGATGCACTGCCGCCCGGTTCGGCGCCAGGCGGGCGCCCGTGGACCGTGCAGGCCTGGTGCAGGGGTGGCATGCATCACTTCCGTCGCGCGGCCGTACCAACGGGTAGTCGTGCGCTCATAGGGTGGCGGCATGATGGTCCCTCTCGCGCTGATGATGCTCGGCGTGCTGGCCGCGGCAATGGCGCCACGGCTGATGGCCCGTTCCGACTGGCCCGACCGTGAGCCGGTGCTCGCCCTGTGGGTGTGGCAGTGCGTGGTCGCCGGTGTTCTGCTGTGCTGTCTGCTCGCGATGTCGCTGAGCGCGGCCGCCGCCTGGGAAGCCGTCCGCAGCCCGGTGTTCGGGTTCGCCCCGCGGGTCGTCGTCGAGGCGTACGCGCTCCAGACGCACGGGCCCTGGGCCGGGGTGCTGGCCCTGCTGCTGGCGGGCGGCGGCGCCTGGACGGCCGTCGCGCTGACCCGCGAGGTACGGGCGGTACGTGCCCGTCGTCGGCAGCGGCGGGCCGAGCTGCTGCGCCGCGCGCCGTTGTTGCCCGGCGAGAAGCCCTCCGGAGAGCGTCTGGTCGTCCTGGAGGGAGACCGCCCGGAGGCCTGGTGGCTGTCCCACGCCTCGCCCCAACTGGTCATCACCACCTCGGCGTTGCGTCGGCTGAAGGGGCATCAGCTCGATGCGCTGATCGCCCATGAGCAGGGCCATGCGCGGGCCCGGCACGATCTTCTGCTGTACTGCGCCTCGGCGCTGGCCGCCGGTTTTCCGCAGGTCCCGGTCTTCGCGGCGTTCCGCGACCAGGTGCACCGGCTGGTCGAGCTGGCCGCCGACGATGTGGCCTCGCGCCGCTTCGGCCGCCGGACGATCGCCCTGGCCCTGGTCGAACTCAACGAGGACCGCGGGGTGTTCGGCCCCTGCCCCGCCCAGCTCGCCCAGGTACCGGAGCGGGTGGACCGGCTGCTGGCCCCCGCACCCCGCTTCACCCCCGCCCGCCGGCTGCGGATGACGGCGGTGGCGGCGCTGGTTCCGGCCATTCCCCTGCTGGTGACCTTCATTCCCGGGCTGAGGGCTCTGGCGTAGGGCGGACGCGCCCTGGCCTCTGGCCGATGACCGGGGCCGGGGCCGGGGCCGGACGACGGTGGCCGGTGGGTCGGCGTGGCCCCGGACGCCGCGTATCGGCGAGGATCGGGATATGCCACCGACGCCGCGCCCCACCGTCCGGTCGTCCGCCGTGGACGACGACCGCCGTCCCGCACCCGCCTCGCGGGTCCCGGCCCTCCCCTGCGCCGTCCTCTGCGTCCTCGTCTTCGGTCTGCTGCTGACCCTGGTCGCCGTGCGCTGGGAACCCCTGATGGCGGTGGACCGGGCGCTGGCCGGCGCGCTGCACCGGACGGCCGTCGCCGCGCCCGGCTGGACCCGCCTCAACCGGGTGCTCAGCGACTGGCTGTGGGACCCGTGGATGATGCGTGTGGTGCTGGTGGCGGCGGTGGTGTTGCTCGTACGGCGGGGTGAACGGCTGCTCGGCGTCTGGGTGGCGGCCACCGCGCTCGTCGGAACGGGGCTACAGCAGGTGCTGAAGGCGATGGTCGGCCGGGACCGCCCGGTCTGGCCGGACCCGGTGGACTCGGCGCATTACGCGGCGTTCCCGTCGGGGCACGCGATGTCCGCGCTGATCGCGGGCGCGCTGGTGCTGTGGCTGCTGTCCCGGTGCGGGGCACGTTCGCTGTGGCGCTGGACGGCCGGGACGGTGGCCGTGGTCTCGGTGGTCGGCGTCGGCTTCACCCGGGTATATCTGGGCGTGCACTGGCTGTCGGATGTCGTCGGGGGCTGGCTGCTGGGCGGGGCGCTGGTGGCCGCGGCGGCAGCGGCGTACACCGGTTTTGCGCCACGGGTGGGGAACGGCGCCGCACAGGGGGCAGGAAGGCGGTCATGACGAATATCAAGGGTGTGCTCTTCGACTTCTCCGGAACCCTGCTGCGGATCGAGCCCGCCGAGTCCTGGCTGCGGGCGGCGCTGGCCACCTGCGGTACGGCCATGGCCGACGCCGAGATCGCCCGCGCGGCGGCCGCGCTGGAACGGGCCGGTGCGCTGCCCGGCGCCACCTCGCCCGCCGAGATCCCCGCCGCGCTGGCCGACTTGTGGCAGATCAGGGACCGCGACGCCCGCCACCACCGTGCGGTCTACACCGGCCTGGCCCGCCAAGTGCCGCTGCCCGACCCCGCGTTGTACGACGCGCTCTACGACCGCCATATGACGGCGGCGGCCTGGCAGCCGTACCCCGACGCCGCCGAGGTGCTGGCGGAACTGCACCGCCGCGGCACCCGGGCCGGCCTGGTGAGCAATATCGGCTGGGATCTGCGGCCGGTGCTCCGCGGCCATGGCCTGGACCGCTATCTGGACGTCTGCGTGCTGTCCTATGAGCACGGCATCCAGAAGCCGGACCCGCAGCTCTTCGCCCTGGCCTGCCGGGAGTTGGGGCTGGATCCGTCCGGCGTCCTGATGGTGGGCGACGACCGTAAGGCGGACGGCGGGGCCACGGCACTGGGCTGCTCGTTCCTGCCGGTGGACCATCTGCCGGTGGACCGGCGCCCGGACGGGCTGCGGCCGGTTCTGGACCTCGTGGGCTGAGCGACGGGCGCCGGACGGGCCGGGGCGCGGTGGTCAGCCGGTGGACCGGGGCCTCGATACCCCCGTGCGGAAATGAGCGGTCTCTGCACGGTGACGCTACCCCTGCCCGGGGCGCCGCCGGATATGGCACCGCCCCGGCCGGTGGGAGACCGGCCGGGGCGGCAGGGGCGTGCGCAGCTGTCGGGTCAGCTGAGGTTCGCCAGCGCCTGGTTGAGGGTCTTCGACGGACGCATGACCGCATCGGCCTTCGCCACGACGGGCTGGTAGTAGCCGCCGATGTCGACCGGGGAGCCCTGCACCGCGATCAGCTCGTCGACGATGGTCTGCTCCTGCTCGGTCAGCGTCTTGGCGAGAGCCGCGAACGCCTCCGCGAGCTGAGTGTCGTCGGTCTGCTTGGCCAGCTCCTGCGCCCAGTAAAGCGCGAGGTAGAAGTGGCTGCCGCGATTGTCGATACCGCCGAGCTTGCGGCTGGGCGACTTGTTCTCGTTGAGGAAGGTGCCGGTGGCACGGTCCAGGGTGTCGGCGAGCACCTGGGCGCGCGCGTTGCCGGTCTTCTGCGCGAGGTGCTCGAAGCTCACCGCGAGGGCGAGGAACTCACCCAGGCTGTCCCAGCGCAGGTAGTTCTCCTTGACCAGCTGCTGGACGTGCTTGGGCGCGGAGCCGCCGGCGCCGGTCTCGAACAGGCCGCCGCCGTTCATCAGCGGGACGACCGAGAGCATCTTCGCGCTGGTGCCCAGCTCCAGGATCGGGAACAGGTCGGTCAGGTAGTCACGCAGCACATTGCCGGTGACCGAGATCGTGTCCTCGCCGCGGCGGATCCGCTCCAGGGAGAAGGTGATCGCGTCGACCGGCGACATGATCTCCAGCTGAAGACCGTCGGTGTCGTGCTCGGCGAGGTAGGTCTTGACCTTCTCGATGAGCTGGGCGTCGTGCGCACGGTCGGCGTCGAGCCAGAACACGGCCGGGTTGCCGGTCGCACGGGCGCGGGTGACGGCGAGCTTGACCCAGTCGCGGATCGGCGCGTCCTTGGTCTGGCACATCCGGAAGATGTCGCCGGCGCCGACGGTCTGCTCCAGGACGGCGTTGCCGTTCTCGTCGAGGACCCGGACGGTGCCGGTGACCGGGATCTCGAAGGTCTTGTCGTGGCTGCCGTACTCCTCGGCCTTCTGCGCCATGAGGCCGACGTTCGGGACCGAGCCCATGGTGGACGGGTCGTAGGCGCCGTGGGCGCGGCAGTCGTCGAGGACGGCCTGGTAGATGCCGGCGTAGCTGCTGTCGGGGAGGACCGCGAGGGTGTCGGCCTCGGCGCCGTCCGGGCCCCACATGTGGCCGGAGGTGCGGATCATGGCCGGCATGGAGGCGTCGACGATGACATCGCTCGGGACGTGCAGGTTGCTGATGCCGCGGTCGGAGTCGACCATGGCGAGCTCCGGGCCCTCGGCGAGCTCGGCGTCGAAGGACGCCTTGATCTCGGCGCCGTCGGCCAGCGACTCCAGGCCCTTGTAGATGCCGCCGAGACCGTCGTTCGGGGTCAGACCGGCGGCCGCGAGCGACTCGCCGTACTGGGCGAACGTCTTCGGGAAGAAGGCGCGGACCACGTGGCCGAAGATGATCGGGTCGGAGACCTTCATCATCGTGGCCTTCAGGTGCACCGAGAACAGCACGCCCTCGGCCTTGGCACGGGCGATCTGCGCGGTGAGGAACTCACGCAGCGCGGCCACCCGCATCACGGACGCGTCGACGACCTCGCCCGCGAGGACCGGTACCGACTCGCGCAGGACGGTGGTGGAGCCGTCGTCGCCCGACAGCTCGATGCGCAGCGTGCCGTCCTGGCCGATGACCGCGGACTTCTCGGTGGAGCGGAAGTCGTCGACGCCCATGGTGGCGACGTTCGTCTTCGAGTCCGCCGTCCAGGCGCCCATGCGGTGCGGGTTGGACTTGGCGTAGTTCTTGACCGAGGCGGGTGCCCGGCGGTCGGAGTTGCCCTCACGCAGGACCGGGTTGACGGCGCTGCCCTTGACCTTGTCGTAGCGGGCGCGGATGTCGCGCTCCTCGTCGGTCTTCGGGTCGTCCGGGTAGGCCGGCAGCGCGTAGCCCTGCTCCTGAAGCTCGGCGACGGCCGCCTTCAGCTGCGGGATCGAGGCCGAGATGTTCGGCAGCTTGATGATGTTGGCCTCGGGAGTCTTCGCCAGCTCACCGAGCTCGGCGAGGGCGTCGTCGATGCGCTGGCCCTCCTCCAGGTACTCGGGGAAGCTCGCGATGATGCGACCGGCCAGGGAGATGTCACGGGTCTCCACGCTGACGCCGGCCGTCGACGCGTATGCCTGGATCACAGGCAAGAACGAATACGTCGCCAGGGCCGGGGCCTCGTCAGTGTGGGTGTAAATGATGGTCGAGTCAGTCACCGGGTGCTCCGCTCCACGTCTGCAACATTGCTCGACATCAAGATATCTCGTGGGCCGCCCCCTCTCGACAGGACCCCGCCCCGGGCAAAACCGGAGGAAATAGTTCCGACCTGCCGCGACCGGTGAAAACCCGTTGCTCACCGGTCCGGGCGACTGCTCTACTCCCGGCATCCGCCGACCGACGAAGGAGCGCACCACCATGCCCGAGGCAGCCATGTCCACCCAGAAGGGATTTTTCATCGATCACAAGGACATGACGCCTGGTGCACACACTCAACCTGGGAATTCTGGCGCACGTAGACGCCGGTAAGACGAGCCTGACCGAGCGGCTGCTGTATGCCGCCGGGGTCATCGACGAGATCGGCAGCGTCGATGACGGCAGCACCCGCACCGATTCCCTCGCGCTGGAGCGGCGGCGCGGCATCACCATCAAATCCGCCGTGGTGTCGTTCGCCCTGGACGGGGCCACGGTCAATCTGATCGACACGCCCGGCCACCCGGACTTCATCGCCGAGGTGGAACGGGTGCTGAACGTACTGGACGGCGCGGTCCTCGTCGTCTCCGCCGTGGAGGGCGTCCAGGCACAGACCCGCGTACTGCTGCGGACCCTGAAGCGGCTGGGCGTTCCGACCCTGATCTTCGTGAACAAGGTGGACCGCCGGGGCGCGGCGGGCGAGCGCGTGCTGCGGCAGATCGCCGACCGGCTGACCCCGGCCGCCGTCGCCATGACCGCCGTGCAAGATGCGGGCACCCGCCGGGCGCGGGTCACCCCCTACGGCGCCGCCGATACCGCCTTCACCGACCGGCTGGCCGACCTGCTGACCACGCACGACGACGCCCTGCTGGCCGCCTACGTCGAGGACGCCTCGGCCCTCCCTTACGGGCGGCTGCGCAGGGAGCTGGCCGCGCAGACGAAACGGGGGCTGGTACATCCGGTGTTCTTCGGCTCAGCCGTCACCGGTGCGGGCCTGGAGGCGCTGATGGCCGGGCTCACCGAGCTGCTGCCCACCGCCGGGGACGCCGCCGACGGCCCCGTTTCCGGCACGGTCTTCAAGGTGGAGCGCGGTCCGGCGGGCGAGAAGATCGCCTGGGTCCGGATGTTCTCGGGGACGGTACGGACCCGGGACCTGCTGCCCTTCCACGGCCCCGGCGCCCCGCGGCCCGACGCGGCCAAGGTCACCGCGATCAGCGTCTTCGACCAGGGCTCGGCACCCCGCCGCGACACGGTCACCGCGGGCCGGATCGGCAAACTGTGGGGACTGGGCGGCATCCGGACCGGCGACACCGTCGGCACGGCGACCGCGGACACCCCCCGGCAGCACTTCGCCCCGCCGACGCTGGAAACGGTCGTGGTCCCGCGCCACCCCGCCGACAAACGGGCGCTGCATCTCGCGCTGACCCAGCTCGCCGAGCAGGATCCGCTGATCAATCTGCGGCAGGACGCGCTGCGCGGGCAGACCTCCCTGTCGCTCTACGGGGAGGTCCAGAAGGAGGTCATCGAGGCGACCCTGGCCGAGGAGTTCGCTGTCGAGGTCGACTTCCGCGAGACCACGGCCCTGTGCATCGAACGGCCCGCCGGCTCGGGCGCGGCAGTCGAGATCATCGCCAAGGAACCCAACCCCTTCCTCGCGACCGTCGGGCTCCGCGTCGATCCGGCACCGGCCGGCACCGGGTCGGACTTCCGGCTGGAGGTGGAGCTCGGCTCGATGCCGTACTCGTTCATCAAGGCCGTCGAGGAGACCGTGCACGAGACGCTGCGCCAAGGGGTGCACGGGTGGCAGGTCGAGGACTGCACGGTGACCCTGACGCACTCCGGCTACTGGGCCCGGCAGAGCCACTCCCACGGCGTCTTCGACAAGAGCATGTCGAGCACCTCGGGCGACTTCCGGCATCTGACGCCGCTGGTGCTGATGGACGCCCTGCGACGGGCCGGCACCCAGGTGTACGAACCGGTGCACCGCTTCCGGCTGGAGATCCCGGCGGACTCGCTCGGCCCGCTGTCGCCGGCGCTCGCCCGGCTGCACGCGGTGCCGCGCACACAGGCGGTGCAGGGTACGGAATGCCTGCTGGAGGGCGAGATCCCGGTGGCCCGGGTGCATGAACTGGAGCGCCGGCTGCCGGGACTGACCCGCGGCGAGGGCGTTCTGGAGTGCACCTTCGGCGGATACCAGCCGGTGCGGGGCGAAATCCCGGTCCGGTCGCGGACGGACCACGATCCGCTGCATCGCAAGGAGTATCTGCTGAAGGTCGTGCGACGGGTGGCCGGGCACGCGGACGGTGGCGGCTCGGCGACCTGACGGCCCCCTCGTGAGTGACAGGCCGTCAGCCCACCTTCGTCCACCGCCGGCAGCCGTTGGTCTCGAAGGTCTCCCCCGTGTGCACGGTGACGCGGGCCGGGCCCTTGGGGGTGCCATTGGCGAGGATGCTTTCCCCAGCGCCGCTGGAGTCCTTGGCCCGCGCCCAGTAGCACATCGGCATATCGGAGGCGGCGGGGCCGCCGGTCCGGTAGGTGCCGGCCGCGATGTCGTCCCCTACGCGGTAGCTGCCCTGGCTGACCGTGGTGTCCGGCCCGGCGGGCGCCGTCGCCTGCGCGGTGCGCCCGGTCGTCCGGCCCGCCTTCTCCGCTGCGGCCTGCGCCGTCTTGGCGGTGACGGTGACCGTGACATCGCGGGCGGGCCGCGCCCCGTCCTTCTTGCCGCTGCCGACGGTGACACCGAGCCCGAAGACGACCAGGGCGCAGCCGGCCCCCACCGCGATCTTGAGCCCGGAGTGCTGGGACACCGGCGGCTGCGTCACCGGCGGCTGCCCGGCCGACAGGGGCACGAACGGCAGCGGCGCGAGCGGGCGAAGCTGCTGACCGGAGGGCGCGGGCTGCGGCGAGTACGACATGATCAATCCCCCTGGCATCTGTGATGTTGTCGTGAAGACCGCCCAATGCCGTCGAAGGTTGCACGGCCGGTCGCCCGCGCGACCCGCGCCCCTTACGCCCGCTTCCGGGCCGAGCGGCCGTTCAGGCCGGAAGGCTCCGCAGCCAGACCGCGACCCCGTGGTGGTGGCTGCAGGTGCCCCGCCGGTGCGCGCTGTAGCTGTAGGTCCCGTCGTTGCACTGCGCGGAGGCGCCTGCCGGGGCCTGGGCTTCCTCTTCGCCGCCGCTCGTGGAACTGCTGCCGCCGTCGGAACCGGCACTCCCGGAGGAACTGGAGCCGCCGGAGGAGCCGGACGAACCGGAGGAGCCGGAGGAGCCGCCCCCGTCCGTGCCCGAGGAGCTGGACGAACCGGAGGTGCCGGAACTGCCGTCCCCGGCCGGATCGTCCGTGGGCTCAGGGGCTCCGTCATCGCCCGCGGACCCTGCCGCGTCAGGTGCGTCGCAGCTCTCACCGGTCTTCACAACGGTGAAGGTCAGCGTTTCGGTGTCCGCCATGTCCGACCCGGCGGTCGGCTCCTGCGCGCACACCTGCCAGTTCCGGTCCCACACCTGCGTGCGGTGGCGGACGGACAGATCACGGCTCTCCAGCAGGTAGATGCCCCTGCCTTGCGCGTCGTCCTGCGCCTCCTGAAGGTTGCTCCCGGTGTAGTCCGGCACGGTGACGGTGCTGCTCTCGCTGTCGGAGGCGTCGCCTCCGTCTGTCGCATCGGACGCGTCGGGTGCGGCGGGTGCGGCGGTTTCGTCCCCCGCATCTGCTGCCTCCGATGCGTCTGCCGCGCCGGACGCGTCGGAGACCGAGCTACTGGCGGTCGACTTCGAGTCCTCGTCACCGTCCATCAAGTTGACGCATCCGCCGACCAGCAGCACGAATACGGCGATGACCGCGCAGCCGAGCCGGGCGTTCTTCTTCTCTTCCGGCGACACCGGCCGTTGGTTCCCGGCCATATGGCCCCCCTGTCGTGCGACTGCATACTCCCCTGCATGCATGGCCCTGCCCACGGTCGCGAGCCGCCGCCCGGCTGGAACCGGGGAGACAAGTGGTGTGAGAGCGCCGGCTGCGCGAGGGGGGCCGCGCCGCTCTGCGGCCCGCGGTACGGCCCTCCCATCGCGTCAGGCGGTCAGAAGTTGCCGTTGGAGAGGATCTCGCCCTTGACGTCATAAACGGTGACGAGGCCGTTCCTGGATTCCTTCCAGTCGGCGAAGGCGGAGGCGATCAGCTTGCCTTCGCTCTGGTGGGGGCCCATCAGTCCGCCGGTGAAGTCGGTGTAGATGTCGACCGAGTCGAGGATGTCGTTGAGCTCGTCGGCGCCCTGGACTTTGGTGACGTGCCCGAGGGCGGCCTTCTCGTTCGGGCTTCCGTGCTTCGCGACGAAGGCCTTGAACTGGTCGGCCGGCGACTCGGGAGCCGGCGCGGGCTTCTTCTCCGGCTTGTCCGGCTTCCCCTCCGGCTTCTTCTCCGGCTTCTTCTCCGGCTTGGCGTCGGCCGGTGCGGCCTTCTCCTTCGCGCGCTCCGGCGCCGGTGCGGCGGCGGCCCTGGCGGGCTTTTCGGCCGGCGTTCCGGAGTCGCCGCCGCCGATCGCGGCGCCGATGACGCCGAGCAGGACGAGCGCACCGAAGGCGCCGCCGCAGCCGATGCCGACCTTGGCGCCGGTGCTCATCTTCTTCGGCGGCGGCGCGTACATCCCGTACGGGTTCGGCGGCTGTTGTCCGGGCTGGGACGGAGGCTGCTGATAGGTCACGGTTCCCCCTAGGTGTCTGAAACCGGGAGAGTATCGAGTTGTTGAACATCGAAGCAGATGAAGTGAAGAACCTGTGATGATGTCGTGACCAAAACGGGTGAGCCGGGCAATGGGGGCGCAGGGACGGGGCCTTGTCGGCGCGATGGCGCCCGCACGGCGTCGGCCGGCAGCCCCATCACATGAGCTTTTATCGCCGAAGCAATGTGCGCAGGCGCGCATCAGTGAATAGTCTTCTTTCTCAAGTCAGCACCTCATGACCGAAGTTGACAGCCCGCTTGCGCAGTACATGCATGCCACGTACAGGAGATTGCGGTGATTGCCCCTCAAGGTCGTATCGGGCTGTCGCCTGCGCACGAGACAGCCCCGCAGCAGGGGCCGGATCCGGGGCTCGCGGCGATCGCCCCCGGTCCCCCACGAGGTCCGCGCAGCCTTCTCACCAGCGGCGCGGAACCGGTGCCACAGCGCCTCGCCCGCCGCCCTCACCGGCCCGCCCGTCAAGGACGCCGGGCATACGGGCCCGGCCGGCCCCATGGTCGTTCGCCCAGCGCGACACGCTCCCCCTACGTCGGCGTCCGTCACGGCGGCCGCCCACCCGGAGGCCTGAAAAGTGCCTGTTGATCACCCCCGTGCGCGCCGTCCCGCGCACGGTGAGGAACTGTTCCCCACACCCGAGAGAACGTCGGCGGGGCAGCCGTGAGACGTCAACCGGCCTTCGACCGGCATCCGGCACGGGACGACACCCGGTTGCGCGCGGTGGTGGAGGACGCCGCGATGGGCCGGTGGGAAGGCGCACGTGAACTGCTGGCCGCGACCGGCGCCGACTGGGACCGCCGGATCTTCCGCCTCCAGGTGCTCGCCCGCGCGGGGGCCCGGCTCACCTTCGCCGACACCTGGGCCCAGGCCGAACCCCGCTCTCCGCACGCGCTGGCTCTCCTCGCCACCGTTCTGGCGCTGCGCTCGATGGCCGGCCCACGGGGGCAGGGCAGCGGCGCGGAGATGGAACAGGCCTGGGAGGCCTGCCATGCCGCCGGTGACGCCCTGCCGGCCGATCCGACGTCGTATGTCGTCATGCTCGCCCTGCTGCGCTTCCACTCCCCGCCACGCGACCGGCAGTGGCGGGAGACGGTGCACAGCGTGTGGCAGGAGATCGAGGAACGCGACCCGTGGAACAGGGAGGCGCACCACGAGCTGCTCACCTACATGTTCCCGGACCAGCACGGCGTGGCGGGCGAGATGTTCCACTGGGCGCAGGAACGGTGCGCCCATGTCCCCCGCGGAATGCCGTTGCACGTCCTGCCGCTGGTCGCGCTCGCCGAGTCGCACCGGACGCGGATGAAGAGGGAAGGGCACCGCTACGGCCTGACGGTCCACCCGTGGACGGACAACCCGTCGACCCAGCAGGCGTGGGTGAACTGGTGGACCTACCGGGCCCCTTCCATGCCGCACGCCGCCTTCCATGAGGACGCCAACTACCTGGCCCATGCGATGTCCTTCGCGAATCAGCACCGGGCGGCGGCCGAGGTGTTCGACGCCATCGGGCCGTACGCCACGGATGTGCCGTGGAGCTATTGCGGAGACGCCCAGCAGCTCTTCGCGCGGCATCGGAAATGGGCGGTCAAGGGGTCCGCCCCGTAGCCCCGTAGCCCCGTAGCCCCGGCCGAGGTTGTTCCGCACGTCACCGCGCCACCAACAGGAGAGGTCCCAGCCATGCCACTGGAGATTCCAAGCGTCACGCAGACGGAGGAGGAACGCCTCGCCGAACTGGGCATCGCCCAGACATTGGACCGCTCGATGTCCGGGCGGCAGAATTTCGCCGTCTCGTTCACCATCATCAGCATCCTGTCCGGCTGCCTGACCATGTACGGCTTCGGTATGAACACCGGCGGGCCGGCCCTGATCATGTGGGGCTGGGTGGTCGTCGGCCTGATGACGCTGTTCGTGGGCCTGGCGATGGCCGAGGTCTGTTCCTCCTATCCGACCTCCGCCGGCCTCTACTTCTGGGCGCACAAGCTCGCTCCGCAGCGGTCCGCGCCGGCCTGGGCGTGGTTCACCGGCTGGTTCAACACGCTCGGCCAGGTGGCCGTGACCGCGGGCATCGACTTCGGCGCCGCGTCTTTCCTCAACGCCTATCTGAAGCTCCAATTCGGCTACGCCGCCACCCCCGTCCACACGATCACGCTCTTCGGCGTGATCCTCCTGCTGCACGCCGTGGTGAACACCTTCCGGGTGCGCGTGGTCGGCTTCTTCAACACCGTCTCGGTCTGGTGGCATCTGATCGGCGTCGTGGTCATCGTCGGCGCCCTGCTGGTGATCCCCGACAAGCACCAGTCCCCCGCGTTCGTCTTCACCGAGTTCGTCAACAACACCGGCTGGGGCTCCGCTGTCTATGTCGCGCTCATCGGTCTGCTGATGGCGCAGTACACCTTCACCGGCTATGACGCGTCCGCCCATATGACGGAGGAGACGAAGAACGCCTCGGTGGAGGGGCCGAAGGGCATCGTCCGCTCGATCGTGGTGTCCTGGGCGGCCGGATTCGTGCTGCTCTTCGGTCTGACCTTCGCCATCCAGTCCTACAACGGCGCCCTGGAGTCGGGCACCGGGGTGCCGCCGGCGCAGATCTTCCTGGACGCGCTCGGCGCCGGCACCGGCAAGCTGATGCTGCTGGTCATCATCGGCGCCCAGCTGTTCTGCGGGATGGCGTCCGTGACCGCGAACTCCCGCATGATCTACGCCTTCTCCCGCGACGGGGCGCTGCCGTTCTCCGCCGTCTGGCACAAGCTCCACCCGGGGACCCGCACCCCCACCAACGCGGTGTGGCTCGCCGCGGGCGGTGCGTTCGTCCTCGGTCTGCCGTACCTGTTCAACACGACCGCGTACGCCGCCGTCACCTCCATCGCGACGATCGGCCTCTACATCGCCTACGTGGTGCCCACCCTGCTGCGTCTGCGTCAGGGAGAGAACTTCCGGCGCGGCCCCTGGCACCTGGGCCGCTGGTCGAAACCGGTGGGCGTGATCGCGGTCAGCTGGGTCGCGATCATCACCGTGCTGTTCATGCTGCCGCAGCTGAGCCCGGTGACCCTGGAGACGTTCAACTACGCGCCCCTCACCGTGGGTGTGGTGCTGGTCTTCGCCGGTACCTGGTGGCTGGTCTCCGCCCGCAAGTGGTTCCTCAACCCGCAGCACCCGCGCAGCAACCCGTCGCAGGCCTCGCCGCCGGACCGAACGGCTTCCACCTCGCACTAGGCGGCCTCCGGCCCCCGTCGGCCACGGGGGTGACGCGCACTCTCCCGCCGCGCGTTACCCCCGGCTCCGCACGACCCGCCTTCCCCACGGTGATGCGGTGGTCGTGTCCCTCCTCGCCTCGACGCCGAAGGCTCCGCTTCTGGCGTTGATTGCCCGGTAAACGTTTGTTGATTGCCTTCACTCACTCTGTGACCGTTGGTCAATCGGGGGCGAGACGAGGAACATAAGTGCCGGATACACGTGTCACGGTGACAGTGCACGCCGCCGACCCGCTCAGTCGGGCCGGAGTTGTCAGTCACCTCCAGCACCAGCCCACCGTCGAGCTTGTCCAGAACCAGACCGGAACGGCGGTCAGGGAGCGGACGGAGCAGGCGGAACGTGGCAGAGCGAAGGAAAACGGCGGGGAAGCGGTCGGGACCGTGGCGATCATGCCCATCGACCGGTTCGACGACCTGGCCGCGGCCGAACTGAGACGACTCGTACGGGGCGGCGAGCAGCGCGTCGTGCTCATTGCCCGGGATCTGCGCGAGCCGGAGCTGATGACAGCCGTGGAGTACGGCGTACGGGCCATCCTGTGGCGTCATCAGGCCACCCCGCAGCGGCTGTTGCGGGCGGTGCAGAGCGCGGCGCGCGGCGAGGGCGACCTGCCGCCGGACCTGATCAGCACGCTGCTCACCCAAGTAGGGCAGCTGCGGCGGTCGGTGGCGACCTCGCCCTCCGTCGGGTTCGTACCGACGCTCGGGATGGCGCCGCGCGAGGTCGATGTGCTGCGGCTGATCGCCGAGGGGCTGGACACCCGGCAGATCTCCGAGAAGCTCGCCTACTCCGAGCGCACCGTCAAGAACATCCTGCACGCCCTGATGACGCGGCTCCAGTTGCACAACCGCGCGCACGCCGTCGCCTACGCGCTGCGAGAGGGCTACATCTGATGGGGACGGCAGCAGGCACGGATACGGGTGCGGGCGCGGAGACACGTGCGACGGCAAGAGCAAGGGGTACATGGGTGACGGAGCAGGCACAGCAAGCGGCGGGCCGCCGGGCGGGGGAACGCGCATGATGCACGAAGTCGATGAGGCGATCCGGCGGGTGCTGCGCGGCGGGGTACTGCCGGACGGCACCGGGGACGTCGCGTTCGAGGCGCCGACCCGCGACTGGGCGGCGCGGCGCAACGCCCCCACGCTCAATGCGTATCTCTACGACATCCGCGAGGACGTCGCCCGCCGCGAGCGCGGGGCGATCGCGGAACGGGACGCCCGCGGGGTGGTCGTGCGCCGACGTCAGCCGCCCCGCTGGTTCCGGCTGTCCTACCTGGTCACGGCGTGGACCACCCGCCCGGAGGACGAGCACCGGCTGCTGTCCGCCGCGCTGGGCTGCCTGCTCTCGCACGAGATCCTACCGGCGGCCGCGTTGCCGGACGCGCTCCGCGGGCTGGAGGTGAGCATTCCGCTCACCGTCGCGGTGCCGCCGCCCGAGTCCCGCTCGATCGCCGATATCTGGTCGGCGCTCGGCGGCGAACTCAAGCCGTCCCTGGACGTGGTGGTCACCGTGCCCGTCCCGGTCTCGCCGTCGTACGAGGTGGCGCCGCCGGTCACGGAGGGCGCGGTCACGGTCGTCCGCGGCATCGACGGTGTCCCCGGCGACTCCGAGCCCCGGATGCTGCGGTCCGCTCCGGGCGCCTCGCCGTCCGCGAAGGACAGCGAGGAGGAACGGTGACGGGGGCGACAGCGGGCAAGACCCCCGGCGGCGCCCTGCTGGCCCGGCTGGCGGAGCTGCGGGAGCGGGTGGCCGGGCTGGTCGAGCGGCGCAGCGCCGACGATCCGACGGCTGCGGATCCGCTGCGCGGCTTGTATGTGACCCCGGAGACGGCCCGACGACTGGCCGCGCAGGCGCCCGGGGAGGCCGAACGGTACATAGGCGAGAGGTTCGAGGGTCAGGCAAATGCGGGCGAGCCGGCCGACGAGGCATCGGACCCCTCGCGGGCCTCGGACCGATCGGTCACGCTCGCCGGGCGGTTCGGGCTGTCGGCCCTGGACCTGCATATCCTCCTGGCCGCGCTCGCGCCGGATGTGGACCGGGGCTTCGAGCCGCTGTACGGCTACCTCAACGACGATGTCGGGCGTCGCCGGGCGACGGTCGCGCTGGCGCTGGACCTGGCGGGCACCGGCCCGTACGAGCCCGCGGCCCGGGCCCGTTTCCACCCCGCCGCGCCGCTGCTGTCCGGTGGGCTGCTCGTCATCGAGGACGAGGACCGGCCGCTGCCGGGACGGGCGCTGCGGGTGCCGGAGCGGGTGGTGGCCCATCTGCTGGGGGACGACGGTCTCGATCCGGAACTCGGCGCTGGTGAGGTCGAGTTGATGACGGCGGGACAGCCGCCTGCCGACCCTGCGGGAAGCGATGCCCGCACCGAGGACGAGACGTTCGCCGGGCGGCTCGCCGTCCTCGCGAGCGAGCGGCCGCTCGCCGTACATCTGCGGGAGCGCCGGCCCGGCACCGCCGCCGCACCGGTGACCGACGGGCTGCGGCGCGCCGGTCTGCCGGTGCTGCGCTATCGGCCGGACGGCCGGCGCGGTGACGGGACGGGCCTCGCGGGCGCGCTGCTGCGGGAGGCGCGGCTGCGGCGGGCCGCGGTCGTCGTGGGGCCGCTGCCGGAGCAGCCGGACGGGCTCGTCCGGGCGCTGGCGGGCCGGGACGTGCCGGTGATCTTCTTCGGGAGCGAGCCGTACGACCCGGGCTGGGCCCCGGATTCCGGGCTGTTCGCGCTGGACGCGCCGGATGCCGGGGCGGCGGCGGATGAGGTCTGGAGCACCGAACTCGGCGTCGTCGACGACGGCTTCGACCTGGCCGCGGCCGTGGCGCCGTACCGGCTGGGCGCCGCGCAGATCCGCCGGGCGGCCCGTGCGGCCACCGCCCTCGCCGCCTTCGACGGGACGCCGGTGACCGCCGCCCATGTCCAGCACAGCGCGCGTCAGCAGTCCGCGCCGCTGCTGGACCGGCACGCCCGGCGCATCCGGCCCGCCGTCGGCTTCGACGGGCTCGTCCTGCCGCCCGAACCGCAGACGCTGCTGCACGAACTGGTGCAGCGGGCGCGGCATCGGGAGAAGGTGCTGGGCGAGTGGCGGCTGCGCACCGGCGGCGGGCGCGGCAGAGGCGTGGTGGCGCTGTTCGCCGGGGAGTCCGGTACCGGAAAGACGCTCTCCGCGGAGGTCGTGGCCGGCGAACTGGGCCTGGATCTCTATGTGGTGGAGCTGTCCGCCGTGGTGGACAAGTACATCGGGGAGACCGAGAAGAATCTGGAGCGGATCTTCTCCGAGGCCGACCGTACGGACGCCGTGCTGCTCTTCGACGAGGCGGACGCCGTCTTCGGCAAGCGCTCGGAGGTCAAGAGCTCACACGACCGGTACGCGAATCTGGAGAGCGCGTATCTGCTCCAGCGGCTGGAGGCGTTCGACGGGATCGCCGTCCTGACCACCAATCTGCGGGCCAACATCGACGAGGCGTTCACCCGGCGGCTGGACCTGGTGGTCGACTTCCCGTTCCCGGATGCCGAGCAGCGGATCGCCCTGTGGCGTTCCTGCCTGGCCGCCACCCCCTGCGCGGACGACCTCGCTCTCGATGTCTGCGCCAAGGAGTACGAGCTGTCCGGCGGGGCGATCCGGTCGGCCGCGGTGACCGCGGGCTATCTCGCGGCGGGGCGCGGCGAGGCGGTGTCGGCCGAGGACATACGGGCCGGGGCCCGGCGCGAGTACCGCAAGATGGGGCGGTTGGTGCCGGACGCCTCGCCGTTGTGGGACTGACCCTCCGGGGATGTCGCGGGGGCCGGCCGGACACTGTTCCGGCCGGCCCCGGCCGGTGTCACGGCCCTTCGCCGAGCGTCCAGTCCTGCCGCTCGTTGGGCCCGTCGGCGCACTTCCAGGACAGCGAGCCCTTGTCATTCTGAAGATCGGTCAGGCACTCCCCGTTGCTCACATTGACGATGCGGGTGTGGCCGTCGTCGGTGTCCGTCAGCCGCCACTTCTGGTGGGGCGGCAGCTGGCCCGACTTCAGCTGCTCCTGGTCGGCCGCCCAGAGCTCGACCTGGTTGGTGTTCGGCTTCAGCTGGGCGATGCTGCCCGGGGCACTGGCCGACTCCAGGGCGACGGAGTTGTCCTCGGGGTAGTGGTGAATGATCCACCACTGGTTGCGGCCGAACTGGTCACCCGTCCACTGGGGGCTCTGGCCGATCTGGGTGCCGTCGACCTGACTGCCCCCGTTGGCCTGGAGGTACCAGCCGGCGTCGCCGCCGGACCGGATGGTCTGCTGCGCCGGTCCCTCGTCCTTCGGCTCCTCGCCGCCGGCGGGCTCCTCGGGCTTCTCCTCCGGCGGCTTCTCCTCGGGCTTCTCCTCCGGCGGCTTGGACGGCGCCGGCGCGGACGGCTTGTCTTCCTTCGGCGGGATCTTGTGGGACGCGCCGGCCTTCTCCCGCGCGCTCGACGTCAGCTTGGGCACGGCTCGGAACCACAGGGCCACGAAGGCCACGACCGCCACGAGCAGCAGCGAGAGCACCGCCATCGCCCAGCGCGGCAGCACGGACGGCTGGAGGTAGGTGCCGTGCAGCTCGGTCGGCTCCGGGACTCCGGCGCGCTGCACGGAGAGGGTGAACGGGTGCTTGTTGGTCCCGCCGACCCAACTCACCGTTCCCGGGCGGATGTTGAGTCGCGTGAAGGCCGCCCGGCCCGGCGCGACCTGGACCGATGTCGGCTCGGGTTCGACGGTGAGGGCGTCACCGTTCTCGCGGCCGGACAGGGACACCGTCAGCGGCTGGTTGCCGAGGTTGTCGACGGCGACCGACGCCTTGGCGCGCCACCGGCCGCGTACGGTCAACGGCACCAGTTCGCAGCGGAGTTCGGAGAACGGCCCCACCGTGAGCTGTCCCTCGACGACATCACGGATCTCCGGGTGCTCCGTCGGCTCGACGCGGATCCCGAACGGCGTCGGCCCCGCGGCGGCGTCCGGCGTACGCGGAGGCGCGAACTCGACCTGCGCCGTGCCCTCGGCGCCGGGATACAGCCGCAGCACATCCGGCTCCACCCGTGTCCAGCCCGCTGCGTCGCCGGCCGGCCGCAGCCGGTACTCCTCCACGGTGTCGCCCGTGTTGCGTACCCGCAGCCTTACCCTCGCGACGGAACCGGGGTCGACGGTGGTCGAAGCCGGTTCCAGTGAAGTCCACATACTCACCAGTGCAGTCAACCGGCTGCGCCGGGTCCGGGTCAGCGTGCGGAAGGGCAGAGCCGGGGGCAGAGTCGGATGTCCGTACGGCTCCTTGCACCGCAACATGCCCCGCCGACCACCCCTGGGGGGACTTGCAGCCGGACGCCGTCACCACCTCGGCCGCGCAGCGCCGCGCCGGCACCGCTCGCGCCGGGAGCAGCGCGGGGCGGGCCCCGGCCGGACTCGCCGGGGCCCGGCACCACCCGGTCGCGGGCGGCCCGCGCCCGGCCGCCCCCGCCCGGTTCGCGGCAAGCGCGCCGGGCCCGGGTCAGCGCCTCCCGGCACGGGTGCTGCGCACGACGGCACCGCCGCTGCGCCTGCCGACGAGGGCCCGCCGGCCGGTACGGAGTTCCGGTGCGCTCCCGACTCCCCGCCGCGAGCACGAGGGCAAGTTCGTGGGCGTCCTTGGCGCTGAGCAGAGGCTCACGGACCGGCCGCAGGCTCTCGGGGAGCGCGCGCACCGCCCGGCCGTACGTCCCGGTGCCGTCCGTCCCGATGCCGGACCGCGGGACCCGGAGCAGACGCCGGGCATGTGCCGCTGCCCTGTCGTCGCCGTGCCGCCGGGCGCTGTCCACGGCGCGGCGGATCAGCGGTTCGAGCTCGCGGTGGCGCGCGGTGGTCCGGAGCGCATACGACCATGCGGTGAGGAGGTCCACGGTGGGGCCCAGCAGGCCGGGGGTCGCGTCCAGGACCCGCTCGACGGCCGTGTACAGCCGCGGGTGCGCGGCGTGCAGCCACTCGCGGGCGGCGTCGGCATCGGCGAGTGCACGGCCCGGGCGGTCCGGGCGGCGCAGCAGATCCGGCGGGGCGCCGTGTGGCCTGATCAGCCGCGCCGCGGTCAGGACGGTGGCCCGCACATGGTCGAAGCAGCGGTGCTGGGCCGCCGCCCGCTCGGCAGGGCTCTCATGGCGCTCGCCGAGCCGCCGGGCGAACAATCCGACCAGGTCGTGATAGCGGTAGCGGTCCTCGCCGTGCGCCTCCAGCAGCCCGGCATCGACCAGCGCCTCGACCGCCGCCTCCGCCGCGTCGTCCGTGGTGTCCAGCAGCGCGGCCGCGGCGGCCCGGCAGAACGTCGGCAGGCCGCCCAGGGCGAGGGCCCGGAAGGCGTGGGCGAGGCCGGGGCCGAGTGCCTCGTAGCCGACCCGGAAGGTCGCTTCCACTCCCAGGTCGCCCACCCGCAGCTCGTCCAGCCGCCGCCGCTCGCTCAGCCGGGCCACGAGGTCGGCCAGGGCCCAGCCCGGCCGGGATGCCAGGCGGGCGGCGGCGATGCGTACGGCGAGCGGCAACCCGCCACAGACGGCGACCAGTTCGCGGGCGGCTTCCGGCTCGGCGGCCGCCCGCTCCGCCCCCACGATCGCGCCGAGCAGCCCCAGCGCCTCCGCTTCGTCCATCACCTCCACGTCGACCCGGCCGGCACCGGGCAGCGCGAGCGTCCGCGCACGGCCGGTGACCAGCACCGCGGACCCCGGCGCCCCGGGCAGCAGCGGCCGCACCTGTGCGCTGTCGCGGGCGTTGTCGAGGAGTACGAGGACCCTGCGGTCGGCGATCAGCGAGCGGTACAGGGCGGACTTCTGCTCCAGCCCGTCCGGTACGGCGCTCGCCGCGACGCCGAGCGCGCGCAGGAAGCGCGTCAGCACGGCGCCGCTGTCGGCCGGAGCCCGGCCGGTGCCCTGGAGGTCCACATACAGCTGCCCGTCGGGGAAGCAGGCGCGTACGGAATGCGCCACATGCAGCGCCAGTGCGGTCTTGCCGACCCCGCCGAGCCCACTGAGCGTCACCACCACCGGCGCCCGCCCACCGGCCGCCCCACGCAGCGCCGAGGCCAGCTGGCCGACGGCCTCCGTACGCCCCGTGAAGTCGGCGATGTCGGGCGGGAGCTGAGCCGGTACGGGTGACGGCGGGGCGGTCTGCGGGGGGATCTGCGGGGCGTTGGGCGTGGGGCCGGAAACACGCCCGGCCCCACGCCCGGTGCCCGGACCGGTCCCGGGCCCGGCACGCCCATAGCTCTCGGTCCGCTCCCGCAACTTCCCATATACCGCTCGGAGTTCGGACCCCGGCCCGGTGCCGAGTTCCGCATCGAGGGTGCGACGGGTGGCCGCGTAGGCCCCGAGGGCCTCGGCCCGGCGGCCCGCGCGGTGCAGGGCCAGCATCAGCAGGGCCTGGGTGCGTTCCCGTAGTGGATGCTCGGCGGCGAAGGCCCGCAGTCCGGCTATCGAGTCGCCCGGCGGACCGGTCGGGCCGCCCAACTCCAGCCCGCAGTCGAAGAATTCCTCCCGGGCGGTGACGCACAGTTCGGTGAGCCGGTCGCGCTGCCGCTGGGCGTACGGTCCGGGCAGTCCGGCCAGCGCCGTACCCTCCGGGAGTGCCAGCGCACCCCTCAGTTGCTCGTACGCGCCCGCGGTGTCGCCCGCGCGTCGCAACCGGCGGGCCGTGACCAGCCGCTCCTCGAAGCCCGCCGCGTCCAGCGCCTCGCCGGGGAGGCGTAATGCGTAGCCACCGCCCGACGACACCAGCAGCTGTGCGTGCTGCCGGGGCGCACGCTCCGGCTCCAACAGGCCGCGCAGCCGGGAGATATACGTCCGCACGGTGCCCACCGCCCGCGGCGGCGGCCGCTCGTCCCACAGCGCGTCCACCAACTGCGCTACGGAGACCGGCCGGCCGGCGTGCAGCAGCAGCATCGCCAGTACGGCGCGCTGCTGTGGCGGGCCGAGCGGCAGCGGACGGTCTCCGCGCCAGGCCCGCACCGGGCCGAGCACCTGAAACCGCAGCCGCCCGGCGCGGTCCGGGCTGCCCGCCCGTTCCGCGCCCGACGGCTCATTTGCGTCGCTGTGCACCGCCGGCTCGCTCCCCTGCCCCTGTCGACCTGCCACGCCACCCCTTCGGACCAGCACTGATGTACCGGCCGTACCAAACGTAGCCCAGCATGCGAACACTGATTCCAGGAAAACGTCTGATATTGACCCAACGCCCATTCCCCCCTCTTTCTCCGGCCGCCAGGGCTTCTCGGCGCCGCTCACCAGCGTTTCCCGTGCACATCGGTGTCCGGCAGGGCAATCGCGCTGCCCGTTCGGCTCCCCTTCCGCCTCTGGAGGTGATCAGCGCTGCGGCCGAAAATCGGCGTGGGGCCACCTGGGCCGGGCCACGGGGCCACTCAGGACGGACCCCGGACCAACGAATCACCGGCCGCCAGAACGGAGCCCTCGTGCACGCACACGAACGGCGGGCCACGGGAGGGGAATCGGCGCCACGCACCGCCACCCGCGGACCCGAGCGCCCCCGCACCCCCGCATCGGCCCTGTCCACCCATGGGCCGGATGCGCTGCGCACCCTCCAACGGACCGCGGGCAACGCGGCGGTCGCCCGCGCGCTGGCGCCGGAACAGGCAAGAGAGCCACAGCAGGTGCAGCGGTACGCGGAGGGTGAGGCCGCACACGGCTTCGACAAGGTCTCCTCGCAGGGCGGCATCGCCCTCCGGGGACGGCAGGAGGCGTACGCCGACGCAGACATGATCACCGCCGCCGCGCACAGCCTCGACTCCCAGGACCGGGTGCCGATCACCCTGGAGCGCGGGGCGGCGGTGCAGGTCGGTGAGCGCACTCTGTACCGGGTGCTGCCCGTGTACAAGGACGCGGCCAGGGCGGAGGCCGCCGTACGGGCCGCCGGCCGCAATCCGGAAGGGGCCGGTCACGAGCCCGTACGCGGGGACACCGGGGCCCAGCGCGACGACAAGCGTGCCGCCTACCTGCGCTCCCTGGCCGATCCCCCGGAACTCCGGCAGCTCGTCGCCCTCACCCAGCGCATCGTGACGGCCCGCCAGGCGCGGGCCGAACCGCGCAGCTCCGCCGTCGACGGCCTGCGGGCCGAGGCCATGAAGCTGGCGGTGGCCACGATGGGCGGCGGCTGGGTCGCCGCGCGCTTCCCCTACCCGGAGCGCACGGGCCGGGACGGGCTGACCGACCTCGCCGTCCTCATGCCCGGCCTGACCTCCGACTTCCTCGCCGGCCTCCCCGCCGTCGAGAACCAGGAGGCCCAGGTGCACGAGCTGCTCATCACGCTCCCCAACGACTGCCAGGCAGCGGCGGCCCAGCTCATCGGCAGGCCGGCGGACGGCGGGCTCAGCGTGCGGCGTGACGCCCCCGCCGTCGGTGAGAACCACTACGTCGACCTGACCGGAGCGGCCCCGGACGGCTGGGCGAACCACTTCGCCGCCGTCATCCTGCGCGACGGCTCCGACACCCTGACGTACGAGACCGCCGCCGACCGCACCAGCGTGGTTCAGCACGGCAAGTCCCTCGGCTACTTCGCGCTGTACGGCCGGGCCGGGACCGACCAGTCCTTCGACACCGTCATCCGCGGCCAGAACCTGGCGTACGCAGCACGGACGGCGCCGCCCACGTGACCGATCGGGCAGTGCGCTCTGCCCCCGAAGGCGCCCGTTCGTCTCTACAGCCGGGGCCGCCCGTCCGCCAGGGTTGAAAGCGTAGGGCGCAAAGACGGCCAGCAGTGGTCAGCAGGGTATGGGGGAGGAACGACGTGCGGGCACAGGATCGGCAGCCGGGCTCGGGGAGCGCACGCCCGGGGGCGGCGCAGCCCGCCCGTACGACGCCCTCCCCGGCTTCCGACGCGGCCCGCCGGACAGCGGCCGGCGAGGCGGAGCGGCTGACCCCGGAGGCGGCCGCCGCCCTCCAACGGGCCGTGGGCAACGCGGCGTTCACCGCCGCCCTGGCCGGCCAGGAGCAGCACCGGCAAGGCCCGGGCTGCGGACACGGCGCACCCCCCACCGTGCAGCGCTCGGCCGTCCAGGATGTCCTGCGCGCGCCCGGCCGCCCCCTCGACGAGCCGGTCCGCGCCGACATGGAGACCCGCCTGGGCGCGGACTTCTCCGACGTGCGGGTGCACACCGACACCTCCGCCCATGAGTCGGCCGAGGCCGTCCAGGCGCATGCGTACACCTCCGGTTCGCACATCGTCTTCCAGCGCGGCCGCTACGACACGTCCTCCGCGTCCGGCCGCCACATGCTCGCGCACGAACTGACGCACGTCATCCAGCAGCGCAACGGCCCGGTCGCGGGCACCGACCGCGGTGACGGGACGAAGGTGAGCGACCCGTCCGACCGGTTCGAGAAGGAAGCGGAGGCCAACGCGAGCCGGGTGCTGTCCGCAGAGGTGCAGCGGACGGCCGACCCCGCACCCGCGCCGGGCCACGGCACCACGGGCGGGCATCATCCCGTACAGCGGACCTTCAAGATCGCGAACAAGACCGTCACGACCGCTGACGATGTCCTTCCCGTCGAATCGCTGATCGCCAAGGGCAAGGCACGCCATGCCCGGTGGGACGACGACTTCAAGACCAAGGTCCGGAACGAACTCGTCAAGATGGCGGGCGAGGAGCAGGACCTCGGGCGGTACGGGTCGTACGAGGATCTCCTGGACTTCGCCGAGAAGCGGGTCCGCGCGGCAGCGGCGGCCCACCTTCCGCCGGTGGTTCCCACCGCCATCAAGACCGGTGCGTCGAACCCGGAGCACACGGCAGCGAAGATCTCCGAGACCGAGCAGATCCATCGCCTCGCCGAGGTCCGCCGGCGGCTTTCGCTGCGCGGGACGGAACAGGACCTCGACGGGTTCCGCAATCGCCAGAAGATGGTGAACCCGTTCAAGCACAAGCCGACCGGAAACGCCTACTCCATCGGCCATACCGGAAACTTCGTCCTGGGCGGCCCCCAGGAAGGCGAGTACGACACGCTTTTCGAACGCGCCGCGAACAGCAGCGGCCTGTCCGACAAGGAACTCGCCAAGCATTTCATCCGGGCCCTGACCGAGCCGGAATATGGCTTCGAGGGCATGAGCGAGGACGGCCGCAAATACTGCACGAAGGTGGTCGCCATCATCCAGGGCGCCGAATTCCGCCGGGCCGCCGCCAACCCGACCGTGGCGATCGCCGCCTTCAACCAGGTCGTCACCGGCGAGGCCGGCACGCTGCACGAGGCCCTCAACCGGTACGCCATCTTCGCCAAGGCCAAGGGGAACTCCGCCACCGGCGGCTCCAAGGACTCGCAGTTCCACCGCGATGCGGACGTGGACCAGGACGACGGGGACTTCAAGAAGCGGGCGATCAACGAATACCAGGCACTCGCTCAGCTGGTCTCCGCCAACGACTTCGATCCGAACGACGCGGAAGAGTTCTACAAGGGGTGCGACAAGATCGCCGCCACCTCGATGAGCTCCTTCACCGCCACCTTCGAATACGCGATGCCCTGACCCTCATCGCCCGCCATTCCTTCAGCGTCAGCACACCTCACGAGAAGCAAGCGAACCGGCCGGTTCGCCTATCCAGGGAGTAACAGAACATGCCCAGCTACCTGTCCCCCGGCGTCTATGTCGAGGAAGTCGCCAGCGGATCGCGGCCCATTGAAGGGGTCGGGACATCGGTGGCGGCCTTTGTCGGCCTCGCTCCCACCGGTCCGCTCAATGAGCCGACCCTGGTGACGAACTGGTCCCAGTACGTGGCCGCCTTCGGGGAGTTCACGGACGGGTACTACCTCGCGCACTCCGTGTACGGCTTCTTCAACAACGGTGGCACCGCCGCGTATGTCGTACGGGTCGGCGGGACCGACGACGGAGCGCAGCAGGCCGCCGCGGCCCCGGAGGCGCCCAGGGCGCTGACGGCCGGTGAGCCCAGCGCGCTCGGGGCCTTCAAGGTCTCGGCGATCGCGGCCGGTTCGGCCAACGGCGGAGCGCTCACCGTCGAGGTGCAGGACGTCGAGGGCGAGGGCAGCGCCGACCGGTTCAAGCTGGTCGTCAAGGACGGCGACAAGGCCGTCGAGAGCTTCGACGTCAGCGCGAAGAAGAGCGCGCGGAACTATGTCGTCGCGCAGGTGAAGCAGCGCTCCAAGACGATCGTCATCGAAGAGGCCGTCCCGGCCGGGCAGTTGACGAAGCCGGACGCCCAGCAGGTCACGCTGGCCCCGCCCACCCCGGCACCCGCCGCCCCCGCCCCCGCCGGGAACGGCGCGGTCGAGCGGCTCGCCTCCGGCCAGTTCATCGGCGACTCCGCCGACCGCACCGGCTTCGGCGGCCTGGAGGCGCTCGACGAGGTCAACATGGTCGCCGTCCCCGACCTGATGGCCGCCTACCAGCAGGGCCTGATCGACCTGGAGCAGGTCAAGGCCGTCCAGCTGGGTCTGGTCGCGCACTGCGAGCTGATGGGCGACCGGATGGCGATCCTGGACCCGCCGCCGGCGCTCAACGCCCGCGACATCCGTAAGTGGCGCCAGGAGGTCGCGGGCTACGACTCCCGCTACGCCGCGCTCTACTACCCCTGGATCAAGGCCTTCGACCCGGCCAACGGCCAGACCCGCATCATCCCGCCGTCCGGCCACATGGCCGGTGTGTGGGCCCGTAACGACTCCGAGCGCGGCGTCCACAAGGCCCCCGCCAACGAAATCGTCCGCGGGGCCGTCGACCTGGAGCTCCAGATCACCCGCGGCGAGCAGGATCTGCTCAACCCGGTCGGCGTGAACTGCATCCGGGCCTTCCCCGGCCGCGGCATCCGGGTGTGGGGCGCACGGACCATGGCCTCCGACCCGGCCTGGCGTTACCTGAACGTGCGGCGCTACTTCAACTACCTGGAGGAGTCGATTCTCATCGGCACCCAGTGGGTGGTGTTCGAGCCGAACGACGCGGCGCTGTGGGCCCGTATCCGGCGCAACATCTCGGCGTTCCTGGTGAATGAGTGGCGCTCTGGCGCCCTGTTCGGGCAGCGGCCCGAGGACGCGTTCTATGTGAAGTGTGACGCGGAGACCAACCCCGTCGAGTCCGTCGACCTGGGCCGGGTCGTGTGCGAGATCGGCATCGCGCCGGTCAAGCCCGCCGAATTCGTGGTCTTCCGGCTGGCCCAGTTCTCGGGTGGCGGCGGGGAGCTGGAGGAGTAAACGTTCAGTGATTCCGGGCCCGGCGCCCGCCCTCTTCCTCACCCCTCTCCCCGTCACCACTTTTCTTCTCACCACAGGAGTGAACCACCTTGTCCCTTCAGCCCGGTGATGCCCTCACCTCACACAATTTCGGCCTCCAGATCGACGGCGTGATGGTCGAATACCTCCAGGAGGTCAGCGGACTGACCATGGAGCAGGACGTCATCGAATATCAGCAGGTCTCGGCGGACGGCAAGCCCGTCGTGAAGAAGATGCCCGGCACGAAGAAGGCCGGCGAATGCACCGTGACCCGCGGTATGACGCAGAGCGGCGCGTTCAGCGAGTGGATCAACAAGTCCATCGCGGGCGACATGGGTTCGGCCCGTAAGAACGCCACCATCATGATGATGGACTACCAGAACAACCCCGTGAAGCGTTACAACATGCGCAATGCCTGGTGCAGCAAGGTCGAGACCAGCGGGGTCAAGGCGGGCGACGCCGCCGCGCTGACCGAGCAGGTCACGATCGTCTTCGAAGAGCTGGTCATCGAGTAATGCGGCGCGAGGGCCCGGCGGGGGCGCAACAGCAACGCGAGCCGTTGCGTACGGAATTCGAATTCGAGCTGCCACGCGGATTCGTGGACGAGTCCGGGACCGTGCACCGAAACGGTGCGATGCGGCTCGCGACGGCACGGGACGAACTGATCCCGCTGCGGGATGTGCGCGTGCGCGAGAACCCGGCATATCTGTCGGTCGTGCTGCTGGGCCGGGTCATCACCCGGCTCGGGACGCTCGCCTCCGTGCACGACGGGACGGTGGAGAACATGTTCGCCTCCGACCTGGCCTTTCTTCAGGACTTCTACCGGCAGATCAATGCGGAGGGGCATACCCGCGCCGCGGTGTCCTGCCCGCACTGCGAGGAGTCCTTCGAAGTGGAGCTGGCCGGGAGCCGCCTGGGGGAATCGTGACGTACGCGACCGGGCGTATCGAAGAGGAAGTCGCTTATCTCGCCTACCACTTCCACTGGGGCATCGACGACATCCTCGATCTCGAACACGCCGACCGGCGCGCGTACGTGTCACAGATCGCCGCCCTGGTGGAGCGGGCTGAAGGGAAGCAGTGACGGAGGATGGGGTTGTTCAGGTGGCGGCGGAGGTCGCAGGATGCCCAGGGTTCGCAGCCTGCGCAAGGGCCTGAGGCCGGGGCGGCCGCGGAGGCCGCTGCCGGGGGCGCGGACGGTGGCGGCGCCGGCGGCTGGTCCGCCGTGCCCCCCATCCAGCGCGTCCTGGGAACGCCGCGCCCCGTCGCGGAGCCCGGCTTCGCCGCGTCGCTGAGCGCACACCGCGACCCCTCCTTCGGAGGGGAACTGGGGCATGACGTCCACGCCACAGCCCCCTCCGGCGTCCTCCGCGATGCCCTGGTGCCGGTCACCGGCCGCCCCGCCGACCTCGGACTCCCCGTCCTGCGGCTTCCGGTCGCGGGGCGGGGGGATGAGGCTCCGGACGGGAGCGAGGGGCCGGGGCCGGGCGTCGGGGGGCGTTACGCGGCTCGGGGCGGGCCAGGAGTGCGTGCGGAGAGCCGGGGGGCCGCGCGTGCGGAGACTCGGGCCGCGGCACGTACTGAGGCCCGGGATACGGCACGTACCGGGACTCGGGGTGGGGCCGCCGTGCAGCGGGCGGCGGCGTCGAACGCGGCGCGTACCGAAGCCCGGGATGCGGCGCGTACCGGGAGCCCGGATGCAGCACGTACCGGGAGCCCGGAGGCGGCAGCTGTGCAGCGGGCGGCGGCGCCCGGCGCGGCGCGTGCCGGGACGCGGGATGCCGCTGACGCGGGGAACCCTGGTGCCGCACATGAGAAGAACCGAGGTCCGGCACGCGCGGCGAGTTCGGCTGCCGCACGTGCGGAGACGCGGGGTGCGGCACGTGGGGAGACCCGAGGTGCGGTGCCCAGGGAGAGCCGGGATGCGGCACGTCCGGAGTTCCGGGACGCGGGCCCGGCGGAGACCCGGGATGCGGCGGCCGTACAGCGGGCGGCGGCGCCGGGTGCGGCGCGGAACCCGGCGGAGGCCGCGCGCGCTCCTCGTCAACCGGCTTCGGGGGGCGAGAGCGCGGCCGCGACCGCCTCGCGGAACGACGTATCGAACGCAGCGGACACGGCGAACGCAGCGAAGGCGGCTTCGGCCATAGCGCCGGGCACGCCTCCGGTCGCCTCGGCGGGCAGGCCGGTCGCCGGGCCGTCTGTAACTCCGTCCACCACACCGCCCGTCACGTCGTCCGCCACGCCGTCTGCCGTGCCGTCGGGCGGTCAGCGGAGTGCGCAGAGGTCGGCGGTGGCCAAGCAGTCATCCAGCGGTGATGACGGGGCGCGCGGGGGTGGCACGGTCGCGCCGGGTGCCAAGGTCGCGCCTGGTGCCACGGCCGTGCCCGGTGGCCAGACTGCGTACGGCGGCGAGGCTGCGCCCGGTGACGGAGGTGAAGCCGCTCGCTCCGCATCGCGTGCGGCGAGGTCCGCCGGCCTCTCCTCCGACTTGCCGGTGGCCCGGCCCGTACGGAAGGCCGTCGGGGCGCGGTCCCCGCTCACCTCGGCCGGCAAGGTCGCGATGCCGCCGCGCCGGCTGCGGCCGGCCACCGCGTCTCAGCCGACGAGCAGCGACACCGCCTCCTCCCCCACCCCTACGCCTTTGCAGCGCACCGAAGCACCGGCGCCGGCGGCCGCCACACGTCCGGAAGCGGCGCCTCCGGTCTCTCCCCCCTCACCCCGCACCGCTGCCGCCGAGCCGGCGAGCGAGGGTGCGGCACCGGCCCCCGCCGCTGTACGACCCGACAACCCCCACCGGGTCGTCCAGCGGCGGGCGTTCGGCCCACGCAAGCCGATCGACCCGAACCAGAGCAGCGCGCCGAGGACCGCCCCGATCACGGACGCCGTACCGGGTGTCATCCCGACGCCGGGTGACGACGTGACCCCGCCGACTCCAGGCACCGCACCAAGCGCGAGCCCGGCCACGAACCCGCGACCGGTTTCGCGTCCGTCCTCGCCCAAGAGCACGCCCTCACCCGCAAACGCCGACACCAGTGATCACGCGGCCCCGAGCGCGGCGCCACGCCCCGCCGCGAGCCCGGCCGCGGGCGACGGCGGCCAAACGGGCCGGCCGGTCCAGCGAGCCGCGCAGCAGGCCGCCCAGCGGCCCGCGCGGAAGTCCGCGGTAACAGGACGCCAGCGCCTGGGACTTGGCGCTCCGCTGCTCCCGAGCGCGGAGACCGGCACCCCGGCCAGGGACGTTGCGGCCGACGCGCGGCCTGCCCAGCCTCCGGCCGCTGAAAGCCGTACGCCGGACCGTGGGCGGCCCTCAGCACCCGCGATCCAGCGCAAGCCGCTGATCGGTGCACCTACGGAGTCCACCGCGCTCCGTAGCGAGGGCACTGCACCGACGCCTACGCCGACACCTGCATCGGCCCCGGCCCCGGTGCCGGCGCAGGCACAGGCACAGGCACAGGCACAGGCACCCCAAGCGACGCCGGCCCCGTCACCGATCCCGACACCGGCCCCCCGCCAAACGCCGCCCCCCACACCGGGGCCAGCCTCGTCCCCGACCCCGGCCAGGGCCCCGGCCCCGTTGCAGCGCGCCGCGAAGGCCCTTGAACGCCCCGCCCCCGTAGGCCCGTTGCCGACAGCGCACACACCGGAAAGCCGTACATCACACAGCCACACCCCGGAATCGCCTCAGCCGCAGTCCCACCCACGGGAATCCCACACGCCGGATGCCCGTACCCCGCAATCCCGCACGCCGAAAACTCCCGCACAGGGCTCCCCTACACCAGCGAGCCGCCAAGCGCCGACAAGCCAACCTCTGGCAACCAGCGCCCCCCGCCCTCCCGCCGCCGCTCCTCTCGTCGCCCGTCGTGCGCCCCTCGCGTCCGCACGTGCGCTGGACCCAGGTGCGCGGCAACGGCCCACCGGTCACGGGGCGGCGGCCGCCGGACCCGCAGCGGTGCAGCGCTCCAGCGTGCAGGCCCCCTCCGCCATCCCCCTTCGCGCCGCGACGAGCACGGCGAGCCCGGAGAGCACGACGGGCCCCGCCGGCACAGCGGGACCGGCGTCCCGACGCGCGGCAGCTGTCCCAGCCGTCGCCCTGCAGAAACCGGTATCCGCGCCGACACCCACACGGACACCGAGCCCCTCGCGCACGGTCCGCACCGCGCCCGCCGCCCTCGGCATGCCCATGATGCAGCCCGCGCCCGCCGCCCTCGGTGCCCCGGCACCGGCACCGGGACGGCCCCCGAGCCCCTCGCTCACTCCGTCCCACACGGTCCGCACCGCACCCACCGCCCCCGCCATGCCCGTAGTGCAGCGCGCACCCATCGCTCCGGGAACCGGAACCCCGGCACCGACCCCGACCCCGGCCTCCCAGCCGCTCACCTCGCCCACCCCACCCACACGCCAGCAGTCGGCCGCACGAGCCACGCCCCCCGGCCCAGCCCCCACCCCGTCCGCAACCTCCCGCCCCCTCCAGCGCACCCCCAACTCCCCCACATCGGCCACCCCGCAGACCGCCCCAAGCACCTCCACCACGCCCGCCCCAACCCCCACCGAGCCCAGCACCCCCACCGACCCCGCCGCCCTCGATGCCCTCGCCCGGCGGCTGGTGGCGCCGCTCTCGCGGCTGCTCCGTGCCGAGTTGCGCGGGGACCGCGAACGCATCGGCCGACTGCGCGATCACGGCCGCTGACCCGCGCCAGCGCCCGTCCCCGCCCCAGCCCCCGTCTCCGTCCCCCTCCAGATCCCGACCCGCGTCCCCCTCCAGCCCGCTCATCGCCACCTCACCCGAAAGAACCACCGACCATGCCTCAGGCCCAGGACCCCGGTTCCACCGTCTTCTTCAAGCTGACCATCGACGGCCAGGACCTCGGCCTGTTCAACGGCTGCGACGGCCTGGCGTCCGAGGTGGAGGTGGAGCAGCGGCAGGAGGGCGGCAACAACGGTTTCGTCTGGCAGTTGCCCACCCGCGTGACGTTCTCCACGATCCGTCTGACCCGGCCGCTCACCGCCGACACCGCCCGGGTGGCCGCCTGGATCTCGTCGCTCGCCACCGGCATCAGCCGGCCCACCGCGCAGATCGCCGCGCTGCGCGCCGACGGCTCGATCGTCGCGCAGTGGGGGCTGGTGGAGGTGCTGCCGGTGCGCTGGCAGGGGCCGAGTCTGGACCCGGCCAGCCCGGGGGTGGCGACCGAGACGCTGGAGATCGCGCACCACGGATTCACCGACGCGGGAGGTGCCTGAGGTGGCCGCACCGACCGGCGGGAAGGCGGGCGCGAGCCTCGTACGGGCCGCCCTCGCGATCCATCAGCCCCCCACCGACCTCGGCGGTTCCATCGGCGGGCGCATCGGTGAGGTGGAGTTCCAGTTCAATCCGACCCAGTTGCAGCTCGGGCGGGAGGCCGAGTGGCACACCCAGGCCGCGGTCGCCTATATGCGGGGCGCGCCGCCCAAGTTCACCGGCACCCGGCCCGCCACGCTCCAGCTGGAGGTGTTCCTGGACGCGTCGGGCACCCCGAATTCCGGGAAGGTGCAGAAGCAGATCGAACTGCTGCTGTCCTGCTGCGAGGTGACGGCGCAGAGCGTCAACTCCAAGCGTCCTTCGCCGCCTTGGGTGCGGTTTTCGTGGGGGTCGTTCAACACGGTGCAGTTCGTGGCATATGTGACGAGCGTCAACGCCACGTACACCCTCTTCAACCCCACCGGCGAACCGATCCGCGCCACCTGCACGCTGTCCCTGACCGAGGTGGCCATGCCCACCAAGGGACAGAACCCCACCTCCGGCGCGCTGTCCGCACGCCGTATCCACCGCACGGTCGCGGGTGACTCGCTCGCCTCGCTGGCCTGGCGGGAGTACGGGGACGCGACCCGCTGGCGGCTGATCGCGGAGGCGAACGAGATCGACGACCCGATGCGGCTGCGGCCGGGCACGGAGCTGCTGCTGCCCGCGGCCGACGAAGACCCTCCCGAAGAGCGGCCCGGAAGCCGTTCGGAACACCGTCCCACCGGCCATCCCACCACCCGCGAGGCCACCCGATGAGCAGCGAGAGCATCCGATGAGTGAAAAGACGTACACCAGCGTCCTGCATGCCGAGATCGGCGGCTCGCCGCTGCCCGACAAGCTCGCCGCCCTGCTCATCGCGGGCTGGGTGGACGCGAGCGTCAATGTGCCGTCCGCCTTCGAACTCACCTTCACCGACTCGGGATCGGACATCCTCAAGACGTTCCCGCAGATCAAGGTCGGTGCGAAGGCGGTGCTGTCGCCCTTCACGGACGGGCAGCGCGGCACGCCCATGGTGACCGGCGAGGTCACCGCCCTTGAGGTGGACGCGGACGCGAGCGGAAAGTACCTGGTCGTACGGGGCTACGACCCGGGGCACCGGCTGCTGCGCAATCGCCGCGTCGCGGGCTACCCCAATATGACCGCGAGCGACATCGTGCGCCGTCTCGCCGGCCTCAACAAGCTCTCCCTCGGCAAGGTGGAGGCCACCCGCACCGTCTATGAGCTGGCCACCCAGCCCAATATCACCGACTGGGACTTCCTGACGCGCCTCGCCCAGGAGAACGACGTCCATCTCTCCTTCGACCCGCAGGGCAAGCTCCAGTTCGGCAAGCTCACCCCGGCGTCGTCCGCGCCGGCCGACAGCACACCGGCCGCGCAGAGCCCGTACGTCCTGGAGTTCGGCCACAACGCGATGCACAGCCGGATCGCGGTCACCGCCGCCGGGCAGGTCGACAAGGCGGGCGCGCGCGGCTGGGACATGCGGGCCAAGCGTGCGCTGTCCGCCCAGTCCCCGGCCACGACGAGCAAGGACATCGTCGCGGACATCGCCCCCTCGGCGCTGAGCAAGCCGTTCGGGAAGGCCGAACTGACCGCCACGGACACTCCGTTCACCACCCAGGCCCAGGTCACCCATGCCGCGCGTGCCCTTGCCGACGATGTGGCGGGCTCCTTCGCGGAGCTGGAGGTGGCGGTCACCGGGAATCCGAAGCTGAAGCCGGGGCAGCCCGTCGCGCTCAAGGGCGCGGGGTTCCCCTTCGAGGGGAAGTACACGGCGACCGGTGTCCGCCATGTCTTCGAGTCCGGGCGGCAGTTCACCACCTGGCTGAACGTCTCCGGGCGGCAGTTCCGTTCGCTGTACGGGCTCGCGTCCGGCGGTGCGGAGGCCGCGCCGCCCATGCCGGGGGTGGCCATGGCGCTGGTCAGCAATGCCAAGGACCCGCTGAAGCTGGGCCGGGTCAGGCTGCGCTTCCCCTGGCTGTCGGACACCTACGAGAGCGACTGGTGCCGGGTCGCGCAGCTGGGCGGGGTGCGGGGCGGCGGGCTGATCCTGCCGGAGGTCGGCGACGAGGTGCTGTGCGCCTTCGACCGGGGCTCGCTGGAGCATCCGTACGTCCTCGCCGGGCTGTACAACGGCCGCGACAAGCCGACGCCCAACACGGACGGGCTCCAGCCGGTGGATCCGACCAGCGGCCGGATCAACTGGCGCTCCCTCGCCTCGCGCAGCGGCCACACCGTCGAGCTCGTCGACGCCAAGTCCCGGATGAAGAGCGGCATCAGGCTCCAGACCGGCAACGGCAGGCTCACCGTCCACATGGACGAGACGCGCACCGCGGTCACCATCCGCAGCGACGGCTCCGTCTCCATCACCGGGACCCGGAATGTGAGCATCAAGGCGGGCGGCAACCTGTCGCTGATCGCGGGTGGCTCGCTGACGATGAGCGCCGGCGGGGCGGTCGACATCAAGGCGGGCGCGAAGTTCGGCGTCATGGCGGGCGCCGTGGCGGACATCAACGCGACCGGCGCCATCAGCCTCAAGTCGGCCGGCGCGGTGGCCGTCAACTCCGTGGGCGCGGTCTCCGTCAGCGCGGTCGGCGCGGTCGCCGTCAACGCGGGCGCCGCGGCGGCCATCAACTCGCCGGCCACGGTCACGCTGAACGCACCGGCCGTCCTGCGCAACGGCATTCCGTTCTAGGGGGCTCGATGAAGTTGAGGGACATGCGTCTCAAGGGGGGCACCGGACATGAGTGAACAGTTCGTCGGTGCGGGCTGGGCCTTCCCGCTGCGTACCGACGCGGGCGGCGGTATCGCACTGGCCCGCCGGGAGCGGGAGATCGAGGAGTCCATCCGGCTCGTCCTCGCCACCGCGCCCGGCGAGCGGCCGATGCGGCCGGAATTCGGCTGTGCCGTGCACGACATGGTCTTCGCGCCGGTCAACGAGGCGACGGCCGGCCGTATCCGCTATGAGGTGCGGTACTCGCTCGACCGCTGGGAGCCGCGCATCGAGGTCCAGGACGTCGAGGTGAGCCCGGCGCCCGACGAGCCGTCCGTGCTGTTCATCGACGTGCGCTACAGCGTGCGCGGCACCAACAACCCGCGCAGCCTCGTCTTCCCCTTCTATGTGATCCCGTCCACGGAATCGCCGTCCACCGAAAGCGAAGCCTGATGGCCCTGCCCGCACCCCATCTCGACGACCGCCGCTTTCAGCAGTTCGTCGACGACGCCAAGCGCTATATCCAGCAGCGCTGCCCCGAGTGGACCGACCACAATGTCTCGGACCCGGGCGTGACCCTCATCGAGGCCGTCGCGCACATGGCCGACCAGATCGTCTACCGGCTCAACCGGGTGCCGGAGAAGAACCATCTGGCTTTCCTCGACCTGCTGGGCGTCACCCTCTTCCCGCCCTCCGCCGCCCGCGCCGACGTCACCTTCTGGCTCTCCGCCCCGCAGCCCGAGCCGGTCGTACTGCCCGCCGGGACGGAGGTGGCCACCGGCCGCACCGAGACCGAGGAGTCGGTGGTCTTCGCGACCGAGGACGATCTGACCGTCGTGCCCTGCGAACTGGACGCCGTACTGCGGCAGGAGGTGGGCACCACCCCCGAGGACTGTGGCCAGGACATCTTCGGCGGCAACGATGTGTCCGTCTTCTCGGCCGCCCCGCAGCCGGGCGACACCCTTCTGTTCGGGCTGTCGGCGGCGGTGCCGCGGTGTGCGGCCGTGTTGCAGCTGGACAGCCGGGTGGACGGCGTCGGCGTCGACCCGCGTCAGCCGCCGCTGCTCTGGGAGGCCTGGACCGCCGACGGATGGGCGGAGTGCGAGGTCGCGGAGGACTCCACCGGCGGCCTCAACCGGCCCGGCGAGGTCATACTGCACATCCCGGCCGGGCACACCGGCTCACGCATCGGCCGGACGGATGCCGCATGGCTGCGCTGCCGGGTCGTCGAAGCCGCGCCCGGCCAGCCGTTCTACAGCGCCTCACCGACCGTACGGTCCGCCTCCGCGTTCACCATCGGGGGCACGACGGCGGCGGCACACGCCGTCGTGGTGCAGGACGAGCTGCTCGGCGAGTCCGCGGGCGTGCCCGGCCAGCGGATGCGGCTGGCACACGCGCCCGTCGTCGCCGACCGCCCGCCGCTGCGCCTGGAGATCTCGGACGGCGACGGCTGGCAGGAGTGGCAGGTCGTCACCGACTTCGCGGCCTCCGGCCCGCACGACCGGCACATCACCCTGGAGGAGGCCACCGGCGAGATCGCCTTCGGTCCTTCGGTGCGCGAACCGGACGGCTCCATCAGGCAGTTCGGGGCCGTCCCGGTCAAGGGCTCGGTGATCCGGGTCCCGTCCTACCGCACCGGCGGCGGCCGGACGGGCAATGTGGCGCGCGGGGCGATCCAGGCGCTGCGCAGCTCCATCCCGTACGTGGCGCGGGTGGAGAACCGTGAAGCGGCGCGCGGCGGGGTCGACGGCGAGACGGTGCAGGAGGCGAAGGTCCGCGCGCCGATCACGCTGCGCGCGCAGGAACGGGCCGTGACGGCCCGCGACTACGAGGAACTGGCGCGGCGCGCGGCCCCCGAGGCCGCCCGGATCGCCTGTCTCGCGGTCGATCCGGCCGAGCCCTCGGCCGCGAGCACATCGGGCCCCGAGGCCGGCCGGACCGGCCGGACCGGCGAGAACGCCGTCCGGGTCCTGGTCGTCCCGCAGGCCGTCCCCGACCGCGGCGGCCGGCTCCGCTTCGAGCAGCTGGTGCCGGGTGAGGAACTCCTGGGCCGGGTGACGCAGTTCCTCGACGAGCGCCGCCCGGTGGGCACCCGCCTCGCGGTCGGCCCGCCCTTCTACCAGGGCGTCACGGTCGTCGCCACGCTGCACTCCTTCCGGGCGGCGCGGGCCGACCGCGTCCGCGCCGAGGCCCTGGACGCGCTCTACGCCTACCTCGACCCGCTGACCGGTGGCGCCCACGGCGACGGCTGGCCCTTCGGCCGCCCGCTGCGCGCCGGGGAGATCTTCGCGGCCCTTCAGCGGGTCCCCGGTGTGGAACTCGTCGACGAGGTCCTGCTGCACCCCGCGGACCCGCTCACCGGCCGCCGCGGCGACGCCACCGACCGCATCGAACTCGCCCGCTCCGCGCTCCTGTTCCCGTTCGACCACCGCGTCCGCGTGATCGAGGCCCGATGAGGGGCACCACGGCGGGGATGACCTCCCCGCATCCACTGGGCGAACAACTCCCCGCGGTCTACGCCGATGACGACTTCGCCCAGCGCTTCGTGGAGGGCCTCGATGTCATCCTGGCCCCCCTCTTCAACGTCCTGGACTGCCTGGAGAGCTACTACACGCCCGCACTCGCCCCGGAAGACTTCGTCGACTGGCTGACCACCTGGGTCGGCACCGAACTCGACGGCACGGAACCGCTGGCCACCCGCCGCCGCGCGGTGGCCACGGCCGTCTCGCTGCATCGCGTACGCGGCACCCGGCGCGGCCTGTCGGACGCCGTCGAGCTGGCCTTCGGAGTGCGCCCGCAGATCATCGAGAGCGGTGGCGCGACCTGGTCCGCGCGGCCTCTCGGCGCCTTCCCGGGCTCACCGCACCCCGGCCTGCGGGTGACCCTGCGGGTCCGCGACCCCGCCACCGTCGACCCGCACCGTCTGCACGCCGTCGTCGCAGCGGCCTGTCCCGCACACCTCCCCTTCGCGGCCGAGGTGACCCACCTGCCCACCCCTGAAGGAACCTGACCATGCCCAGCGCTCACACCACCTGCCCCGACTGCGGCTCGCCCGCCCCCCAGACGGACCAGTCCTTCTGCGACTCCTGCGGAGCCTTCCTGCGCTGGGACCGGCCGGTGCCCACCGGGGATCAGGGGGGTACGACCCCCGCGGCCCCGCCGGCGCCCGGGACCCCCGCCACGAACGTCCCGCAATCCGCCGCCGGCACCCCGGACCACACCGGCCGGTCCGGCGACACCACGCCTCCCACGACACCCCCCGCTGCCGCTCCCGCCCCGGCGCCCGCCACCGGGCACTCCGGCGGCGCCGCCCCGGCCGCCGCCCCGAAGCCGGACGCCAACGGCGAACCGACCGCCCCGCTCCCCTCCACCGCCCCGAACCACGAGGCCACGAGCGGGCCCCGGCCGGGCACGGACGGCCACGCCGGTCAAGCCGGCCAGGACAGCGGGGAAAACCGGCCCGGTCAGGCCGCCCCCCGCCCGGCCGGCGAGCGAGGCATCTCCGAAACGGGAATCCGCGCCCTCCTCGTCCCCGTACCGGGCGCCACCGCCACCCCGCCTCCCGAGGCGCCCGGCAGCGTTCTGCCGGGCCGTCCCGACGCGTCCCGGCCCCGGGTCCGCACCCCGGAGGCAGCCCCTCAGCCCGAGAACGGCGCACCGTGCCGGAGCTGCGGAGTGCTCAACACGCCGGGCCGGCACTTCTGCCGGAGCTGCGCCCTCCCCCTCGTCGAGACCACGCGCGAGGCCGCCGAAGGCCCGTACGCCGGGCAGCGGCCGCGCCTGGACCGCGGCCGCGCCAAGTGGATCGGCCGGGCAGTGGTGGCGGCGGTGATCGCGGGCGTCGTGGTCGGGGGGATCATCGGTGGTCCGCCCGCCGCACAGGCCGTGCAGGACCACTTCGCCAAGCGCGTCCCGGTGCCCGCCGCCCTCTGGAAGGCCTCGCACTCCGGCCCCGGCCACGACGTGAAGCTCGCGTTCGACGGCTACTCCAACACCTGGTGGGGCACCGGCTATGTGGGCAACTCCAACGGCCAGTACCTGGAGGCCGCCTTCGGCCAGCCCACCGACCTCCTCAACATCCTGATCACCCCCGGCGCCTCGGCACGCACCCCGCAGGCCGCCGACCCGGCCCGCCCGCACGAGTTCGATCTGATCGTGACCGACTCCGCGGGCAAGCGGCACCTCTCGCACGCCCGGATCAATGACGGCGGGGTCCAGAAAATCGATGTGGCGGTACGGAACGCGATGACCGTACGACTGGTGCTGCACTCCGCCTACGGCATCGGGGAGGACAAGCAGGTAGCCATCGCCGCCCTGGAGTTCTTCGGACGGTCGATGAACTAGTCGATGAACTAGTCGATGTACTAGTTGACAGGGACGGGCCGGAGGGGCTCGGGGCTGCTGCGGGGGTGGTGCGTACTCCTCCCCCGCAACGGCCGGCCGGGCAAGCGGGCATGCGGCGGCCACGCGCGGTCACGACCGGGACGGCCGCCCTGCCGACTCGAAGGTGCGGGCGGGTGGCGTCGTCCGGTGTCCAGAAGACCGTCGGCGTCCCCGGTTGTGGTCAGGAGCAGGGCTTGTAGAAGTGCTTCCAGCCGTCGACGGGCATGGCCGGCGGCTCCGACGTGGTCCCGAACTCGCCGTACTTCACCTGAAGGTCGTAGTCGTAGTTCCCCGGACCGCTGCGCGGATTCGTCAGGCGCACGTCCCGGTCCAGCGTCCCGTCACCGGCGTTGTTGCGGATCGCCAGGTCCGGGTACGCGTCGCCGCCGTAGTTGGCGATCCGCAGCTGCTGCGCCTCGCCGTGGTCGCCGATGTCGAGGTGCCGGGACTTGGCGGAGCTCAGATTCGTCCGCTTGAGCGGCCCGGGGCGGTAGTCCGCGACGCGCGCCGTCGAGGGGTCGTCCCCGTCGGCGGGTGTGACGAGGTTGACGACCATGTCCAGTGTGCCGTCCCGCTGGAAGTCGGCGACCGCGGCGGTCGCGACCTCCCCCTTCTTCGCGCCGAGAAGGGCGCTGACGGCCTGCTTGGGGCCGAACGAGCCGTTCGCGGCCCCCCACTGGATCGTCATCTTGATACCGGTGAGGCCGGGGTTGCTGATCTTGTCCCGGTGACCGTCGCCGTCGAGATCGCCGAGCAGCGTGGTGGCATCGGCCAGGCACGGGGCCGTCGTCGCGGCGGCCTTGCCGGACGGCGCCGCGCCGGCCGCATGGGCCGGGAAGCCGGCGACAGTCAGGGGCAGAGCGACAGCCGCGACCGGCACGGCGATCAGACGTAAGCGCTTGTGCAGCATCTTCAACTCCTCATGTGGATGCTGCGCGGTGAGATGCCGTCAGCTCCAGGCACGTTGATGCCCGGATCGCCGTATTACACAACCGTGACGTGCGAACGGGGCGTCGCCGCCCGGACGAGGCCCGCGACGGCTCGGGACCGGCTGTGCGGCGGCCAGGCGATCACCGTCGTGACCATCGGCGCATCCACCACCGGTACGGCGGCGAGATCCTCGCGTAGTTGGGTCCGGCACGACTCGGGCGCGATCCAGCAGGTGCGGCCGAGCGCGATCAGCTGGAACAACTGCGCATGGTCCCGGGCCTGCGGGCCGGGGCCGTCCGGGTAGGTACCGTCGCGGCGGGGCCAGCGCGGCAGCGGCAGGTCGGCCAGTGCGGCGACTTCGGCCGTGTGCACATGGGTCCGTGCGGTGAGGAGATGCCCGGCCGGCAGAATCACCACCTGCCCCTCCGTGCGGAGCTCTTCGGTGTCGAAGCCGGCCGTGGCGTCGAACGGCAGGTGCAGCAGAGCCACATCGGCCCGCCCGTCGCGCAGCATGCGTTCCTGCTCGCCGATGCCGCACAGGAGCAGATCGACGGTGACCGCATCGGGTTCGGCTGCGTAGGTGGCAAGCAGATTCGCCAGCAGATCGCTGGACGCCCCGGCCTTCGTGGCCAGGACCACGCCGGGCCGGCCGGTTGCGGCGAGCGCGGCGCGACGGGTGCGGCGTTCGGCGGCCTCGACCGCATCGAGCGCCGCCCGGGCCTCCCGCAGGAGCACCGCCCCGGCCTCCGTCAGAGTGACCGCCCGGCTGGTGCGTTGCAGCAACGCTGCCCCGAGACGCCGTTCGAGCTGACCGATCGCCCGCGACAGCGGGGGCTGCGCGATCCCGAGCCGTTGCGCGGCCCGGCCGAAGTGCAGCTCCTCGGCGACGGCGACGAAGTACCGCAACTCCCTTGTCTCCACGCCGATATGGTACCGCCGCCACCTGGATCGATACCCACGCGGTATCGCTGCCCACCCAGTCGGTGTTGGCCGGCTCCCGCCAGGCCCGGACATGATCAGTCGCATGAGCGAACAAACCATCGCGCTGGTGACCGGCGCGAACAAGGGAATCGGATACGAGATCGCGGCCGGGCTCGGCACCTTGGGCTGGCGGGTCGGGGTCGGCGCCCGGGACGAGGAACGGCGCGAGACCGCCGTGGCGAAGCTGCGGGCGGCCGGCGTCGACGCGTTCGGGGTGCCGCTCGACGTGACCGACGACGCCAGCGTGGCCGACGCGGCCCGGCTGATCGAGGACGGCGCCGGACGTCTCGACGTGCTCGTCAACAACGCCGGGATCACCGGCGATGGGCCGCAGATGCCGACCACGGTCGATGTGGCGACGGTGCGGGCGGCCGTGGAGACCAACGTGATCGGCGTCATCCGCGTCACCAACGCGATGCTGCCGCTGCTGCGCCGCTCGTCGTCACCACGGCTCGTGAACATGTCCAGCGGCGTCGGCTCCCTCACCCGCCAGACCACTCCCGGCACCGAAACGGGCCCGATCTCCGCCGCGTACGCGCCGTCGAAGACGTTCCTCAACGCCGTCACCGTCCAGTACGCCAAGGAGCTCAGCGACACCAACATCCTGATCAACGCCGCCTGCCCCGGCTACTGCGCGACCGACCTCAACGACTTCCGCGGCTTCCGCACCCCGGAACAAGGCGCCGCGATCGCCCTCCACCTCGCGACCCTGCCCGACGACGGCCCGACCGGCAGCTTCTTCGACGACGCGGGAGAGGTGCCGTGGTGACCCGGGTGCCGGCGCACAGACGGCTCCCAAGAGCCCATTCGATGCCGGGCGGTGAGGATCTCAGCGTCGGTAGGCGGTGATCGCGGTCTGGACGAACGAGCGGATCAGTGGATTCGTGTCGCCCTCGTTCCATGCCGCGACCACGCGGCTCGGCGGCATGTCGGTCAGCGGCACGACGGTGAGCCCCGCGGCCGGCTCGTGGTTCAGGAGGGTCATGCCGACCGTGCCGTTCCAGAGCACGGCTTGCTGACATTCCTGGACGGCGCGCACCACCGGGCCCTCGCGGGGTTCCCCGCCGTTCCAGTACGACTGCCAGCGGGGGTCGGTGCCCTCCGGAAACCGGAACCAGCGGCGATCGGCCAGGTCGGCCAGCTGCACGCTGCCGTGGCGGGCCAGCGGGTCGTCGGCGCGCAGCAGCGCTCCCACCGGGTCGGCGCGCAGCGCGCGCACGGTCAGGGCGGTCTCGTCGAAGGGGCCACGGGTCAGGGCGACGTCGACCAGTCCGGCGTGCAGCCCGCAGGTGGGATCGGTCAGGTCGGCCTCGCGGATGCGGACCTCAACGCGCGGATGCAGCCGGCGGTAGGCGCCGGCCAGTCGGGCCGCGCCCGGGTCGGTGCTGTCGCCCAGCATGCCGACGGTGAGGGTCGCGGCGCCGGCCGCCGCGGCCACCCGTACCCGTACCCGGTCGGCCTGGTCGAGCAGGGAGCGCGCCTCATCGAGCAGCACCGCCCCCACCGGCGTCAGCGTGACACCGGCGGACGACCGGTCGAACAGCGCGGCGCCCACCTCGGTCTCCAGCTGCTTGATCGCCCGGCTCAGCGGTGGCTGGCTCATGTGCAGCCGGGCGGCGGCCCGGCCGAAGTGGAGTTCCTCGGCGACCGCGACGAAGTAGCGCAGCGTGCGTAGCTCCATGCTGCAACGATACCCATTCGGTATCGACTGCACGGGATGGGTCTTGGACTGTCGCGTCGCCCCGGCAGTGGAATCGGAGCATGACTGACAAACCGAAGACCAGTGAGCCGATGCCCGAACCCGCCGTATCGCCGATGCCCGAACCCGCAGTATCGGTGGTCGGTCCCGGCGACGGCGAGACGATCCTCCTGGGCACCACGCGCATGCGGGTCCTGGAGGACGGCAGCAACACCGGGCACCGTCTCGGCCTCGCCGAGTCCGTCCTCGCGCCGCATACCCCCGGACCGCCCCAGCACCGCCACGCCCAGCACGACGAGGGCTTCTACATCATCTCCGGCACCGTGCGGTTCACGGTCGGCGACGACAACTACGACGCGACCGCGGGCACCTTCGTGATGGTCCCGCCCGGGGCCCCGCACACCTTCGCCAACGCGACCGACCAGCCGGCCGTCATGCTGAGCATCCTCACGCCGGACCTGTACCTGCAGTACTTCCGTGACCTGGAGGCGATGTTCGCCGGCGGCAAGGCGCCGACGCCCCAGGCGAATATCCAGGTGATGAGCCGTTACGCCACCGAGCCCGCCACCGACTTCGCCTAGCGGCCGGACCGTCCGCACCGCCCCCGGCCGGCCGCACCGCCCCGGCCGTCTGTCCGTCACCGGATCCGGCCGGCCGCGCTCAATCCGTGGGCCAACGGGGCGCAGGCGTCGGGGGGGTCGCCTGGTCGACCGGGTCGCCGTCCGAGCTACGGCATCCGCGTCGCGTCGGCGTGCGGCGTGGCGTTGGCGCGGGCGGCGGTGCGGCGGCCTCCGGCCAGCAGCAGGATGCAGGCGAGCAGGAAGAGCGGCCAGGGCGTGGTGATGAGGATGACGGCGTCCACCACGCCCAAGATCCCCAGCGACCACGCGATGAACGACGGTGGAGTGATGCCGCGTCGGTCCAGCCACAGGACGATCAGGCCGACCACGAGGAGCGGCGGGCCGAAGCTCTCCAGAGACAGCCAGAGGGCGCTGTTGGCCGGGCTCATATCGGAGAAGCCTTCGTGCCACAGCGCCCCGCTGAACCACTCCCCCGCGTAGCGTGCTGCCCCCTCCAGCGTTGACGCGAGCAGCGCGAGCCGGCGTGGGCAAGGCGGCGATCTACCGGCGCCACGCCACCAAACAAGAGATGATCTTTGACGTTCTGCTGCCGGATCAGTTCCTGGCCGTGGCACCCGACCTCGGATCGCTCCGCGCCGACCTGGCCGCCATACTCGCCGAGATCGCGGACAGCTTGACCCTTCCACCACAGGGGACGGTCCCCGGCCTGCTGGCCGATGTCCACGCCGACCCCGCACTGGGCGACCGGTTCAACGAGAAATACCTCGGAGCCCAGCTCCAGACCCTCACAGAGGTCCTGGACCGCGCCACCGCACGCGGCGAACTCACCACCCGCCCCGACCCGGCCACCCTCAACGCCCTGCTCGTCGGCCCCGTCTTCGCCTGGCTCTTCCTACTGTCCGAATCCCCCGGCCAACTCCCCACCCTGACGGCCACACTTCTCGACGCAACACTCGCCCTCATCAGCCCGGACCTCCCGGCACCCGAGACGAATCCGGCAGCGAACTCGTGACGTGATACAGCTCCTTGAGGACATAGGGCATTCGGGTTGATGCGGCGTTCCAGGGTCATCCGTCAAAAGTCGCACCAGGTTCTCCGACCTGAGGCCTAGTCGAGCTCAACCGGTGGAGGGACGCCCGGTAGCTCCGCTGCGTGGGATCTTGATGGCGTACAGGACTGCCATGGGCCAGAAGCGGGGGGGCACAAATGCAGCCGCTTTGGTGTGTCACAGAAGCCATGCGGGCCGTCCCGGGCATTTCCGCCTGGCGTAGAGGACAGTTCATAAAGCCGGCGGGCTGTTTATGCGGGCGAATTCGGTGCGTTGCGCGTGCCGTGCGGTGCACGGTCTTGGGTCGCGCGCCCATTCCATGCGGTGTTCATGGTGCGGTCCAGCTGTCTGTTGCGGCGGGCCGTCACGACCGCGCAGCCCGCCGCTGAAATCTGTCACAGAGATCGGTCGCCGCGAGGGCCGTTCACCCGTTCACTCACGGTCGCTCTCGGGCCGCGACCATGTCACGACGCTGCCGCCTCCCATGCGTTTCCCGCAGATCACGGACGTCGGGACGTGGTGCTGCGCTCTTCTCAACGACCCGACATACACCCGATACATATCTGACATATAGGGGTGAGCATGGAAGCCCGTATCAGCGGTCTTGTGGGTCGTGAGGCCGAGACGGCGGAAGTGAGGAGGCTTGTGGAGGCCGCCGTGGCGGGCGCCGGGCAGAGTGCCTTCATCGTCGGGGAGGCCGGTCTGGGCAAGACCTCCGTGCTGGAGGAGGGCATGGGGACGGCGCGGCGACTGGGGATGCGGGCGCGGAGCGGGGCGGCGCAGGACAGGGAGCGGCAGCTGCCCTTTGCCGCGATCGCCGGCTGCCTGGGGGCGGACGCGGCGTCCAGCGATGGTCTTCGCTCCCGTGTCGCCGAGATCGTGCAGGGACACGAACGGCGCGGGATACCGGGGGCGCTGGGCGGTGGGGGCGAGGCGGACTTCGCCGGTATGGAGGCGCTGCTGGGTCTGGTGGAAGAGCTGTGTGCCCGCGAACCCCTGGCGCTTTTCTTCGACAACCTTCAGTGGGCCGACCCGGCGAGCCTGGAGGTGGTACGCCGGTTGATGCGTTCAGTACATCAACTCCCGCTGCTCCTTGTCGGGGCCTATCGGCCGGACCACCTGTGTGAGGTCGACCGGCTGGTGCGTGGGGCGGCGCTCGGGCGGCACACCGTGCTGGAGTTGGCGCCGCTGAGTCCGTTCGCCGCATCGGCCCTGCTGACCGAGCAGTGCGGCGGTGCGCCCGGTCCACGGCTGTGGTCCATGGCTCAGGGCGCGGCGGGAAACCCCATGTACCTCACGGAGCTGGCCGCTGCCTTGCTGCGTGAAAAGGCGATCGAGGTACACGACGGAGTCGCGGAGTCCCTCTGCGACCTTCCTGTCCCGCCGCTGAAGACACTGATCACCCATCGATTGCGTCATCTGCGCGACGACGTGCTCCAGGCGCTCCGTGTCGCCGCGGTGCTGGGAGCCGACTGCACGGTGACCGACCTCGCGGCAGTCCTGGACAGGCCGGCGCACGAGGTGCTCAGCATCGTCAGCGAGGCAGCAGGGTCCGGCATCCTGTGTGAGGTCGGCAGCCACCTGGTCTTCCGCCATGCACTCGTACGGCACGCCCTGTACGAGGCCCTGCCGGGCTCGACGCGTGCCATGCTGCACCTCAGGGCGGCACAGGTCCTCGCCGGTACCGGTGCGACTCCCGAACGAGTCGCCGGGCATCTGCTCGCCGAGGCACCCGAGGCGGGCGGCTTCCTGACGTCCTGGCTGATGGAATCGGCCGCCGCGCTCACCAGCCGGGCCCCCGCCCTGGTCATCCGGCTGACCGACAGGGCTCTGGCGCTGACGGGGCCCGGTGATCCGCGCCGGGGAGGTCTCCAACGGCACCGTGCCCTCGCCCAGTTGACCCTGGGGGAGCTGGCAGCCGCCGAGGAAACCGCTCGCTGCGCGCTGCTCGAACCGGGTGCCGCCGAGTGGGAGTGGGCGCTGCGCTGGATCGTTGTGCAGGCCGCCTTCTACCGCGGCCGGCCGGACCTGGCGCTGGCCGAAGCCCAGGCCGTACAGGGCAGCGAGGGGGTTCCGGCGACCGAGTCGACGCGGTTTCGGGCCGTCAGCGCCATGTGCCTGTTGTCGCTGGGCAGGCGCCGGGAAGCCGAGAGGGTGGCAGAGGCGGCTCACCGCGAAGCGCGTGGCGACGCCCCGACGCTGGCCAATGCCCTGCATGTGCTGTCCGGCGCACGCTTCCTCGAAGCACCCGGACCCGAAGCACTGGAACTGGCCCAACAGGCCATCCGGTTCGCCGCGCGCTCCTACCACCCCGCAGAGCGCTTCCGGTTGCAGCTCACCCTGGCCAGCGGCTATACCGAGCTCGACCGAGGGCCGGAGGCGCAGCGCACGCTGGCAGCTGTCCATGAGGCCACGGAGCGAGCGGGCGGGATGTTCCTGCCCTGGTACCACTTGGCGAGTGCGCTCCTCGCGTTCAACACCGGCCGCTGGGACGACGCCCTCACCGAAGTCGAGGCCGGGCTCGACCCGGGCGAGCACTTCGCGATGAGCCGGGCCCTGCGCTCGGTGGCGGCGCTGATCGCCGTCCACCGAGGGCAGCGAAGTGACGCCGCAGCCCACCTGACCGCCGTGGACGCGGCGTCCGACACCGGAACGGTCGCCTGGTTCTACGAGCATCTGCCGCTGTGCGCCCGCGCCCTCGCCGACGAGGCCGGCGGCGCTTCCGAGCAGGCCTACAGCCGGCTTGCGCACGCCTTCGACAACGGCATCGGCCATCTGCCCAGCCGACGTATCCTCGGCTTTCTGACCCCTGATCTCGTCCGGCTCGCGCTGTCCCGGGGCGAGACCGCGGAAGCCCAGCGCTTCACCGCCGCTGCCCGGGCTCGTGCCGACCACAGCGCCGTGCCGCACCACATCGGCGACGCCTACCGCTGCCAAGGGCTGCTCGACCAGGACCCGGACCTGCTCCTGGAGGCGGCGCGCTGCTACCACGAGGCGCCCAGACCCCTGAGCGAGGCACACGCCCACACCGACGCGGCGGAGCTGCTGGCCGGCCGCCGACATCCGGCACAAGCCCGCGTGGTGCTCGATCAGGCGCTGGCGATCTACACGCGCCTGGGCGCCGACTGGGACGCGGCCCGCGCCGCCGCCCGTTTGCGTGCCGTCGCCGTACACCGCGGCGTACGGGGCACGCGCAGCGGTCACCGGCATGGCTGGGATGCGCTCACCGAAACCGAACGCATCGTCGCGAGCCATGTCGCGGGCGGCCGCTCCAACCCCGAGATCGCCACCCTGATGTCCATCTCCCGACGCACCGTCAGCACCCATGTCTCGCACATTCTCAAGAAGCTGACGCTCGCCTCGCGGGTCGAAATAGCCGCCGAATTCATCCGCCGCACCAGCCAGGGGAGATGACGCCCGGGAGGCGTCACGGCCCCTGGCTCCCGCAGTGCGAACATGGAGGCCTTTCGCTCGGGGCCGGGTGCATCATGGATCCGGACGCCCGAGGGGACCGAACAAAAGAGCGGACTGGTACGTGACACACATTCTGGTCATCGGTGGCGGGATCGCCGGTACGGCGACCGCGCTGGCCTTGCACAAGGCGGGATTCGACGTCACCGTGCACGAGGCGCACCCCGACACAGCCGAGGACATAGGGGCGTTCCTGACCCTGGCGAGCAACGGGATGCGCGCACTCGCGGAGCTCGATGCCTCGGATGTGGTCACCGCGCTCGGTTTCCCGCTGCGCTCCATGCGGGTGCTCGACGCCCGGGGCAGCGAGATGGCTCAGGTGCCGCTGGGTGAAGCCGACGACGCGCTGCTGCGGTACCGGTGCCTGCGCCGGGGCGAGTTGAGCGCCGCTCTCCAGGCGGAGGCCGTGCGTCGGGGAATCGGGCTCTCGCACGGTGCGCGGCTGGTGTCCGTCGAGAACGGCCCGGACGAGGTGACCGCGCGATTCGCCGACGGCGGCGTCGCGACCGGTGATCTTCTCGTCGGCGCGGACGGTCTGAGCTCGACCGTCCGACAGTCGATCGCGCCCGGCGTGGAGCCCGTCTACGCGGGGCAGAGCGTCTTCTACGGCTACACGCGCAGCGCCCCGGTGGCGGAGGACACCGGCCACATCACCATGGTGCGGGGCAGCTCCGCCGCCTTCGGCTACGCGGTCTCGCCGGACGGGGAGGCGTACTGGTTCGCCCGCGTCGGCGGGGAGGCCGTCCCCGCCGACGCACTCGCACACCCCACGCCGTCCCGCTGGCGGGAGCAACTCGTCGCGCTGCTGAGCAAGGACGCCACCCCCGCCGCGGGCATCGTCGCGGCCTCCACCGACGACATCATGGCCACCAACGCCACCGAACTGCCGCCCGGCACCCCCTGGCGTTCCGGCCGGACGCTGATCATCGGCGATGCGGCGCACGCGGCCTCACCAGCGACGGGGCAAGGGGCCTCGATGGCACTGGAGGACGCCGTCATCCTCGCCAAGTCCCTACGGGACACCCCCGACCCGGACAGCGCACTCTCCCTCTACGAGGCGTGCCGCCGCCCCCGCGTGGAGCACAACATCACCGCCAGCGGAGAGATCTCCCGCGGCACCCGCGCCCCGTCCCGCACCGGCGGAGGACCGCCCCCGCCACGCCCCGGCGACGACACTCTCGCCGCCCAGCTGGACTGGAACCGCGATCTGAACGCCGTCACCGGCGCCGTGGACTGAGCAGCGGGACGATCAGTCCACCGGGTTCGCGATCCGTACGCAGTCAACGACCCGGCTGGGCACCCGCGTTCACGTCGTCACCGGAGAGCGCTACCCACGCCGCTGCCTGTTCCTGGAGGGCCTGGATCAGGGTGCTGACCTGAGGGTGGTTGCGGCGGTGGATCGTGGCAACGCCGAGGTGCCGGCTCGGAGTCGGCGGCGTGATCGGGATGGTGCGTAGTCCCGGGATCGGCGGGGTCAGTGCGATCGAAGGGACCAGTGAGATCCCCGTGCCCGCGGCGACGAGGGAGCGGGCGAAGAAGTAGTCGGTCGTGGTGCCGCGCACCTCGGGGGCGAAGCCGGCGTGTTCGGCGTAGCGGCGGAGGTAGGACTCGGTCTTGTGGCAGCCGAGTACCCAGGGCTCGGCGGCCAGTTCGGTGATATCGAGCGCTGTGCGGCCGGCCAGGGGGTGCGTCTCGGGCAGGACGACGTGCAGGGGGTCATCCATGAGTGCCGTCCACGCCAGGCTGGAGCTCTGGCCAGGTTGGCTGGGCAGCGGGCCGTCGAAGTGGTAGGCGAGGGCGAGGTCTACGGCGCCCTGGCGGACCAGCGGCAGGCTGTTTTCGGGCTCGGCCTCCCGCACGTGGACCACGGTGTCGGGATGGGCGGTGGTGAGGCGGGCGAGTGCGCCGGGCAGCAGGAGCCTGCCGCCGCTGGTGAAGGTGGCGATGGTGAGCTGGGTGCGGCCGCTGCCGAGCCGGTCGACCTGCTGCTGGGCGTGGGCGAGTTCCGCGGCGACCGACTCGGCGGCCCCGACCATGATCCGGCCGGCCGGGGTGAGGGTGACTCCGCGAGTGCTGCGCGCCACGACCTGGGCGCCGAGGCTGCGTTCCAGGGCGGCGATGTGCTGGGAGATGGCGGAGGGGGTGAGGTGGAGGGCCTGCGCCGCCCGGTTGAAGCTGCCGTGTTCCGCCACCGTCCGCAGGACCCGCAGCCGCTGCACATCGATCAACAGTATTCCTTAATGCGTATCCAGTAAGTGGGCACTTCTGCTGATGACTTTAGGTGTCCAGGATGGGGCGCATGCCCAAGATCTGTGTGATCGGCGGAAGCCGATATGTCGGCAAGCTCCTGGTGAAGCGCCTTCAGACGGCCGACCACCAGGTCACGGTGATCAACCGCGGCTCGACCCGGACACCCGCCGGGATCGCGCACCTCGCCGTCGACCGCAACGACGAAGCCGCCCTGACCGCCGCGCTCGGCTCGGCCACCTTCGACGTGGTCATCGACCAGATCTGCTACACCCCGGTGCAGGCCGCGATCGCCGCCCGTACCTTCAGCGGCCGCACCCGGCGCTACGTCGTGACGTCCACGATCGAGGTCTACGACCCGGCAACCGCCGCGCCGGCCACCGTCCCGCACGGCACGCCGGTGCCGGAGGAGATCGTGGACCCGGCCACCTGGCTGGTGGCCACGGACCTGCCCTGGCACGACGCGGCATACCTTCCAACGCACTACGCCGAAGGCAAGCGCCAGGCCGAAGCCCTCGACGCCACCGCCGCCCCCACCGCCTGAGGAACACACCCACCATGCAATACCGCACTATCGGAAACACCACCGTCAGCGCCGTCGGCCTGGGTGCCATGCCGCTGTCCATCGAGCACCGCCCGGACGAACGACAGGCGATCGCCACCCTGCACGCCGCCCTGGACGCCGGGGTCACGCTCATCGACACCGCCGACAGCTATCACTGGCACGCGGGGGAAGCCGGTCACAACGAATTTCTCGTCGCGCGCGCCCTGGCCCGCTACGGCCGGGACACCTCTCACGTCCTCGTCGCCACGAAGGGCGGCCGCGGCCGTCCCGGCGACGGCAGCTGGACCGTCACCGCCTCCCCCGCCCACCTCAAGCACGCCGCCGAAGCATCCCGTAAACGCCTGGGAGTTGAGGCCATCGGCCTGTACCAGTTGCACAAGCCGGACCCGTCCGTGCCCTGGGCGGAGTCCGTGGGCGCGCTGCGCGAGCTGCTCGACGCCGGCACCATCCGCGCCGCCGGGATCTCCAACGTCACCACCGGCCAAATCCGCCAGGCCCACGCGATCCTCGGCGACGACCTCGTCTCCGTGCAGAACCAGTACTCGCCCGCCGTACGCGACAGCGAACCCGAACTGCGGCTGAGTACGCAGCTGGGGCTGGCCTTCCTGCCCTGGAGCCCGCTGGGCGGCATCTCCCGCAGCTCCCTCGACGGACCGTCCGGCCCGACCTCTGCGAGCACCGCCTTCCACCGCATCGCGGCCGAACACGGCGCCGGCCCACAACAGATCGCCCTGGCCTGGCTGCTGACCCGTTCCCCCACGGTGATCCCGGTACCGGGCGCCAGCCGCCCGGCCTCCATCCAAAGCTCCGCCAGGGCTGTGGAGATCGAGCTCAGCGCGGAGGAGCAGACACAGCTGGAAGACGCCCTGCCACTGTCCGGCTGAGCGGGCCCACTCGCCGGCCGACATCGCAATGCCGGCTGCCGTCTCCCAGCAGACCGTCTGCAAGCACTTCACCGGCCTGCTGCTCTGGATCCCCGCAGGCCATACCACCGAGGTCTGCGGAGACCGTCGGGCCGCAGTCCGCGTTGCCCACTCGACGAGGGCCTGGGTCCCTACCGCTTGACGTGGCGCTCACCGCCCGGCCTCCGCGAGCGAGTTCAGGGTGGTGGTGAAGCGCGAGCCAGGAGGGCAGCAGGCGGCGACCGCGGCGGCGTCGGCGGCGGTGTCCACATCACGCAGCACCGGCAGGTCGCTCACGCTCAGCCCCGCCTCGGCAAGGCGGCGCCGCTGGATCGCCCCGGTGCGGTCGGTGGACATCGGCACGCCTCGTACGAGGGCCGCGGCGTGCGCCGGGTCGGCGAAACCCAGCGCCCAGAATCCGCCGTCCGCGGCCGGCCCGAACCAGGCATCGGTGCTGTCCCGGCCGACCCCCGCAAGGAGGTCCGCGGTCAGTTGGGGGGTATCCATCCCGATCAGGACGGCCGGTCCGCGGTCACAGTGGCCGAAGGCGGCCGCGATCCGCTCGTCCAGGCCGCCGGCGCCCTGGGCCATGAGGTCGAAGCCGGGCGGCAGCCAGGGGCCGGGAACACCGTCGAGAACGAGGACTCGGCGCCGGACGGGGACCTTGAGCACCGTGTGCAGGGTGTCGGCGAGGGCTGCCTCGGCCAGAGCGGCCGCCTCCTGGGGCGTGTAGGGCGGGGTGAGTCGCGTCATGACCCGCCCCGGCACGGGTTCCTTGGCGATGACCAACACCGTCGCCGGAAGCCGGGCGCTCATCGTCCGGTTCCTGGGGTGGTCGCCGCGGACACCGGGTCGGTGACGGGCCGCTCGGCGAGGACAGCACGCATGTCCCGTACCGCATGCCAGGTGCCCCGCCAGGTACCGGTGACCTTCGAGCGGCCCGTGCGCGGGCGATACGGCACATCCGTCTCCGCCACCCGCCAGCCTGCGTCGGCGGCACGGACCACCATCTGCAGCGGGTAGCCGGAGCGCCGGTCGGTCAGGTCCAGAGCGAGCAGCGACTGACGGCGGGCGGCGCGCATCGGGCCCAGGTCGTGCAGCCGCAGTCCGGTACGCCGGCGGATCAGACGGGCCAGCTCCAGGTTGGCCAGGCGGGCGTGCAGTGGCCAGGCGCGGCGCGTAACGGGCCTGCGGCGGCCCAGTACGAGGTCGGCGGAACCGTCGAGGACGGGCCCGCCGACAGCAGGCAGAAGTGCGGGGTCGAGGGAGGCGTCGCAGTCGCAGAAGCAGACGATGTCGGCCGTGGCGGCGGTCAGGCCCGCGTGGCAGGCGGCGCCGAAGCCGCGCCGCGGTTCGTGTACGACATGCGCCCCGAGGGCGCGGGCGATGTCCGGCGAGTTGTCGACGGAGCCGTTGTCGACGACGATCGCGCGCCAGCCCGAGGGGATTCGGCCCAGCACCCACGGCAGGGCCTCGGCCTCGTCGAGGCAGGGCAGCACCACGTCCACAGGAGCAGCCGAGGAAGGGGATGTCTCGATCACGCCACCCACCCTACGGAGACAAAAGGAGCAAATGGGAATTAGAGGTCTCATGAATCGCTGACATCCTCGGCTGCGCGAGAGATCGAGGAGGACCCGGGCAGCCCCCCGCCTGATCAGCCGGCTCGCAGCGAGGCCGCCGCGAACTCCGCCATTCCCTCCGCGAACGCGACCTCCGGCTTCCAGCCCAGTTCGTCGCGCATTGGTGGCGGCATAGACGTTGCGCGGATCAAGCGGGGCGTCCTCGGCCACCAGGCCGGGGGCGAGCGGCTCACCGCACCTCGGGCAGGATAGCTCGAAGCGTCCCACCTCCAAGTCGGCCACCTTGCGCGGCTCCGGCCGTACGACACCGTGCCCCGGGCACTCGTAGCGCCCCTCTCCGTAGACCACCATCGAACTCGCCAGCACCAGACGCCGTACCCCGGCCTCGGCCATGCCGGCCGGCAACACCGCGGTGCCCAGGTCGTTGCAGCCCACGTAGGCGGGGGCGTCGGCGAAGTCCTTGCCGAGCCCGACCATCGCCGCCTGATGGCAGACGGCATCCACACCCCACAGGGCCTCGGCCACGGCCTTGGCGTCGCGGCCGCAAGGTGCGGACCGAGCGGGCCCATGACCTGCGCGGGCCGCAATCCGCCGAGCCCACCGGCTCTCCCCACCGGTCTGTTCGGCTGTCGGGGTGGACGTCGGCGACCGGTCGTGCCGCTGCGGCCGGCCCGGCCGCCGGGCCCCCACGATGGGCAGCGTTGCGTCACCGTGGACGAGGATTCCCGGGGCGGCATCCCCGCCTACGGCAATGAGCGCACCACCTGGAACGAAGGCTGCCGCCACGACTACGAAAACCCCCGAACACCGCTGGCCGGGCCGAGCCGCCCATACTGCGAACGATGTGATCCGCTGTGTCGAACCGTAAGGTCAGCGAACGGTCAGCCGTCCCCGCCGACGGTGACGCGGTGACGATGAGTGCGCGGAAGCGGGAGTGCCGACGCGATGTGTGGGCAGTGGTGGCCGCGGTCGTGCTGATCGCGCTGGCGGTGGTCATCGGACGACTCCTCAACAGGACCGTTTACGGTTCGGAGGGGGTTCTGCGGCTGGGGTGGCCGCCGCTGTATGCGTGGTGGCTGCCGCATATCGGCCCGGGGACGCCGGCCGCTCTCGCCGTCGCCGCGCTCGTGGTGGTCTACGGTCCGACGACTGCGCGGCGCCTGTCGTGGCGGGTGCTGGTGCCGGCCGTCTGGGGCGCGGCAATGGCATGGACGTGGTCGCTGGCGCTCGTGGACGGTTGGGGGCGCGGGATCGCCGAGCGGCTGACCACCGGTCTGGAGTACCTGCGGTCGGTGAACGGCGTGCACGACGTGCCCGCTTTCCTGCGGGACTTCACGAACCACATCCTGGTGGGCTCGCCGCACATCTGGCCGGCGCATGTGGCCGGTCACCCGCCCGGCGCACTGCTGACGTTCGTCGGCCTGGACCGTATCGGGTTGGGCGGCGGCGCCTGGGCGGCAGCCTGGTGCATCACCGTCGGGTCGTCGTTCGCAGCCGCGGTCGTGGTGGCCGTGCGGGCGCTGTGTGGTGAGCAACTGGCCCGGCAAGCAGCGCCGTTCCTGGTGCTGGCCCCGGCGGCGGTGTGGATCGGTGTCAGTGCCGACGGCTACTTCGCCGGTGTCTCCGCCTGGGCGGTTGCGCTGCTCGCGCTGGCGGCCACTCGCACCACACGCCTGCCCGGCCTCGCTGCTCTGGGTGCCGGTCTGCTCGTGGGGCTTGCCTGGTACCTCTCCTACGGCCTGACGGTCCTCGTCGTGCTCGGTGCCGCCGTCCTCCTCCTCGCCCGGTCAGCCCGCCCCCTTCCGTTGGTGCTCCTGGGAGTGCTGCTGTGGGTGGCGGCCTTCACCGCCGCCGGGTTCTGGTGGCTCGACGGCTACACGACCCTCGTCGAGCGTTACTACCAGGGCGCCGCCAAGGTACGCCCGTACGGCTACTTCATCTGGGCCAACCTCGCCGCCCAGGTGCTGACAGTGGGCCTGGCCACGGTCGCGGGTCTGTGCCGAGCCGCCGGACCTCTGCGGCCGGCCGTGCGGGGGATGCGGCGTAGGCCACCGGCCGGGCGTGGTGCGCTGTCGGTGCTGATCGCCGCGGCGTTGTGCATGATGCTGCTCGCGGATCTGTCCGGAATGAGCAAGGCAGAGACCGAACGGATCTGGCTGACCTTCGCGGTCTGGCTGCTCCCCGCCTGCGCGCTGCTCCCACGCCGGGCTCATGCTCGGTGGCTGGCCGCACAGGCCGTCCTCGCCCTCCTCGTCAACCATCTGTTGCTGACCGGCTGGTGACCGCCGCAGGCCTGGGTCCGGGGCCGGGAGCCGCCATCCAGGAACGCAGCGCCCGCTGCTGCGACTTCCCTCAGCCTTGAGGCCGCGTGGGTGCCGGGCGAGAGCCGGCGGACCGCTTCAGTTCGAGGAAGTGACGGTCGCCGACCGACCAGTGTTCGCCCGGCTGCCACCCGGTGGCCGCTGCCGTGCGACGCAACGCGGCCACACCGACACGGGCCCAGGGGAAGGGCGTTCCACGGCGGCCACGGCCGTCGTCGAACTGCACATGCAACCGTTCGTGGACGTCATGAGCGGCCGCCTCCACCAGCAACAGGCCCCCACGGGGAGACACCAGGCTCCCGATCCGCACCAGCAAGGCCGGCGGGTCACCGCCGATCCCGATGTTGCCGTCCATGAGCAACGCCGTATTCCAGAGCCCTTCACCAGGAAGTCGTTCGAAGACAGATCGGCACAGCGCCGCGCCTCCGGTGTCGGCGGTCCGCGCGACGGCGGCATGGTTGATGTCGATGCCGAGCACGAGGTGGCCGAGCGCCCGGAGGGCGCTGACCAAGCGCCCCGGTCCGCAACCGATGTCGAGGACGGCCCCCTTGCACCGCCGCAGGACGCTCATGTCGGCGGGGTCCGGAGCGGCACACCAGCGGTCCACCTCTGACGACAGAACTCCACCGTCCATACGGCGTATGTAGAGCGGACCGCGGCCGTCCTGCAATGCGTGCGCATACGGGTCCTCGTGCCGGGGGCCGGAGCCCAGCGGCTGCTCCGGCGCATGCTCCTCGGTGCTCACCGGACAGGTGCCTTCGCGTTGAGGAGCCGATGGTGCTGGGTGGCGCCGGTGGTCTCCGTGGGCATCGGGACGCCCAACAGCAGCCTGGGATCCGGTTCGGTCAGGCCGACGGCCCGGAAGCCCGGGGCGGGTTGCTCGGCCAGGACGGTCGGTGTGATTCGTTCAGGTGCGCGAGGCATCGGGATTTCCCTATCGGCCCTTTCTCGGAACTGGCGGCCTTGGTTACGCCTGGTGTCGGCCGGGCGCCTTGGGAGGGGCTTCGTGCGCTCTCGGCCGGGGCGCATGCGCACGCCACATGGTGACCAGCAAACACACTGCGGAGGCTGCGAAGAGGGCAGCCGTGATCAGCAGCCAGCGGCCCCAGAACACTTCGGCCGATAGGCCGGTGTACGAGGTGAAGCCCGGGACCCGGTTCAGGATGAGCGGATACCAGACGAGGAGCAGCAGGAGAGCCACGAAAGCGGGCACGCGGAGGTAGTTGATCCGGCCTGTCAGCGAGTGCGAGCGGTCCGTCGCGTCCCTGCTGCGCCGGAAGACGCATTGCACCACTCGGTCGGTGACGGTGTAGAGGGGGAGAAAGACCACGTCGTGCAGGAGCGCGGCGCCCACGAACCAGAGGACGACCCCGAGCGTGTCTCCCTTCAGCAACCGGAGTCCCGCATAGACGGCCAGGGCGAAGGAGCACAGCACGAGCAAGAGGTGCAGGGGGGATGCGCCGTAGCGAGTGCGGAAGCCCTTCATTGTGCTGCTCCGAAGGTGAGGCGAGTGACCCATTTGGTGTTGTGCACACCGGGGTTGGCCGGGACGATGATCCGCGCCGGATAGCCGTGATCCGGGGAGAGGTCCGCGCCATTGACCCGCAGGGCGAGCAGTGACCTGGGGTCACGCACCTGGTTGTCACGCAGATGCGTGGAGCTGAAGGCTCCTCCGCGCTGGGCAGACTCGACGAACACGCCCGGCGGGCTCTGCCGCAGTCCGACCAGGGCTGCCAGGTCGGCCAGCCGCACACCGCTCCAGTCCAGATCGTCGGTGGACCAGCCCTCCACGCAGGCGATCGGCAGGGCTGCCGTGTGCTGCGGCAGCGCCAGAACCTGCGCACGGGTGAAGATCCGCTCCCGGCCGGGGCCGCGTACGACCAGGCGCCAGGCAGGCCCGATGTCGCGGGCGCGGATGCCTACCTCCGCCGCGGTCTTGTTGATCTGAAAGCCATTGGGGCCAGTTCCCGGGTCCTGCCCGTGCGGTGCCAGCAGCGCGGTCTTGCGCAGGGCCCCGCCGATGCTCTGCCCGGCCGTCACGACGAGCAGTGCCAGCGAGCCGGCGCCCACCAGGCCGAGCGCGCCACGCCGTGACATCGTGGGCGGCGCGGGGTCGGGGGTCACCAGGCCGGTGTCATCCGCCGCTTCGGGTGTCGTGCGGGCTGCGGGGGTACGCAGGACGCTGCGGAAGCGACGGCTGCGCAGCGCCCTTGCCATGGTGGGAATCCGGAAGGCGACATGGACGACGAAGGCGCCGATGAAGACCCAGGCGCCGTAGAAGTGCAGGGTGTAGAAGGACCCGGGGAAGATGTAGTGGAGCTGGATGTTGAGCACGCCGGTGACGAATTCGAACAGCACCCCGCCCACGAGCAGCAGCAACGAGAGCCGCTCCAGCGCATGACTCAGTGAACGCACCGGCGGCCAGGTGAACAGCTTGGGGACGACCGACCAGAGCTTTGCCAGCAGGACCGGGATCAGCACGAGGCCCAGCGTCACGTGGATTCCCTGGGTGAGGCGGTAGAGCCAGTACGGGCTGGTCGGCCAGGAGAACAGATAGAAGCCGAGCCAGCCCTTTTCCGGCGTCTTGTCGTTGCCCGGTGCCAGATTCGGGTTGTACGCGGCGTAGGACAGCAGTCCGGTCACGAACAGCACGGTGATGCCGACCAGGAGAATCAGCCCGAAAACCGACGTCAGCCACGGCCCCCGCAGCGGACTGCGCCAGAACCCCGGCCGCGTGGGCCCCGGCGGCGGACTGTTCAGCAGTGCGGCGAGGCGCCGGCGACGACCGGGAGGGGGCTTGGCGGCCCTTTCGGTGGATGGGGCGGCACCAGCGGCCCGTCGATGTGCGGAGCTCCCTCGGGGTGGCGGGCTGCTGTCGGCCGCCTTGTCAGGCTGTCGCTGCGGCCTGTCACGAGGCTCACCATCACGGTCACTACCCTCCACATCGATCCCCTCACGGTGGCCGGTGCGGCATGATCGCCGCCCAGGACTCACCGTATGCAGCTCGACGCGCAATTCACCCTTTGCCGCACATTACGGAACCCTTTCGGCCCCACGCCGACCTCACCCCGGTCCACGACGGACTCCCTCGCACGGCCGCCATCGCGTGCCGGCGCTCGTCCGTGCACCTCGACCCGTCGAACGCTGCCCGATGTACGGCGGCAAACACGTACGGCGGCAAACACGCGCGCCTGCTCCGGCCCGACCAGCAGGTCATCGAGGCCACCTTCGGGGTGCACATGCTCAGCGGATTCCCAGTTCCCCCAGTACCCGCTGCTGAGTTGGTGCCGGCCTGGCCGGGAAGTACAGGTAGCAGACCCCGCCACTGCCGCCGACGACCTTGCCTTCGGCGTTCTTGCGCTTGGTCCGCAGCCAGATGTTCTCGAACTGGGAGGCGGGTTCTTATCAGACATCGGACACGATGACAAACATGCAGGTCAACGGCTCGGGCTCGTTCGCCTCGAACGAGCCCGAGCCGGACCGTGCTGAGTTCGTGCTGACTTCCGCTGCCGCCCCTTCCGGTCCCTTCGGGGGCGTTGTGCTGGATCGGTGCTGGCTTCTGGCGCTGAAGGCCGAACCCTGGACAGCACCGAGACGGACGAGTTGGGCATTCTTCACCGTGCGTCACCCCGACGCCCACACCCGTCTCACGCGCGGGGACACCCGCCACGACGGGCCCATGAAGGTCATGTGGCGCTATACGGGCCATTTGGCGCGGCCGTGATCCATCCTTATCCTGTCGCACTCCCGACCTACGGAGGTGAGCAGCGATGGATCAAAAAATGTGGACCGTGCCAGCTCTGGCGAACTTTCTCGGAAAGCCCACCTCCTGGGTTTACGACAATCACGAGAAGCAGGCCATCCCCAGCTTTCGCGTGGGCCAACAACTGCGGTTCTGGCCCAGCGAGATCAAGACCTGGCTGGAAGGAAATTGCCGCGAACAGGAGGTCGCATGAACGTCAAGTACAAGGAGACGGCGCGCGGCGGGCTGGCGGTGAACATCATCGAGTGCTGAGGTTGTGGGCCATGACCAGCGCGTTCGTGTCTTTCAGCATGGTCAGGGCCTTCCCTGCTTACCCGGCGGAAGGTCCCCGGAATGTCCCTGGGACAGGCTTGAAAGTCCCCGAAAAGTCCCCGGGATGCCCCCGGCCGGCGAGGGCCTCAAGGGAAGCCATCCACTTATTGCGGTAGGCGGAGCAGCTCCCAGGCAACACCTCCATCAGCCCGGCTGCAGAGGGCCCACCGTCGGCGGGCGCCAAGCCGAATCGGGCATCGCGCCCCCATGGCGCCAGCTCCATCCCGGCAAGAGCCGTCGTGACGGGTCGAGAGAGAGCCCAGTATTAGCCTGGGGACACAGACATCACATGTACGACGCCGGAGCAGTACCCCAGGCCACAATGGCTCCGCGGACCACTGCCGCCCCGCCGGACCCGCAACCCACTCGAAGGCCACTATGTCCGAATCGCTGAAACTAAGTAAAAACAACTCACCGTCTTCCTGAAACCGCAGATCACGACCTGTGGTCCCCGCGCGTGCGGGGTTGGTCCCAAAGTGATCCTCACTCACCTGCCTTTCAAGGTGTGGTCCCCGCGCGTGCGGGGTTGGTCCCATCACGCTCACCATGGACGTGTGGCCTCACGACTGCTCCCCGCACCCGCGGGGTTGGTCCCGGGCGCTCGTCCACCCCGGAGTCCATGCCCCAGTGGTCCCCGCGCCCGCGGGGTTGGTCCCCATGAGGGAAATGGTGTGTGGGGGTGGGATGCTCTGCTCCCCGCGCGTGCGGGGTTGGTCCCGCCCAGCCGGTTTGATTGATGTCCCACCGGTAGTGGTCCCCGCGCATGCGGGGTTGGTCCCGGTGGACCGGGGTCACGGTGGCTGGTGACGAGGTGGCCCCCGCTCATGCGGGGTTGGTCCCCGCCGCAACCGCCGGCCGGAGGGCATGACGGACTGTTCCCCGCACCCGCGGGGTTGGCCCCTTCTTGATGCGGTTCGCCACCCGGGACAGCGTCTGCTCCCCGCACCCGCGGGGTTGGTCCCCGCCGCCCGGATACGTGGTCTGGCCCCCTGCTCCCGCACCCGCGGGGTTGGTCCGTCGTACCCGATGGACTCCTCAGCAGCCCGAAGAATCTTCCGACCCACCCGCCTCGGCAGCCCTGTTGCTGGATACGCATCGCTACCTCAGCGGCCGCAGCCGCGCCGACGATGATCGACGCTTTGCCACGCTGCGCCGTCATGGTCCATTCGGGAGACCTCCGACGGCGCAATTCGGAGCCACGGGCACTCAAGGCCCACCTCGCGCCGTAGCCAAATCGTCCAACCGAGCCCACATTTGTCGTGGCCGGAAATTCGAGCTACAACATCACCCCCGGCGGGAAGACCCGCCAGGCATGCTCGAAGTGATTGGTGCGGTTTTGGCGACGGTCGTGGACAAGGGAGCCCTGGATCGGTGCTGGCTTCTGGCGCTGAAGGCCGAACCCTGGACAGCACCGAGACGGACGAGATGCGCCTTCTTCACTGTGCGTCACCCCGACGCTCACACAGTCTCACGCACAGACGCCCGCACGACGGGCCCATGAAGGTCAAGTGGCGCTGTACGGGCCATTTGGTGCGGCCGTGATCCATCCTTATCCTGTCGCACTCCCAACCTATGGAGGTGAGCAGCGATGGATCAAAAAATGTGGACCGTGCCGGCTCTGGCGAACTTTCTCGGAAAGCCCACCTCCTGGGTTTACGACAATCACGAGAAGCAGGCCATCCCCAGCTTCCGTGTGGGCCAACAGCTGCGGTTCTGGCCCAACGAGGTCATGACCTGGCTGGAAGGAAATTGCCGCGAACAGGGGGTTGCATGAACGTCAAGTACAAGGAGCCCCTGTACGCCGCTCCCCCGCTGCTCGCCCGGATGGTCGACGCGGGCCGGCTGGGGCGGAAGTCCGGGTCGGGGTTCTACTCGTACTAGGGGAAGGTAACGACGCCGTCAACTGGCGCTGCTTCAGGGTGAGTTCACCTGGAGCAGCGCCAACAGTAGGGCTGCCCTCGGGTGGATTCCCACGACGGCCGCCAGCCCCTCAGTCGCACATCGCCGCCTGGCGCACGGGTCACAGCACCGGCGAGCGTCATCGACCAACAAAAATCTGTCCTGACCTGGGGTTTTGACCTTTCGAAGCTGTCAGGGCCTTTCCGGCTTACTCAGCAGAATGTCCCTGGAAAGTCCCTGAGACAGAGCGGAAAGTCCCTGAAAAATCCCTGGACCCGTCGAAGGCGGCGCTGAACACGAGGGTGGGTCCGTCGTCGCCGAGTGGCAGACAGGTGACCGCTGTGATCGGAACTGTGTGGAGGCGGTGGCTCCGGGGGGGTGGGGAGTAGGCGGTCAGGGACCAGACATGGACGGCTCCGCTGGTGTCCCCGACGGGGATCAGAGGCGACCCGGAACAGGAGCCCAGGGCAGTGGGCCGCGAGCCTCCGGCGGATGGGAGCGCCTGGGTGTGGTGGGCAACGATGTGTCCGAGCAACGTGGCGGCTGCCCCGTCCTCGTCGAAGGTGACGGCGTGCGGGACTCCGTCGTCGTCGAGAACCAGTAGGGCGTCGGAGTCGGTCCCGACGATGCCTGCGGGGCGCACCGGCAATGCCGGCGGGATGCTCGTGTGCCGCCCTGTTCCGCGGTCGTAAAGATGGAGTCGGCCCAGGGGGTCAGAGACCAGTAGCTGGCCGTTGTCTCCCGAAAGCTGGCAATGTGCGATGACCGGCACGTCGTGTTATGCCCAGGTGGCAGTCCAGTGATGCTGTTCGGCAAGGGGCTGGAGGTATGCGGCGAGACGGTCGTTTTCACCGAGGGCAGCAGCGTGCAGGAGAGCCGCCCGCTACAGGTGGCTGTGCTCGGTCGCGGTGAGCTGCGGCGCTGCCCGGCGCCAGATGCAGCGCGCTCCGCCAGGCAGCCGGAGCCGTTCGTCCTCCATCGCGGCCGTGATGGCGTGAGCTGGCCCGTAGACGAGAAAGCCGGGGTCGGCCAGCAGACGCTCGGCCTCCGCGGTCAGCTGACCGCCGGTCTCATGCAGCGCTCGATCGAGCACGCGCCGGCGGATGTCGTCCGGAGCCTGCGCCCAGTCAGGGCGGCCGACGGCGGTGTGCGGAACGGCCGCCATGAGACCTGCGAAAGTGGTGGTCTCGGCGCCGGCCAGTTCGTGAGCGTCGTCAGGGTGCCCCTCGATGACTTCGGCAGAATGATCAGCGAGCAGCCCCGAATCGCCGACCTCGATCACGGCCCGGATGTGAGGAAACGCGAGGAGAGGCCCGAGGAACGCAGTGACGAGCGTCGTCGGATCGGCCTGCGCGAGGTCGGCGAAGCCGCGTCCGGCTCGGTGCAGGTCGGGAACGAGAAGGAGGGTTGGCCGCTGGTTGGAGACGACCTGGTTCAACAGGCGGTCCAGGGGAAGTGGCCCATAGCCCAGCTGACGGCCGAGGTCCCAGGCGAACGTATCCGCGGTCAGCCCATCGGCGGGGATGGTGGCGTGGACCGTCGTGCGGGGGTGGCCAGCGGCAGCTGCTCCCGCCAGAAACCACGCCAACAGAAGGCTTTTGCCGGTGCTTTGACCGCCGCGCACCAGGCGCAACCGCGGCCGGTCTCCGTCCACGTCGACGACCCAGTCGAACAGCTGCTGCCGGCCGGGCACCCCCACATGTACCAGCGGTACGACGCTGGAGCGGTACCCCAGGCCACAATGGCTCCGCGGACCGTTGCCGCCCCGCCGGACCTGCAACCCATTCGAAGGCCATTATGTCCGAATCGCTGAAAGTAAGTAAAAACAACTCATCGTCTCCCTGAAACCGCAGCTCACGACCTGTGGTCCCCGCGCATGCGGGGTTGGTCCCTGGCCTCGGCTCAGGTGGCCGTCGAGGACCCGGTGGTCCCCGCGCATGCGGGGTTGGTCCCCAGTCGGCGGTGGCCCGCGCACAGCGGGCAGCGTGGTCCCCGCGCATGCGGGGTTGGTCCCGCTCCACGCCATACCGTTTCCGTAGGCCCGGCGTGGTCCCCGCGCATGCGGGGTTGGTCCCATGGCCGCCGCCCGCAAGGCCGCCGCCGACTCGTGGTCCCCGCGCATGCGGGGTTGGTCCCACCTGGCGCGATCGGTGCCAGGATTCACAAGTGTGGTCCCCGCGCATGCGGGGTTGGTCCCGCCGCGGCAGGCGTCGTCGCCTCGTCGTCCTTGTGGTCCCCGCGCATGCGGGGTTGGTCCCGAGCCCAACCTCGGCAGCTTCCTTCGCGGCTTGTGGTCCCCGCGCATGCGGGGTTGGTCCCGAACCGGGACCAGTCGGACCACGACCGGCAGTGTGGTCCCCGCGCATGCGGGGTTGGTCCCCGCCAGTTCGGCGCGGAGCCAGCTGGTAGACAGTGGTCCCCGCGCATGCGGGGTTGGTCCCGAAACGCCCGGACAGGTACCGCGTGATGGCGGCTGCTCCCCGCACCCGCGGGGTTGGTCCCGCCTTGGCGTCGTCGACGCTGGAGAAGCCGTTCTGCTCCCCGCACCCGCGGGGTTGGTCCCGCCGGGGCGTCGGTGGGCACGTACACGTCCAGCTGCTCCCCGCACCCGCGGGGTTGGTCCCTTCTTCGCGGGATGACGACCGGCCCGCGCTTTCTGCTCCCCGCACCCGCGGGGTTGGTCCCGGAGTCCAGTATGCCTGCCATCCCGTCTGAGCCTGCTCCCCGCACCCGCGGGGTTGGTCCCCCTGTCCTGGTCCAGGACGGTGTCCTGACCGACTGCTCCCCGCACCCGCGGGGTTGGTCCCGGTGCTCTTCAGTGAGCCCGGTCTCGGCAAGTCTGCTCCCCGCACCCGCGGGGTTGGTCCCCTCCAGCTACAGGACTACTACCTGCGCCGTGGCTGCTCCCCGCACCCGCGGGGTTGGTCCCGGCGTGACGAACGAGCCCTTGCCCTGCCGGGTCTGCTCCCCGCACCCGCGGGGTTGGTCCCCACCCCGACGCCGAGCACTGGATCGCCGACCTGTGGTCCCCGCGCATGCGGGGGACCTGCCCCTCAGCACTCGCGGGGGTGGTCCCGCGGCGCGGTCGCTGATGGATCATCCAGGACTGCTGCGGGGGTGTTCCCGTAGCAGAGCGCCGCAGCTTCGCACAGGCAGACTGCTCCCCGCACGCGTGGGATGGTGCCGCCTCGCTGCTCACTGTGCGGTCGTCGTCCTTCTACTTCGCGCGGTCGCCACGGAGCGCCAGGGCAAGACCTGAAGCCCCCCTGTCCCAAGAGCCGCGTGGCCTCGAAGCTGTACCTGTATGTCGTGAAAGCCTGAGTTAGTGAAAGTGGTTCAGAACACGGTGCTGGGCGTGTAACGATGCAGGTCACGAAGTCTGCTCCCCGCGCCTGCGGGATGGTTCCCACCAGCAGCCTGACTCCTTCGCAGTCTCCGCCTGCTCCCCGCACCCGCGGGGATGGTCCCGCGCGGCGGGTGCGCGGGACGTAGGTCGGCTCCTGCTCCCTGCAGCCGCAGGGATGGCCCCAGCCGGATTGCGCCCCGATCGACCTTCGATGCCTGCTCCCCGGGCCTACGGGGATGGTCCCGGCCTCCTTCAGCCGGTCGTCGTCCGGCCCGTCTACTCCCCGCACCCGCGGGGATGGTCCCGAGCGGTGGCAACTCACCCACCACGACGGCACCTGCTCCCCGCACCCGCGGGGCTGGCCCCATGACGACCCGTTCGCTGATGTCGTGCATGCCCTGCTCCCCGTACCCGCGGGGATGGTCCCTGGTCCATGATGTCGCCGAGATACTTGGCGGACTGTTCCCCGCGCGTGCGGGGATGGCTCCACGACCGGGCGTGCGGCGGCTCGTCGCCTCCTGCTACGCGTCCGCATCGGAGTGGCCCGGAGCGGGCGGAGATGGCTCACCCGGCGTTCCGCTGTTCCCTGCGCCGGCCGGAATGGCCTCCGCGATCAGAGCTGGCGGAGTTTTCCCCTCGACTTTGTCTCGGGGCCGGCTCCTGTGCGGGCAGTCTGGGTGACAGCTCTCCGGCACAAAGGGGCGGTGAACGTTAGCGGGTCTTGGTGCGCAAGGGGGTGATGTCCTGAATGTTGGAGTCGGTGGAAGTGGTTCAAAGCCGTGGTGTGCGCGTGCAACGATGCAGGTCACGAAGTCTGCTCCCCGCGCCCGCGGGGTTGGTCCCGCGCCGCTCGTGAGGACCTGGGCGAAGGCGTCGTGGTCCCCGCGCATGCGGGGTTGGTCCCTCCATCCCCTGCCCCTTGTCGTCTTGGTCGGCGTGGTCCTCGCGCATGCGGGGTTGGTCCCGGGGTCGAACTCCAGCAGATCACTCTCGCCCAGTGGTCCCCGCGCGTGCGGGGTTGCTCCCACGCTGCAAAATGCTGCATCGTATTGCACGCGCATGCGGGGTTGGCTCTTCGATAAGGGACCTGCGCTGAATGTTCCCCGCCTCTGCGGGGCTCGTTGAGCTGACTCGGGTCCATCGCTCGCCACTCGGGTGATGGACCCGAATGGGCCTCAGCTACTGAGGTTGAACTCGTGATGTCGCTGGGTTGCTCAAGCAGGTCTGATGGTCAGGCGCGTCACGGTGAGGCAGCCGTCTATGAGGTGGCTGCGGTACTGGATGTGCCGTAGGCCGCGTCGGATGCGCTGGACGAGGTGTTCGGGGGTGCTGAAGGCGACGTTGGAGAGCCAGCCGCGCCGCAGGAGGGACCAGATCCCTTCGACGGGGTTGAGGTCGGGAGCGTAGGGCGGCAGGTAGTAGATGGTCAGCCAGTCCTGGGATGCGGCCCATTCCCGCAGTTCGGCGGCCTTGTGGACGTGCAAGTTGTCCCACACGAGCACGATCGGGCCGCCGAGCTGCTGGTGGGCGGCGGTCAGCAGGTCCCGGTAGTCGCGCCAGGAGAAGCTCTTGCGCCCGTCGCGGTTGCCGTCGTCGCGGCGGGGCCGGTAGATCAGCCTCGACCGGTGGCCAGGCTTGTAGCAGGTCAGCGCGGCGATCGATATCCGTCTGCGGGAACGGCCCCGCACTCGCACCACCGGGGTGCGGCCGCGCTGTGACCAGGTCTTCGCCTGCGGCGGCGTCATGGAGAATCCGGCTTCGTCCTCGAAGACGAGCCAGGCTCCACGGGCCGCCGCGAGTCTTCCGCGCAGGGCCACACCTCCTTGACCCACCCGGCCACCGCCTCGTCGTCCCGCTCCATCGCCCGTCGCGCAGGGACTTGGCAGGACCAGCCATGACGGACCAGGAGTTTGCGCACGCCCTGGACCGTGTAGGTCAGATGGAAGCGCCGTCCGATCACCGTCTTCACACGGCTCAGCGTAACTCTTCGCGGAACTGCCGCCGTTCGGCCGTCAGCCCGCCCCCTTGTGGATACCGCATGCTCCCGTGATACCGCAGGGGACTACCAGCCATCAGCCCCCTACGACTCCACGAGTTCAACCTCAGTAGCTACGGCCACGGCCCACCATCGCCAAGCTCGGGCTACGACACAGGCTGCGGGGTCAAGCCGGGGACAGGACCACGGCCGCCCATGCGACCGGCCTGGGTGGATCAATCGGCGGCGCACCGCACGGCGCGCTCGCGTCCTGTTCGGCCTCAGGCACCGTCGGCGACGCCTTTTATGAGCCCGTTACTGCGGTAGGCGGAACAGCTCCCAGGCAACATCTCCATCAGCCCGGCTGCATACATCCTGCCGTCGGCGGGCGGCCAAGCTGAATCGGGCATCGCGCCCCGCCCTGGCGCCGGCTCAAACCCGGCAAGATCCGGCGTGACGGATCGAGAGAGAGTCCAGTATTAGCCTGGGGACACCGACATCACATGCGCCAGCGGTACGACGCCGGAGCGGTGCCTCAGGCCGCAATGGCTCCGTGGATCGCTGCCGCCCCGCTGGACCCGCAACCCAACCGAAGGGCATTATGTCCGAATCGCTGAAAGTAAGTAAAAGCAACTCACCGCCTTCCTGAAACCGCAGCTCGCGGCCTGTGGTCCCCGCGCATGCGGGGTTGGTCCCTGCGGCCACACCTGGGCCGTAACCCGCGACTTGTGGTCCCCGCGCATGCGAGGTTGGTCCCCGCGACGAACACCCGCGCCCCGGCGGCTCAGGGTGGTCCCCGCGCATGCGGGGTTGGTCCCACGGTCGGCATGATTTTCACCAGCACGCTGTAGTGGTCCCCGCGCATGCGGGGTTGGTCCCCTCCGGAAGCGCCTGAAGGAACTTGAGCCGAAGTGGTCCCCGCGCATGCGGGATTGGTCCCAGCTTCACGCCGGCCCGGCGATACACCTCGTCGTTGTCCCCGCGCCTGCGGGGTTGGTCCCATCATGACCCCGGTCGACGTGCCCTGGTGGGGGTAGTCCCTGCGCATGCGGGGTTGGTCCCTCCTGGCGCCCGGTGACGGGGTCGAACGTGTTGTGGTCCCCGCGCATGCGGGGTTGGTCCCACCGCCGACAACAGCGTGTGGGGCGGGTACGTGTGGTCCCCGCGCATGCAGGACTGGTCCCGCGATTAGCTCCATGGGCTTCTTCTGCTCGGGCTGCTCCCCGCACCCGCGGGGTTGGTCCCTGCTTCACCAGCGCTTCCGCAAGACGGCTGTAGTGGTCCCCGCGCATGCGGGGTTGGTCCCTGGACCCAGGCGCCGGAGGGCAGGTTGTGTCGGTGGTCCCCGCGCAAGCGGGGTTGGTCCCTCGGAGACCGTTCACCGCCGCCGAACCACCGTGTGGTCCCCGCGCATGCAGGGTTGGTCCCTGGACTAGTGGCGCGCCCGTGTGTCGCCCGGCGTAGTCCCCGCACCCGCCGGGTTTGGCCCCACCGTGCTCCGCAAGATGAACCAGGACTCCGGCTGCTCCCCGCACCCGCGGGGGGGAGCACTGCGCCGAGCAAGGCGGGGGCGGCCTTGCCCTGCGTTGCGTTCGCTCATCCCGACGAACGGAAAGGTCACGATGGCCGACGACCAACAGCTCTGGGGCTAAACCGAGGTCGCCTCCCACGTGGGCATCAGCTTCGGCGCTGCCCGCAGCCGGAAGAGCCGGGGCAGCCTGCCCGCGCGCGACGACGACAGCGTGCCGGACCGGCCCCGCTGGAGGCTGGCCACGTTCAGGGGCTCGAAGACGGTCGGCCGAGGTTTCCGCAGCGACTGCACGGCCCCTCCCGTAGGAGCCCGCTCCATCTGGTTGACCGGCACCCGTAACCACGAGGACTGTGGTCATCACGTCCAAACTCCGGTGCCGTCCCTTCTGTTCCACTCGTTACCCCAGGTGGAGGAACCGCAACACCGCGTCGCCGATTGTGGCTACGGTGGGCAAGTCGGTTTATAGGGAGGGGAAAGTGCCGGAGCTCAAGTGGCAGGCCGTGGCCGATGGCCTCGAACGCAAGTGCGCGGCGCCTACAGACGCGCAGATCACCGTCGCGCGGGCCCTGGGCACCGACCTGGGGCAAACCACACCCGTTCCGGTCGCCGCAGCTGAGCTGCGCGTCCTGCTACGGGCACCTTTGGAGCTTGTGCTTGCCAGGGACTTCGGCGACGAAGAGTACGAGGTCCTCCTCGATCTCGCGGCGCGCACCGACCTCGCGGTTCCCAGCATGGATGAACTCAAGTGCCGGGAAGTGCTCAACGCCTGGCTACGCGTCGCCCGTGACCGTGAGTCCGCCGCTGCCCTACGCCAACTGGAGCCCGGAGTCGATGACGTTGTTACCGCCCGCGATCGACGCAGGGGCCCGGACCTGTACGGCGAGATTTCGTCAGTCGGCGCCAACGGCCGGCTGCACTTCCGGGGTGGCCACGGGCTCGGCACCGCCCCGCACCGGGTCACCCGCATCACCCGCCCCAGCGAGGACGGCTATCTCGACCAGCTCAGCCTGGCGCGCGAATACGCCGCTGCGGTCCAAAGTAACCCGTCCCGGATCACACGAGCCGAGGAAGCGCAGCTGGCCCCCTGGCGGATCGGCTTCCCAGCGACCCAGGCGGCGGTCGAAGCTCTCCGCAACGCACTGGAGGCAGCGGACGACGAAGCCGCGATGCAGCGACTGCTGGAGAAGCACCCGGCGCTGCTGGCCGGTACCGTCGTGGGCACCCACGACACCTGGGTTCGGCCCCAGGTCCAGCTCGGGAACCATTACATGGCCGACTTCATGATCGCCGGTGAGACTTCCCTAGGGCTTCGCTGGACGCTGGTCGAGCTGGAGAGTCCGGTCAGCCGCCTGACCAACCCCGGCAACAAGCGGGCGACGAAAACCCTGCGCCACGCGGTTGACCAGATCGAGGACTGGCGCAAGTGGCTTTCCAACAACCTGCACTACGCCCGCTCCGCGCGCGGTGCCGATGGACTGGGCCTGCCGGGCATCACGGCCGAGGTTCCCGGCTTGATCATCATGGCTCGCGAGGACGCCGACGACGCGGCTGCCGACATCCGGGAACTCCATGCCCGGCGCTCACACATCCAGGTACGCACCTACGACTGGCTGATGCGTATTAACGAGTCACCCGACCCCCTACGTCGAGACGCCCCCGACCAGCGCCTTCGACTCGCTTGAAATCAGCCGCACATCCACCCCTTCTACGCCATGAGCTGCTCCCCGCACCCGCGGGGTTGGTCCCAGCCGTAAGGCGGCGTTGAGCCTCAACGTGGTCTGCTCCCCGCGCCCGCGGGGTTGGTCCCAAGTACCAGCTCACCGAGGCGCAGCGTTCCCCCTGCTCCCCGCGCCCGCGGGGCTGGTCCCGAGATCGCGCGGCTCGACATGAAGGCCGGCGCCTGCTCTCCGCACCCGCGGGGTTGGTCCCCTGGGGGGTCCTATTGCCGGAACTTCATCGCCTGCTCCCCGCACGTGCGGGGTGGTCCCATGGGCGTGGGGCCGAAGAAGTACGGGCGAAGCTGCTCCCCGCACCTGCGAGGTTGGTCCCGTCGTCAGTTGCCACGGAGCCGACTGGCCCTCCTGCTCCCCGCACCCGCGGGGTTGGTCCCAAGGACGACATCGTCAAGCTGACCCGGCTGGGCTGCTCCCCGCACCCGCGGGGTTGTCCCCAGCATCGGAGCGGTTGGGCTGCTCCAGGTCAACCGCTCCCCGCATCCGCGGGGTTGTTCCCTGCACGCCCTGGTCGTCGACCCCGCCCTGCTGCTGCTCCCCGCACCCGCGGGGTTGGTCCCGTGGCTGCGAGCATGGCGGTCTCCTGGTCTGTGTGGGTCCCCGCGCATGCGGGGTTGGTCCCGACACCGAACTACGGAAATCGATCACGACGCAGTGGTCCCCGCGCATGCGAGGTTGGTCTGCACCCCATCGACCGCCCCTTGGTCCACACCGTGGTCCCCGCGCATGCGGGGTTGGCCCCCGGAAGTACGGCCGCCAGAGGGCTGGTCAGAGGTGGACCCCGTGCATGCGGGGTTGGCCCCTGGACGAGCCTCGCCATCGATGCCCCAGCCCACTGCCCCCGCCCCCGGGTTGGTCCCGCGGATCGGGGCCCCGGGGGCACCGCCGACCTCCGCTCCCCGCAACCCGCAGAGTTGGTCCCTGCGAGACGAGGTCGGCTTCGCCTGCTTACTCCTGCTTCCCGCTCCCGCGGGGCGTGCCGCTTCACAACAGTCGTTCTGGTGTTGCACCAGCCCTACCGAAAGGGTGACTTTGTTCCGTCAATCGCGAATCGGCAACACAGAGGGTGCGGTCAATGCTTTCAGACTCAACTAAGAGTCTCGGTTGGAGGGATCGCCAGCCTTCTTGCTGGCTCAGTGCACCGTCAGGAGCGCACAAGTTCACACTCAGGAGAATGATGAAGCACATGAATGGTGAGCGTCCGGTAGGGGCCTTAGCGCCTGTCATCTACGTACTAAGTGTTGTCCCGTGCCAGGTGATGGGCAGTGTCTTGTACCTTCAGGGGAAGTCTCCGCACGAGGTCTTCAGCCTCTTGGCAGGATGTACTGCGATCGCGGTCGTTGGTGTTGCCGCGATGGGGGGAGGTAGGTACGTCGCAGCTGTAATGCGCGGCCTTGCACGCGTTGGAGAATGAGTCCAAGACATGCCACAAAGAACCACTTTGCCCCGTTAAAGCGGGGATGGCTCCACAGATGGTGCCGTCTGTCAGTGGTCCCCGCCCGCGCGGGGATGATCCCGGCTTGAGTTGGCTGGGGTGCAGCAGCTCGTGCCTGCTCCCCGTGCCTGTGGGGATGGTCCCTACATGGCCGGGCTTGATGGCCCACGTTCGGCTGCTCCCCGCACCCGCGGGGTTAGTCTCATCTCGATGCGGCCCAGGCCGACGTTGAGCTACTGCTCCCCGCGCATGCGGGGTTGGTCCCTCCTCTTCGCTCTTGACCTCAAGGATGGCGAAGTGGTCCCCGCGCATGCGGGTGGGTCCCTGGAGGGCGTCCTGCGCGACACCCCGTCCGCAGCCCGTGGCTGCGCGAGGTCCTCGACAACCTCACGCAGCACATGCGCACCGGCCTCTTCTAGCCAGTCGGCAGAACGTGCCGACGCCCAGTCTCCGCCCATTCGGTAACCGACTGCCGCGAGCGAACCGTGGGCCGGATAGTGGTGCCTCCCGAGCAGCCCTGAACAAACCTCGCGGACTGCGGCTTTCCGGTCCGGTACAGACCGGCAGTCCGAACATAAGAGCGGCATCCGGCATCCCATGTCCCTTAAACTGACGGTAAGTGGGTGATGCGAGACGACGAGGAGCACTGTGCGAACAGGTCGAGTCGACGCCTCAGGGACGAACCCAGTGCCGCACCACCGCGAAGCTGCCGACCGTGGGCCCGTACCTCAGGGGCTCGCCAGGTCCGCGCTCATCGCGGCGTTGCACGACTCCTACGACGACACGCTCCTCGCCCCTGCAATAGCCGCGCCCGTGGCGCACCCGAACGGCTTCGTCAAGCTGCCCTTGGCGCTGGTAGTCGAGGGCTCAAGACGGCTTTTCCTGCACGTCTGGCTTGCTGGTGAAGAGGACTCACAAGCCCACGATCACCGTTGGGACTTCTCGTCCACCGTGTTGCGCGGAACCGTGCACAACAGCTTGTTGGACATCACCGAAGCCGACGAACCCCTCTGCGACGGCGACCCCCTCCTCGGCGCGGAATCGTCCCGGTCTCCGGGTTACCGGGTCGTCCGCTATGAGCCCCGCGAATGGGGGTACCGATTCGACGCAAGCTGCGGGGAGCGAGTGGTCGTGACAGAGCACCGAACAGCCACGGTGTGCGCAGGCGACGCATATGGCATGTCGGCTTTCACATTCCACCGGGCGAGAGCGCTGCCCGGCACGATGACCCTGGTTGCCAGGGGGGCGCCGTTGGGCCGGTACGCCCGTGTCCTGGTACGGGGTGAGGTTTCCGAGGGGCCGAGGCGGTGGCGGCACGTGGGGCCGTCGGAGCGGCGTGGCTACCTTCGCGAGGCGTTGGACTGCCTCGGATGAGCCGTACAGGCAATCGTCACGGACGCGCGTCGAGACGGGATGATCCTCGGGCGCTCATCCGTAGGGATACCGTCCTGATCATCGCTGTCCACATGGATGACGTCCCGGGGGCGTCTTTCCGTGCTGGCCCTCTGGAACGACGCTGGCGCGTTGGCCGGCCCGACGAAGTGGTGTCCAGCGCATCCCGCCGTGTCGCATACACGCAGCGTCACCTCGAACCGCTCCTGTGGGGGCAGCACGTCCGGTGGCATCGGGAGGTGCCCCAGGCAGAGGCGTCGCCTTCCCGTTTCCAGCTTTCAGCCATCGAGTTGGTGCGCCTGAACGACACTGCGCTCAGCGCGCTGAAGGACATGGACTCACCGGTTCACGCGAACGGGGTGGCTCTTCTGCACGGCGTTCTGCCGTCGGATCCGCCGGCGCAGCTACCGAAAACCCTTCAGGAGTGCGCTGACGTCGACCCGCACCACGGGCAGGGCGCCCAACGAGCCTGGGTCGCACGGCAGCTGCCGTCGGGGTGCCGGATCGCTGACACCGAGCGGGAGGCGGTGCACTGCACCCTCGTCACCGCCCAGAGTGGTCTGGTGCGGCTGCATCCGGGGCGTGCGCAGCGGAATTGGGACTCCCTCGATCAGTGGCTGTGGCATCTGCATCACGCGACGTTGTATCCGCCTGGCCCGGAGGCCGCGGAGCAACTCCACGCCATGCGCCTGCCGCTGCCCACCAAGGTCCGGGGCGTGCTGGGTATTCGTGGTCTCACCCTGGTGGGTACCGAGCAGGATCCGGGTGTCGGAGTGCCACGTAACTACTACGACGGCACCAGCTATCACCTGGCGACGCTGTACGCCGATGCCTTGGCTCTGGCCCGGTTGCAGCAGACTGTGCTGGACGCTTTCGGCAGCGAAGTGGCGCGGATCGGCGAGCACGAACCCCGCCGACGGAAAGTGGCGCAGATGGAAAGGGATCTGCTCGTCTTCCGTCGCAGCTACTGGGCGGCCGGCTTCGGCCGGCAAGGAACCGTCGATGCCATGGTGCGGGCATGGCAGCAGAGTGCCGGTCTGCCGCAATCGCTGCAGAGCCTCGTCAGCGACCTCGGCGAACTGTCCCGCCAGGTGCAGTCCGCCGAGACGGAGACGACCAACGCGATACTCGGCCTGCTCGCTGCGGTCGGCCTGCCGTTGACCACGGGGCTCGCTATCTGGCAGGGGCTTCCTCAGGCCGGGTCCTCGTCGCTGTTTCGGATCCTCGGGGCGACCGGTGTGGTCACCGTGGGCCTCGTCACGCTGTTCCCTGGACTGCGCAGGCTGTTCGTGGATCTCTTCCGGCGCAAGTGGCGGGGTGGCAGGCGGTGACGCCGCCACCGGCCTTCTCGTGGCCGCCCCGGCATGCTCCCGGATACCCGTTGGGATGTGCGGACACGGGGGACGTGCTCGCCCGCTTCGCCCGCGAGCCACATCAAGAGGCGAGCGTGGTTGTCGTCACGAGCGCGTTGCGCGCCAGCGTGGAGGACAGCGGGGATCACATGGCGGGGCTCTCGCGAGTCCGGCAGAGCCTGGCGGCGATCGGGCATCGCCTCGGCACCGCATGGAACCCTTCGTACTACGGCAAGGATCTGGTCCTGGTCCGCGCCGGGAAGCATGCTGTCCCCGCGGGCCTGTGCATGGAGCCTCCGGCTGGAGGCAGCGACAGCGGGGTTCGGCATGGCTGGGCCTTCGACTTCGTTTCCCTCAGCGGGAGTGGCGACGAGAGGCGGGAGGGGCTGCTGCGTGCCTGCTACGCCATTTCGATGGCCGCTCGGCTGCGGCGGGACCGGCCGGATCTTCGGCCGTGCCGGGCCGCTGATGTCCTGTTGCGGGTGCCGGGACTCCTGTCACCTGAGCGGGGTGCCTCGCTGCTCGCCGGTGTCCTTGTCCGGCCGCTGGGCGGTGCCGACGAGGGCTCGGGTGCCCTCCCGGGAGAAGATCCGCGTTTTCCCGGGGTGCCGTCGGCCGACGCCTGGGACGTGTTCGCGCAGAGGCCACCGCAGCGAGGTCTCTACGCGGTCAGCGACGTTCACGACATCGAATGGGGCACCCTCGACCGGGAAAGCGGTGAGCGTGTTACGGAGGGCAGTGCGCACGAGCTGCTTCCCCTGAGCACGGCTTGGCTGGACGGATCCCTGCCGGTGGCGGACGTGTTGGACCGGGCATACCGGCTTCGGGTGCGGCGTGAATCGCTGCTCTCACGCCATCTGCGGGCCCTGAGCGACGCGGTCGCGGCCGGTGGCCGGCTCTTCGCGACGCTGGGGGACGGCCTCTCCGGCGTCGTCTCCGACGCCGCACTGATGCGTTCGGCGATGGTCGCGGCGAACGCTGAGAGTGCGGGTCGTATGCACAGTGGGGCCGGTGTGGCGCCCATGGACGAGCGAGGGCTCACCGCGGCCCGCCGTCGCGCGCATTTCAGCCTCCATGTGACCAAGGCCCTCAAAGGCACGGGACACCAGGAGCGGTTCTTCCACGCTTTCGGTAACCCCCTCGACTCCCGAGCGGCCGATTCCGTCGTCGGTTTTCTGTCCGCTTTGCGGAGGGCAGGACCCGGCACCCCGGGTTTCCACCATCTCACGCACGCACTGCGATGGCGCGACTGGTGGCGTCTGCACCTGCCGCCCACCGCACAGGGCCACATCGACCAACTCTTCGCATCGATACAGGAATCGATACCGGACACGTCGGCGGGAGCGTGAGCCCTGACCTCATGCGGTCGCCCACTTCCATGCGCTGGACGACCACACCTGTGGCGCCGTCGGCGGTACCGGTGCGGTGGAGGGGCCGTACGGAGCAACCCTCGTCTCCAGTACCGGATTCCAGAACTCTGCGAGCCGGTCCGCTGCTTCAGGCAGGCGGCCGAACTCCAAGCCGTCCCGGAAGGTTGCCGTGTCCCAGAAATCCAGCCACTCCCACGGTGGTTGAGGCAGGTGGTCCGGCCATGTGCGCCCCATGGCGGCGAATTCAATCGCCACGTCACGCCGCACCTCGTCCAGGAGCAGCGCGGGAGCCAAGGGGCTCGCAGCGGCCAGCAGGAAGTCCGTGAGATCGGTCCAACGCGTATTGATCTTGCCGCCGTCGCGCCTGCGGGTGTAGCGCAGCAGCTTCTGCGCCAGGCACCGGCTGAGGGTCGCCGCCGGTACGGTGACCGGGGCGTTCCGGCCGGGAAAGTCCAGAGGTGCGGTGCGGTTGTCGCCCGCGGCCTCACCATCCGGCACCAGCAGGATGTTGAGCAGGACCTTCCCGATGGCCTCCCCCGCCCGTACGCGGACCAATGCCCGGTGTACGGTCGCCCTGCCGGGCGAGCTGAACACCACGGGTTCCGAACGCAGCAGCCAGAGGCTCTCCCCCTGCGGGGCGGGAGGCAGTTCGGTAGCGGACAGCAGCAGTCGGCCCGCGCTCGCCGAAAGAGCCATATCGACATCATTCGGCAGCCGGGCCGAAGGGCCCATCCACCCGAGAAGCGCCGTCGAACCCTTGAGATGCCAGGCGTGCGGTGGCAGGAGCCGGTCGATACTCGACAGGACCGCCGCTATGGATTGGACCAGGTGTTGGTCAGCTGTGGGAAGCGTGGTCCGGTCGGCCTGCTCCCATGGCCCGCGCCGCTGTTCCATCCAAGCCCCTCGATCGCGTGTCCGCCCGGTTCACAGGAATGACGGTGTCACAGGAGAGTGGCCACGGAGGGCGGATTCCGCCGGATGTCTGCGCCTTGAGCGATCCAGCGCAGCAGGCGCGGAGGTGGTTCGGGTACCAGCCGCCGACGCCCGCTGCACAGGGCGACGCGTGCTGCCAGGGCCCGCAGCCCGGAGATCCCGCAGCCGGCGGCCAGGTCCAGCAGCCTGTCGGAGACGCCCGACGCAAGTTCCTGATGCTGGCCGGCCAGGGCAAGTATCCGTGCGGCCGCGAACAGATCCGTGTGGGCGGCCTCCAGTAGTTCTCGAGCCGCTTCTTGGCCCGCTGGGGTACCCACGGCGCGGTCGAGGTACTGGACCGCACGCGGCAGCAGCACCGGCCACGTTCGTACGGTGCCGGCGAGGGCCCGGGACACCTGCGCGTCGGGCTCGATACGGGCCAGGGCGTACCTGAGGGCACGCACATCGGCGTCCTGTATCCCCCTGCGCCATACCTCGGGTGGGTGGCCCGCGACGTCGTGGGCCGGTCCCGCGAACAGATCGTTCACCGGCTCGGTGGTGCTCTTTTCTTCGGACAGCCGCAGACCAAGTGCTTCCAGCCCGTCTTCCACGGCACCTCGGACCTGTTCCGCTTCCGCGCTGTTGCGGACGAAGACATGCCAGTCGTCGCCCCAGCGCAGCCACCGGCCCGGCGTCGTCACGGTCAGGAGAGCATCGATCGGGGCCAGCACTGCGGTACCGAGCCGGTTGGCCCAGCGGTGACCGGGCAGGAGGCACCGGCCGGTGGCACGGTGCAGTGCGGTCAGATATCCCGCCAACTCGCCGGTTATCCAGGGAGCATCGAGCAGCACCCACAGGGGAAGCGACTGGCCGAAGCGGTGAATGTCGAGCCTCAGGACGAGCGGCAGATCACTTCGGCGTCCCATCTCGCGCATACGGGTCTGTCGTGCCCGATAGGCGGAGCGGTAGTCCCAGACCGGGGAACGGTAGCTGAACACCTCCGGGCGCAGCTCTTGGCGGTGCAGCGAGCGCTCGACCAGAAGGTGCGCATGGGCGCGTACGGCTGGTGGCACGACGGGAACACTCTCTGTCCGCCGGGCCAAGGGCACCCGAAGCCACCCGACATCAAACCGCTCCGGCACCGCGACAGTTCCGTCAGCCAGATCCCGAATGACATCGGTGGCGCCGAGGGCGTCGGGGATCCACTCGGTCAGCAGGTCATGGCCGAAACTCGTACTGAGCGCCCTGTTCAGCTCGGTGACGTCGTCTCGCACGACGGCATGATGTCACCCGGACGGGGGCCGCTCGCATCGCCTAACCTGACCAGTGGACGTGGCGAAGAGGGGGAGCATGGCCGGCATTCCGGGCCCGGACGACAGCCTGGACCTTCACGCGGCACTGGGCGCCTTGGTGGGAAAGACACCCAGCCATGCCGGCGGAACCATGAATCTGCTGCTGTCGCACATGCTCGACGCGGCAGCCGTCGCCGACGTCATGTGGGAGCGCTATCTGGCTCAGTCCACCCGGCAATTGCTGGACGAGACAGCCGGCGGCCCGGGGAAGGGCCGGGGGTTGTTCATCTGGCTCTGCGGGATGCACGACTACGGAAAAGCCACTCCTGTCTTCCAACGCCGGTGGCCACCAGGGGCGGAGGCTGTACGGGCGGCCGGACTGCGGTGGCACGAGCCGACCGCCGGACGGTTCGCATGGCATCATGGACGAGCCGGAGGCCATCTGCTGCGACGGCTGCTGTCGGCGGCCGGCTGGCCCGAGGAACACGTCGACTGGATGTGGCCCCTGGTCGCAGGGCACCACGGGTTCTTCTCCGTCGAAAGCGCACTGAAGCCGGACCGCAAGGCACGTGGCCAGTTGGAGGGCGACGAACGCTGGGCGCAGGTGCGACTCGCCCTCGTCCAGCGTCTTTCCGAAGAACTGGGTCTGGGTGCTTTCATCGCTCTCGCCCCCGCAGTGGTGCCGACGCGTGCCGCCCAACTCCAGCTGAGCGGGCTCATGGTGATGACAGACTGGATCGCCAGCGGGCCCGGCTTCCGGGGGATCGACGAGCTGGCCGACGTGAGCTTCAAAGGTGCACGGCAACGGGCTGCCGCGGCTTGGCAACAGCTCGGCCTGCAGGGCGGCTGGGGAGAGCTGCCCGAGCCGCCGCCGGACGCCTTCGCGAAGCGGTTCGGGTGCGAGCCGCGTCCCTCCCAGGAGCTGGCGATGGAGACGGCGCGGCAAATGGCGGCTCCCGGCCTGATGGTCATCGAGGCGCCGATGGGCGAGGGCAAGACCAGGACTGCTCTGATGGCGGCGGAGATCCTGGCGGCGAAGTTCGGCGCGGACGGCGTGTTCGTCGGCATGCCGGAGTGGTCCACCGACGATCCCATGTTCGGGAGGGTCAGAGAGTGGGTGAGCCGGATCGACGAGAAGCTGGCCGATCGGGTCGCCCTGCTCCACGGCAAGCGGACCTTCAATAAGGAGTGGAGCGCCCTGCTGAGAGAGCCGCGGGAGGTCAGGCTCGCCGCCGTCGGCGAATGCGACGAGGACGAGCGGCACGGCGAGTCGGCGAGCGATGGCCCGCACGGATCCGGGGGCGGCAGGCCGGTGGCGCGCGTACCCGCCGAATGGTTCTTCGGGTACGCGCGCGGGCTGCTGTGCCCCTTCGTGGTCGGCCCTGTCGATCAGCTGCTGTACGCGACGACCCGCACCAAGTTTGTGATGCTCCGGATGGCGGGGCTGGTGGGGAAGGTCGTCGTCCTCGACGAGGTGCACGCCACCGATGTCTACACCTCGCAGTTTCTCCTTGAGGGCCTGCGCTGGTTCGGCGAGGCGGGCGTGCCGGTGGTGCTGCTGTCGGCGACGCTGCCGGCGCCGCTGCGCCAGGCGCTTGTCGACGCCTATCTGGCTGGAGCCCTGGGACGCGAGGAGTTCACGGCGGACGACCTCCGCCATCCCCAGGGGTACCCCTCCTCCACCGTCGTGTGGAACGCACCGGACGGCACCGGCCACCGCTCCGCCGTGTCGGTCTGTGACAGCTGGCGCACGGATCGGCCTGTCGACGTTGCTCTGATACCGGAGGCCGTTCCCGAGGGGGATGCAGCTTCCGAGGAGCATGGGGCAGCCGGGACGGCCGCCGAGGCAGCGGTAGCCGACCGACTCGAAGAAGAACTGGCGCACGGCGGATGCGCTCTGGTCATTCGCAACACCGTCGAACGGGCCCAGGCGCTGTGCACCGTATTGCGTGAGCGCTTCGGCGACCGGGTGGTGCTGCTGCACGAGCAGATTCCGCTCGGGGCGCGTGCCGATCGCACGGCGGAGTGTCTGCGCCGGCTCGCCCCGCGGCCGACCGGCACGGCGCCGGTCCGGCCTCAGATGATCGTGGTGGCCACCCGGGTGGCCGAGCAGGCTTTTGATATCGATGTGGACGTTCTGATCACCGACCTGGCCCCGATCGATGTGCTGCTGCAGCGAATTGGCCGGCTGCATCGCGGTGACCGGGTGTGCCGCCCGGGCCGATTGGCCCGGCCACGTGTGATCGTCACGGGTTGGGCGCCCGGGAGCGCCATTCCTGGCCGGGACGGCACCGACGCGGACCCGCTCGACCGTGGCGCTCCGAGGTTTCCCGCCAGCTCACAGGCCCGCTATGGCCGCCATCTCCTCCTGCGCACGGCGGCCCTGGTCTTCACGGCCGCCGGACAGCCGGGCGGCTGGAGTCTCCCGGGGGATATTCCTGTGCTGGTGGCGGCCGGGTACGGCGGAGATGACATGGTCCCGGCGGCGTGGCGGGACGACACCGACGCGGCCCGGCGGCAGGAGGAGGCCGAGCGACGGGAGCGCATCGGCAACGCCTCCTACTACCTGTTGACGCGGCGCGGTGACAGAGAGGCAATGACGCTGGCCGATCTCCATTACGTCGCCGTACCTCCCGCCAAGGGCGAGGCCGGCATGACCGCCTTGGTCCGTGACGGGGATCCCGGGGCGGAGGCCGTCCTCGTCAAGCATGACGGTGCGAGGTACCTGACGCTGTCGGGGAGGGCTCTGGCAGAGGACGGTTCCGTCCCCGACGACGACCTCATTGACGAGGTCCTCGCCGACACGGTGAAGCTGCCCGCGTCCTGCCCTTCGGAAGCGGCCGCTGAGCTGTCCGTCCCACCCGGCTGGGGCGGGCACGAACGGTTGCAGTACCGCAGGGCCCTTGTCCTCGGCGTCGACGGCACCGCTTCCGTTTCGGGGCGGCGGGTGCGCTACGACCCGGTGCTCGGACTGGTGGACGAGGGCCCGGTCACGGCGTGGCCGTCCGGCTCCGCAGTGGGGCGAGGGTGAGCAGGCCGCAGCCGTATGCCTTCGAAGGGCCGATTCCCTCCAGCAGGCGCGTGACGAAGGCGGCGGGGTCGGTTACCTGGAGGCGCCCTTCGAAAGTGGCGCTCTGGAAGGTGACGCGGGGTCCCTTCCCGTTCTTGACGAAGGAGTGCCGACGGCTTGCGGTGATACGGATGTCGCGCGCCGGGCCGACGTCCCCGGCTCCCTCCTCTGCGCTGCGCGCGTCACCGGCGGTCCGGCTGTCGGCGAGGCCGGGGGCAGCGTCGTCGGTACGGGCTGTGGGGACGTCGAAGCCCCATCGGGCGGTACGGGTCAGGAACCAGTTCAGCTGCGCGGTTGCGGTGCTGTGGCCCAGCCTGAAGCCGCGTACGCGTTTGCTGTCGCTGTCCGCGGCAGCGGCGAGGCGGGCTGCCTGCGCGGGTGTGGGGCTCACTGGCGCCGCGGTGTTCTGTACGGGGCTGGCGGTCAAGCGGAACGCGAACTCCCGGCCGATGGCGATCTGGTCGAGGAGTGGGGCGTAGTCGCGGACGGCGGCGTGTTCTCCGTCGGCGTCGGGCCAGCCGGCCTTTTCGACGATATGGGTCCAGTCTGGCTTGGCGGAGGTGAGCACGAACAGGTGCGGGCGACGGGGGTTGTCTGCGTCCAGTCGCCACAGCACGCGGTCGCCCTGCGGGGCGTCGGGGATTCCCCCCATGACGGCACCGCGCATGGCACGTGGGTTGGCCAGCAGACGACGGCTTTCGGCGCGAAGGGGGTTGATGCGGATGCGGGAGAGGTAGGTCATGGCGGTCACCAGCCCAGAAGGGCGAAGGGGTCGTGTCCTGCGGCTTCGTCCGCGGCGTTGTCTGCGGTGTCGGGCTGGGGGAACCCAGTGGGGATACTCAGCCAGCCATGCCGTACCCGTCGGCTGGTGAAGCTGCGGGCGTACGGATCGAAGGAGACCGGGGAGTCGTGGAGGACGTCGTCGCCTTCGGGGTCCTCAAGGGTGACGGAACGGTCGATGCGCGCCGGATACAGCGACCGGTCCAGCTCCTGCTCCCGTCCGCACTGGGCGGCGTACTGCTCACGGGCACGCCGGGAGGCCTGCCAGGGCTCCTCCCGCAAGACGTGTTCCAGGTTTCCTTCCCGCAGGCCGAGGGCGAGCGGCTGGGTGGGAGGGCAGGAGCGGCGGCCGAGCGCGAGGGGGAAGGAGGGGGCCCGGACGGCCTGGTCCAGGGTGCACAACAGGTCACGAGGGCCGGTGACAGCAGCGACGAACACAGCGTCCTGGAGGTAGTAGCGGGTGGTCACATGGGTGTACTTGGCCGGGGAGGTGGGTTTCTGACGGCCCTTGGCCGAGACTCCGGCCTGGAGCAGTGGCCGGCCCCGGAAGTCGCTGACGGTGTGGTAGTCACGCAGCAGCGTTCCGGGCTGATCGACGCGCACGCCCATGCTGAGCGGCGTCAGCTCGTCGAGCGGGTCCTCGCGAGCCAGTCCGGCGGCCGCCGCGAGCAGGCCGATCACACCGGATTTGGTGGGCTCCGGGTTGGTCTCGCGTCGGTTGAAGGCGCTGCGGGAGCCCCACGATTGGAGGGGGCCGGCCAGGCGGAGCAGGAGTACGGCTTCGGTTGTCGTCCGTTGAGGGGCGAGGGTTGCCGTCGGAGGGCTGGTCATCGGGTGGCTCGCTTGACCGTGTCGGTGAGGTGGGTGCGCAGGCCGGTCAGCAGCTTCGGGAACGCCACGGGCTCGGCGAAGGTGTCCCTGAGCTGCTCCGCGGTCTTCCCGGAGGAGTCGAAGGTGTGGCACAGGGCGGTGAAGGCGGGTGTGTCGCCCCACACCCTGGTGGCGGTGGCGTACTCGCGCGCCAGGCGGCGGGCGGACTCCTCGGCGATTCCGGAGTGGGCCCCTACCGGTTCCTCGAAGGCGGAAACGAGGTTGACCGGTTGGTCTGCGCGTACGACGACCGCGACCAAGCTGGGCAAGGTGCGGTGGCCGAAGGAGTTGCCGTAGCCGGTGGGCATGGAACGGGCGAAAGAGGTGACGAACTCCTCGACGGCGATGACCGCTGCCTCCTCGTCGGTGAGGTTGTGCAGGAGCTGGTGGAGGCTGACGGAGGCGTAGCGGTAGAGGGTGGCGGAGTTGAAGCCGATGGTGCCGATCATGCCGGCGCCGGTTTCCTGCTCCTTCATGGTCTCGTCGTCGACGGCGGTGAAGTAGTCGAATTCCAGCTCGACGGCATGGGTGGACAGGGCGTGGGCGACCTGGGTGGCGGCGTCGACCTTCAGTGCGGGAATGTCGGCCACCATGCGTCCGAAGAGGGCGACATCCATCGGATGTCCAGTGCTGAACTTCTCCTGCACCGGCAGCCGGTCGATCTCGGCTGCCAGCTCTGCGTCGTCCAGGGCGGCCAGTTCGGCCGCACGATCGCGGACGAGAGCGGCCACAGCGCTGAGTTGCCGACGCCCATAGAAGAACAGGTAGGCGGTGTCCCCCTCCTTCTTTCCAGCGCTGATCTTCAAGGGGGCGAGCAGGGCGCCCGCCAGCCGGGCCGCAGCCTCTGCAGGCAGGTCGGTGTCGGCGCTGACCAGGCCGGCGAGGGCACTGCTGATGCGCCTGGTGCGGGTCGCCAGGTCCTGTTCGGGCGTGCGCTCGGTGAAGTGGAGGCGGGTGGCCCGCTTCCATGCCTGGGACGAGACCCGGGACCGTCGCACACCGCCGTAGTACGCCTCTTTGGGGTTGCCCTGATCATCGCGGTTGAGGTTGGCCGGGGGCACGGTCTGAAGGATGTGGACGTCGATGTAGGCACGGGGGGCGGTGAGCACCATGGAGACCTCCGGTGATGCGGTCTGCGGACGGGCGTGGCGGCTCTGTCGTGAGAGCGCTAGGAGACGTGGTCAGGGGACGGCTTGACCGGGCGGACATTCCAGGAGTGATACGCCAGTCCCCAGGTGCGGCGGACCCGTCGACGTGACTCGGGGTAGTGCCAGTTCTTGATGTCTAGCAGCAGCTGGTCGTAGTCCAAGGGCACTTTGACCGCCCGGAGTTGGGTGATCAGGCCCCGCAGCCGATATACCAGGGTAGGCACAGAGGTGGTGTTCACTGCGGCTGCGACCCGGCGGTCCACGGCCTCCGTGCTGAACCGGCCGTCGTGCCGTAGATCGCGCAGGGCCGCCCCCAGCCCAACACCCCGCTTGTGCATGGGGTGGGACTGGCTCTGCTGATGCAGGCCGTAGAGCGACAGGGCCGCGTGTTCGGCTTCCAGCTCCGGCGTCACCTGTCCGTCCGTGTAGCTGGTGTAGAAGGGCCAGAGCGCGGGGACTGTGCCAGCCGGCTGCCCCAGGCCGGACCGCAGGGCGGCGAGGTCTTCGCCGGGGGCCTGGATAGGGGCACCGTTCCTGGGATCGATGCGCCAGGTGCCATCGTTCCGTACGCACTGGCTCCAGTAGCGGCGGACGGGCGTGGACGCTGTGGGTTCGGTGGTGCTGCTGGGGCCGGTCTCGGGTGTGGCAGACACGGTGGTCCCCCTTAGCTTTCGTCAGACGGCCGATCGGTCGTGTGTGGTGCGGTGGCGGGGCGGCTGGGAGAGCGGGGCCTGCGCTGCGGCTCAGGTGCGGCCTTCCGCAGGGCCGCGCGGCGGGTGAGGATCTCATCCATGCGGTCCAGGAAGTGACGTTCGGCACGACTGAGCTGATAGACGCGATCCTTGCCGTCCTTCGTCACGGTCCTGCCACTGAAGAGCCCCGGGGCGGCTGTGGAGAGCACTTGTTCGGCCACCTTCCAGGTCTCCCGCCCGGCCTTTTGCTCCCATGCCGTCAATCCACGCTCGGACTGCTCGAAGTCCTCACCCACCGTGCGCAGTCCGGCCAGCAGCCGACGTACCAGCGGATCAAGGGCGTGCAGCAAGGTGTCTCCGGGGCGTTGCCCCTTGTCCCAGGGGATCGGCTCGGTGCCGGCCGCCCGCCGCAGATCAGCGGAGAGACTGTTGACCGCGCTGGCGAGACTTTCCGCCTGACTCAGGGCCTCCAGAAGCGAGCCGCAGACGATGCCGTCCGGGTTCAGCGCAGTCAACGGTAGGGGAATCTCGTCGAAGAAGACATCCTCGACGATGGAGGACTGAGTGCCGTAGGCGATGCCCGTCAACTCTACCTGGAGCGGGTACTCCTGGGGCAGCCGCTCCCTGACCGCACCGATGCGGCTCAGCAGAACGCTGGTGTGGAAGCCTGCACGAACGTCCGTCGCATCGATCTGCTCCCCCGCACGATCAACCGCCAGCAATGCGTTCAGACCTCGCCAACCAGCACGCCCCAGCTGATGTCGTCGAGGACGAACAGGAGAGACGGCCTTCTTCCCCTTGCCGCTCTTCTTGCCACGGGTAGCGGCACTGTCGACGATCCAGGCGGTATGAGGTTCGTGATCGGGCGTGCTGTCCAGTCGGTCCCCCGCGGCCACAACGACCTGCGTGACCCGCAGCCCGCTTGGGGTCTCCTCCGGAACCAGCCGGATACGACGCGACTGCCAGGTCCATACGTCCAACAGCCCACGAGACGCGCGGGCCTGCCAAGCCGGTGTGGCACAGGACAGCGTCTCCTCAACCCTGCCATTCGGCCCTCGACGCCTCCACTGAGGCCGGTCGTCGGACAGCAGTGGCTGTCCGAAGGGAATGTTGAGCAGAAGAGTCTCGTAGACGGTACGACCCTTGGGCATGACGACGCCCAGTTGCCCCAGCGGCCCGACCGGATTCCCCGTCGTCTTCCCCGCCTTCACCCGCGGATCGCCCACTGCACCTGTCTTGATGGCGGCCGTGTCCCAACAATGGGTGTGCAGCAGCCAACGTGCAGCCTGCGCCGGGGTCAGATCCAGCGAGTCACCCTCCGAACGGGACGAGAACAGCGGCACGTTGTTGCCGGTGGCAGCCGTCGCCACCAGAAGCGCAGACCCTTTGGTCTCGTCTCTGGCGGTGCGCAGCCGCGCGACCTGTGCGAAGGGCGCGTCCTTGCCGAAGAGGTCGAACAGGTGACGGTGACCGTCAAGGTAAGCATTGAGCTTGTCGCACTGCTCAGGAGAGAAGGCCCCAGCCTTGAACACCGCAACCCACTCAGCGGCATCCCGCGGCCGTCCCAGAGCATCCACGACGATGGGCAGCAACAACTGCCGATAAATCGCCGGTTTCTGGGTCGGCAGCTCAACAGCGATGTCCTGGAACCGCTCGGCCTCCAAAAGGAGCCGTCGCACGCCAACTTCTTCGAAGGCGCCAAGCCCCCGATACCCCTCCCCCGCAACACTGTTCGAGGAGCGTGCGGACAACCACACGTCATCCAGCAAATTACACAACTAGGCTTCCCCCCATACATCCACGCCATGAGACGCGAGAAGCATCGTTACACAGCAGCCCCCAGCCCCGTCTCCAAATGCCAAAACGTTCCCCGCACCGGCGGGGTTGGTCCCCTCGCCCACCTTGTACAGAGCCTGCTCCGTGCGTGGTCCCCGCGCATGCGGGGTTGGTCCCACGGCGCCGAGCTTGCACGCCAGGCACCCGCACTGCTCCCCGCACCCGCGGGGTTGGCCCCAGCTCCATGTACGTGTCCGAGGTCAAGACGATCTGCTCCCCGCACCCGCGGGGTTGGCCCCGATCACCTGTTCGAGGGCCAGGCCGCGGTTGTCTGCTCCCCGCACCCGCGGGGTTGGTCCCGTCTTCGTCGTCGCGGTGCCCGGCGGCGGCATCTGCTCCCCGCACCCGCGGGGTTGGTCCCCTGCTGGCCCGCGCGGAGGCCCGGATCGCGGGCTGCTCCCCGCACCCGCGGGGTTAGTCCCGCCTACGCTGGCAAGCTACGCTCGCGCGGCATCTGCTCCCCGCACCCGCGGGGTTGGTCCCCTCACCCCAACCACCGCGAACGCCTACGCCAACTGCTCCCCGCACCCGCGGGGTTGGTCCCACGTGGCCTCGGCGACATCGAACAGCGCCATGCTGGTCCCGGCACCCGCGGGGTTGGTCCCCGGTGAAGAACCCGTTCGACGCGGTGGCACGGCTGCTCCCGGCACCCGCGGGGTTGGTCCCTGCACCGGAATCTGGAGGATGAACTTGAAGCTCTGCTCCCCGCACCCGCGGGGTTGGTCCCGAGCAGCAGGCACGTACCCTCCTTGAGCGGCTCTGCTCCCGGCGCCCGCGGGGTTGGTCCCGGCTACCGCTTCTACGCCGACGACTACCGAGTCTGCTCCCCGCACCCGCGGGGGTTGGACCCGTCCCTCCAGCTGAGGAGGGTGCTGGATGAAGCTGCCCCCACCCGCGGGGTTGGTCCCTGACGTAGGCCAGCCTGCCGATTCGTCGGTTGCTGCTCCCCGCACCCGCGGGGTTGGTCCCCAGGATCGTGAACGTAAACCGCCATGGTGGCCCTGCTCCCCGCACCCGCGGGGTTGCTCCCTGGCCGCAGAGTGGACCCAGCCGTACCGGCAGCTGCCCACGCCCGCCGCGAGCATCGTCGCCGCCTCCACTGACGACATCATGGCCACAAACGCCACCGAGACCCGCCCGGCGCCCCCTGGTCGGACTCCAAACCGCAGGCATCTCCCTCTGGCCAGCCCGACGATCCAGACGAAACTGCCAGCTTCTCCCACACGTACATGTGCTGTCGGCTCTCCCCGTGACGGGCTCCCCGGTCCCCCCGTCCCACTGCCCGGAATCGGGCTCACGGAGCACGTTTCGACGGTCGTGTGGACCGAGCGATCGGGATATGTGCTGGCTGGTCGCTGAATCTGAAGTCGGCCGCCCTGCACTGCCTCGGCCGGGGTGCATGACGGTGCTCGACGAGCCAGCTGGACGACGGCAGGCGCAGGAGTGCGCCATCATGCATGAAGGTGGAGTAACGGCCAGCGTATGGCCGCCAACGGCGCCAAGGGTTCATCGACCATGGCGAGTGCGGTAGGCGACTTGAAGCGACGGACGAGGAAATGGCGCGGGATTACGACAGTCAGCTGCTGGAGTCGGTGGCGGTACGCCGTCGCAGAATGCGGGATGCCCTGTTGTTCGGGGCGCAGCGGGGACGTCGCACGGCGGACGAGCGGCTGGGGAAGGTGTTCGCGGGGATCGCGATCACGGCTGTCCTGTGTGCGGGGTGCGTGGGGTGGTCGTTCCTTCAGCACACGCTGGCCACGCAGAAGGCTGAGCAGGAGAAGCAGCAGCGTCAGATGCAGCAGTACGGGCAGCCGACAAGGTCGGCGGCCCCCTAGAAGCCCGTGGATCGGATTCGGACAGAGTTTGCGACATTCCCGGGGAATGCGCGAAGAGCTGACCGTGCAGAAGAGGTTTCCCTGACGCAGAGCCAGCGTGGAAGCATGTCCCGTTTGGCCGAAGAGTTCGTCAACCCCGCGATGGTAGGTTCCGGTAAGTGGTGAGCAGAGCAGCGAGTTCCCAGGCGCAACTGAGCCGAGTGACGTTGGTCGGTGAGCGACGCCGGGCCGATGTCGTCCTGCTCTCCGATACGCCGATAGGGCAACTGATCCCGGATGTCCTGCCGTTGCTGGGCGATCGGCCCGCATCGCGTCCGGTAGCTCGGCAGTTGATTACCGCCGACGGCTCTGTCCTGCCCTACGACAGCACGCTGGCGTCGGCCGGGGTAGCCGACGGCGCCGTGCTCCGGCTGGTGACGACGCATTCTGCGCCGCCGGCTCCCGTTGTGCACGACGTCACCGATCAGGTCGCTGACGACCTCGATCTGCGGTCTTGGCGCTGGCGTCCCGCTGCGCGCCGGGCCAGTGCAGGGGTGGCAACGGTCGTCTTCGCCGTGATCGCCGCGCTGCTCGCCCGTCGTGAGTTCCCACTGGGCGCCCTGTTCGGTGCTCTGTCAGTGGTATCGCCTGTGCTCCTGGCCGCCGGTGCGCTCGTCGCCAAGATCGGACGGGGAAACCGGGGACTGGCGACCGCCCTCCTACTCGCCGCCGGCGGGCTTGGTGTTCTCACGGGGTGGACGGCTGCCGATGCGTTCGGCTGGCCTGGCACCGCGCGGCTCGCTGCCGTGGCGGGTGCGCTGGTCGTGACGCTGGTGTTCCTTGGTTACTTCTCTCCGCTGGGCAAGGGTGGGCTCGTTGGTGCGGTGACCACTGCCGCGATCGCCGTTGCGTGGGAGGCGGTGGCCGCGGTTCAGGGTGATCCGGCCCGGCTCGGTGCCGTTATGGCTGTCTTCTCGTTGGTGGTGCTCGGTGTGCTGCCGCGGCTTGCGCTGACGGCATCGGGGCTCACCGCGCTCGACGACCGCCGCTCGGGCGGTGTCTCCGTCAGCCGTCACCAGGTAGGTACCGCGCTTGCAGCGACGCACCGAGGCCTTGCCCTCTCGACGATCGTCACTGCGGTTTCGGCAGTCTTCGCCGGATGGCTGCTCACACTGGCCGAGCGGCCGACCGTATGGAGCGTGGTGCTGGCGTCGCTCGTTGTCGTGGTGCTGGTGTCGAGGGCGCGAGCGTTCCCGCTGGTCGTGGAGGTTGTTGCGCTCTTGGCTGCTGCGTCGTGCCTGGTGGTGCGCCTGGTGACGTGGTGGATGGAGCATGCGGGGGGTGTCGGGCCGCTGTCTGTGCTGTGTGTGGCTGCGGTGCTGCCGTTGGTCGTTTTGGCGGTGCAGGTGCCCGAGCATGTGCAGGTGCGGCTGCGGCGCATGGGCGATCTGGTCGAGTCCGTTGGCATGGTGGGGCTCTTCCCGCTCGCCTTTGGTGTGTTCGGTGTGTATGGGCAGCTGCTCAACCAGTTCTGACAGTTCTGAGTCGATGTGCTGGCGCTGCGGGCGGGCAGCAGAGTGGGGGGTGAACAGGCGTGCCGAGCGGAGACGGCTGGCAGGGTGATGTGCTGCGCGACCTGAGGGGCGGCGCCGAGCAGGGTGCACAAGGCCCCGGCGGACAGGCGTACCGCGCTTCCGCGCCGGGCCGCGCACTGCCGGCACAGGGCACCCAAGCGCCGGACGCCGCCCCTGGCGGTGGTGCGCCACGGCAGGCCGGCCCGTACGAGGGGCAGGAGCAGCAGGCGGGTCTCCCGGGCGGCTGGCCGCAGCAGGCCGGGTACCAGGAGCAGCAGGCCCCAACCGCGTACGCCCCGGGCCCCCAGCCCCAGAGCGGTCCCGACTCGCAGGCCGTAGTGGTGGACGAGGGTGGCCTGGCCGACGCGCTGCGCAGCAAGCCCCGGCACGGCGAGTCCTATGCGGCGCGTGCGGTACGTGCCCTGCGCCGTACGCTCTCGTCGTCAGCCGCGCGCGAGGTCGCCGAGATCACCCGCACCGCTGCGGTGCTGCAGCAGCCCGTGACGACCGGTCGGCAGATTGCCGTCACCTCGATCCGGGGTGGATCCGGCAAGTCGACCGTCGCCGCGCTGCTCGGCACCACGTACGCGCACTACCGGCAGGACCCAGTGCTCTTCCTGGAGGCCGATCCGGCACTCGGCTCGCTGCCGCAGCGGCTCGGGGCCGACGCACTGCGCTGGACGACCAGTGATATCGCGGACATCGTCAAGCCGGACATGTCCCTGCTCGACGTCACCGGATATCTCGTCCAACTGCCCAACAACGCCTGGTTGCTGCCTGCGAGTCAGGGCCAGATCGGTGTGATGCTGGACAGCCGGGCGTACGAGCGGGCCGTGGTGGCGCTGCGTCGCTACTTCGGGGTGATGGTCATCGACGGTGAGACGTTGCCCGCCGAAGTCGGCCGGGTCGCGCTCGGTGCCGCGCATGGCCGGGTTCTGACCACGCCTGCCACGCCGGAGGGCATCCGCAGTACGTATGCGGTGCTGAAGTGGATGCAGGGGCTGCCGCGGCATGTGATGGCCGGCACGGTTGTCGTGCTCACCGAATTGGTACCCCATTCAGGGCTCGACCTGGACGAGGCCATCCAGACGCTCAGGTCCACCGGGGTGAGTGTTCAGGTTCTGCCATATGACCGGCATTTGGCAGCCGGGGGCCGGATCCATACCGAACTGCTGGCTCACCCGACCAGGCAAGCCGCCGCCCGTCTTGCCGCTGACGTCTTCCAGCTCTCCCAGCAGCGTCACTGACCCAGATGCCAAGCCCGATCGCGAATGACGGACGAGGATGAGTACCCGACTGATACACCGCCCGGCCAGGGCCACCCGGCCACCGGCCGCGTCCGAGGCGCGCATCATCGAGGCCCCGCCCAACCTCCCCGAGGGGAAGGCGGGCAATATCGCGATGTCGCTGCTGCCGGTCGCCGGCGTCATGTCGTCGGTGGTGATGATGACGGTGGTGCGCAACAGCCAGTTCGCCGGGCTGGGTGCGATCATTCTCGTCGTCACCGTCATCGGGTCTGTCGCGCTGGTCTTCTCGCAGCGTGGCAAGGCTCAGCGCACTCGGCGCACTCAGCGCGAGGCGTATCTGGCCTATCTGGAGGATCTGCGCGAGGAGCTGGTCGGCGAGGAGCGTGAACGGCGCGAGCGGGCCGATGTCCTCAACCCGGCCCCGGCCGCCCTCTACGACATCGTGCGCGATCCGGCTCGCCTGTGGGAGCGCCGTCGCGCCGACGGCGACTTTCTGCGCGTGCGTGTCGGTACCGGTGAAATGCCCGTGCGCGATCTGCAGATCGCGCAGCAGGGTTCGTCGGTCCTCACCCCGCCCGACCGCTTCATGCTCAATGAGGCGTCGGCGCTGATGGCCCGCTTCCGCACCGGCACCGAGCTGCCGCTGACAGTCCCGCTCGACCGTGTAGGCAACGTCAGCGTCATCGGCCCCCGCGAAGACTGCCTGCGCGTCGCGCGCGCCCTCCTCGTGCAAGCCGCTGCCTTGCATGCTCCCGACGATGTGGCAATGGCGATCGCGGTGCCCGGGGACCGGCTCGCCGACTGGGAGTGGGCCAAGTGGATGCCGCATCTGCTCGACTCCGAGCAGTTCGACGGCCCCGTAGCCGCTCGCCGTATCGCACCCTCCGCACCCCAGCTCGCCCGGCAGCTCGGCCCAGAACTGCGCCGTCGCGCCTCCTATGCAGCAGAGGTGCGCCGCGGCCTGTCCGACAAGGACGCCCTGTCCATGACGTCCCGGCTGCTGGTCGTCGCCGACGGGCATGGTGAGGACGCCGTCGACCTGCCACGTCCCGACGAGGCCGTCGGCCTGCGCGAGATGGGCGTCACCGTCCTGCACCTGCTGGAACAGCGGGTCCAGGAGCCGGGGCAGGTCGGCGTGCGGATCACTGTCGACGGCGATCAGGTGCTCATCGAGGATTTGCGCGCGCAGGAGCCGGTCCTCGCCCACGGCTCTGTGGACGAGGCCGGCATCCCGTTCGCCGAGGGGCTGGCCCGGATGCTGGCGCCACTGCGGCTGTCCGCCGAGTCGCTCACCGACGCCCCCCTGACCGGGCCGGTGGACTTCGCCGAGCTGCTCGGCGTTGACGACGTGGCGCAGCTCGACCTCGCGCGCCTGTGGGCGCCGCGCGGCGAACGTGCCTTCCTGCGTGTACCGATCGGCATCAACGATGCACATGAGCCGGTGCTGTTGGACCTGAAGGAGTCTTCCGAGCTCGGCATGGGCCCGCACGGTCTGTGCGTCGGTGCCACTGGCTCGGGGAAGTCGGAACTCCTGCGCACCATTGTCCTCGCCCTGGTAGCCACGCACCCGCCTGAGGACCTCGCCCTGGTCCTCGTCGACTACAAGGGCGGGGCGACCTTCGCGCCGTTCGCCGACCTGCCGCATGTCGCCGGTGTCATCACCAATCTGGAGAACCAGGCCGGCCTCGTCGAACGCGTCCACGCCTCGCTCGCCGGTGAGGTCAAGCGCCGTCAGCGGGTCCTCAAGGACGCGGGCAATGTCGCCGACATCGGTGACTACGCCGCGCTGCGCGCCAGCGGACGGTCGGATCTGGAGGCGCTGCCGCACCTGTTCGTCGTCATTGACGAGTTCGGTGAACTGCTCACCGCGAAGCCGGACTTCATCGACCTGTTTCTGTCCATCGGCCGTATCGGCCGCTCGATCGGGGTGCACTTGCTGCTGTCCAGTCAGCGCATCGAGGGTGGCCATCTCAAGGGTCTGGACACCTACCTCTCGTACCGGCTCGGCCTGCGCACTTTCTCCGCCGACGAATCCCGTACGGTTCTGGACACCGCAGACGCCTTCCACCTGCCGCCGCTCCCCGGATTCGGCTACCTCAAGGTTGACACCAGCCACTACGACCGCTTCAAGGCCAGCTATGTTTCGGGCGCCTACCGCGGCCCCGTGCAGCGCGCGGACGAAGAGGACACCGGGCCCCTCGCCCTCCCCTACGACACCTTCAACACCCTTGCCACTGAGGAGGATGCGGACGCGCCGGAGCCTGCGGTGCGGCGCCGCGAGATGGGGCCGACCGAGCTGGGCGTCATGGTCGAGCAGCTGGCCAACGCCACTGGTTCGGTGCGCCGCATCTGGCTGCCCCCGCTGCCCGACGCGATCGCCCTGGACGCGGTCGCCGGCCCCCTGAACGTCGGTGCGCGCGGTACGCAGCTCATGGGGCGCCGCGGCCCACTGGAGGTTCCGCTCGGTCTGCTCGACGATCCGGCCAGGCAGTGGCAGGGTCAGTGGTACCTGGACCTGACGGTGGCGGGCGGCCACGCCGCCGTCATCGGCGGCCCGCAGTCGGGCAAGACCACGCTCCTGCGCACCCTCGTCCTCTCCCTCGCGCTGACTCACACCCCGCAGGAGGTCGGCGTCTACTGCCTCGACCTGGTCGGCGGCGGTCTGGCGGCCCTGTCGGGCCTGCCGCACGTCGGGGGTGTCGCGGGTCGCCTCGACCGTGAGCGGGTGGCGCGCACCGTCGACGAGGTACGCAACATGCTCGCGGCCCGGGAGGACCTCTTCCGCGAGCATGCCATCGACTCCGTCGATCAGCTGCGTACCCTGCACGCGGCAGGCCGGCTGCCGCAGCTGGCCTCTGCCGAGATCGTGCTCGTCATCGACGGCTTCGGCGCGCTGCGCGACGACTTCGAAGAGCTGGACGACGCCGTCGCCGACATCCTTCAACGCGGCGGCGGTTACGGCATCCACGTCGTGGCGGGCATGCTCCGCTGGAACGACGTCCGCATCGCCGTCCAGTCGAACTTCGGCACCCGCGTCGAGCTGCGGCTGAACGACCCCAGCGAGTCCAGCATCGACAGCAAGCTGGCAGTGACCCTCTCCCCCGACGAGCCCGGCCGCGTCCTGACCGCCGGCAAGCTCTTCGCACATGTCGCACTTCCCCGTACGGACTCGCTCGCCGATACCGCGGACCTGGGATCGGTTCTGGAGCGCACGGCCCGGTCGATCCGCGCCACCTGGAGCGGCGAGGTCGCACAGCCGGTGCGGGTGCTGCCGCACCGGCTGGAGCCCCACGTCCTGCCGGGCCCGGTCGCCGAACCCCAGCGGGTGCCCATCGGCCTGGGCCAGACAGCACTCGAACCCGTACTGCTCGACCTGTTCCAGCACGACCAACACCTGCTGATCATGGGCGACAGCGAGTGCGGCAAGACGAACCTCCTGAAGACAATCGCCGCCGGTCTCATCGAGCGCTACAGCGAGGACGAGCTGGTCTTCGCCGTCATGGACCCCCGGCGCGGCCTGCGTGGCGCGATCCCCGAGGAGTTCAACGGCGGCTACGCGTACAACGCCAAGCTGTGCGCGGGCCTCGCCACAGCGGTCTGCACCGAGTTGAGCAAGCGGCTACCCGATGACGGCGCAGGCCTTGAGGAACTGGAACCGGGTAGCTGGGGCGGCGGTCCGCGGATCGTGGTCCTCATCGACGACTACGACGTGCTCACCACCGCCGGCCAGGAACCGCTGGCTCCGTTCCTGCCGTACATCCCGTCCGCGGTGGACATCGGTCTCCACTTCGTCCTCACCCGCCGGGTCGCCGGCGCCTCCCGGGGCATCTACGAGCCTCTGGTGCAGGGCTTGCGCGAGTCGGGATCCTCCGCGCTCCTCATGGCCGGCGACCGCGGTGAAGGCCAGCTGTTTCCCGGCGTCTACGCCTCCTGGCAGCCGCCGGGCCGCGGTGTCCTCATCCGCAGGGGCCAGAGCAACCGCCTGATCCAGACCGTGTACTCCCCCGCGTGACATACAGGAGAGCTCTCCCGCCCACGCGGACCACGAGACGTACGGCATCCATGCCCCGAACAACGAAGGACCGGACGAGAACAACATGACCAAGGACGTCATCGCCCTCACCCAGCGCATGCCCGACCCGTCGGCGATGCTCGCGGGACTGCTCTCCGGAGGCCCCGACAAGCTGGTGGACACGGCGGGCGAAGGCGCGGTCGTACGGCTCTGCGACGCCGAGGGGCGCCCCCTCGTCTCCGTGGAAGCACCGCTGCTCGTGCAGGTCGCGGGCGAGGCCGAGCGGCTGCTCGGAGCCACCCCGCCGCCGCTTCCGTACTGGTGGACAGAGGCCCGCGCCACCACCGGTGTGGAAGAAGCCGAGCGGCTCGCGGGCACCTTCGCGGCCCGGCTGGCCGCTTTGGCCGACGGCTCGGCCTGGCCGCCTGAAGCCGCGCAGTCCCTGGCCGTGGTGGAAACCGACGGTATGAGCGTTGCGCCCACACCCGCCGCCGCACAGCCCGCGGTCGACGTCCTCACCGACAAGGTCGCCGTCGTCATCCAGGACCGCCCGGTTATCGCCATGACCGCCTGGCTCCAGGACGCTGTCCAGACCGCCGCCGGTGACGGACTGGGCCTCCAGATCGTCACCCCAGCAGGAACCACGCTCTCCCCGGCCGTACGCGCCAGCCTGAGCAACTGGCCGTCCCGCTGGGTCGTGCGCGACGAGCGGGACGGCTACTACGACGGACAGTCCGGAGCCGTCCTGCGCTGGCAGGACGGCATGTTCCAACCGGTGGCGGCAGCCGACGCGACCGCCGATGACCCCCGCACCCCGGTAGCTGCCTCGTACCAGGAGGTCACGGACACCGGTGAGCAGCAGCTGGCCGTCACCTTCCGCACGGTCCACCCCGCGGACGAACGTCTGGTCCTCGGCGGTGCGCTGGAGTCGATATGGCGCGAACTCACCGGTGAGCCCCCGGCGGGGTGGGGAACCGCGGAGCCCGCCAACCTCCCCTGGTCGCCGCGCCAGATGACCGACCTCGCCTACGAGCGGGCGCCCGAGCCGACCTGGTTCGTGGTGGTCGGCAGCCCTGACCGGCCGGGCCTGGCCACGGTGCGCGTCAGCCGTACGAAGGCGGGCGTGGAGGAGTACGTCACGCTGATGTTCGGCTACGGCCCCGACGAGGAGCCGCCGGTGGACTCCCTTCCGAGGGCCGCGGAGGTGCTCGCCACCCGCCACCGCCTCCTGTCGATGCTCGTCCAGATCCGCAAGGCCCGCCGGGACTTGGCGGTGCCGCCCCGCTTCGAGGGGCCCGGTGTCCCGCTGGCCTTTGTGCTCGGCGCGGAGGAGGTGCGCCAGATGCCCGGCGACCGTGCCCGGAAGACGCCACTGGCCCAGCCGCCTGTCCCCCTCGGTCCGAAGACCCGCCCTGCGATGTACTACCCACTGCCTGGGGACCCGTTGGATCTGTCGGGCTGGCAGGACTTCGAACGCCTGATGCGGCATCTGAAAGGCGAGTGAGGGCACCTGGCACAGGGGGGAACGTGCGCGTGGACCTCCCTGCCAAGCACCTCGCGGGCATTGGCAAGTGGGTGGGCTCCTGGCTGTTTTGAGCCGTTGTCAGACCTTGGGCATAGCATCGGGATTGCGGATTGCACCAATGACTTCGCAATTGATAGGCATGACCGTACAAACGATCGTCAAGTCTGGCGGGGGGAGCCTGATGAAGTTCGACATGGGGGCGCAGACGCTCTCGACCCTGAGGTCGAAGTCGCAGGGGTCGAGCACGGAACTGGGAACGTTGATCCACCAACTCGTGCAAGCAGCACAGCCGTTGGAGGGCAAGTTCAACGGGTCGGGCAAGGTGGCGTTCGACTCGTTCAAGTCGCGCGCGGACGAGATCACGGCATCGTTGAACAGTGCGCTGGCCGCGATTGTGGGCGGACAGTCGGGCATGGAGACGGCGTTCGGCTCGGGCGACCAGGAGCAGGCCGACAATGCCCGGTCGCAGATGTCGGCGGCGAACTTCGACGCGGCCCGCTTCTCGGGCCGCTGACGGCCTTCTTGCGGCTCAAGTACTCAGATCTTCAGGGGGAGTGATTGTGGTGGCTGCTGGCATGGACCGTCGTTCGTACGACTCGGGTGCGTCGGCGGAGGCGCAGGGGAACATCCAGGCGGTGATCGCGCGCCTGGAGCAGGTGATCGCGGCGCGTGATGCGCAGGTGAAGGCGGCGATGTCGGATTTCGCCGCGGATGGTGTCGCGGAGGAGTACCACGGCAAGGAAATGCGCTGGAACAGTGCCTCGCAGGAGGTCAGGAGCATCATCCAGCTGCTGAAGACGACGCTGGAGAAGAACGACGGGACCGCGCACCAGACGCTCGCACGCGCGAAGGCCGCGGTCGACAACATCGGCTGAGCTGGCGCCTCAGCGCATCGACAGATAAGGCAATCCTTCGGAGTGCGCGGACGGGTTGCCGGCCACGGGGGCGTCGCCGCGCGGGTCGCGGCGGCGGTGCAAGAAGTGTGTACGCAGGGGGGCGTTCATGGCGTCATGGGACATCCAGCCGCAGGGAGTGCAGGGCCAGTTGAAGGTCGTCGGCACGCATGCCGAAGACCTGGGGAAGGTCCTCAGCACACTGCTCTCTGACATCCAGGAGGCGGCTCAGGCAGCGGGTACGGCCGTGCCGGGCACGCAGGCCCGAACACCGCTGTCGCCCGGACCGTGGGCGCCGACGAACAAGCCGTTGGGACCGGCGGCCACCTCCCTGTTCACTCAGACGGCGACGGGGCCGGTCGCCGCGGCGCTGGCCGAGTACGTGACGAAACGCAAGCCGCGCATGACGGCGATGGCCGATCGCTGCCAGGCCGCCGTTCTGGGGGCTGCCAAAGCCACCAATGAATACGTCCAGGGCGATCTGGAGGCGGCCAAGAACGCCCAGAACGCCGCCCACGGGGTGCGGCTGGACGCTCTCAAGGACTTCGGGGGGAAGAAGTGAGCGGCGGACCGGTCGACCCGGCCGATGTACCGGTCTTCACCGGCGATCTGGACGTTCTGGAAGCCAAGACGAAGGCGCTCTCCCTTGGCGGCTCCAAGGTCCAAACCGCTGGCTCGGACGTCCACAAGTCCTTCGGCGGACTGGCCGCCTTCTACAAGGCACCCGAGGCGGAGCAGCTGTTCGGCGTCACCAAACCGGTGGAGCGCACGGCGCACGACCTGAGCGATGACATGCACGCCATCGCCGGGGCTCTGAGCACCTACGCCCGTGAGATCAGGCCACTGATCCACCGGCTGGAGCAGCTCAAGCAGGAAGCCGCCGATTTCCGCGACAACGAGGCCGCCGAAGACGACTGGAGCGAAGACGGCGACCTGACCGACGAGAACCTGGGCCGCCGCAACAAGATCGCCGAGGTCTGGGCAGCGTTCCAGGAAGCCGAACGCGACTGCCACGCCAAGATCGTCGCGCTGGTACCAGGAGGCAAGGCACTCCACACGATCGACGCCTCCCACAAGAAGGGATACGGCTACGACGCCGAAGCCCTCAAGGCATCCAAGAGCCTGCCCTGGGGCGACACGGTCGAGGAATCCGTTCCCTGGTGGCACGTGGGAGAGCACCTCTGGGACTTCGGCAAGGGCTTCATCGTCGACGGCGTGGGGGGCACCATCGACGGCATCTACACCCTCTTCGGCGGGCACGGCGGGGACGCCGCCGGCGAGGCGTGGGCCGGTCTGGCCAAGCTCTCCACCGCAGTGGCGATCACCACCACGCCCGGTTTGAACGTCGCCTACTGGATGGCGCCGGGGAAGATGCTCCCCTCCTGGCTACGGGACTCGCGTACCGCAGTGGTGGATACCGGCAAGGCCCTTGTGGCCTGGGACCAGTGGGAATCGAACGGCTCCCGAGCCGCCGGCGCGGTCACCTTCAACATCGTGACCGCCCTCTTCACCCGCGGTGGCGGTGCCGCCGTGCAGGGCGCGGGCAAGGCAGGCGCGCTGGCCAAGGGCCTGTCCGTCGTCAGCAAGGTGGGCAGCGCCGTCGACCCGATGACCTACGTCATCAAGGGCGCAGGCGCGGGCCTGTCGAAGGTCGGCGACGTGCTGGCCCACCTCAAGGGCCTCGGCCACGTCGAGACCCCGAAGATCTCCGAGGGCGCCTACAGCCTGCCTGAAGGCGCCGTCGAGATGCCGGACGGCACGATCCAGCTGCCCAAGGACGCCGCCATCCCGGAAGGGGCAACCAAACTCCCGGGCGGCAGAATCGAGCTGCCCAAGGACACGGTCACCTTCCCACCGGGGACGGTGAAAGATCCGGTCACCGGCAAGTACATGGACCCTAGAACCGACATCTACAACGAGGACGGCAGCCTCTTCCAACGCGCCGAGGACGCCCACCAGGAGAAGCCCGCCCAACCCACCACGGGCGCGGACAACCCACGAATCGAGACCCCGGCTCACCAGGAGCAGCGGGTCCTGGCCAGCGTCGGCGGACGAGGCGACGACTTCACACGCGTCGGCTCGGACATCCCCGACCCGGCCCGCACCGGCGACAACCCGGGCCACGGCAACACCGGGCCGGACGACACCACCCCTACGGGGCGCGCCGGCGACCACGGGGCTCCGGGAGGTAACGCGGGCAACCACATGGCGACGAACAACCTGGGCAACGGGACAGGTGGCACCGGCCACACAGGCGACAACCATCCCGCGGGCGGCGCAGGCCACACGGACACCCCGTCCACGGGCGGCGGTCACGACGTACCGGGCGGCTCCACGACCGACAGTGTCATGTCGGGCAGCTCCTCCACGGACAACGGTGTCCCGGGCGGTGGCCACCCGGCTACCCCTTCGCCGGACGCAGCCAACCCAGGCGGCGTGGACGACGCGACGCGCGCGGCCCATCACGCGGAGTACGAAGCTGCCCGTGAGAAGCCGGCCAAGGAGCGGACGCCCGCAGAACGGACGGCCATCACGCGTGAGCATGTGCGTCTGGCGAACGAGGATCCAGCCTGGCGAGCGGAGCACTACGACAAGTGGGGGCCCGGCTATCGCAACAGTGCCGAGGAAATGGTGGACGGACAGCTCCTGCCGAAGCTCGTAGAGAAGCCGAACGGCGGCTGGATGGCCGCCGACGAACTGCCTTCCGCGGACCCGGAGAAGTTCCACCTCGACGACCTCGTACGGGGCCGGGACACCGTCAGCCCGCAAGGCCACCTCGATCACCTCGACGACGTTTCAGCCAAGCGCACAGCAGGCATGGACCTGACCAACGCCGAGAATGCCTACAAGAACAACCCGACCGATGAGACCGCGAAGGCTCTCGCCAACGCGCAGGAGCACTTCGACAAGACAGTCGGCGAGGGCGTCTCCAACAACACCAAACTCGGCGAGGCCCTCGGCGAGGAGGCCGCACGCCGACACATGCTCCTACAGAAGGAGTTCGCGGGGGCCCACGAGATCACCGACCTTCCCGAGACGCCCAACGGTTCAAAGAGGTTCGACCAGCTCTGGCGTGACAAGGACGGCAGCCTCATCATCGTCGAGGCGAAGGGACCGAACGCGCGACTGGACTGGCGCCGGGGCAATGGTGCGCTCGACAGGGGCACCATGGTGAAACAGGGAACCATCGAGTATGTCCGCACAATCTGTGCCGATATGGAGCAGCGCGCCCTTCTGTCGCCGAAAGACGCCCAGTACGCCAGGGAGATTAGAGAGGCCATCGAGAACAAGAGCCTGCGCTACGTTCTCGTCCAGGCCACCGAGAACACTGGTCAGTATGCTGGTGCTGAGCTCAAGCACTTCAAAATCTTCTAAGGAGAAACGCGTTGGTCTCGAGCATCCCCCGCCACCCCTTTCCCACAGGGAACGCGGAAGACGGCCTCGCTGTGCTCCAGGAGAACGCGCAGAAACTGGTCGACGGTCTGGAAGCGGGCACCACCAATCTGGGTGATGCCCTGGGCACCACGCTCACCCTGGCCGAGGCACACTGCCTGATGGACCCGCGGGCCGCGATCTTCCCCACGTGGGATGCCTGGGTGAATGCGATGCAGGTCGGCTCCGCCCTGTTCGCCGCTGCAACCACAACCGAAGAGCAGGTGCAGTGCCGCATCGCGCACAAGGACCGCACGCTCCAGGCCACCGGTCCGGAGTGGTACGTGCACCCGGGATCCTGGCTCAGTGCCTTCTACCTGGCGGTGGTGTGCAGGGAGAAGGACAGGATTACGTCCCTGTGCCGGGTGCCGCTGTCCGTGCTGCGAGAGAACGGCTCGCGTTTCGGCGAGTACGACTACGCTTGGATCGACACTCTCCAGACCTATTGGCTCGGAGGTCAGGACCTCGTCCCGAAGCTAGTGACTGCGGTCGACGCCACCGCCCCGGAAGCCGTCGACGACCCTGAGACGGTGGGCAAGCTGCTGTACCCCCCGATGGAGATGTTCCACCGCTTCGTCCGCAAGGACCGAGACGGATTCAACCGGGCGCTGGCCAACGCCCTCCAGTGGCACAAGGAGTACTGGAGCGAGGAGGAGCGAGCCTTCCAGATCTCGGGCCTCGTCGCCCTCGCCCCTCTCGCCATGGCCTGCATCGCCCACGACGCGGGCATCCCCATCGAGGTCGAGTCCGAATATCTGCCCGCCGTCCTCATCAAGCGCAACTGGTGCGGCGAGTTCCCCACGTGAGACACCTGGAACAGATGGCAACGCGCATTCCGCGCCAGGACTATCAGAAGGACACGATGGCGGCGGTGGTTCCCATCATGGAGGAGTCACCATCGGAATCGCTGGAGAGGATCGAGACCTCACACAGCTCCAGGTCGGATGCCGCCATGGAGTCACTGAACGTCACACTCGTCCGCTCTGTGGGGGACCCCGGTGCCGTCATGCTGGAGACGTGGGAGTCCTGACCGCTGGCCATGCAGGTGCATTCCGCCGTCTTCGCCGCCGCCGATCCCGACCGGGAGGCGATCACCTGCAAGACCGCCAGGAGGAGCGCCACCTCGCCACCACCGGGACGCAGACCCACCTCAACGCAGACACCTGGCTCGACGCCTTCTACCTCGCGGTCATCTGCCGTGAAGCAGCCCGCCTCGACATGCTGGCCCGGATCCCAGTGTCCCTGCTGCGCGACCTCGGCGGCGCCCTGGACGAGTACACCTACACCTGGGTGGAGACCCTCCAGAGCTTCTGGCTCCACCGGGACGACCTGCGCACGCACCTGGTGCGCGCCGTGGACCTGAGCGCTCCCGAACAGGCCCGCGTCGTCGACGCGGAGGAGATGGGCAATCTGCGGTACCCGCCGATCATGATGCTCTACCGCTACCAGCGCAACGACGCCGCCGGCTTCAACGGCGCCCTGGCCGACGCCGTCCGCTGGCACAAGGAGTACTGGACCGCAGTCGAGGACCGCACCCACAACATCCTGAGCGTCGTAGCCCTCGCCCCGCTGGCGATCGCCTGCCTGGCCAAGGCCAACGGCCTCCCGATCGAGGTCGAGACCGACTACCTCCCCGAGGCCCTCCTCGACTTCGCCTGGCGCGGCGAGTTCGACGCCTAACACCGCCTAGCCTGCCGGATTACCCAGCATGTCCGGTTCCTCCCTGAGGGCGTCGCACAGCCCGTCCTCTAAATGCCGGTGCCCGGCTCTCCCTCCTGGGCGCCTCGGTACCGAGCCGAGGGAGGAACAGCCTTCCGGGCTGCGGCAACGACCTCATACGGGCCTGCACCAAGGGTGCTCCTGGCTCTTGGCCCTCCCGCTAACCTTGCACACACAGCCGTCTTCGGGATTCGAACCCGAGACCTACGCATTACGAGACCGAAAGGGATCATGTTGTCCGATGCCTCGTGGTGCCACCTCGTGACGTTTTCGCTGATCAGAACGGGTGCACCAGGTTGGGGCGTGCCGCCCCGTGCTATACCGTCCAAAGGCATCTGTCCACCGGCTGTCCACCGGCGCACCTCGCCGCTCACCACGTAGTAATCACCTTCCCGCATGCTGGGACCACGGAACGTTGTCCGGTTCACCCAGACTCCCGCGCTTGTCGGGACCCGACGCGGAGCAGATACCGGGAATGCGCGCGGGAACCAGTGCAACCCCGGATGTCTCCGCAAGGCGGAGACACGCCGTGGGACGGCCGTACGGAGGCCGCCAAGAAAGCGTCCGCTCCGTGCCAGCGGAGACGCTTCGTATAACGGCAGCCGAGCGGATACCGTCACTCTGATCCCGATGTGATGATCTTGGTGTGGCTGGTGCGATGACGGTGTCGGAGCCGTCCTGGACAGCCCCGCTCTCCGGGCAGAGCCCACGTGCCTTCGGGAAGCTGGAGACGGAGTGAGGGGCAGGGTGCGGACGTGGTCCGCAGCGGACGGCCCTGGAGCCTTCCGCTAGAGAACCAGGCACTGCTGGTCGCGGGTACTGGCGAACGAACCTGACCATGCGGCAGTTCGCGCCGCTGTTCCGGTCTGGATGCGGCTGCGTCCCGGTGATATCTGTTGAGATCGCCAAGCGCAGCAAGGGGGATGGTGTGACGAGCCAGCATGACGGTCAGCCGGGGGGCAAAGAGCGGCGGGCACTGACAGTGCTGCCGCCTAGGCTCAGCATGCCGAGGATGGCGACGCCGAAGCAGACGGTCACTCTCCTGTACGACCCCGGCGAATTTGAGGAGTTCGTGAAGGAATGGGTGCCGACGCAGGGGGCGAAGTACGACCTCATTGAGCGGCAAGGTGGCGCGGGGGACCATGGCATCGACGTGGCAGGCTTCCTGACGCAGGCGAAGCTGGAGGGGGAATGGCACAACTACCAGTGCAAGCAGTACAAACGGGATCTGTCCTGGACCACTGCGGCCCAGGAGATGCGGAAGATGTTCGTGGCCGCCGCGGCCGGTCATTTCACCATCCCCAGCCGCTACGTCTTCGTTGCTCTCACATTCGCTGCCAGCCTGAAGCGCCTCATCTCGAAGCCGTCCGAGTGCCGGGCAAAGTTCCTGGAGGAACTGTCCACGACCAGGGACAAGCTCGTGACCAAGCTCGATGATGACGAGCGCCGCAAGGTGGAGGAGCTGGCGGAAGGCACCGACTTCGGCATGTTCTCGTGCATCGACCTTGATCAGGTGCTCGAAGAGCACATGACCACGCCGCACTGGCTCGCGCGTTTCCCGCACGTTCCGCCGGCGAACGGGCCGATCAAGCTGACTCCTCCCGAGCGGCCCCGGCACGACGAGGCACGGTACGTGCAGCGCCTCGTCGATGTCTATCGTGAGCGGTTTCCCGACAAGATCAACACCCTGGAGCAGGTCGAGGACGTGGCCGAGGCCAAGGGGCACCTCCTGCGACAGCGGGTGGCTTTCTTCGCCGCCGAGTCCGTGCGCGTGTTCGCGCGGGACTCGACCACGCCGGAATACTTTGACCAGGTCAAAGAAGATGTCTACACAATTGTCGTGGAGGAGTCGGAGCGGTCTCACCCCAACGGCTGGGAACGCCACGCAGCCGTCATGATCTGCGCGGGAACCGTGGAAGTAACCGAGACGATCCTCAAGCCCTACGTGGGGCCGCAGGTCCGCAAGGGGGTATGCCACCACCTGGCGAACGACAACCACCTTATCTGGTGTCGGGAGGGAGAACAGTGACCCCGCTCAACAGCTCACTCGAGGTGGGCGTGCGCGCTCTTGTCCTCCTGGCCGAGAGCCACCCCCAGCCCCTCGACCTCACCCAGCTCGCCGCGCTGGACTACCTCGTACTCCACAGCGGCGAGTTCGACGGCCCGCACAGCCTCCACCCTGACCTGCCGGCCCAGGAAGGCGAACTCGGCAGGAAGCGAGAACTCCTCGAACAAGGTCTTCTCGTGCTGATCCGGGCCGGGCTGGCCGACCTCGTCAGCAGCGACGACGGCCTCATGTACGCGGCCACGGAAAACGGCCCCACCTTCATCGAAGTGCTGGAAGCCCCCTACGTCGCATCTCTGCGCGAACGCGCCGAGTGGGCCCTCCACCACTGCGCCTCCCCGGCGCACGCCCGCAGCGTGACCCACCAGATCATCAACCGCGCCGCAACAGGCTCCGCATCCGAAGGGGCTGGCCATGGCTGACCTGCGTCTGACACACCTCACCTACGCCTCCTCGACCAAGCCGCTCGCCACAGTGGACTTCGCCCCGTCCCTCACTGTCGTCTACGGCGCCTCGGACACCGGCAAATCGTTCGTCGCGGAGTCCATCGAGTACATGCTCGGCGGCAGCAAGCTCGACCCCGTCTCCGAAGCCGAGGGATACAGCCAGATCCTCCTCGGCCTCAAACTCGACGACGGGACCCCGCTCACCCTGCTGCGTGTCCCGGACAGCAACACCATCCACGTGTACTGGGCCGACCTGCGGGAACAGGTGACCCGCCCCTCCGACTTCGACGTCAAGGCCCAGCACACCGCGCGCAGTAAGAACAGCCTCTCCCAGTTCCTCCTCGGCAGCCTCGGATGGGATGACCTGCGCATCCGCACGAACGATGTAGGCGGCACCCGCGAGCTGCGCCTGAGCGACCTGGTGCACCTCTCGGTCGTTCCCGAGAACCGCATGGTCGACAAACGCTCCCCAGTCCTGCACTCCTCCTCCGCCAACGGGAAAACCGCGGCGGCCTCCGTCATGCGGCTGCTGCTTACCGGAGAAGGCGACGCCGAGGTCACCACCGGCATGAACGCCGGCCAGCGCCGCGTCAACAAAGGGCAGGTCAGCCTCCTCGACCGGATCATCGTCGACCTGCAGAACAAGCTCAGCACCTCCGAGAATATCCAGGAACTCCGTGACCGGCACCGGCGCCTGCAAACAACCATCGACGGCTACTCCCGCGCAGTCGAGACCATCACCCAACAGCACCTGAACTCCGTGGCCGAAAGCATGTCGGTCACGGAGGAGCTGGCCGGGATAGAAGCGCGCCTGGCCGAGGTCGGCGACCTCATGTCCCGGTTCACCCTGCTGGAAAAGCAGTACCGCTCCGACATCGACCGGCTCGTCATGGTCACCGAGGCCGGCAACCTCCTGGGGTTCTTCAAGGTCGGCACCTGCGTCTTCTGCGGCGCCGAACCCGAACACCAGCACCCCGACCACAGCGAACGCGAGACGACTCAGCTACATCTCGCAGTGGAAACCGAGATGGCCAAGACCGCCTCCCTCCTCGATGACCTTCGGCCGACCATGCGCGACCTGCTCAGTCAGCTCGAAGAACTCAGCAGCCGCAGGGAGGAGCTGAAGGCATCCGCTGCTCGCCTCGACGCGGACATCTCCGTCACCCGGGGACGGCTCGCCCCGCTGCGCGAGGACATGGACCAGCATCTTGAGGTCCGCTCGGCCATCGAACGTGACCTGGACCTTCACCAGCGCATCGAGGAACTGGAAGAACGCCGGTCGCAGCTGGACGGTGAAGCCGCAACGCCCACCCACCGGCCCACCGACTACATTCCGAACGGGGTACTCTCCGCCTTTGACCGGGTCCTCCAGGACACGCTGGAGGCATGGAAGGTGCCCTCCGTCGAGTACGCGGAGTACGACCAGTACCAGATGGAGATCAGGGCAGGTAACCGACTGCGGGCCTCTCGGGGCAAGGGCGTCCGCTCCGTGCTGCACTCCGCATTCACCACAGCCCTCGCCCACTACTGCCGTGAGCACGACCGGCCGCACCCCGGGCTCGTCGTCCTCGACTCGCCCGTCGTCACCTACCGCGGCCCCCACAGTGACCCCCAGGGCGACGCCCCAGGTGACGACGTACCGATGACATCGACCGTCGTCGATCACTTCTACCGGAACATGCTCACCTTCCCAGGACAGGTGATCATCTTCGAGAACGGCGACCCGCCCCACGACGTCATCGCCCAAGCCCGCACCCACCGGTTCGGCCTGCAAGAAGGCGACCGTGCCGGCTTCTTCCCTTCAAGGCGGGAGAGGCGGTCAGGTCCGTGAGCGGCTGAGGCCACGTGTTGATGACGGAGACGCTGCCGGAGCCGGAGTTGGTGACGTAGGCGCGCTGGAGGGTGTAGGTGAAGCCGCCGGGGACGGTCGCGTTGCCGCCCGGCGTGGTGACCTGGACGGTGCCGGTGCCCGCCGGTGCGGTGCGGTGCCGGTCAGCGAAGTCCCCGCGCCGTTGACCACGATGCTGGTGCCCGGCACACCGTTGAACGTGACGCTCGCCCTGGTCAGGTTCGTCCCGGTCAGCGTGAAGGCCATGCCACCGGAAGGGGCCCCGAAGGTGGGCGAGAGAGCGGTGACAGTGGGCGCGCCGGCGTAGGTGTAGTACCAGCTCTTGCTGGCGCCGCCCGCTGTGATGACGCTGACGGCGACGGCGCCGGCTGTGTCTCCGGCGGGCCGTGGTAGTGCCCATCTCGCGGTCGTTGACGACGGTGGGGACGACCGTGTGGGTGCCGAAGCGCACGGCGGTGGCAGTGGACAAGTCCGTGCCGGTGAGGGTGACGGCGGCTCCACCCGCGAGCGGGCCGGAGGCCGGGCTCACACCACACAGGGGGGTGGCCCGAAGTAGATGAATGCAGCCGTGGTGGGTCCCCTGACCGCGAATGGTGGCTCCCGTCCGGGTTGCACTTGCAGCGGCAGCGGAGAGAAGAGAGGTCGAACTTCCCTCTTTCGAAGGACTATATGCGAATCAGATCACCCACCTCTAGCAAGCCTGCGGATATTTCCCTTACCTGAACGCCCTACCTATGATCGAACTTGACCGCCTATGCTCAATCTGCTCCGCCTATCGGACGTTCTGCGCGTCAACTTACCTATAGGCGGGGGGGGCAGTAAGCCCACTTTCAGAAGTTTCACGCCAGTGGTAGTGCGGGCGGCTGCTCGCTACGTTGCAGGCAGGACAGCAAGAAGGGCTCCGAGGCGACGGCAGCCGGACTCGAAGCCCTTACGCGTCCGCTCCACCCAATTCCTGAAGGAGGACTTCGAGTTGATCGCACGCGTGCACCAGAACTGGATCAGTCAGCGCCTGGTGTCTTTCGGCAATAGCATTCCACCCTGCAGCCTCAGTCAATCAGCGATCATGAGCATTCGTGCAATCACGGTGCGGTGGGCTTCCGTTCTGACGACCGCTCTGATCCTTGTTGCGGTCTTCCAGAGTGACCTACTGAAGGCCGGCGTGATCCTGTCTCTGACGCCAATGGTGTTGGCAGATCGCTCCGTTCTCACCTTCCTGCGGGTCTGGAGGCGATAGCCCCTCCGCAAAGGCCGCGGCACGGTTCCATGAGCCCCTGCCCGGCTGCCCCGTCCTAGGCCGTGTCTTCAAATGATCTTGAGTGGTGGATCATGGTGGGGTGATACGTCGCCATGAACTGTCTGATGCCGAATGGGAGTTTGTCCGGCCGCTGCTTCCCGAGTCCGTGCGGGGCCGGAAGCGGTTGGATGACCGCACTGTGCTCAACGGAATCGTGTGGAAGTTCCGTACCGGCACGGCTTGGCGGGATGTGCCTGAGCGGTACGGGCCGTGGGCTACGCTCCACACCCGTTTTCGCCGTTGGGCGCTGGACGGTACCTTCGAGCGGATGTTGCGGGCCGCCCAGGCGCAGGCGGATGCGGCCGGTGACATCGACTGGCTCGTGTCGGTCGACTCCACCGTCGTCCGCGCCCACCAGCACGCCGCCGGGGCTCGAAAAAGGGGATCCGCAGCCCCGGACTCGGACGCTCCCGGGGCGGCCTGACCAGCAAGATTCATCTCGCCTGCGACGCGGCGGGCCGCCCGCTCGCCTTCACTGTCACCGGCGGGAACACCAACGACTGCACCCAGTTCACCACCGTGATGGAGTCGATACGGGTGCCGCGTATCGGCCCGGGACATCCCCGGGTCCGGCCGGCTCATGTCCTGGGCGACAAGGGCTACAGCTCCAAGGCCATCCGCACCTGGCTCAGGCGGCGGGGCGTCAGCCACACCATCCCCGAACGAGCCGACCAGATCCGCAACCGGCTCCGCCGCGGCAGCCGCGGCGTACGCCCGCCGGCTTTCGACAAGCAGCTCTACAAGCAGCGCAACGTGGTGGAACGCTGCTTCAACCGGTTGAAACAGTGGCGCGGCATCGCCACCCGCTACGACAAGACCGCCGAGTCCTACCAAGCAGCCGTCGCCCTCGCATCGCTTCTGATGTGGGCGTGACATTTGAAGACAACTCCTAGTACTGCAACGGTGTTTGCCGTGACGGTTGGATAGGCCGGTCGTTGGTCTGGGCACGAGTGGGGACCTTGCTGATGCCAGGATGTGGGCCAGTGAATTGGATGCTGTGCACGAGCGGTTCGTGCATCGGTTTTCCAGGACGGAGCCGCGGGAGTCGGCGCTTGCCTACATGCGGGGATTGATTGCTCCGCTGGAGCGGAAGAACGGCTGGACACTGGCCGAACAGGCCGGTCACGCGGCTCCGGACCGTATCCATCGACTGCTGAACCGGATCGAGTGGGAAGCGGATGAGGTCCTCGACGATGTGCGTGACTACGTCGTCGAGCACCTCGGCGGCCCCGAGGCCGTGCTCATTGTGGATGACACCGGCTTCCTCAAGAAAGGCGTGCGCTCGGCAGGGGTCCAGCGTCAGTACTCCGGAACCGCGGGACGGACGGAGAGTTGCCAGGTCGGCGTCTTCCTCGCCTATGCAGCCGGCGGTGGCCGGACGTTGATCGACCGCAGGTATATCTGCCCACTTCCTGGACGGACGACCGTGAACGCTGCCGCAGGGCCGGCATTGCCGACGAGGTCGGCTTCGAGACCAAGGTCGTCATGGCCAAAAAGATGGTCCGCCGCGCGATCGCGGACAAGATTCCGTTCCGGTGGGTGACCGCTGATGCCGCATACGGCTTCAGCAAGGGCTGGCGGTCCGAGCTGGAGCAGGCCGATGTCTTCCATGTCATGGCCACCACCCGCCACGACACCGTCGTCACTCGCTGGGCCCTGGACCACCCCGTCCACGACCTGTTCACGGGCCTGCCGCGGCAGAAGTGGAAACGCCGCTCGTGCGGGAACGGTGCTCATGGGATGCGGGTGTTCGACTGGGCGCGTGTCGAAGTCCGACCCTGGCACCGCGAGGACCGCCGCCACTGGGTTATCGCCCGCCGCAGCGTCAGCCGGCCCGAGCAGATCTCCTACTACATCGCCTACTGCCCCGCCGGCACCACCCTGGACGAGTTGATCCACATCGCCGGCAGCCGGTGGGCCCTCGAAGAATGCTTCCAGACGGCGAAGCAGGAGTGCGGCCTGGACAACTACCAAGTCCGCCGCTATCCGGGCTGGCACCGTCACATCACCCTGGCCATGGCAGCCCACGCCTGCCTGACCGTCCTGCAGGCCCGTGCACTCGATGCCGAGAAAGCAGAAACGGATCCTCCCAGCTCATCCACCTCAGCCTCGCCGAGATCAGACGCCTGATCACCCGCCTCACCGACCGCCAACCCACACCCGTCGACCACATCCTGCACTGGTCACACTGGCGCCGAAAACGACAACACCAGGCCCGCATCAGCCACTACACACGACGCGCTGGTCGCGAGCGGATTCCGGTATGTCCTTGGCGCTGAGCGCGAGGTTGTTGTCGACGGTGAAGAAGGGCGTGAGGCGGGTCATGCCACGCTTCGGGTGTGCAAGATGCGTCACCGGAGTCTTGTCTGTCATCTTGCGATCAACTATGTCTCCTCCGATGCGGCCTATGGGGATGGGGGCGTGGCCTGGGGAGTTCAAGCGCAGCCGCAGGTCCCACAGGTCGTGCTCTGCTCTGCGGTGGTTGAGCATGTCGCGGTAGTCGAGGGTGAACTCAAAGCTTCCGTCGGCAATTTGAGTGACCGAGGTGGTGAAGTCGTGTTCGGGCCCGGTGCGGGAGGCGGCCACCACGGCTGCCGCAGTCAGGTTCGCCTTGATGTTCGGACTGAGCAGTGTCGCGGTGACCGAGACGTGTGCGCCGTCGATCGTGATGCGGTGCACCTCTGCGTGGGCGGGACGGTGCCAGGTACGCAGGGCGAGGTAGCCATCGCTTGTGGTGTACGGGATGCAAGCGCTGACTCCGTTGCGGCCCGCGATGGGGTGGCGTCCTACAAGGGCGGCTTGTTCAGTGAGCGCTGCGGTGAGACGGGTACGACGCGCGGCGGTGTTGCTGTCACGGTGGGCGACGTAGCAGTCCCAGCGGCCTTCGGTGAGTTCGGCGCCGACCGGCAGGATGATGTGCGGGTCAGTCTGGTCGGGTGCGGTGGCCTCGGATATGGGGAGGCGTATCTCGCGGCCCTTGGGATCCTTGCGCAGCCGGGCGACGAAGTCGAGGAGGCCGGTGGGGAGGGTGTCGGCGACGAGGCGGATGAGGAGGGCATCGTCGGACAGGGCTCGTGCGCGCGCCGATGCGCGTGGGGCGGTGATGTGGTGGGGCTCTGTTGCGGCCTGTGCCGGTCGTTGCTGCCGCCGTGTGTGCACCGCGGGCGCGGCTGCGCGTACCGCTGAGCGCAACCTTGTCAAAAGGGACGGGCGATCAGTGGTCTGCAGGTCACCGAAGAGCCGTTCGTAGCGACGGGCGGCTGAGGCGGGGGCGAAAGCGCGGGCACGTTCACGGGCGGCATCGCCGAGTCGGTCGCGTAAGGCGTCGTCCGTCATGAGCTGCCTCAGCGCGTCCACGTACGCGTCGCTGCTGTCCTGCAGCGGCACGAGGACGCCGTTGGTGTCGTGATCGATGATCTCGGCCGGTCCGTGCGGGCAATCTGTGGCGATGACCGGTACGCCGCAGTGCATGGCTTCGACGATGGTCATGCCGAAGGACTCCATGTCGGAGGAGACCGCGGCGATGGCGCCCTTTGCCCATTCGGTCTCGATCGGTGCGACAGGGCCCATGAGACGCACCTGTTCGTAGAGTCCGAGCCGGTCGATCTGCTCGCGCAGCCGGGGTTTGTCGGGGCCGCGTCCATAAATGCGCAGGGTCCAGTCCGGGTGGTCTGCGGCTACCTCGGCGAATGCGTCGATCAATCGGTCATAGCGTTTGATGCTGACCAGCCGGCCCGCGGCCACGATGACTTTCGAGCGACGGGTTGAGGGATCGACCGCGGGCACGGGCACGCTGTTGGGGATGCAGAGGATTCGCGTCGATACGCCGGGCAGGGCTGCGCGGTACTGGGATGCGTCGGCTTCGGATACGGTCACGAAGGCGTCCAGGCCGGCGATGGCATCGGCCTGATGGCCACGCAGGGTCGGACTGTGGGCATCGAGGCTCAGGTGTTCCTGTCCGATGCGCAGGTAGCGGCTGCGCGCGTCGCGGGCGAGGTAGCCGTTGAGGTCGGGACGGGTGGCAATCACCACGTCTGCGTCGGTGTGACGGAGCCAGGTGCCGATGCGTTCGTCGTGTAGGGCCGAATACGGCAGGCGCCCGGAGTTCGCGGCGGCGCCCGTGTCGGGGAACATCGTGCACGGCTGCCGGGTCAGCTCGTGGCGCCGTTCACAGCCGGGGCTGTTTTCACGCATGTCGATCAGGGAGGTCAGTCGCACCCGTTTATCGAGGGCGAGAGCCGGTGTGTCACTCACTCGGTGCACACTCACCACCTCGACTGCGTGGCGTGCGGCGAGGGCGTGCGACAGGTTCATGGTGGATCGGATGGTCCCGCCGATGCCGAACGCATTGTTGATGAGGAACGCGATTTTCATCGTTCTCTTTCACAGTGATGTGGAATGTGCGATCGCCGATCTGGGAGCCGTCCGGGAGCGGAACCACACCGTGGTGGATTTGCGGAGGTTGTCGAACCGTTCGCTTGTCACGGGAAGCACCGGTGACAAGGTGACCAGTCATGGTCGGGTTGATTCCTCACTGCGTTGCTTCGGGGCAGTGGGATTGCCGCCATGGCAGGAACAGTTCCGGGCGATTGGTGATGACGCCGTCAACACCCCATGACGCCGCAAGCTGCCAATCGGTCTCGCTGTCGACCGTCCAGACGAACACTTCGACCCCGGCCGCCTTCAGCTGCTCCACCACAGCAGGACGGGCAGAGAGTCCCTTGAAGTTCACCGCGTACGCACTGAGAGCGAAGGTGCGTGCCGTGGCTACGGGATCCGGATCGAGCTTGGACCGGAGTAGTGCGACCTTGGTCCTGTAGCCGGAGGCGGCTGCATGCCGTACGACGTCCTCATCGAAGGACTGGACCACGGTACGTTCGTTCATCCCCGCTTCGGCCACGAGCTTGAGGGCATGCTCCACCGCTGCTGACGTCTGCGGCCCCTTGATCTCCAGGAGTAGACGGGCAGGCCGGTTCTTCAGGGAGGACAGGACCTCTTCCAGGGTGGGCACGTGTCCGCCCCCCTTCACCCTCAATCGGGAGATCTCCTCGGCGGTGAGCTGGTCGATACGTCCTGTTCCGTTGGTCATCCTGTCCACGGTGTTGTCGTGCATGATGACGGGTTGACCGTCCTTGGTGAACTGCACATCCGTCTCGACCCAGTCCGCACCGTGATCGGCGGCTGCTTCCAGTGAGGCAATCGTGTTTTCCGGGGCGATCTCCGGGGCGCCACGGTGGCCGATGGCATAGGTGCGGGCGCAAGAAACAGCTGAACTCCGCTGCGCAATGCGGATCTCGTCGATGGTGCCGACGACGTATTCATGCCAGGTGCCTTGGTGGAGCAGCCGGCCGATCTGCAGGCCGCCGTCGGCTCGCCACGGTGTGGTGAACGGGACCGACTGCTGCAACTTGCCGTCTACGAACAGCGACAGTGTCTGCTTGGCCGCATCGTAGGAACCGGTCAGATGGGTCCATACGCCCGAGTGAGCCGCATTGTTGCTCACGGCCCGGACTATGGTCGTGTCGTCGGTGTCCTTCGTGCGTCGGTTGAAAGCCCACTTGTCGTAGGTCTTCGAGTAGTAGAGCTGGAAGCCGCTTGCCCGGTTGCCGGCCTGCGACAGGAACGTGTAGTTGCGGTCTTTGTTGTCGAGCTTGACCCAGGCCGATACGGAGAATGATTTCGTGGTGTCCACCACCGGTCCGGCTGTAGCGGCGTAGGCGGATGTTCCGTTCAGACGCAGGGCGGTGCCGACCTTGCCCACGACGCCCAGCTGAGCGCCGCTGCCGGCCAGGGTGGCGACGGGGCCTGCGCCATGACCACCGCTGACCCGTGCACTGCCTGACTCTTCGTCCAGGGGGAAGGAGGCCAGCTCCTGCAGGTGGGTCGGCAGTCCGCCGTCGGCGATCGCGGCGACATCGGCCGGTGCGGCGACGGACTGAATGGTCCGCACCTCATCGACAAGACCGCGGGTGTTCTCCTGCCAGGCACCTTGGAAGTGCAGTCGCCCGATCTGCAGACCACCGTCGGCTCGCCACGGAGTAGTGAACTGAACCGACTGCTGCAACTTGCCGTCTACGAACAGCGACAGTGTCTGCTTGGCCGCATCGTAGGAACCGGCTAGATGAGTCCATACGCCCGAGTGAGCCGCATTGTTGCTCACGGCCCGGACTATGGTGGTGTCGTCGGTGTCCTTGGTGTGCCGGTTGAACACCCACTTGTCGTAGGCCTTCGAGTAGTAGAGCTGGAAGCCGCTTGCCCGGTTGCCGGCCTGCGACAGGAACGTGTAGTTGCGGTCCTTGTTGTCGAGCTTGACCCAGGCCGATACCGAGAAAGATTTCGTGGTGTCCACCACCGGCCCGGCCGTAGCCGCATACGACGACGTCCCGTTCAGACGCAGGGCGGTACCCGTCCGGCCGGCAACACCCAGCTCGGCCCCGCCGCCCAACTGCGCCACGAACTCCTCAGCCACACCACCCGACATCCGCCGCGCACCAGCACCCTCATCCAAGCCGAACGCTGCCTCTTCGGCCGAGGAGGCATGAGCTACGGAAGCTGTTGCCTCGGGCGATGTCGCGAACAGTGAGGGCCCAGTGGCCGTCAACAGGACGGCGGCCAACGCCATAAAAGACTGTGAAGGCAGCTTTAAGCTACCGCGCGATTTCATTCGAGATCCTCATTCAATAGGAGGCCAGGCGTATGGAGCGGTAGCTCACCTGCCGGCGCGGAAGGGGCACCGGGCCCGGCAGATCCTGCCGGGCCCAGGTGCCGCTGAGAATGTGTTTCAGTGACTACTAGCCGGTGATCTGGATACCCTCGTTGGCGAGTTCTTCAGCCTCGATGGATCGGTCCCAGATACGGACGTTGTCGATGGCTCCGGCGAAGTGTTCCTGCCAGACGCCTTGGTAGAAGAGCCTGCCGATCTGCAGGGTGCTGCCGGCTCGCCACGGAGTAGTGAAGTCGGCTGCTGTCTGCGGCTTTCCGTTGACGAACAGCTGGACCTTCTTGGTCGCGGAGTCGTACACGCCGGCCAGGTGCGTCCAGGTTCCGGCCTGCGCCGCATCCGCACTCACGGACCGGGCGATGGTGGTGTCGTCGGTGTCCTTGGTGTGTCGGTTGAACACCCACTTGTCGTAGGTCTTCGAGTAGTAGAGCTGGAAGCCGCTTGCCCGGTTGCCGGCCTGCGACAGGAACGTGTAGTTGCGGTCTTTGTTGTCGAGCTTGACCCAGGCCGATACGGAGAATGATTTCGTGGTGTCCACCACCGGTCCGGCTGTAGCGGCGTAGGCGGATGTTCCGTTCAGACGCAGGGCGGTGCCGACCTTGCCCACGACGCCCAGCTGAGCGCCGCTGCCGGCCAGGGTGGCGACGGGGCCTGCGCCATGACCACCGCTGACCCGTGCACTGCCTGACTCTTCGTCCAGGGGGAAGGAGGCCAGCTCCTGCAGGTGGGTCGGCAGTCCGCCGTCGGCGATCGCGGCGACATCGGCCGGTGCGGCGACGGACTGAATGGTCCGCACCTCATCGACAAGACCGCGGGTGTTCTCCTGCCAGGCACCTTGGAAGTGCAGTCGCCCGATCTGCAGACCACCGTCGGCTCGCCACGGAGTAGTGAAGTCGGCTGCTGTCTGCGGCTTTCCGTTGACGAACAGCTGGACCTTCTTGGTCGCGGAGTCGTACACGCCGGCCAGGTGCGTCCAGGTTCCGGCCTGCGCCGCATCCGCACTCACGGACCGGGCGATGGTGGTGTCGTCGGTGTCCTTGGTGTGTCGGTTGAACACCCACTTGTCGTAGGTCTTCGAGTAGTAGAGCTGGAAGCCGCTTGCCCGGTTGCCGGCCTGCGACAGGAACGTGTAGTTGCGGTCCTTGTTGTCGAGCTTGACCCAGGCCGATACCGAGAAAGATTTCGTGGTGTCCACCACCGGCCCGGCCGTAGCCGCATACGACGACGTCCCGTTCAGACGCAGGGCGGTACCCGTCCGGCCGGCAACACCCAGCTCGGCCCCGCCGCCCAACTGCGCCACGAACTCCTCAGCCACACCACCCGACATCCGCCGCGCACCAGCACCCTCATCCAAGCCGAACGCTGCCTTGCCGCTGAAGGTGCTGCTCTTGAGCCACCCGGAGATGTTGTCGGTGCGAGCCGCGATCGCGTCGGCGCTCTGACCGGACTGACCGAAACAGCCGGGATGGTCGGCGCGACTTTGAACCGCCGTGATGCGTCCGTTGCCGTCGAGAACGGGGCCTCCGGCATCGCCCTTGCAGATCCGGCCGCCTGTCAGCTCCAGGGTGGTGGCGGCGTCGCCTTTCTGGGTCACGGTGCTGTGGTGCGGACTGCTGGGTACCCACTCAGTGGCGGTACGGCCGAACCCTGCAGCCAGCAGCGTAGTTCCATCAGCGGAGACGCTTCCCGCGAGCGTGGCGGGGTTGATGCCGGTGACCGGGGTGGCCAGCCGGGCGAGCAGCACGTCCCGGTCGCTCCGCGGGATCAAATAATTGATCTTTACCGGGGGTTGCCCGGCGAAGGTGGCGGTGGCGTCGAGCGTTGGCGCAGCCGCGGTCCGCAGCGGGCGGGACGGGTTCTCCGTGAGGCAGCTTGCAGCAGTCAGCACCCATGTCCGGTCGATGAGTGCACCGCTGCAGCTTCGACCGCCCTCATAGCCCGGCTTGTTCACTGTGACGCGGGCCAACCACGGACGATCGGCATCTCCCGACAACTTCGGAGGCGTTGGCCTGTCCTGACCTACGCCGATCTCGACCAGAAGGTGTTCGCGGGCCTGCGGGTCGGTGGATTCTCCGACCGGAGTCCAGGTGTCCTTGCCGACCTCAACTTCCACCTTCTTGCTGTCCGGCGTGGTGAGAGTGATGTCGGCAGCGTGATCGGCGCTCCCCTTGACCGCGAACACGGCCGGGATCTCCATGGTGAGGTACCCGGAAGTACCTGTGATGCGGAAGCAGACCTTGTCGTTCTTCCGTGACCACACCTCCATCAACCCTGCTGAGCTGCCGCATTCGGCGAGGATGATGCGGCCGTCACCGCGCTTGAGAGTGATCCCCTTTTCTTCTTTGATCTTGTCTGCGTCCGGGTGGACGAAGTCTTCGATCGCATGGCCCGGCTGGGCGTCCGCAACTGTCTCCATCGGCAGTTGGGGTAAGGATCCGTGTGAGGTGGGGGCGATGACCGCGGTCGCGCAGGCCGCCGCTGCCGCACCCATGACGAGGGTCCGCCGTGCGAGATTCATGCAAGTCCCTTGCGTGAAAGGTGAGTTGATCCGCGCTCCCCTGTTCGGGGCGATCTTCGCCAAGTGCGGTGGCGGTACGGGCGCGGAGGTGCCGGAAATCGAAACACGCGTTCGCGTCCCCCACCACTCGACAAGTCAGGGCAAATCCGCTTATTACCGCCCGTATGGTCTTTGTGTTCCTTCTCACATCTTCACAGGATGTACACAGGTATCCAGCGAGTGCTTCACGTATATATGGTCACGCAAGCGCCCTCTCGTGTTGCTGGTCAACTCACCTATCGCTACCGAGACATGGGCGGGAAACCCACACGAACGTGTTCGTCGGCATGCCGTCGTCTGTGTGCCTGCCGCCGGGCGCGCCATCCGATAGGACCGCTTTGGACACCAGTTACTGGAGCAGACGGCGCTTACTTGCCGCAGCAGCGGCTACTACTGCCGCAGCTGCCACATCGAGCCTCGTCCTCAACCCTCTTGCGGCTGTGGCAGATGCCGCGGAGGGTGGCACCGACGAGGATCCGCTCAACCTGCCCGACACCGACCGGGCCAAGGCCGTCAAGGCGTGGATGACCGGAGGGAAAGCCACCCGGGCAGCCGCGGAAGCCGCACTCCTCGGCTCCGATGCCGAAATCAAAACATTTCTTGATCATGAATTGCCCAGGGCAACGGTGGAGGACAACCGAGTCGCCATCATGACCGCCCTCGCTGGGGCCGGAAAGGGCACCCGCCGCGAGGCCGTCAAGGCGATCGACGGCGGCGATGCGGCTATCGCCGCGTTCCTCAAGGACGGCTACGAGCCCGCCATCATGGAAGATCTCCGCGTCGCCACCACGACAGTGATGGCGACCGGCGACAAGGCCGTGCGCCGGGAGGCAGGCTCCGCCCTCGATACCGACACCCAGTCGGCCCTGGAAACCTTCCTCACCGGAGGCCAGTACACCGCCCGCCTGGAAGACATGCGGGTGGAGGTGTCAAAGATGCTCACAGAGGCGGGGCCGGAGGTGCAGAGGTACGCCTCCCGTGCCCTCTCCGGCAGCGCCCAGGAAATCGAGTGGTTCCTCGACACCGGCCAGCACATCGCCAGGGCCCGTGACCAGGAGTCGGCCACGATCGAGGAACTCGTCGCGGTCGTCGAACGCGAAGGCAAACGGGCCGACGCGAAGACGAAGCTGGCCGAGGAGGCCTCCGCCCGCGCCGTTACGGCAGCCGAGAAGGCGAAGGAAGCCGCACAGAAGGCGGCTGCCGAAGCCGAGGCCGCGAAGGACGATGTGGCCAAGTCCGGCAAGGCAGCCCGCAAGGCGGCGAGTGCCGCCAAGGGTGCCGCGGACGCCGCCCGCACAGCCATCCGCGCCTCTCACGCCGCAGTTGCCGCCTCCCGCCGCGCCGCCTGGGCAGCGACAGCGGCGAGCCAGGCCGCCGCCAGTGCGGGGAACGCCGCCGCCCGCGCCTACAACTCCGCTATCGCCGCCTCCAAGGACGCCTCGCAGGCGAGCGCCGCAAAGAACGCGGCGATCGTTGCACGCAACGCTGCCTCCAAGGCCCGAAGCGCCGCGAAGGCCGCCGACCACGCCGCCACCGCCTCCGCACAGGCCGCCTCCGCCGGATCCGCCGCCGCCTCCGCCGCCCGTAATGCGGCTTCCGCAGCCGGCAGCGCAGCCGCGGCAGCCGCCGCGGCGGGCAAGGCCCAGGCCCAGGCGGCCGAAGCCAAGCGACAGGCGTCCATCGCCCATGCCAACGCCACCATCGCCACCAACGCGGCCGGGACCGCCCAGGCGCTTGCCAATGCGTCCGCCGGGGCGGCGCGAACCGCACGTGATACCGCGAACTCCGCAGCCGACCATGCCGAGAAGGCCGCAGACGCTGCCGAGTGGGCGGCCAAGTATGCGGGGCAGGCCCTCGAATACGCCAAGAAATCGACCGAGTTCGCCAATGCAGCCACCGAAGCGGCCAACAACGCCACGAAGGCGGTCACAAAGGCTGTCGAAGTGGAGAAGAAGGCGCGGGAGGCCGAATGGCAGCGTCTGGACGAGGACATGAAGCAGGCCCTGCAAGAGGCTCGGCAGCTCGCGCAGGTCGAAGAGCAGGAGCTGTCCGAGCTCGCCGATAAGCGTACGCAGAAGGAGCAGACCGACAAAGCTACGAAAGAGCTCATCGCCCGCGCCGAGGCAGCACTGAAGGCGAACGACCTCGAACTGGCCACCACTACAGGGCGCCAGGCCGCCACTGCCCTCCTCGACTCACATGGCACCTGGACCAAAGAGGCGGCCCGCTTCGCCCTGTCGGGGGCAGAAGCCGACATCCACGCGTGGATTGACGCCGATCGGGCTCTCGCGCAGCAGCAGGACGACCAAGAGACCGTCCTCTACCTCGCCCAGACCTCCAGCCAGGCCATCGCCGAGGCGGCTCAGAAGGCGCTGGAGAGCGACGCACCGAACGCCGCCACCACGTTCCTGGAGACAGGCGCGATCGAGGCGGCCGCGATGGACAATCGCGTTCAGATCTTCCGCATCCTCGCCAACAGTCCCGGCTCCGCGGTCAAAAAGGCCGCGAATGAAGCAGTCAACGCGGGTACCGCAACCGCGTTGCACGCATTCTTCGAGACCACCTACCAGGAGGCGCTGAAGCAGGATGACGCGGTCACCACCGCCGCCATCCTCGCCAAGGCAGGGCCCTACACAAAGGCCCACGCACAGGCCGCGATGGAGGGCCCGGCCTGGATGCGCCGCAACTTCGTCGCCACAGTGCAGCACAAGACCGCCCAGCTGGACCACGACTCCGCCACCCACATCGCCGCCATCCAGGGCTCGATCGCCGCCGCCGCCAAGATCGCGCACAAGGCGCAGGAGGACGCGGCCCGTGCCCAGCAAGCGGCGGCCAAGGCACACAACGCAGCAACGGATGCGGCGGATTGGGCGGACAAGGCTGAGGAGTCGGCTAAACGTGCACTGTCGTCCGCGAAGGAGGCGAAGGCGAATGCGGATGCTGCGGACAAGTCGGCCGCGGCTGCGCAGGCTTCCGCGAACGAGGCGAAGAAGGCAGCCGCCACCGCCCGTTCGGCCGCGCGGTCGGCGAACTTCTCCGCCAATCGTGCTCTGAGCGCTGCGCACCGGGCTGTGGCCTCCGCCAATAGTGCGCAGGCCTCCGCCACCCAAGCCCGCGTCTCGGCCGTTCAGGCGGGCAAGGACGCCAAGACCGCGGCAGCGGCGGCCAGCCAGGCTCACCGGATCGCCGTGGCCAAGCGGAAGGCCGAACGCGCGGCGGCCGCCAAAAAAGCAGCCGAGGAAGCGCGGAAAGCCAGGGAGAGCGACAACAATCCCGTCGACTCGCCCGATAACGACAGCGTCAACGGCGGCGACACGCCGTGGTGGAAGGACGCGGGGTGGTGGGCGGACACCACCAACAAGCTCAGCATCGCCACCGGGTTCATATCCGCCGGACTCGGCATCGCTGGGCTGATGTTCCCGCCGGCCGCGCCCGTTCTCGAAGCTCTCGCCGGCGGATTCGCCGTTGCCTCCTTAGCGCTCGGAGGGCTCAGCGCGGTGTTCACGGGCATCGAGCACGGATTCACGAGCCAGCAATTCTGGCAGTCCACGGGAAGCGCAGCCCTGGGCTTGATCACCTTCGGCCAGTCCAAGTGGATCGGAGCCCTGGGGGCCGGCAAGGTCGCAACGAAGATCACGCAGTTCGGTCACGACCTTGTATCGCCGATCACCGGATTGCTGGGGCTGTAGCCGGAATCTTGTTAGGATCCGCTCCAAGGGCTGGCGGCACACGTGACCGCCAGCCTTTGGGCATGCCGAAAGGGGCACTTCATGCTTGCTTCGCTCCCCCTCGTCTACCTGTTAGTCCTGGCCGCCGCGGCCACATCCCTCTTCTGCTTCTCCATGACTAAATGGATTCCAGGGCGAAAGGGCAGGACGGTCTTTCCTCTCGTATCCGCAGCATGCTGCCTCGGCATGATCCTGGTCGGCCGAATCCAATACCAGCACTGGCCCGTGCAGCACATGCTGATTCTGTATTCCTTCGCATGGGTGGGGCTCACGATCGGCCTCTTTCCGGCCAGGAAGCTCATGCACAAGTACGCCACGGAGATCAATGCGGGAGTCAAGAGAGAGAAGTATGATGTCCCCGCGCGTTATCAAGTTTCCGCGATTTCTTCCGTCATCATCGGATCGCTCCTGGGGATAATCCTGTCGTAGCGGCCGAATCGGAAGTCCGAAGTCCGAATGCGGCCCAGGAGCGGGCGGGTGATCGGTGCATGGCCACGTCGCCCGCACGGCTGAGGGGCCGCACGCACCTCCTCCTCGTACGGCCCCCGAACCACCGTCAGCCCGGATGGGTCACGAGGACTGGGCCTGGTTGTAGAGGTTCTTGGCGTCGTCGCCGAAGTAGGGGCCGAACATGGTGTTGGGCCAGAACTGGTAGCCGAAGCTGTTCACCGAGGACTGGAGGCCGGTGCCGGTTTTTTCGTCGAACGAGGTGAACCAGGGGCCGCCGCTGGAGCCGCCGGTCATGTTGCAGGACAGGCCGTGGTCCTGGGAGAACAGCGGGTCCTTGATGGTGTTGCCGCTGCAGTAGATGAGCTTGCTGCCGTCGTACGGGGCGGCCGCGGGGAAGCCGAAGGCGTCCATCGGCTTGCTGTAGCCGGAGTTGAAGGACAGGCCCTGGCCGCCGACGACGTCGGTGAGCTTCTTGCCGTCGAGCGGGGCGACCACCGCGGCGCCGACGTCGTAGTTGATGTCCTCGCTCGCCGTCCACTGGGGGGGGCGAGTGTTTTGGCCGCCGGCCACTTGCCGTACGGGGCCTGGCCGTCGTGGTAGCCGGGGACGAAGACCCAGTTGGTGTGCCAGGCGCCCTGGAGCTTTACGCAGTGCCCGGCCGTGATCACTGTTCTCTTGTTGCCGCTGGTGACGGCGTCGCCGGAGCAGGAGGCGTTGCGGCCCTGGTAGGTGAAGAACACCCGGCCGGTGGTGGTGGACACCCCGCTCGTGCTCACCGGTGCGCCGCCCATCCTCGACACCGGCGTGTGCGCGCAGATCCTCGCCTACACCGGCATGCGCGTCACCGTGGACGGCGGGCACTTCAGCGTCGCCCCGGACGATGCCCTTCAGCCCGAGATCCACCGGGAGCTGGGACGCAAGGTACGCATGACCTGCGTGCTCGCCTCTGCTGTGCTGGCACGCGCCGGACAGGTCTGGTTCCCCTACCCGGGCGGGGACGCGTTCTGCGCCCGGCTCATCGACCGGCACCTGGCGGCGATGGAGGCTGCCGGTGCGGTCGTCAGTGCGGACGAGGACGGCATCCGCGCCGTGTGTCCGCACGGGGTGCAGCCGTTCACGGTCGACGTCGCAACCCCGTACGGGCTGAGCCTCGGCGCCACCGTCTCCGCCTTGCTGCTCGCCTCCTGCGCGCCCGGCCGCAGTCTGATCGTGCACCCGAGCGTGGAGCCCGAGGTCACCGAGACCGCCCGGTTCTTGGCCGATCGGGGCATCCGCGTCCGGTGGGGGCCGCGGGGCCTGCACGTCGTCGGTGGCCACCACCCCATCGAGGGCGGCGCGTTCACCATTGCCGGGGACCGGATCGAGGCGGCCACGCTCATGATGGCGGCGGCGGCCACCGGCGGCGCCCTCACCCTCACCGGGATCTCCCACGCCGAACTCCCCGACGGGCTGACCGCCACGCTCGCCGACGCCGGTGTGCTCCTGGCCGAAGTGCCCGGTGGGATCTCCGCGGTCCCGCACGGCGTCCTGCGGGCCGTAGACGCGTCAACCGGGCCTCACCCTGGGCTGCCGACCGACACCGCGCCGCAGCTCGCCGCGACGCTCACCCAGGCCCACGGCACCTCCCGCATCACCGAGCGGATCTACCCCCGGCGCGACACCCACGTGCAGGGGCTCGCACAGTTCGGCGCGGAAATTTCCTCGAACGGCCCGGTCGTCTCCGTCCACGGGGCGACCCGCCTGCGCGCGGCGGACGTGGCCGGCGAAGACATCCGCGCTGCACAGCTCTGCTGGTTGCCGCCTTGGCCGCCAAGGGGACTTCTACGATCCGGGGCATGTACCACTTCCGGCGCGGCTACGGCCATCTGCTGACCACCCTCGCCACGCTGGGAGCCGACATCACCACCACCCCGGAGGCCCACCCATGCCCGTGACGACGTTCACTGCCGACGACCTGAACCGCCTGCGAGTCGCCGTCGCCTGCCGGCGGGGCGGCGGCCACCGCCCCCTCGACGACGTGGTGGCCGACGACGCGACACCCGGTGGCGTCATCGTGTGCGGCACCCTCCACGGTCAGCGCGAGGTACTGACATCCGGCCTCATCGCACCCGAGTTGGGCAACGTCGCCCCGACCGAGGGCACCGTGTACGACGTAGCCAGCCTCACCAAGGTCCTCGCCACGTGGCCGCTGGCCGGACAAGCAGTAGAGGCTGGCCTCCTCGACCTGGACGCGCCCGTGCGCGACGTGACGCTGCGTGGCAGCAGCGTTCTTCCGCTGACGCTGGGGCTTCGGCTTACCGCCGTCAGTTCTTCGGCAAGGCGCTCCCGGTCCACTGCCGCACGGTCGGCCTGGGCGCCCTCGTCGCTGTACGCCGGCCCGACGCGCTCGCTGTGCATAACGCCACGGCAGGCAGAGCACTCGGGGCATTCAACGACCGAGCTCCCGTAGTAGCTGTGGTCGCGGTGCTGGGTGCGCGTGACGGCATGGTCGCAGGTGAGCGTCAGGTTCCAGGCGTCGAGATCCTTCTTCCTCTCGTCCTTCGACGGCAAGGACGCGAAAAGCTTGGCGAGCTTCTCCGACCTGCGCAGGCCCCATCGGAGGAGGCGGACAGCAGGCGGAACAGTGCTTCACGCGCGATCCGCTAATGCTCCACCGACCGCCGTCCTCGCGGTGAGCATGCCGCTCCCGGAATCGCTCCGCCGCTGCGTCATGCTCTCGCCGCTCCCCCTCTGACAGGTACATCAGACCTGGCCAGTCACCGCGGGCCGTCATGCATAGGTTCTCCACAACCTCAGCACGGTTACCGGGGGAGTTGGGCATGGATGGTTTTACCGGCTCCGGGGGCAGGGGTGATGGTCAGGTGCCTGGTGAGGTGGCGGATCATGTGCCAGCCGAAGCCACCGCTACCACCGTTGAGATCAGGTGCGCGTTCACGGGGGGCCGACGGGCTGAGGTCGCTGACCGCGGCGGTCAGCGTGTCCGGGCCGGCAGTGAGTTGGAGGGTGTACCGGCCACCGCCGTGGCGCAGTGCGTTGGTAGCGAGTTCAGAGACCACCAGGAGGAAGGCGTCCGCACGCTCGGGATCCGGCGCTGGGGTGAGGTTCTCGGTGAATGCTCGGGCCGCCTCGCGGGCCCGGTGGACGCTGTCCGGGCTTTCCCCCCGCACCACGGTCGGCACGGGATGAGGGGCGCTGATGATCTTCGTACCGTTCATGCGTGTACACCCCACCTGTGACCCGTTGCGCCTTTTGCCGTGGCAGGCAGTGTGCCCGCCCCTTCGGTTCCCACACCCCGGCAACGCGCTTCCTGGTGCAGTTTCCATCAGTCGTGGACGACAGAAGCCCGGCCATCACCTATACAGAAAATCTGCCATGACTGCGGTAGACATGCGGCGCCTCGGGGGTTAGTCTTTTCGTCGTAGCCAAGAGATCGAAAGGCGCGGCAGAGGTCGAACTGCCGCGCGTGCAGTGTCAGAAGAGGCACGGCAGTGGAGTCGCGGGGCCGAAAGGTATGCACGTGGGCCCCGCGACTGACTGCCGGGCCGGGCGGCCCCAGGGACCGCCAGCGGAACCGCAGTAGCAGGTCAGCAGAAGAAAGAGGAGGAGGCAGACGCCATCAGGATCGCCCGGGCGAGGGAGTGAGCCGCTCGGGTACCGCAGGCCCCGGATTGGAAGGTGGTCCCCGGTCACGCATCCGCGATCCCTGCACTTTTCGCCCTCTCCCGGGCGACGGTGCGGAAACAGAAAGCCGACACCGCAGTAAGTCGGCAGATGGTGTTCAAATCCCTCGGGGCCCTGGTGCGTGTTCGGCACCAGGGCCCCACGATGCATTCCCCGATCAGAGGTGCAAATGACCGCAGAAAACTCTCACGACCGTCTCAACGACGAGGACTACCCCGCCTACACCATGGGGCGAGCCGCCGAAATGCTCGGCACCACCCCCGCCTTCCTGCGGGCCCTCGGTGAAGCGAAACTGATCACGCCTTTGCGTTCCGAGGGCGGCCACCGCCGCTACTCCCGCTACCAGCTGCGTATCGCCGCACGCGCCCGCGAACTCGTCGACCAGGGAACCCCCGTCGACGCCACCTGCCGCATCATCATCCTCGAAGACCAGCTCGACGAAGCTCAGCGCATCAACGAAGAACTGCGCACTTCATCCTCCGGGCACCGCCTCAAGGCCGACGTCTGAACTCCGTTCCCGCGCCCGCGCACGGCCGCCGCCACGCCCCGGAGACGTTCAGTCGGCGTCGGACACGTCGGTGCCACAGCCCGTCCCACCCGCCCTTCAAACGAACTCCGGCGATATCGCCGCCGGAGTTCTTCGCCGTCAGCCTGACGCCAACCGGGCCGGGCACCGCGGTCGGAACGTCCCTGATCTCGCGGTAGCGTGCGAGGCTCCACGCATCTGATTCATCGGGGGCCGGGCGAGCCAACGGGGCATGGGAGGGACGGACGGGGCCCACGGCAGGACAACCGCAGTGGTCAGCAGACTGCGAGGGAAATGGCGATGTAGTGCGCGGTGAAGGCTGCCACCGTCAGCGCGTGGAAAACCTCGTGAAAGCCGAACCAGCGCGGTGAGGGGTCGGGGCGCTTCAGGGCGTAGACGACCGCGCCCGCGCTGTAGAGGAGACCGCCGGCCACGATGAGGGTGAGTACGGCCGCTCCGCCGGTGTGCAGGAAGTCGGGCAGGTAGCGCGCACCGGCGCCCATCCCAGGGCCAGGTAGCACGGGGTGTACAGCCAGCGCGGGGCTCCGACCCACAGGACCCGGAACGCGATGCCGGCCAACGCTCCCGCCCACACGATCCACAACAGCACGGACCTCTGGTCCGGTGGCAGGAGGAGCACGGCCAGGGGGGTGCAGGTTCCGGCGATGATCAGGAAGATGTTGGCGTGGTCGAGACGTCGCAGAAGAGCCTCGCCGAGCGGCCCCCAGGTGCCGCGGTGGTAAATGGCGCTCGTTGAAAACAGCAGCAAGGCGGTGACCGAGTACACGGCGCAGGCCCAGGCCGCCTGTGGGGTGCGAGCCAGGCAGATGAGTACGATGCCTGCGATCAGCGCGGCGGGGACCATTCCGGCATGGAGCCAGCCACGCAACCTCGGCTTGATCGATTCGGCCAGGTCGGACGCCTGCTCCACCAGAGCGGCAACCGAGTGACCATTTTCTGCTGCACCGTCACCTTGTGATCCGCCGGGCAGCCCGACTTCGCGGTGTTCTCCACGCGCTGAGGCGACGTGGACACATTCGGCATCAGCGGCGTCACGGGACACGGTTTCCCGTCCTCCCCCGGACTTCTGGGCGTCACTGGCAGTCATGCGCTCATGCTAGGAGACCTCGCAGGACAGCCCTTCGAGAGCCCGAAAGCCAGGTGCATCTCGCCGGGTGTGGGCTCTCGCCGCCGTGTGGACTCCGGTCCGTTGTGCCCGCCGCGAATTGGGCCTCCCGAAGCTGAGTAGACCGGCTGGTCGTGGGAACGATCAGAGCTTCCGAACGGGCATCTCCGCTCGCCTACCCGCAAGGATCGCCGATGCTTCCTGAGGTCCGCCCCCACGTATCCGCCCCCCTCACAGACCAGTTGGAACACCAACTGGGCCTGGCTTCAGACCTCGAAGCCGGCCATCTCGATGTGGAGCGCGTCGCCGGCATCGCAGTCGTCGCAGCGGCCCACTCCGGTGGCTACGCGGCCATCGGCCATCTCCTCGGACTGCTGGCCGCGCTCCCTGCCCCCACCGATGCAGGCGAGCGCTTCTGGTCGGACCTGTGGAGGTCCTCGGGCACCGCCTACCTGCTACCCGCCAACATCAAGGCGGAGGTGGCGCAATCCCTGGCAGGCGAAGGAACCGCCCTGGCCCGACAGATCCTCTCGGCTGTCGATGAGATGACCCCGGCCCAACGCGTCGCAGCCGGGGAGGTGATCGGTCAAGCCCTCGTCGAGTCCGACCACCTTCCCGACCTCAAGACACAGGTCATCGGAGAACTATGGCTCCGAGATCTGGAACTCACCGCCTGGCGTGTCCTGCACGCCGACCGCAGGTCGGACGATCCCGCTGGACGCAAAGCCTTCCTCGAAGCCTGGACGAGCATCTAAAAGGTCCGCTCCTTCCACTGCACGACAGCCGCACAGGGCATGCGGCGCCCGAGCCGCCACGCGGCGCGCAGCCCCGGCCTCGTATCCCCTACTCATCCGGGCCGGTGCTCCCGCCGCTTCCGAGTAACACCCTGGTCGCCGACGACCTGCACGCCGGCGACCAGGACCGTAGCCGTCGTGGCCCCAGGCTCAACAGCTATGCGCACGAACCCGGGACAACCCTTTAAGCGAATGAGTTCAGAAGGTCCGGCCGAAGTCGCACCGTGCCCAGATGCACCTCGACAGATCGGACGGGGTGTGCCCGATCCCTCGGGCAGAGTGCGACGTCAGGCGAAGTTGATGTTCTCGGCCTGGGGGCCCTTCTGGCCCTGGGTGACGTCGAACGTCACGGCCTGGCCTTCCTGGAGCTCACGGAAGCCCGAGGAGTTGATCGCGGAGTAGTGGGCGAACACGTCCGGGCCGCCCCCGTCCTGGGCGATGAAGCCGAAGCCCTTCTCCGCGTTGAACGACTTCGCAGTTCCCGTAGCCATGTCTCATGCCTTCCAGCCGATGTGCGCCTCCCGCAACGTGCGGAAGGCGGAGGTGATCGCCCTGGCCCCTGCGGCACAGCACAGCAGAACGCCCACGCCGAAGACGTGGGCGAAGGGAACTTCCGAACCATGACAGCTGACGCAGACGCTACCCGCCCGCACACACCGTCACCATAGGAAATGATCACGCTGCCCACCTGGGCCGTGTGCGCGTGGCCGCCGAGGCCGGTGGGCACGCACGTCTCATGCATTACCCGGTGGATTGGGGGATCCGGCGGCGCGGCGGTGTTCGGCGTTGACGCGTTGGGCTTCTTCGAGCTGGTCTTCGAGGATGACAATGCGGCAGGCGGCCTCGATGGGTGTGCCCTGGTCGACGAGTTCCCGGGCGCGGGCGGCGATGCGCAGTTGGTAGCGGGAGTAGCGTCGGTGGCCGCCCGCGGAGCGGAGCGGGGTGATGAGGCGTGCTTCGCCGAGGGCGCGGAGGAAGCCCTGGGTGGTGCCGAGCATCTCGGCGGCCCGGCCCATGGTGTAGGCGGGGTAGTCGTCGTCATCGAGACGGCCGTACGAGTCGTCTGCTGTCATTGCACCTCTCTGTGGAACGCGTGGAGGGGCCCTGGTGCCATGTGGCACCAGGGCCCCGAAGGAACTGCTACACCATCTGCCGGCCCTAGTACTGCGCCGGCCTTCTGTTCCCGCTGGCCCGACCGAGCTTCTGCCGGGGATACGGGGATCGCGTTGCTTGACCGGAGACCACCTCACTATCGATGTCCTGCGGTACCCGGGCCCAAGACTTCCGCCCGAGCGATCCTGATGGTGCGGGGCTCCTCCGTTCTTCCCTCTGAACCAATCACTTACCACATGGGAACTGCGTACTGCTGGTACTGCGAACTCCTGGTGGCCATGCACAGCGCCACTCTTCGGCAGCCAGCCCCGTCGCCCGTCCTGCGTCTGCTCTGGCTTAGAACCCCACTGCCGAACTCCCGATGCGCGCGCCCGCAGCCGACGCCTTCACCGAGGTGCTGCTCACTACTTCACTGCTGGGTACTGCGAACTTCACCTACGGGTGCTGCACTTACGCGAACTGCGGTCCTGCTCACGGCAGCCCCTGATCACTGCGGGCCACCCGGTCCGGCCGTCAGTCCCGTCGCCTTCCTGTAACAACCCTGGCTTCGGAACTCCACCACCGCACCGTCCTGCGAACTGCAACTGCGGGTACTGCGGTACTACTGGCCGGCAGTTCGTCTCTGCCAGGCCCTGCTGTCTCTCTGGGCTACGAGAGAAACCATAACCACACCACCACCCAATGTCTACTCCGGTCGACGTAGATTTTCACGTGTTCGGTGGGGAGGTAATCGATTTCGAACAGCGGCGAGGCAGGCGCGAGGCCGTGTCATTGCCGGGTCAACCGCCGCAGGCCGGGGCTCAAGCACCACGCAGGCAAGACCGGGTACGGACGCTCCAGAGACCAAGGCGACCTGATGGATGCATTGAGCATCGACGTCGCAACCGCCCGATCCACGGAATCCGTCGCCGGCGCGCGCGAGCAACCCGAGACTTCCTCGACCGCCTCGTACACCCGGTCGCGGACGAGGCCGCCGACGCCGCGGCTTGCCCGTCTTGCCCGGTAGCGTCGCCGCTTAAGCAGCCGAATGGCCGGCGAATATAATCCGCCTCATGTCGAAGCCTGACGAGCTGCTCGTTGACGTCGTCGCCCTGGTGGAGTCCGGGCAGAGCAATCAGATGTCCCTGACCGTGGTCACCGGTGGTGCTGTCATCACGGGTCGGCTGGCTCCCGAAGCAGTGTGGAGGCGCAGGGTGTCGGAGGTCCTGACGGATTCGGACCGCTTGGAAGAGTTCTCCGCCGTCTTCCCCGCCCCCGCTAAGAAGGACGGGCCTCCCACGCATCTGCACTTCCATGTCGCCCGGATCCTGCAGGGCACAGTGGGGATCCCGGAGACGGGCGGGATGTACCGCGTTGCGATCGAGGACGTCAGCGGCTGGACCGTGGGCGACTTCAGCTATTCCGACCACTGAGCACCCACTGCGACGGGAACCCGTTGCAAGCAGTGTGGGCCCGACCGGCACGCGCCGGTCGGGCCCACACTGCTGTTCAGTCGGGCCCACACTGCTGTTCAGGTGTCGGCTCGTGCCTGTTCGCTCGGTCAGCCGGAAACGGGGGTGCCGAGCATCGCGGAAGCTTGCTGGAGCGGGCTGAGCATGCGTACAGGTGCAGCCGTGGTGAGAGTGCGGCAGGTGAAGCCGAGCTGAGTCATGGCCCGGAGGACTTCGGCGGCGCTGAAGTCGCGGCGGTCCTGGCGGGTGACGACCTGGCCGACTTGCTTGACCGGGTAGTGGCGGCGGCCGATGATCACGGATTCGCCGGTGCCCGGTTCGGGCTTGATGCCCTTCATCGATTCCAGCACGCCACTCTTGGTGAGCTCGAAGGGGAAACGGGCGATGACGCAGCGCATGTGGCCTCGCAGGGAGAAGGAGAAGGGGAAGGGGAGAACGGTCCGACCAGGGTGAGGCGGTTCAGCGAGAGGGGGCGAGGATGCCCAGACCGCTGCCTTGCTCGTCAACCACCGGCAGGGCACCGAGCCGGAGGCGGCACATCGCACGCTCGGCTTCGGCCATCGTGGCCACGGGTGAGGTGAATGCCCCCTGCTCGCCGAGGATGTCCCGTAGGCGGAGGCGGTCCGTGTAAGCGGAGCTGTCGCGGACGGCGCTGAGTTCGGTCCGGGTGACCAGGCCGGTGCACTGGCCGTCCTGGTCGCAGAGGACCAGTCGGCCCGTGCGGGCGGCGGCCATGACGGACAGCGCCACCTCGACACTCATGTCGTCACAGACCTGCAGGCCGGCCGCGTCCATCACCTCAACCAGCGTCCTGTGCACGGGGTCGGCGCTCGCCGGGCGGGGCTGCATCTGAACCAGCGTCAAAAGGTGCCTCCTGCAGAGATGGGTCAGCTTCCTGATCACGAAGTTTCTAGGCCGCCGCGTCGAAGACGGACTGGCGTGCGGGCGCGCGCCGGGTCGCCGAAGACGGGCGGCGTCGACCTCGGGAGGAGGCGCTGCGCTGGGGGCGTTCTACCACCGGTGCGGTGATGACGACCGGGATGCCGGACGGGGCCTGGGCGCCGGTGATTTGGCTCAGGGTCTCGTCGCCCGAGCGGATCTGGGTGGTCTGCGGCCGGATCCCGGCGTCCGCCATCAGACGGACCATGCCGCGGCGCTGGTTCGGTGTGACGAGCGTGACGACGCTGCCGGACTCGCCGGCGCGGGCGGTACGGCCTCCGCGGTGGAGGTAGTCCTTGTGGTCGGTCGGCGGGTCGACGTTGACGACGAGGTCGAGGTTGTCGACGTGGATGCCTCGCGCCGCGACGTTCGTCGCCACGAGCACGGTGACATGTCCGGTCTTGAACTGGGCCAGGGTCCGGGTGCGCTGCGGCTGCGACTTGCCGCCGTGCAGCGCGGCGGCCCGTACCCCGCTGTTGAGCAGGTCCTGGGTCAGGCGGTCGACGGCGTGCTTGGTGTCCAGGAACATGATCACGCGGCCGTCGCGGGCGGCGATCTCGGTCGTGGCGGCGTGCTTGTCGGCGCCGTGGACGTGCAGGACGTGGTGCTCCATCGTCGTGACCGCACCGGCCGAGGGGTCGACCGAATGCACGACGGGGTCGGTCAGATACCGGCGCACCAGCAGGTCGACGTTACGGTCCAAGGTGGCGGAGAACAGCATCCGCTGCCCCTCCGGGCGGACCTGGTCGAGCAATGCGGTGACCTGCGGCATGAACCCCATGTCAGCCATCTGGTCAGCCTCGTCCAGCACCGTGACACCCACGTGGTTCAGCCTGCAGTCGCCACGGTCGATGAGGTCCTTGAGCCGGCCAGGGGTCGCGACGACGACCTCGGCCCCACCCCGCAGTGCGCCGGCCTGCTTGCCGATCGACATCCCGCCCACCAGCGTGGCCAGCCGCAGCTTGACGGAGCGGGCGTACGGGGTGAGCGCGTCGGTCACCTGCTGCGCCAGCTCTCGCGTCGGTACGAGGATCAGCCCCAGCGGCTGGCGGGGCTCAGCCCGCTGTCCGGCGGTACGGGCGAGCAGGGCGAGGCCGAAGGCGAGGGTCTTGCCGGAACCGGTGCGGCCGCGGCCCAGGACGTCACGGCCCGCCAGGGAGTTCGGCAACGTGGCGCCCTGGATCGGGAACGGTGCGCTCACGCCCTGCTTGCCGAGTTCGGCCAGCAGCTGCTCGGGCATGCCGAGCTCGGCGAAGCCCTCAACGCCGGGCAACGCGGGGGTGATCGTCTTGGGGAGCGCGAACTCACCCTGCACTGCGGCGGGCCGGCGGCCGTAACCACCGGAACGGGCCGGCGAGTCGAAGCGGCTGCCGCTCTTTCTGGCGTCGGCACTTCCATTACGGGGGCGGGCGGAGCGGTCGTTCGTGTGTGTGCGGTTCATGCGGAACCTTCCTCGATGCGGCGCATATCAAGGAATTCCCGCAGCGATGAGCGGCACGGGGAATTACTGCTATGGGCCGATGGCAAATGAAAGCAAATCTGGCCGGCGGAAATTTGCGCGGGCACGGGTGCTTAAATGGGGGACGTGCGATCTGCGGTGTAGCTCTTCAGGATGCGCCTGCATTCTGAAGGAGGAGCCACGTGTGGTGAGCTGTGGATCCTCCGAGGCTTCTCGCGAGTGAAACCACTGCGGGAAATGCATGCAGCTGGGGCCCGCACCCCGAAGGATGCGGGCCCCAGCTACAAAATGTGCGTCAGCGTCAGGCCGGAACGATGTTCTCGGCTGTCAGGCCCTTCTGGCCCTGCGCGACGTCGAAGTTCACCTTCTGGCCTTCGAGCAGCTCGCGGAAGCCCTGGGCGGCGATGTTCGAGAAGTGGGCGAACACGTCAGCGCCGCCACCGTCCTGCTCGATGAAGCCGAAGCCCTTTTCCGCGTTGAACCACTTCACGGTACCAGCAGCCATGTCATATCTCCTTTGGGGCAGTACATCGACCTCCGCACTGCGCGGACGCCGTGTCGCCGCAATGATTACCCCGCCCGGAAAATGACCGGAAATACAAAAGCACTCCCACCGACAGGAGCCGAGTGGGGGCACTTGAAGTTTTGGGAACCACAACTGCAACTGAGATCGACAGTAGCACGCCTCCAGGGTCTGCGTAGGTTAGACAATTCCACTCTGTTCGTTGCGGCAAAAACTCTCACTGCATGGGCCGTTAAACTCTCACCTCACGGGCACAGGTATTGATTCACCTGGGGTGCAACGATTCAGGAAGCCCGCCTTCTCGGTTCGGGCTTGTTCCCTCACCTCACCGAAGGCCACGTCGCACCAGGGGCGCGGCAATGGCGCACGCCAGTTCAGACGCCGCGCTGAGGCCGACGATCTGGCGCTCGTGATGAGGTACGTGCTCAGGGGCAGCTTGCTCGGCGTCACGTGGTTGGCGTCGGCGCCCAGCCGTTGCGCGGCTTCGTCGGCTTCGTCGGCTTCCCGAAGGAATGTCTGCGTCGTTGCCCGGTCCTCGGCTCGGGAGGCTGCTACGGCACCGGGAGGAAGCCCGTGCCATGGAGCGTGAGGTACCTGTCGTTCGTGGTGCACAAATCGCGCTGCACCACGGCCGCCCATCGTTCGCTAGCTGGAAGCGGCCAGTGGCCATCAGGCAGGGCTTGGCTGCCCAAAGGAGCCCCGCGCCGCTGCAGGGCCTCTCAGACAACCCTGGCCTGTCGATACCATCACTTGACGGAGACCGTCGACAAGGCTCACCACGCGAGCTGAGCCGGTTGCACTGGGGCTACCGTCAGGTCAGTGACCTGCGCACCGCATCGACAAGCTACAACCGGAGCAACTAGAGCGGATGTACCGGGCGCTGCTCGATGCCGGGGGTGCCCCCTCGCACGTCGTGAAAGTGCACCGCATCCTGTCCCGCGCCTTGAAGATTGCCCATCGCCGACGCATCGTCGGTGAAAACGTCGCGACGCTCGTGGACCCTCCGAGCATCGACGAAACCGAGGCGAATCCCTTCACCAAGGAGGAGGCCAAGGCGTTCCTCGAAGCGGCAGCGAAGCGACCCACTTCCATGCGGTGGATCGTGGGAGTCGGCATGGGGTTCCGGCAGGGCGAACCCTCGGTCTGCGGTGGCCGTATGTGGACCTGGAGGCTGAGCTCTTCCGTCCGGAGTGGCAGCTCCAGCGCCTCACGTGGCGACACGGCTGTGACGACCCTCGTGCCTGCGGTAGCCGCCTCCACCGCTTCGACCCGTGCCCGCCCGGCTGCACCACGCACCGGAACTACAAGCGGGGTTGTCCGAAGCCCTGCCCCAATACGTGCGCCAAGCACGCGAGCGCCTGCCCTCAGCGCAGGGAAGGTGGACTCACCTTCACCCGACCCAAGACCAAGAAGAGCCGGAACGCCGTCCCGATCCCGCCCGTCTTCATCCCGTTCCTGCACGCCCACAAGGCGCAGCAAGAGGAGATGCGGGCTGCCGCCGAGGAGCTGTGGGAAGAACACCATGTGGTGTTCTCACGGCCGGATGGGCGACCGCTCGACCCGCGGCAGGACTACGAGGAGTTCAAGGAGCTGCTCGCCGAGGCCGGGATCGACGACCGCCGCCTGTACGACGGGAGCCGCCACACGGCCGGCACGATCCTGGGCGTCGACATGCCCACGATCATGGAGATCCTGCGGAACACCGAGATCAGTCAGACGAGGCGGTACGTGAAGGGCAGATCACACCTGTCGAAGGGACGCGATGCGGCGCATGGGCGAGTTCTTCGTGCCCGCTCCCGAGCGCCCCGCTGCGATCAAGGCTGATCCCGTCGACAACCGCGCGGCCCGCGCACGACGTCGCCGCCGCATCTGCTGAGGATGAGTTCCCAGGTGGGAGTCACTTCCGCCTGGGGACAGCCTCGATACGACGCAGGGTTCCCAAGCTCAGGCTGCACCGTCATGATGAGTCAGCGTGAACGACTTAGTAATGCCTCTCGTTGTCGCTGTGCTTGGGTTCGCTGCAACGGGCTTTGGGGCCGTTGTTGGAGCACGAGCAGTCAAGTTCGGCGCCGAGAAGAGCGCTGAGGCAGTCCGGCGGCAAGTACAAGACCAAGGCACCGTTGAGCACGGCCATTGGCTAAGACAGCAGCGCTTCAACACTTATGAGAGTTTCCTCGAAGCCTGGGACGAGTGTCTACGTATCACCCAAGCATATGCAGACGCTGACAACTCAGACTCGACGGGTCTAGAGAACCTTCGGCTGGCCGCAGACCGCATGGCAGAGCGCGCACGACGCATCGCGATCTTGGGCCCCCCAGAAGTCACGTATGCGGCTGAGTCTCTGACAGAGACGATGCAGGAGGACGTCAAGGTCGCCGTCCGGTTCACCGAGGTGGCCCAGGCCGCAATAGCAGAGGTTGATGGGCGCCCGATACCCACCGAGGAGGCGTCCGAAGCAACAGAGGAATATCTGTGCCGCAGCCGACAGGTTGCGGAACTCGTAGCTACCCATCGAAGTCAGGGGCGTGACCTGGGCGAGCTTGATGGCCACCCCCTGTTGCGGGCAGCGATGGAGAGCATTGAGCGATATCGGCATGCCTCTAGAGAGGCGCGGGAAGCGCTGAGCGCGAACCTTGAGCGAATCTCCTCTGCTGCGAGCGAGGCGTTCTCAATGGGGGATGTACTCATACGCAACAAGCAAGCACGAGAACTCAGCCGGGAACGGTTCACGAGCGCCGCACGGGAGGCACTCAGCAAGGCATCCACCCCCGACCTGCAATCCGATCGATGAGGGTGATCAACCCATGCGCTTCTAGCTCTACAGCGACCCCAGGAGCGGGAGTCCCTCGGCGCCCGTGAACGTGATTGAGACCAGGACTGAGACCGCTGACAGGCACACGGCCCACTTCCGGCGCCCGCCCTAACATCCGCTGAACGACAAAACCCCAGGTCAGAGTAGATCCGACCTGGGGTTCTCACTGAGCCGCCTTCGGGATTCGAACCCGAGACCTACGCATTACGAGACCGTGAGCAGTCACGTTGCCTGGTGCTACGTGGTGCCGCCTCGTGACGTATCTGCTGATCAGAGCAGGTGCACCGGGTTGCGCCGTGCTGACCCGTGCTGCCCTGTCCAAAGGCGTCTGTCCACCGGAGGACGTCACCCCTCGGCACGTGGCGGCCCTCCGCTGACATGCTGGCACCACGGAGTCTCGTTCGGTCACCGTAGTCCACGCGCTTGTCGACATCCAACAGGCGATGTTCTGGCGGCGTGGCCCGGGTCCGGTGTCGCGCGCTAAGGCGTCTTCAGCGTCCGGCCGGGGCGTCGGGTGATCCGAGCTGCTGCTGGATCAGGTAGAAGGCGAGGCCGACGAGACCAGTGCCGGTGGCGTAGGCGGCACCGCGCAGGGCGCTGGAGAGCAGGGCGGTGCGGCGGCGGGCGATCCACTGCCGCGTGCGGCGGATACTGTGCATGGTGGGTACTCCGTTCTTCGGGGTGCTGTTGGTCCGGCGGGGGCTGGGCGGCCTAGGAACCTTCGGCCCACGCCGGACCTGCTTGTTTATTCAGGGGTGGTCGGCAAGTTCGTGGATGCGGTCGACCAGGGGGCGTCGAGCCAGCAGGCCAGGCGCCGTCGCCGGCGTGCTGAGGGGTCAGTCGGCTGAAGTCGCCTTCATGCCCCGGTGGGGACGGTCCGGCTGATGTTGTGGCGGGCGGAGTAGCCGGCGAAGTGCTCTGGAAGTCGGAACTCGAAACACGGTCAGGAACCGAGCCGCAGGGCTTGGCTACACTCAATACGCCTATCCCTTATGTCGATTGATGGTCTATCAAGGCAGCGAGCAGCACTCGCAGGCGTGCCGGGCGGCAGCCACCACCCAGGACCGTAGTGCCGCAGCCTGGGGCGGACAGATCAGGCCGTCGAAAACCGGCGCTGCCATGACGCTTATAGCGTTCACGCACGCAGGCTGCGTGGGTACATTAGTGAATACGCGCAGGTCAATGACCTGGCGTTCCCTTGTTGCCCCTTCAGCCGAGGAGGGGGCTCGCCCCTCTGAACCATTGGCCGAAAAGCACTGCATGATGCAGTCTCCCGTCTGGTGAGCCGAAGCAGCCTCTTTGCCACGTGGCCAATATGCAGCAGCGCGCCCCGAGGCGGGCGAGATCCGGACCTCGGCCGCGAACGTCTCACTCTGGGGCGATCGCGAAGTTGACCGACTAGGTATGATTCGTCGCGCTCTCCTCCGGCTCGCGCGGTCGGCCATTGGCCAAGGGTCAGGCAGGCCGGAAGCCGCCCCTGCGCGATATCACCTCGGACAAGCATCTGGCACCCCCAGTTCGACCAATACGCAGACGACAACAGCCCGCGGATTCCGGGCTGGTGCTCGACCAGCTTTCCCGGGTCGCAAGCAGAAGACCAGGAAGACCCCCTTCCTCTAACAGGAGCCGGGGGTTCCTCCATGCGCTGACCTGCGGCGCATCCGGTGAAGCTCATGGAAACTGGCGCATCCGTCAGTAACGGCCGAACCGGCACCCGCAGATAGACTTCCGCGCCGACACGGCGAACACCAGGACCAGCTTTTTCCGGAAAAGCGACTTCCGGTATATCGAGCAGGCGCAGAGGGGGCGCTGCCCGAACCCTCGACCACAGCTTGGCCACCGATCCGCAACCGCCCCCATGGTCGACCCCACTGGCCGGGTGCAGGGACATGAACTCAACGCACGCGTTGACGCTGCGGAAACCGGCGCCCCGGCTCAGGCGGAATACCCCAGGCCGTCCGTCGATTGGTCTTCTTGCAGAGATCACAGGAAGGGGGCGCTGGCTGGTGGCCGAGCTGATGTTGTTCCGGCGGGACGTGGACGGACGGGACGTGGAGCTGTCCGGTTCGACGGTGGCGCTGGAGGTGGAGCTGCAGCGGCGGGTCGAGGCCGGTCTGGAGCAGATGCTCAGCATCCGGTTCCTGGCGTCGGAGTACCCGACCGGTCCGTGGCACCGGGGCCGGATCGACACGCTCGGGCTGGACGAGAACGGCAGCCCGGTGGTGATCGAGTTCAAGAAGGGCTCCGACAGCGGGGTGCTGTCGCAGGCCGTCTCCTACCTCTCCTGGCTGGAGTCGGCGCACCACGAGTTCGAGGCGCTCGTGCGGAAGGTGCTGGGCGTGGAGGCTGCCGAGTCGATCAACTGGCGTCGCCCGCGGATGGTCTGCATCGCGGCAGGCTTCTCCCATCACGATCGCGTGGCCGTGCAGCGGTTGCCCGAGCGGATCGATCTGGTGCGTTACCGGGTCTTCGAGGGCGGCCTGCTGAGCCTGCTGCTCGTCGACTCCTCGCCCGGCTTCCCGACCGCCGCTTCGTCTCGGCGAAGCCGAGAGACGGTGGTCGCCAACGCGCCAGCGGCACCGGTGACTCCTCCGCCGGCGGGTGCCGGCCTCGTTCCGGAGTGCCTGCGGGACCTGTACGCGGAGCTGGACGATGCTCTGACGGCGTGGGGCGAGGTCGAGGTGGCGCCGCTGCGGCACTACATCGCCTACCGGCGGCTGGTGAACGTGGCATCGGTGCTCTTCCGTCCGAAGCACGAGGCGATCTTGGTCTATCTCAGACTCGACCCGGACACAGTCGAGTTGGAGGAGGGCTTCACGCGGGACATGCGCGGCATCGGGCACCTGGGGACCGGGGACCTGGAGGTGCGCCTCGCCTCGGCGGCCGACCTGGAGAAGGCGGCGCCACTGATACGGCGGGCGTTCGAGGCGGCCTGACGCAACGAGAAGGGCGGCTGGCGCATCGGTTTACTCGATGCTCCAGCCGCCCTTTTGGCGTCTGCGGCCCGCCAGCCCCGGCTTCTTCGCTCTCATGCTCATGCCTCCGGCCCGGCCAGGGCGAAGTCGTCCTTCGTCAGCTCGGCGTGGAGGCGCTGCTCAAGTGGTGGAGTGACCTTATTCGTAACGTGCGGTATTCCTCGGCGGACGCTCTCCCTCGTGGTCCGCAATGCGGCCAAGGGCTCGGCTCCGATGGGCGAATCACCTGTCGGTGATCAGGGCCAGTCCATCGAGCATTGACGTGAGGCCGATCTCGAACAGTTCGTCCAGGTGCAGGTCGTAGCCGGCGTGGCCGAGGGAATCGATGACCCGGGTGAACGTCGGGTAGTCGCCAGAGGTGACGATCGCTTCAAGGGTCGGCGCCTGGGTGTCAAGCCACTGGTCTTCGGTCAGGCCCGTGGCATCCTCAGCCTGGGTTTCCCGTTCCAGATGGACTGCGATGCCCTGCACGTAGCTGTAGATGAGCACGTTCAGGTTGAGCATGGTCGTCGGGTCGAGTCCGTGCCCGTCAAGGGCGCTGAGCATCCACTCGGAGTAGGTCATCAGGTTGGGCAGCATCAGCGGGCGGGTGAGCGGGCCGATCTGCGCAAGCCAGGGATGTGCGCGGTGCAGCTCCCAGAGTGACCGGGCGCCCAACTCCAGCCGGGCCCGCCAGCGCCGAGGCGGCTCAGGGGGATAGGAGAGTTCGCCGAGGACCGCGTCGGCCATCAGGAGCACAAGGTCGTCTTTGCTGTTCACGTAGCGATAGGGCGACATGGTGGCGGCACCCAGGCGTGCGGCGATGCCCCGCATGGACAGCCCATCCAGTCCTTCTGAGTCGGCGATGTCGATGGCGGTGCGCACGATGCGCGCACGGGTCAGTTCGTGCTCGGGCGCGGGCGTCGGGCGGGGGCGCCGGCCTCGCGGGGGGCGGCGAGGGGGTGCCACCACGGTGCCGACGCGTGGCTGGGCCTGCACGATCCCCTCCTGGCGCAGGGTGTTCAGTGCCTTCGTCGCGGTGGCCAGCGCCACGTCCCACTCCTTGGCGATCTGGCGCGTCGACGGGACTCGGTCGCCGGGAGCAAGCTCGCCGTCCTCGATGCGTCGCCGGATCTCCGCGACGATGCGCAGGTAGGGCGGAATGAGTTTCGAGGCCACCATGCCCTCCTTCTTCCTGTACTAGGACAGAGATTACCAGGGAAGATGACCCTCACGACCCTCACTGCACTAGTACAGGGGCACAAAAACACCACTTGGCGGCGCTGCGCGTACGTCGTACATTCAGTGCGTACACCGTATGAAGAAGGGGATTCCATGAAGACCGTGCTCGTCTCCGGTGCAAGCGTCGCCGGACTCACACTCGCCTACTGGCTGCGCCATCACGGCTATGCGCCGACCGTGGTCGAACGCGCCCCCGGCGTGCGTCCCGGAGGTCAGGCGATTGACGTCCGGGGTGTCGCGCTCGATGTCCTCGACAGGATGCACCTCCTGGAGCAGACTCAGCAGGCACGGACCCGGATGCGTGGCATGTCGATGCTCGACGGCGACGGCAACGAACTCTGGCGCTCCACCGACATGACTCTCAGCAGTGGCCGGCTCGACAGCGACGACATCGAGCTGCTGCGCGAGGACCTCACGCACTTGCTGTACCGGCAAAGCCATGAGGACGTCGAGTACCTCTTCGACGACTCCATCTCCCTCCTCCAAGAGGGCGCGCACGGCATACGGGCCAGTTTCGAACGTAGCCAGGACCGCACCTTCGATCTCGTGGTCGGTGCGGACGGCCTGCACTCGAAGGTGCGGCAACTCACCTTCGGCCCGGAGCGACAGTTCATCCGTCACCTCGGCCCCCACGTGGCTGTCTTCAGCACCGACAACTTCCTGCACCTCGATGACTGGCAGGTATGGCTCCAGGACAGCGCCGCGAGCTACTGCGTCTACCCAGTGCGCAACAACACCGAGATCAGGGCTACTCTCGGCTTCACATCGGAGCCCCTTGACTACGACTACCGCGATACCGAGCAGCAGAAGTCGATCCTCGCCGACCGAATGTCACATCTGGGCGGGGAGACCCCGAACCTGCTGAAGGCCATGTGGGAAGCACCCGATTTCTACTTCGACGCGATGGCTCAGATCCACATGGATCGCTGGTCGGAGGGCAGAGCAGTGCTGGTCGGAGACGCGGGGTACTGCCCGTCTCCGCTGTCCGGCCAGGGCACCAGCCTGGCCCTGGTGGGCGCCTACGTGCTGGCTGACGAACTCCGTAAGGCCGGCGCTGACCACCGCACGGCACTTACCCGCTATGAGGAACGACTGCGCCCGTTCGTCGAGTGCAATCAGGCACTCGCCACGGAGAACCCCGGGGGGTCTGCTTCCGAGGATTCCATGGAGCGAGCCAAGACCGCGATCACACTGGACGACTGACCATTCAGCCCTGCCGGAGATGAGCAGGCAGGTGCGGCGTGGAGGACGGCGGCGAGTGGCCGGCTTCCTGGTAGCAGACGCCGAACTTCCAACGAATGCGCCTGCTGTGCGGCACCTCGGGTGCGCGAGACGGCCCGCTACCAGCCCTTCCCTCGGCCGTGACTGCGTCATGCAGTCGGATCCGGCTGGTTGCGAGCGTCGTGGCGGGTCGAGCCCAAAACCGTTGAGTTTTCCGCGACTTCTACTCCAAGGCATGGTCCCGTACTGCGAGGTAGGCGGACCAATTGGGTTGGGTGTAGGCGGCCCACTTGTGCGCGGTGTCGATCGAGATGCCCAGCAGTTGAGCGAGCACGGGTGCCGGTAGCTTCTCGGCGAGTGCGACAAGCGCGGCGATACGTGCGGGTTGGACGTGGAAGCCGTGTCGGCGCATGAGCAGGCTGATGCCGGGCGTGGACATGGGCTGGCCGGGGATGTTGCCGGGGAAGAGCCACTGTTGCGATGGCTCCGAGGGCGGCAGCAGGGGTTCGTCTCGGGTGGTGGCGGCGAGTTCGGCCAAGAGGTCGGCCAGGCGGGGCGGGAGGAAGAGGGTGCTGGTGCGCAGCCTGAGGTAGCTGTCGGTCCCGCGCTGTTGGATGTCGGCTGCGGTCAGGTTCCGGATCTGGTTGGCAGGCAGTCCGTAGAGGAGGGTGAGTGCCCTGCCGACGCGAACGCGTAAGGGGAGAGCGTCGGAGTGCAGGCACTCGCGCAGTTGCGCCCAGCGTTCGTCGTCAGTGAGAAACCGGCTGCCTCCGGAGCGACGGACGGGGGTGACGTCGTGTGCGCCGGTCAGGCCCCGCCGGTGTGCCCAGGCCAGGAACATGCACAGATCGTGACGTCGGGCGGGTCCGGCATCGAGCCAGTCCTCCACGTGGCCCTGGCGCAGGGTGGCCAGGGTGAGTTTGCGGCTATCGAGCCAAGTGAGGAACTCGAGGATGAGGAGGACTTCCGCGCGGATCTTGAGGCCGGATCCGGCGACGGATCGGCCGCGGGCGCCCTGGCGACGCGCCCTGCGCAGCAGCTCCCATTGAACGTAGGGCTGCAGCAGCTGGGCATGCCGGGTGGGGCGCTCGGCGAGGAGCCGGTCGAGCCATGGGGTGATCCGGTCGAGCGATTCCTGACGAGGCGGCAGGACGTTGGTGCGCACGAGTAGTGCTCGGACGTAGCTCTCGTCGTGGCCGGCGGGTAGTGCGTCGAGGGTGGCGTGGCTGATCGGCTCGCCGCTGGCCGCAAGGTGGCCAAGGAACTGGGAACAGCTTGTTTTCTGCAGCCAGTTGAGCAGCCGCACGGGATTCGGGGTGGAGATCATCTCGTCTATCAGCAGGGTGAGCTGAGCGGGGACCCGACCGGTGGGGGCCGGCAAGCAGGTCGCGCAGGCGGTCGTGGAGGAGGCAGCGCGCGCATTGACCGTGCGCGTAGGTATCCGCGGTGGCGCAGGTGAGGCAGGGCGGCGGTGATGCGTGTCCGGCGCATGGGCCACAGATCCCGGTCCCGGCGTCGTCGCGACCGGTCAGCGGACGGACCTGACCACAGGTGCGGCACCGACGGCCGCCGTAGCGCAACGTGCCGTAGCAGGGCTGACACACCGGGCCAAGCGGCCAGGTCGCGGCGGTCGGACGGGACTTTCCGCAGTGGCCGCACGGCCGCTGCGGCTTGGGCATGCATCGGCGGCAGACCCAGCTCTCTCCGGCCAGGCGCTGGCAGTCACGCTGCTGACCGCAGAAGCCGCAGGCGGTGTGCTGGGTGGGGCGCCGGTAGCAGCGGTAGCAGCACGCCAGCTGCGTCTCGGTGGCGCGGCGGGCCAGCGGGGCGATCTCGCCGCAGCATCCGCATTCGCCGCGCTCGCGCTGGTCGTTGTAGCAGCGCGGACACAACGGGCCGTCGGCGGTGAGGGCCTTGACCAGGCCGACGGTGTGGCAGCGGGAGCACTCGCGTTGTGGCCGATCCCAACACCGCTCGCACACTGGTTTGCCGTCGTCGCGGCGCACGGCCGGTAGCCGCGACTGTCCGCAGTTCGCACAGGGCTGGGTGACCTGCGGGTCGACGCGATAGCACCGAAAGCAGATGCCGCCCTCGGGCCGGCGGGCGGCAATCACACCCATCCTCCCGCAGCGTGCGCACAGCTTCGGGGCTCGCCGTGGTCGGCACCTGGCGCACAGACGCCGCCGGTCGTGGAGAGTCATCCGATCCTGGTCCGCGCCACAACCAGCACAGACGGGCAACGTCACCTCAAAGCCGGAACTCAGTAGGAGCTTGGCAAGCCGGCGCAGCGAGACCGGGAAGCCGACGCCCGGATCCCGCAACGCAGTCGGCCGCTCATGAATGTACGCATCGAGCTCCGACGCACCGCGCCCCGTCCATGCCCGGGCCCCGCGAAGGGCCTGCTCGGCCTGCTCCGCGTCGAGCTCGGGACACTGCTCCCCAAGCGCCATGAGCAGGCGTTGCTGGACTTCTTGGACAGGGCCGGGTCGTGCGTCGTCACGACGGCTGTCGCCTCGACCAGTCACGGCTGCTCGGGTCGGCGAATCACCGATCGCCGCACCTGCGGCGGCGGGGCCGGTGACGTCTCGCAGGCCGCCTTGGGGACCTGCCGGTCGACGACCCGGATCTCTATCAGGTCGTTCGGCGTGCACTGCAGGATGTCGCACAAGGCCGCCAAGGTGTCCATGGACAGCCGCTGCGGCTCCTGCGTCACCAGGCGATAGACCTGTTCCCGGGAGAGCTGCACGCCCCGCTCGGCGAGCAGCGGCACCAGCTCGGAGGTCTGGAACATGCCCTGCTCGGCCATGAGGCGGCGCAGCCGCCAGCCACAGCCCATCTTCCGAATCACGGCTTCTCACCCCACAGGTCGTCGTGGTGCTCGGCCAGGACACGGCGCAGTTGGCGGGTGCGGTACTCATCCGACACCCCGGTGTACAGCGCCGTGGTGGAGGCATGCAGATGCCCGACCTGCTCTTGCACGAACCGCTCCGGATAGTCGAACTCCACCAGGTGCGTCACATACGAGTGGCGCAGGCAGTGCGGGTCCAACTCCGGTGCCAGCCCTGCCAGATCCCGTACCGAGTTGAAGATGTCGTTCACCGAGCGCCGGTGCAGGCGCCCACCTCGCTCGGTGACCCACAGCGCGGGATGGGTGCCGGCCCGCAGCAGAGGACGCACCTCGCCGACCCATTGCTCCAGCACCGGCACGACCCAGTCCATCTCCGGCACAAGCAGCACCGTGCGCCGCTTCGCCGAGCCGCCTCGTGACGCCTTGCCGAAGCGCACATAGACTGCCCCGAACTGGCCGAACCGCGCGGTTCGCGGCACCCGCCGAAAGTCGACCAGGTCCAGTCCGACAGCTTCCTGCCGCCGCAGACCGAACGCGTAGAGCACTTTCAAAAGCGCCGCATCCCGCATCGCCGGCAGCGCGCCTTTGACCCGCCGGGCACGGATCTGCTCCACCCGACTGTCGGCTGCGTCGAACAGCGCCTGCACCTCGTCGTAGTGCAGCGGCCGACGACGCGGATCGCCCTCGTACTCCGCCACGTGCACCACGGTGTTCCACTCGTGGAAGACCTGCTGGGGCACCAGCCCGAAGCGCTGCTCGCACTCGCCCGCCCAGCCGTAGCGCGGGTCGCTGATGTAGGCGCAGAACATCTGGATCGAGATCTCGTACCCACGCGCCGTCGACACCATGATCGGCTTGGAGCCGGACCGCAGATGCGCGATGAACGCCTCAGCTTCCGCTGGCGTCCACTGCCACGGGTACTGGCCAGTGAAGTCCGCCATCCGTCTCATCAAGGCCAGCCGAGGCGCGATCGTACCGCTCTCCTGCAAGAACCGCGCTCGTTGCTGCCGGGCCCAGCCCTCCAGCATCGCCCGGAAGACCGTGGATTCCGGATCCAACGGCCTTACGTTCTCCGCCAGTTCCAAGATCGCAGGCCCCGGAGACTGGATGCCCGTCACCGTCCACCTCCAGCGTTGCAGCCGATGCATCATCGTTGCGCCGAACGTGGACGCCGGGGAATCCGGGACGGCGCGAGCGCACCGATCACTTCAGTGCCTGGTGACCGTGACGTCTGCGGTCGTTCGGTGCTTTGGGTGGTGGTCAGCGTTTGACGCGGCTGCGCACGGCCAGGGCCGCGAGGCCAAGGAGGACAGGTTCGGCGAGGCGGGAAGTCATCTCGGTGTAGGTGCCGGCAGTGGTCAGGGTCCTGGCCGGAGGAGCGAAAGATCACCGAGTTGATCATTACGCTCAGAGCCTTCTCGAACCGCTCCGTGGTGACGCGCTCTCCCCAAGGGCCGGTGGGATTGACTGGGTCGGGGGTGCCGGTGGTCAGGGCGAGTGTCTGTCCGGCGGCGACTTGGCGGCCGGTGGTTTCCGTCTTCGGGGCCTGGGTGGGCAAGCCCCACAGCATCGTGACCGCCACGGTGACGATCATCGCCGCAGCCAGCGAGGCCAGGGCGCGGGAGGCACGCAACCCGTACCCGGACACCGCCCAGTACGTGGTCAATAGGGCGCGTTCGGCCCAGGGGGTGCCGGTGCGGTCGTGACGACGCATCTCGCACTCGCCGTAGTAGAAATCAGCCGCCCCGGGCTCGTTCTTGCCGTCCTCCAGGGTCTTGCGCAACTGCCGGTAGAGCGCGGCGAGGGTCTCCGGGCTGGAGGTGGGCGACAGGTCCGGGTGGTGGGGCCCGGGTTGCCACTCGTGGGCGGAAGGCTCCTGGCCGGGGGCGGGTTGTCTCACGGTGGCGGCGCGCCAGTGGTGCTCCTCGGCCAGAGTACGGCGCCTGGACCATCGCAGCGGCATCAGTCCGCGGCGGTGCCAGCCGATCGGGGGGCGGGCGAAGGTGATGCGGCCGTCCATGCGGAGCTGGTCCAGGTGCACCGCGCCGACGAAGCGGCACTCGGACAGGTCCACGTCCGTCAGAGCCAGGTGCGCGGCGTCCACCCCGTTTATGTTCCTCACCCGCACACCGACGTCCCGGCCCGCCAGCACCTCTTCGGACAGGGGGACCTCCCTCAGGCCGGTGAAGGGGACCGGTTCGGCCGCCACGGTGACCGGGTACTCCATCACCGCCCCGGCCAGGTCCACCTCGGCGTAACGCAGCCGCAGCGCGGCCGAGGGTGCCCAACGCGTCCGCCGCAGCGATAGCGCTCGCGCGGCGATCATCATCGTCACCGGCGTTTCGAACACGGCATGATCCAGTTTCACCGCGCCACCGCACACCAGCGGGCCCAGCCACTGGGCGGCCTCGAATCGGGCCGCGGTGAACGTGACATCGCGGGTGAAGGTCGCTCCAGGGAACTGGACGGCGCCGGTGAAGGTTGCCACTCGGAAGTGGGCGGCGCCGGTGAAAGTTGCCCGGCCGAACGCAGCGGCGCCGGTGAAGGTCGCCCCGTCGAACCAGACGGAGTAGGTGAAGGTCGTCTGATTGAACGCGGCGAGACCGGCGAAGGTAACCCGATCGAACGAAGCGGCATGGGTGAAGGTTGCCCCGTCGAACGAGGCGAAGTGGGTGAAGGTCGTCTCATCAAACCGGGCGGGGCCCGTGAAGGACGCCCCGTCGAACCGGGCGGGCCCGATACGGGGATGTTCGGTGGTGGGGTCGCGCAGGGCGTCAAGTAACCGGGCCAGCAGGTCTTCGGTGAACGGGGTGCTGCGGTGATCGATGTCGGCGCCCGGAGCCAGGGTAGCGAGGTAGGCGCCGCAGTCAGTCTCGTCCAGGTGGGCCAGGCAGGCTGTGTGTCCAGAGACGCGGATGCCGTAGCAGCCGAACGGGTGTTCCTGAGTGGCATCGTGGCCGCAGTACGGCCACAACGGTGGGGCGCTCGATGGGGGTTCGGGGTTTGCAGACGTCATGCCCCAAGGACGATCGAGCGTGGCTAGACAGTTGCCCACCCCGCCCTGGGAGCGCGGCGCTGAAATCTCGAGCTCTCCGGTCTGGAAACGGGACCTGGGAGTTCCCCCTCCAGCAGGTACCTCGGCACTGTGGCCCTCGCCGCCACGGTCATCTGGATCCGCACATGATCGGACGGACAGAACCTAAGGCCAGCCCCCGCCCCTCTCAGGAGAACCGGAGCTGGCCTGTGCCTGTTCCAGAAGGATGCCCGCGCGGACAAGGTCTTCGGGGGTGTCCACTGCAAGGCCGGCATCGACCACGGGCAACATCCGCACGTTGCGCGAATGCTCGATGAAACGCAGCATCTCGACGCCCTCGGCGCGTTCGAGCGGCCCCTGGCTCAGTTTCCGGAATATCTCGAGCCCTTCTGCTGTGAACGCGTACAGCCCAAGCTGACGGAGGTAGGCAGGGTAGTGGCCCCGGGGGTACGGGATCGGCTGGCGGGAGAACATCAGGGCATTGTTGTCCGCGCTGACGACGACCTTGACGACGTTGTGGTCGATGGCCGCTGCCGCGTCAGTCACGCGCGTGTAAGCGTTGACCGCCGGGGTGGTTGTGTCGAGGTGAGCCACTGCTTCCGCGACGGCGTCGATCGCTGCCGGGTCGATGAAGGGCTCATCGCCCTGGACGTTGATGTACGCGTCGGCGTCGAGGTACTGGGCGCATTCGGCGACACGGTCGGTGCCTGTGGCGTGCTCGCCGGTCATCACGCAGCGAATGGCGAGCTTCCTGCACGTCTCCTCGATGCGACGGTCGTCGGTCGCGACGATGGCGTCATCGAGCCGCGTGGCCTCCTGGCATCGCTGGTGGACATGCCACAGCAGCGGCTTGTCGCCGAGCATGGCCAGGGGCTTTCCTGGGAATCGTGAGGCGCCCCAGCGGCATGGGATCACCGCTATGTGACGGCGCGAGGTGTGCTTCGACTTCGTTGTGGTGGCGGCCACGGTGGTCTCCGGTCGATAGGCGGGTCAGGGACTGGTGGAGCTGAGCAGGAGAGCGAGCTTGTCAGCGATGGTCGGTGCAGGGACCTTGGCGAAGGGCAGCCACCGGTAGTCCGTGACTTCCTCGACTTGGAGGTGAATCTTCCGCTCGCCGAGAAGTCGGAAAGCGAACCGGAAGTCGTAGTGCTGGTGCGCCGGTTCGCCTTTATCGGGGTTGGCTGCGATGTCGTGTACGTCGATGTCGAGCGGGATGCCTTCGTAGCCCGTCAGCGGCACCACGGCGCTGGGCGGGATGCCGGCCTCCTCCTGGAGTTCGCGCTGGGCGGCACTGGAGAGAGCGGCGTCGTCAGGCTCGATGTGGCCACCCGGCACGAGGTCCTTGCCGAGGATCTTGTGGTGGATGTGCAGCACCTGGTCGTGCCGGTCAATCACGATGGCGCCGCAGGTGATGTGGCCGGGGTAGGTCTTACGGCTGGTCGGGTCCCCCGGGCGCGAGAGGGCATCCAGGAGAGGCGTAAGCCTTTCCCGTTCCTCGGGGTGGCGCCCGAGGTAGGCCTCGGTGGTGTTGTGGATGTAGCTGCGGGACGGAGGCATGTGGATCACCTGGCGAAGTGGTCGAGCCAGACGCTGGCGATGGCCTGGCGGTCGTCTGCGGACATTTCGTGGAGGCCCGGGTCGTGCGCACCCCGGCTGAGGGCGGATGTGGCGGCGAGCATCTCGGCTTGGACGAGGTGGATGTACGTGCCGACGGCCGCGCCGTGCAGGAAGTTGACGGCGTTGCCGTTGGCGAGCACGTAGAAGTAGTGGCCGGTCACGTCGTAGCGAGTCAGCTGGTCCCCCGTCGGGGTGCGCCGGTAGAGGTCGTCGAGCGCATCGAGTTCGAGTTCGTCCTCGGAGGAGGTGACCGAGGCGACGTACGCGCCGTTCTGCAGGGTTGCAAAATCGCTCTGCCGCAGGGCCAGGTTGCCGGTGGCGCACAGCACGAGGCCGGCCTCGCGGATCGCTTCCGTGCAGGAGGCGGTGGTACGGAAGCCCTGGGAGTGGGCTTGCACCCGCTTGACGGGGTCGTTGTCGTAGACGACGACGCGCAAGTCGTGGGCTCGCAAGGTCTGGGCGATGCTGCGGCCGACCTTTCCGAATCCGATGACGCAGGCGTCGCGGCTGGTGAGGATGTCACCTCGGGTGCGGACCAGGGCGTCCGTGGAGAAGACGATGGATCGCCCGACAAGGTGGTCCTCGCAGTCCTTCAGCGGGGAGCGAGCCACCGAGAACACGGGGCAGGGCAGTTGACCGAGCGCCTCATACCGCTGGTGGCCGTTTTCGGTGTCCTCGACGACTCCCAGGATGCGGCCGGAGAACTTGTCGACCAGCGTGTGGAGGCTGGGGGCGTAGTATCCGCCGATGTCGAGGAGGACGATGTCGCGACCGGGCACGGTTTCTTCGAGGTACTCCAGGGCGTTGGTCGGATCGGCGAACAGTTCACGGGTAAGGGTGTGGACGGCGTATGTGCGGCGGACCTCTGTCAGAGCCTCCTCGGTCACGGACTTGGGCTTGGGGAGCACGGCGGCGATGGTGGTCGTGCGAGCCATCGCGCGTAGGAACGCCGGGCGTTCGGGGAGCAGGTGCGTAATGATCAGTGAGGTGGCCTGACCTGCGGCGGGGAAGCGTTCGGTAATTCGCCGGAAGAAGGCGTCCAGCCGGGCCTTTTCTGGGCTCTCCACAGCAACTCCTCTCTCGTCGCCATGTGGTTAGGCGGCCTTTCGATAGGCGGGCTGGGCCAGGGCCTGCATCTGTGCGCGCATGCCGGTGGGCAGGTCGACCGTCGGCTGCCAGCCGAGTACAGACTGGGCGCGGCGAGGGTCAGCGCGGGTGGTCAGTACGTCTCCGTTGCGGACGTTGTCGGCATAGATCTGGATCTCTCGGCCGGCGAGGCGGTTGGCGATGTTGATCACGTCGAGCAAGGAGGCATTGGCTCCGCCGCCGACATTGACGATGCCCGTGTCGATGGGGGCACCCGCAGCAGAGATGGTGGCTGCGACGGCATCGTCGATGTACGTGAAGTCGCGGCGCTGGTGGCCGTCTCCGTACAGACGCAGTGGCTCCCCGGTCATGGCGGCGTGGAGGGCGCGGTGGGTGAACATGTCGGGGCGCTGGCGGGGGCCGTAGACCGTGAAGTACCGCAGGGCGATGACGCTGGTGGGGCAGTCGGCTCGGGAGGCGTGGGCGAGGCAGAGCTGTTCCTCGGCGAGCTTGGTGACGGCGTATGGGGAGGCCGGGCGGGGGTGATCACCTTCGACGCTGGGGCCGCCGTTGGTGGGGCCGTAGACGCTGGAGGAGGAGGCTACGACGAGCCGGGGGACGTGCATGCGGGTGGCGGCGTCCATGAGCCGCTGGGTGGCGAGGATGTTGGCGTTGACGTACTCGCTGAACTGCGGTCCCCATGAGGGTCGTACGCCGGGAATGCCGGCCAGGTGGAAGATAACGTCTGCGTCGATGAGGAGCGGATCGATCGCGCAGGTGAGGAGGTCCGCGGTGATGTGCATATAGCCAGGGAGACCGTGCAGTGCGGCCATGTTGGTGGCAGCCGTCTGCTCTCTTGCGGGGTCGCGACGGTCGACGCCGATGACGGTGGTTCCTGTCTGGAGCAGGGCGTGGGCGAGGTGGGATCCGATGAAGCCGGCCGCGCCGGTCACCAGCGCGCGCCGAGGGCTCGATGTGGTCGCGGCGGAGGGGCTGTCTGACACGGAACTCTCCAGAGGTGGGTTGGCGGGTGGGTGGTGGTCAGCTCAGTTGGGACAGGACGGTGCGGCCGTGGGCGCTAAGGAGGACGTCGTCCTGTTCGTGGCCGCGGACGAGCGCGGTGACGGCTTCGATGGCGCCGAAGCGCACCAGGAGCCGTTGTTCGGTGTCCGTGGGGCGACTGCCGTATCCGGTGAAGAAGGCCTCGCGCAGTTGAGGGGCCGCCTGCCAGTGGCGGAATTCGAGTCGGGCGAAGTCCCTGAGGCGGGCGTCGCGTCGCATGTGCTCGAAGTCGAAGGCCCAGAAGCCGTCTCCGATGCGCCAGTTCCTGGGTTGGTAGTCGAGGTGGCAGATGGCGCTGTCCATGCAGGTGCCGGCCAGCTCGTCCGCGATCTGTAGGAGGAAGTTGCGCTCGGTGCCCGATAGGAGGTCTGCGCGGTCGGCCCTGGCAACCCAGCTTCGGAGACGGACTGCCAGCTTGTCTCCCATGTCGCCGGTGCTCCGACGGCACGTCGCCTGGTGAAGAGCTCGAAGTACAGCTCCGGCATCGTGGTGCGCCCGCTCCTCCTCGTCCGAACCCGGCACCAGTGCGTCACCGCTTCGACCGGGCACCGCGGTGAGCAGGAGGATGTGCGTCGAGTCCTGGCGGTCGACTAGCTCAGGTGCGTGGTCTTGGAGATGGCGTCTCCACGTCAGGTAGGCGTGCGTCTCTTGGACGTATCGCGCCTGGCTTCTGTGCTGCTTTGCGAAGTAGGTGTTGCCGCGGGTGTCGATGAGCTGCAGGAGGTGGGGCGGGAGCGTCGGGCCGGCGACGATGCTGACAGCTCCGACCGTCTGGCGCGCGAGTTGGATGCGCGGATCGTCGTAGGCCGTGCTCACGGCGTCGCTCCCGCTGCTGCTGCGGCGAGGTGGGCGGTGTCGTTGTGCCGGTCGAGCATCCAGCGGCGCTGGCCGAGCCGGTTGTGGTGGTGCTGCCAGCGAGTGACGGAGGCGTGGGAGACGGTGAAGCCGGCTTCCGTCATCGGCCCGAGTCCGAGCAGGAGGGCGTGTGCTGCGAGGATCGTTTCGCCGTGGGCGGCGAACAGGACTCGGCCCCCGTCGTGACGGGCGATGAGGTCGCAGAGAAACGCCTCGGCTCGCTGGAGGTAGCCGTTCCAGGTGTCGGATCCCGTGGCCCATGGTTGGTCTGGGTGGGCATGCGGTCCGCCGTTCGCTGCGGTCTTGACGTAGTGCCAGGGCTTGCCGTCGGCCTCTCCGTGAGCGGGGCCATCGAGGCCAGGTTCAATGAGGGGCTCCAGGCCGAGGGCCTGCCCGAGGATCTGTCCGCTCTGCTGTAGGCGCAGTCGGGGGCCGGCGTAGAGCGCGGTGAAGGGCTGGGCTCGGTGCTCGGCGGCCAGCTGGGCTGCGGCCCTCTGGACCTGGAGGTACCCGCGGTGGGTGAGCCCTGTGCAGGTTGCGGGTCCGCCGACGCGGCCGTCGACGTTGCAGCGAGCCTCGCCGTGGCGGACGAAGACGAGTTCTGTGGTGATCACGAGATGCCTTGGGTTTGTTGGCGCTGATGCAGCCAGCCGTAGCGGTAGCCGTGGCGCCCGGCGTACGGCGCGGTCAGTACGGCGTGCAGTGCGAGGAAGTCGCCGAGGCGCTCTCGGCTTGTCGCCCCTAGCTGGGCGTCGTGCCGGGCAGCGGCGTGGTTGTAGCTGTTCAGGGCCGCTTCGATGTCGGGTGGGTCGATCGGGCCGTGCGTCATGATCAGCGTCGTGATCAGCTTGGCCAGGTCGTATCCGAAGGGCGCCAGGGTGAGGTCGTCCGTGTCGACGCTGAAGACCGTGCCGTTCTCGGTGATCAGGAAATTCCGCGGGTTGCTGTCCTTGTAGAAGGCGGCAGGCCCATCGGCGGAGCGCTCCAGCAGCGTCAGCATCGCGTGCAGGGCGGCGGTGTCGGGCAGAAAGCCCTTCTCCAACCGGTTGCGCAACGCTACTTCCCGACAGGAGCGGAAAGCCGCGAGAAGGCTGCCCTCCCGGAGTTCGTGAGGTATGTCCAGCTGTGCTGCGTCCAGGCCGCTTGTCCAGGCAGCACCATGCGCATCGCCCAGGAGCGCGGCCAGAGACAGCAGGTCCTTCTTCTGCGCATGACGACCGTCGATGTGCTCGAAGGTCAGGCTGGCCGGCCCGATCACAATCAGCGCCGGCTGCCGTAGCGGCTTCGCATGGGTGGCGAGCCACCCGTAGTGGTGGGCGGCGGCAGCGGCCTTCGCTGGGGTCTCGTAGTGCTTGGTGAAGTGGAAGGGCGTCACGTCCGACCTCCCACCGAGCAGGCCACGACATAGGTGATGACCGAAGTGGTGGTGATCGGCTTGTCCGGGTGCCACTCGTGGAGCGCGGCGGCCAGGGCGCCCGGGTTGCCGTACAGACCGGGTGCCAGGTCGTACTTGGGGTTGGTGGCGAGGTACTCGGCGGCGTGGTCAAGACCGGAGAACTCGAAGCGGTGCTCCTCGTGCTCGACCGCCACCACGTCCAGGGCTGACTGCGCCAGGTCGGCGAGGTTGCCTCCGTGCGCGGTGGCGTAAAGGCTCTCGTGCCGCTCGGCGTGCGGGTCGAGACCGGCGGTGGCGATGAGGGCGTCCATGTCGCTGTAGCTGTCGAGCGCCTTGGTGACCAGCACGGCGAGCCCACCGGGGGCCAGGGAGCGGGCGATTTCCGCGATGGCTCGCCCGGGGTCGGGTGAGTGGTAGAGGCAGAACGCCGCTACAGCCAGCTCACACGAATCATCGGACAGGGGTAGATGGTGGAAGTCCCCCTGGAGGAAGGCCACTTGCGTTCCGGGGTGGTGGCTGACGCGACTTCGAGCGGCGGTCACCAGGGCGGGAGAGGCGTCGATACCCACGAGCCGCTGCGGCTTCAGCTGCTGGGCCAGGACGCGGCTGCTGGTTCCGCGGCCGCATCCGATGTCCGCTACCAGGCCGGGACGACGGTCGGACCCGGCTCGGTGTGCCTGGGCCAGCTGGACGATGGTCTCGGGGACGGGACGTCCAGCGGTCTTGGCCCGCATCAGCGCGCTGGAGCGACTGGCCAGCCGGGCGGTGTTGCCGTACAGCTCGCCCTGCCGGTCGGGGTCGAGAAACGGGTTGTTGATCACGAACCGCACCCCCGCTCGGGGCGCGGAGCGCTCAGCTGTGCTGGGCGGCGGCCTGGTGCAGCCAGCGTCGCGTGTGCTGGCGGCTGGTGAGGAGCACCACTTCGGCATGCCCCGCGGCGAATTCCTCGATCTTGGCCATGACCCGCGGTCGCATCTTGCGCCGGTAGGTCGCCACGTACTTGATCACGCCCCAGGTGATGCGGTTGTGCACCCCGTTGCCCTTGTGTCCGGCGCCGTGGCGGATCTGTCGGGAAAAGATCCCCCACAGTGCGGCCGGCGTCGAGACGTCCATCAGCACCACGGTGTCGCAGGCTTCGAGCCGGATCTGCAGCGTGGAGTTGTAGTTGCCGTCGATGATCCACGTCGGCTGCGCGACCAGGCCGCGCTGCACCTCGGCGAACTTCTCCATGGGCAAGGCGTTCCACTCGTCGTCGTAGAACGCGGCATCCAGATGCGTCACTGGAGCATCCAGGATCTTGGCCAGCTTGCGGGCAAGATCCGACTTGCCGCTGCCTCCGCAGCCGACGATGGCGACCTTCTTCATGGTGCTCCAGCCTAAAGGTGCTCGGGTGCCCGGATGGCTCGGCCGCCGGAACACATACGGATGATCGCGGCCTGCTGGCCCGTGCGAGGCGGTTCATCACGCGGCCCCCTGCCTTGGCGGCGCGGCGGCGGTGGCCACGTCCAGCACGGTCTCCAGCGCGTCGACCTGGTGGCTGAGCCGGAACAGCTCCAGCCTGCCGATGCACTCCGAGATCAGTTCGGCGTGCTGGTGGCTGCCAGCGATCTTCTGGAGGGCCGCGATCCGCTGGATCACTTGGTCGCCGGACCTGACCACCAGGCCCTCGGGGACGAATTGCTCGACGTGCCGGATGCTGGCCGGCGCCAGCGGCAGGCACCCGGCGAGGACGGCCTCAAAGATCCTCTGCGTCATCTGTCCGACCGCGGCGTACCGCTCGGGCAGGAGCAGGACCGTGGCCAGTGTCGTGCTGTAGAGCCTGGAGACGGCGTTGAAGGGGATTCGGCCGAGGAAGGTGACATGTGGCCAGCACGTGGTACTGGTCCATTTGCCACCCACCCGGTGCTCGAAGCAGGCCGCAGCTGGAGCGAAGAAGCGGTCGAACTCGTCGTCGCGGTCGTACTGGTTGCCAACGTAACCGAGCGGCGTCTTCCGGTCCTCGCTGGCCAGGGCGATTGGGTCGGCGCCGTGCAGGAGCGCATCGTCGACCGGGAAGAGCAGGCGGTGGGCATCAGGGGTCGGCGTGAGGGCGGCCTCGCACACCTCGACGTTCCGGATCCGTCGCCAGATGCTGTCCTCGCGCAGTCGCCGGTCCTTGTCCCAGATCACGGTGGGGGTACGGCGGCGAACGGTGTAGTGCTGGAGCAGCTCCGCTTGGCGGTGAAGATCACAGGTGTGTCCTTGGGTGCCGCAGGCGGTGGTGTTGCGCCCTTCGATGGGCCAGCGCCATTCAAGGAACAGCACGTCGATATCCGGGATGCCGGCGCCGAAGGTGTACGCGTCGCCGAGGTCGTCTCCGGCTTCGAGTCGATCGCGGTCGACCTGTAGAAACACGATTTCGTGGCCGCGCCCGAGGAGCGCGTCGATCAACGGCCGGCGGTGGCTGCGGCCTCCGTCGGGGGTGTCGGTGACCCCGTTTCCGAGGAAGCCCCAGAAGCTGTATCCGATCTTCATTTGGTGATCCACCGCCCTTCGAGCAGCAGGGCGTCGAGCCCGGAGTTCGCGAGGCAGTCCAGTGCCATCTCCGGGGTGCCGCAGATGGGCTTTCCCTTGACATTGAGCGAGGTGTTGATCAGGACAGGCACCCCTGTACGGCGGGCGAACGCCTCCAGGACCTGGTGCATGAACGGGTTCTGTGGCGCGGTGACGGTCTGGAGGCGGGCGGTGCCGTTGGCGTGGACGATCGCGGGGATGCGCTCGCGGGCAGCGTCGGTCACCTGGGAGGCCATGGACATGTACGGGGCGTCCTGGCCGAGGGTGAAGAACTCACGCGCGCGGACGGCAGTGACCATCGGGGCGAACGGGCGGAAGGGCTCGCGGAACTTCACCGTTGCGTTCAGGCGCTCGACCACCCCGGCTTCGAGGGGCGAGGCGAGGATCGAGCGGTTCCCCAGGGCACGGGGGCCGGCCTCGACGCGGCCCTGGAACAACCCCACGATCATCCCGTGGGCCAGCTGGTCCGCGAGAAACTCCGCGGCGTCCATCCCGAGGGGCTTCTGCTTCAGTCCGGGCCACGAGGTGAGGTCCAGCTCCGGCTCCGGGAAGGACGGGCCGAGGTAGCAGGTACGGGCGATCCCGGACAGGGGCCGTTGGCTGCCGCTGTCGGTGTGCACGGCGACCGCGGCACCGATCGCCGTGCCTGCGTCGCCGGGAGCCGGCGGGACGAAGACCTCGTCGAAGATGCCGGCGTCGATGATCCGTCCGATGCTGACGCAGTTGGTGGCCACGCCACCGCCCACGCACAGCCTGCGCGAGCCACTCACCAAGCGGGCTCGGCGCGCGAGGTGGATCACGATCTGCTCGGTGCGCTCCTGGAGGGCGGCGGCCAGGTCCTGGTGGATCTCCTGGACCGGCTCGTCCGGTTGCCGGGGCGGGCAGGTCTCGGCGCCGAACCGAGGGGAAGTGCGTGGATAGCCGGAGGTGAGCACGCGGGGTGGGAAGTACGCCGGGTCCACGGCGAAGCCGGTGGCTGTGGTGTGGACTGCGCGGGTGAAGACGTGCCGGAATCGGGCGGGGTCGCCGAGCGCTGCGAGGGCCATCACGGTGCCTTCTTCGTCGCCGCGCCGCCAGCCGAGGTGCTCGGTAACCGCCCCATACACATAGCCCAGCGAAGCCGGGTCCGTGAGCCCCTCCAGCATGCGCACCCGGGGACGGGCGCTCTGGTGAGCGTGGGCGATGGTGGTGGTCTGCCGCTCGCCGAGGCTGTCGACGACGAGAACAGCCGCCTCCTCCCAGCCCGACGCGGTGAACGCGGCCAGTTGATGCGCGCGGTGGTGCAGTACGGGGGTAACACGGGCGTCGGGGAAGTCCTGAGCGAGGAGCCGCAGGCGACGTCGGGTACGCACGGCGACCTTGGCGAACCCTGCCGCACGCGGTATGGCCCGTGAGCGGGTCGTGCCCGACAGAGCCATCCGCAGGGCAGCAGGAGTCTCGGCGAGGTAGCGGATGGGTTGGAAGTTGTACGCGACTGCATCGACGTCACCCGGCGTGATGCCGGCCTCCCCCAGCAGCCACCCGATGGCCTGACGCGGGTACTCACGGGTGTGTTTCTGCTGGGACAAGCGCTCCTCTTCGACAAAGCCCACCAGCTCGCCGTCGATGAGGAGAGCTGCGGCGGAGTCGTGGGTGAAGGAGCACACGCCCAGGACGACGGACGGAACGTGGTCCACGGCGGTCGTCACCTCGTCCCCACCGGTGCGGAAGCCGGCGTGCCGCCAACGCGACGATTCAGCTCGCCGTACCAGCCGGTCAGGGCCTCGCCGAGCGGCCCCTCGAGGGCGTCAGCGATACGACACGCCTGCTCGTGCTCTCCGCCCTTCCAAAGCCGGTAGCTGCGCATCGTCTCAGCCATGGCATCCCAGCCCGGGTACCCCGTCTCGCCACCGGCTTCAACCTGGTCGAGGAGCTTCTCGAACCCCTCCCACCGCGTGGACAGTTCAGGCATCACCGGACTCGCTGCCACATCGGTCAACGCGTCGGCCTTCTCGATGTCGCGCTCGTAGATGTGGAGGGAGTCGACGTGGTGGTGGTACTCCCCCAGGTCGACGTCCAGCCAGCCGGCGACGAGCTCGTGGAGCGTGGTGAAGAAGAACAGGTCGTACGGCATGCCGATCCACACGTCCTGGCCGCGCATCGTGGTCGACATGTGCAGTCGTCCGCCACGCAGGTGGAAGCGGAAGCCGAGTGTGCAGGGGACGTCTTTGTGGCCGGCGGTGTCGCGAGCCGGGTCGTAGAGCTGGATCGTCGCCCGTCGGGAGTCGGGGTCGTCCTTGAGGATCTCCACGACACGGTGGAGCTGGTCGACCTCCCCGCCCCAATTCCGCATCCTGGGCCCATACGCGCCGCGGAGGACGCCGTCGTCGGCGTACTGCCGCAGCCGCGCGTTGTAGTCGAAGATCCACGGGGCGTCGGAGCCGGAAAGGTGCCAGACGGTCTCGGCCACCGCGAAGGCGGGGTTCACAATGCGGGCGGGCGGCGCGTACAGGAGTCGTGCCCGGGGCTGGGTCAGGCGCATGGTGAGGTCGAGGACCTCACGAGTAGCCATCCCGCGCGGGCTGATCTTCTCTCCGCTCTTGGCCAACGTAACGGCCCCGGTGAAGAGTTGGGCGACGGTGTCGGCTGTCAGGTTCGTCATCGGATGGTGGCTCCCTCGCCCCGGGACAGGCCGGACTCGGCGCCCGCGGGATGGTGTGCGATTGGGTCGGTGTGCGAGATGCCGGCCTCGGCCTGGCGGATGATGAGCTGGGCGATGTCGGCAGCGCTGTGGCCTCGCCAGCGGCACACCGCATCGCGCGCTTCTCGCGGTACTCGGGCGCTCCCCCGGCTCACGAGGTCGAGCGCGTCCGTGACATCGGCAGCCGTTCGGCACCGATGCGCGACGGCGTGCCCTGCGAGACCAAGCGTGCGGTCACCGGGGCGGTCCAGTTCGAGGACGGGCACGTCGAGGAGTACGGCTTCGATGCCGCATGTGGAGGACACACTCACCACGGCGTCCGCACCCGCCAGGCAGCCACGCGCCCCGACGCGCGGATCGGCCACAGCCACAGGTGGTTTTCCGTCCCCTCGCAGCAGGCGGTCGAAGACGTGGCCCCCTTGGGCTGGGTGCGGGGCAATGACGAGCCCCCAGTGCCCCTGGGCCGCCTTCAGACCGTCGAGGATGATGTCCGCCTGAGCTTGGAGGCGCTCAGGGCCGAACGGCTGGCAGGCCCACACCGCGATCCGCACCGGACCGCGCTCGCTGTCGGCGCCGAGCAGCTTCTGGAGATAGCGACGCTGTGCTTCCCGCCCGAGGCCGGCGAGCGCATCGAAGCGCGGCTGCCCCAGAACGTGGATCTCCGCCTTGGGGTGCCGACCCCATGACCTCGCCGGGGCAACGTCGCGGTCACCCATCACAACGATGTGACGGCTGTGGAGGGCGGGCCAGGCGACCGACTCCGGTATCCACGCCCCGTGCTGGACGTTCACGGTGGTGGCACCATGCCGCTCCGCGGCATGGGCGGCGAGCGCTCCGAGCGGGCTGGTGTCGTTGCTCAGCAGCACGGTGTGCGGGCGTACCGCGTCGAGCAGCTCCTGGAGCCACTCCTCCACTCGCACTACGGCTCGCCAGGACGGCTGGGTACACCCGCCGCTCCCTTCCAGAAGTGCGGCGGCGAGGCGCTCCAGCCGGTCCAACCGAACGGTGTGTACACCGACTTGGGCCGTGCCATCGACGCCGTCGGGTTCTTCGGTATCCAGACGCAGCCCGGGGACCGTCCCGGAGGCGGTGACAGCCTCGGAGGGAGCTGGACACAGCGTGATGGACCCGCCCGCGGGGGCTGGGCAGCGCTCCACCGGGTCCGTGGCGAGGTCGACCAGCGCGCTGGATCGGCCTGCGCCGGCGAGCTCCTCCAACACCGGCAGCAGGGTCTGCGCGTGCCGGGATGACCAAGACAGTGCCACCACCTCGGCCGATACGACCGAAGGCGTAGGGGCACCTGCAAGTCGGCTATCAGGGTGGAGAGTCGTGAGCTTTCGCAGACGGGCGGAGAGCGCCGGATTATGCGGCGCCAGCGCACCAAGAGCGTACGCGACACCCGACCAGGTGACGGTGTAGGAGCGGTACTCGCGTGAGCTGCTGTCCCGCAGGCCAAGCAGTCCTTCGTACGGGGCAAGGGTCACGGGCCCGGGGGCCGCGGCGAACTCGGGCCACGCGCTCAGCGCCAGGAGCTTCCGCACCAGCTGCGCGATCAGACGCCGTACGGGAACGTGCTGCACGTACAACCACGAGGCACCACCCGGCGTCTCGGCGCGCCGCGAGCTGTACGTCTCCAAGGCGGACATGACGTCGGCGACGTGCCGATCCACCTCTGTTCGATCGACCGGCAAAGCCTCAAGATCCAGTGTGGTGATGCAGGCAGCCGTCATGTGCCGAAGGGACGCTTCCCCAACGAGCGCCCAGACGGTCTGCTCCCCCGCTGAAGTCCGGACGAGGCCGAGAGCGCTCCTCTTCGCAATGGTCACATCAGGCTCCCTGCGACAAAGGGGCCCGACTCACAGGTCGTGTCGAGTACCCGGAGGAGGTCCTGCGGGTCACGCGCGATCTCAGGTGTCGGGCTGCCGGGCTCGCCGTAGCCCCAAGCGGCATGCACGTACGGCACACCGGCCCGCCGGGCGCACTCGCGGTCAACGGCCATATCGCCCACGAACATCGCGGACGCGGGATCAGTGGCGAGATCAACGAGCGCGAGCATCAGGGGGTCCGGTGCCGGCTTACCCCGCCCGGGGCCGCTGGGGGTGCGGACCGCGGCAAAGGGGCACCCGAGCCGGGCCAGCAGTGGAGCGGCGCGGTCCAACGGCTTGGATGTGACGACGCCAAGCAGCCAGTCGGCGGCAGCGAATGCGTGGAGCACTTCCTCCACGCCGGCGAACGGGCTGGCCAGCTCGCAGCCTCGCTGAGATGCCTCCGCATACGTCTCGTGGAGACGATCAGCCTCGGTGAGGCCCAAGATTTCCATGATGTCGTCGAAGGGGCGGCCGAGGTGTTGCTCGTACGCCTCGAACGGCACGTCGACGCCGTGGCGTTCGCGTACCTCTCGCCACGCTTGCCGCATAACCGGCCGCGTATCGAGCAGAACGCCGTCGAGGTCGAGGACGAGCGCACGCCTGAGTCTGGACGCCGTCATCAGGATCGCGCTCCTTCGTCGGCGTTGAGGATGTGCCAGCTCCAGGCGAGGCTGACTCCGTGCACGGCGTCGGAAGCACCCATCTTGTCCAGCAACCGCCGAATGTGCTTCTTGGCGGTGTGGTGCGACATGAGCTGCGCTTTCGCGACTTCTCTTGCACCCGCCCCCTGGGCGAGCAGCCTGAGCGTGGTCGTCTCCTCATCGGAGATCTCCGGCCGCACGGCCTCCGCACCCTCGGGCCTGGCTGCATGGCCTGCTCGGCACGCCATGTCGGCGAGCACCGGGCGGCGGCTCGTGCCCAGCTTGGTCCGGATACTGCGCAGGTAGCCCTTGACGGTGTCCTCGGCCAAGCCGATGCGCGCCGCGATCTCGCTGTTCCCCAGGCCATCGGCGACAAGGCCCAGGATCTCGGTTTCCCTCGGTGTAAGGAGGTGCAGCAGGACAGGCGGGGAGTGTGCGGGCATGACGAACAGCTCCAAGATCTGATTGGACGCGTGGAGTGGTGAGGGCTGGCTGCGGTCAGACGGCCGGTGGCGTCGACGGCCAGCTCAGGAAGGCAAGCACCCGTTTGCCGGTGCCGTCGGGATTGAGGCGCGAGGTCCAGGCGTCCGCCTCGGCGGCTACGAGGCACAGGCCCCGGCCATCGAGCGCACTGATCGGCCCCTTACGCGGAACGGGGAGCTGGCGGGAGTTGTCCTCCAGCTCGATCCCCACGACGGCGTTCTGGTAGGAGATCGTCAGGGTGATCTCCTCCAACACGCCCTCGGACTTGGTTCTGCCATGGCGGCATGCGTTCGTGACGAGTTCGCTGACGATGAGCAGTACGCGATCGGCGAGAGCGTCCAGGCCCCACTCGGTGAGCTTCGTCCGGGTGAATGCCCGGGCCCGACGGGGGGCCAGATCGTCGGAGGACAATGAGATGCTCGATTGCAGCTCGGCGTGCTCGATGACGGCTTCCATGGCCAGGGCGGCGGTATTCATGCCGGCCCCTCGTCCCATCCGCCGGAACATCAAAGACTCGGCGGCAGCCGCCGTGCCGGCCGAGGATCCCCGGCCGATCATTGGGCCGTCTCCCTCAGTACCTGCAACGGAGCGGTAGCTCGAACTGCGAAGCCGCGGGCCTGGGCCAACCGCGGCTCGCCCAGGGCACGGGTCCAACGTCGATTGCCGGAGACTTCTGCGGGCGCGTGGAGCCGCTGGTGGCTGCACAGCAGGTATTCCTGCCCGGTGGCGAAGGTGAAGCGGTGCTGCTGATTCATGGTCGCGTTCAGCAGATCCACGCCAGCACGGAGCCGGTAGTCAGCAACCATCGATTCCCTGCGGAGAATGTGGAACGCGATCTGGTGGTTCGCCGTCATGGACATACCTCCCAAGGTCCCTGCCACGCCGAGGTCAAGTCGTCTCGGCACCGGCTTGCGGGTCACGCTGCCACCGCGCAATTGGAGATCACATATCCCCTGAGCGATATGGGAGTTGGGCTGCAATATGGCAACTGCAATGCCAGCATGAGCACCATGCGTCGGTATCGGTTGGCCGAGGTCGGGGAGGGGCAGTGAGCGGTGAGCGTCGTTGCCTGAAGTGCGGGTGCCGCCTCAGCCGCTACAACCCGGACGAACGGGAACTGTGTGGGGCGTGCGCACGAGGCGTCCCAACCTCAACCACGCCCGAGCCGCCCCCATCCCGACTCGTGTCTGGTCGGATCCCGGGATCCAAGATGCCCTCCGGGTCATGGACTTCGGGCAGGTGAGCCGTCTCCTGCGGCAACACGCCAGGTTGCGGCAAGACGACCTCGCTCGCCTCACCGGCCTCAGCCAGGGCTACCTCTCCCAGCTCGAATCCGGAACCCGGCGTCTCACGCGGGTGGACAAGACCCAGGCGTTTCTGGACGCTCTGAATGTGCCGGTCGAACTCCGTCCGCTCGCTCCCGGCAGTACGCCTGTGCGCGAGGCACCGGAGCCGGAACGTGAGGAAGCCGATCATTTGCGCTCGCTCGCCACCGGGGCGGCGCAGTCCTCCAGCGCGTTCGCCGAATTCATTTCTTCCAGCAACGTCAACACCGACGAGCTTGAGCAGTTCGGATTCACTCTCGCCCGCATCGCCACCGACTATGTCCACGCACCGCTGCTCCCGCTGTTCACCGAACTCGTCGCGGTACGGGATGAGCTCTTCAACCGCCTGCAGGGCCGCCAGCGCCCCCAGCAGAGCCGCGAGTTGTTCATGCTCACGGGGACGGCCTGCCTGCTCCTCGCGCACGCGTCACAGAACCTCGGCGAGCAGGCGTCCGCGATGGCGCAGATCCGTACCGCGCGCCTGTGCGCCGAGCATGCCGATCACACCGGGCTCCGGGCGTGGGCTGCCGGCACGGCCGCGCTGATCACCGAGTGGTCGCCACAGAACCGGATGGCGCTGAAGCTGACGGAATACGCGGCCCGGCTCGCTCCGGCAGGCCAAGCCCGAATCCGTATCGCCGCGATCGAGGCTCGCGTGGCGGCCCGAATCGGCGACCACGAGTTGTCACTGGCCGCGCTCGACCGGATGCGGCAGGCCAGGGAGGAAACGCCGCTCCATGATGAGGTCGAGCAGTTCGGCGGCCTGCTGACCTTCCCCCTCGCGAAGCAGGACTACTACCTCGGCGGCACCTACACGCTGCTCGGAAAACACGAGGAGGCCCACCGGCACGCCACCACCGCCATCACCGCGTACCGAAGCGGCCCGAAGGAAGAACGCTCGTACGGGGATGAGGCCCTGGCCCATATCGACCTGATCACCGCCGGCATCCTCCAGGGAGACCCGGACGGGGCGACATCCGCCCTTCAACATGTCCTGGACCTGCCCCCACAGATGCGCATCCGCCAGCTCGGCAGCGCCATGGATCGCCTCAGTAGCCTCATGCGCCGAACCGACCTCAAGGGCAACCGGACCATCGGACAGCTGGCGGACCTCATTCAGGGCTACCGGGTCATCGACGGCACGGCCGCGCTACGGTCGGAGCGATGACGATGACATCTCATACGCCCCAGGGCGCCGCTCAACGGGCCTGCACGGTCTGGGGGCTTTCGGCACGGGGCATCTCGCCCCTGCGCAGCCATGCCACCTCTGTCTATCTCCTGCCCCATGCCGACGCTGTCATCCGAGTCAGCCGGGTCGAACAGCGCGCCGCGATTCAACGAGCCATCGACCTCACCCGCTGGCTGACCGGCCACGGACTTGAGGTCACCGAACCGCTCGATGTATCGCAGCCCCTGGACATCCACGGATACGTGATCACTCTGTGGCGGCACTACCCGCAGCCCGAAGGCCCGCCCCCCGGCCCGGAACATCTCGGCCGCTTGCTCAGCCAGTTGCACCGGCTTCCCAAGCCCCCCATCGCGCTACCCGCCTACCACCCCCATCTCGCTCTGCGCCCTGCCGTCGAATCCAGTACCGCCCTTGCACCCAGCGATCGCGAGTGGCTGCTGGGCCGCTCCGATGAACTCTTGGATGCCTACGCGCATCTCGACTTGCCCCTCGGCCACGGATTGATCCACGGTGACGCCTATCCGGGCAACACCCTCTGGGACGGCTCCGCCGCCAGGCTCAGTGACTGGGACGAAGCGGCGATCGGCCCCCGCGAGGCCGACCTCGCCAACACCTTCCAGGGTGTCCGCTTCGGACGTACAACTACCCAACTGCGCGCCTTCTCCGACGCATACGGCTACGACATCACCGACTGGCCAGGGCTCTCGGTGCTCACCGAGCTACGGGACCTCCACACACTCGGTTCCTTTATCCGCCGCGCCGACCGGGGCGACTTTGAGGCGGCTACTCAGCTCGCCTTTCGCCTGGACACTCTGAAACGCGGCGACCGTACGAAGAGCTGGGCCATCCACTAACCTCGGGCTCTCACATGCATCGGCTGTCAGCGGCCAGTTAGTTTTCCCCGCTCGCGGCCACTTCAGCTCCCCACCATGGCCACTTCGATTCCCCACTGGCGGCCACCGCGTATACGCAGCGTGAGGTCATCCTCGGCGGCGCTCGCCCCACCACGGCAGGATCGGAGGCAGGTCGCTGAGCCCGCGGGCTGGGCGCTTCGGCATCGGCGATTCCCCGTCGTCCCCGTCCCAGCGGCGTGCGTATTGGTCCGGGAGGTTACCCCAGCCCCAGTAGGGAACCGGGCGGTCGGGTACCTCGCCGAGTTCGTCGAGGGGATCGATGCGCTTTTCCGCCACCGTGCACAGGTGGGCCCAGTCGTCGCCCATGTCGAAGACATAGGCGAACTGCTCGCCAGCCTGCAGCCTGCTCAGCTTGGTGGCATGGCCATCCACGGTGCCGTCCGGGCCCTCGTTGTCCCACCAGTCCAGGGGGCTGACCCGGCCGCCGTCGGCCAACGTGAACAGGTGCAGGTGGGCCAGGTCCCAGCGGCCGAAGGCGAGATCGATGGCCGTGGCGAACTGAGCGAAGGAGTGCGAGCGCGCGGCGGCGAAGATGCGGCCGGGGCGAGGCCACAGGTCTGCACCGTGCCCGGAGACCAACTCCACCCGGATGGATAGCCAGGTACGTGCCACGACCACAACTCCTTCATGCGCCAGGTTCCCATAGCCAGCACCGAGGCTACTGAGTGTGACTGCCGGTTGGGGAATCGAGCTGGCCGTACGTGGGGAATTTCGACTGGCCGCCGACAATCGGCATCCGGCACGTGATCAAGTAAGCCCTCGACCTGCTCGCCTGGATGCCCATGCTCTGCGCCGGATGCCGACGCGCTCCAGCACGGCCTTTCACCGCAGGAACAGACACTCCAGCCATCACACTCGACGTAGAATCGCCTGCTCAGAGGGGCTCGCCAGGCAGCCCAACCCGGGGACTTTTCGGGGACTTTCTGGTCTGTCAGGGGGACTTTCCGGGGACTTTCCGCCGCCTAAACAGGCAAGCCCCCGAAAGACCGGAAAGGGCCTCCGACGCAGGTCAGAGGCCCTTTCCTAGGTGAAGTCCCAGGTGGCGGCGGACGAGTCGGCCTGTACGCCGGGCACAGCTCGACCTCTGACGTCTGCGGCATACCCAGGGCCTTTCGTAAGGAGCCCCAGCCACGTCGCCAGTTGACCGGGCCGGACATGGGAAGCCGAGCAATGCTCGCGCCGACCGCGAACTTCTCTCCGCGCGTTTACATCCCGTGGTCATTGCACTCCTTTCCGTGCAATGACCCCCAACCACCGCCGCCCCAGCCCTGCGGCCGCACGGACGCCGCACAGCGCTTCGACGGCACGCTTGGGCGCCCCGTCGTCAATGACCCAACTCAAGCCCCTCCCCCGAGTGGCCGCGTAGCCAAATCATCAACCCGAGCCCTCATTTGGCGCGGCCGGAATTCCGAGCTACAACAGCACACTCGGGCGGGAAGACCCGTCGATGACGCTCGGACGGATTGGCACGTGATTTGGCGACGGTAGTAGACAAAGGCGTTGGGGCGCCCGGTAAGCGATGGCTCGTACGGTACCGGGAGCCCGGTGGGCGTAGCGCTCGGCAGCGTGAGAAGTCTTTCGACCGCAAGAAGGACGCGGTGGATTTCGCCACGAAGATGGAGAACGACAAGCGGGAGAACAGCTACGTCGATCCTTCTGCCGGCAAGGTGTCGGTGCGGCGCTATGCGGCCGAGTGGCTCGCTCTGAAGCCAATGGCGGCCGGCACGGAGGAGTCCTACGAGCGCATCATGCGTCTTCACGTCCTCCCGCAGCTGGGGAAGAAGACCATCTCCCAGGTCACTGCGGCCGACGTGGAGGAGCTGTACGCGCTCTGGCGCCGGCAGGACGCGATGCCCAACACGATAGATTCCCGCCGGATTGCTCTGTCGGGGATGTTCTCTCACGCGGTTCGCCACAAGAGGATCCGTGAGAATCCGGTAAAGCAGGCCGAGAAGCCTGCCAACCCCATCATGCAAGTGGATGAGAGGGCGCTTCCCAGCTTTGATGAGATCTCAGCCTTGGCCAAAGAGATTGGTCCACGCCTGGAGCCTGCTGTGTGGCTCATGGCGTGCTGCGGATTGCGTATCGGGGAGTCGCTGGGAGTCTTTCCAGAGGACATCGCCGACGGCACGCTGCGCTGCCGGCGGCAGGTTGTGCGTATCAAGAACTCCTCAGGTAAGTACGTTGCCCTCTACGCCCCCTTGAAGCATCGAAAAGAGGGCGAATGGCATGATATACCGGCGCCCGCCACCCTGGAGCCGCTTGCCGAACGGCTGCCCATTCGAAATCAGGCCGGAGGCATGATCTACCCCGACCTTTTCCGTAAATCCTGGGACCGGGCCCTGAAACGCCTCGGGCTTCCCGGCTACAACCCGCACGACCTGCGGCACAAATGGGCCACCGTGACCCTGAGCAACGGTGTCCCCATCCACGAGGTGTCGCGATGGATGGGCCACAGCTCGATCAAGATCACGGTGGACCGGTACGGCCACCTCACCCTCGACGGCAGTGACCGCTGCCGTCAGGTCATCGAGGCCACCTACGGGGTGCACATGCTCAGCGGATTCCCAGCTCCGCGAGAACTCGGTGCTGAGTTGGTGCTGGCTTAGCCGGGAAGTAGAGGTAACAGACCCCTCCCGAACCGCTCCTGACCTGGCCGTTTACATCGTGGCGCTTGGTCCGCAGCCAGATGTTCTCGAATTGCCGGCGCTTGTAGACGCGCCGGACCGCCGCGTTGTCCGGTGCGGCCGGGTCGTTGGCGATGATGTCGCCGTCCTTGGTGAAGCCGACGACGGTCATCAGGTGGCCGGAGGTGCCGTAGCCCGCGCCGTCGAGTTCGGTTTTGAGGAAGGACTGGGAGGTGATGACGGGGAGGCCCGCGTGGATGAGGCGTTCGACGGCCGTGAGGGAGGCCAGGCGGGTGACGACGCCCTGAAGGTCCCGGTAGGTGGCGGCGTAGGCGGCGTTGAAGGGCCAGTTGCCGCAGCCTTCGTACTGGTAGTCGAAGGTGTGGCGGGCGGCGTGGCAGACCTGGGGGTCGGCGTAGTCGGGGTTGACCCAGGAGAGCTGGTCCCGGGTGGGCTTGCGGCCCCAGGATTCGATGATCATCTGGGAGGAGGTGGGGCTGCACCAGGCCTCGCCCCCGTTGTCGTACTCCGGGTACTGACCCTTGTGGATCTCCTGGGAGTAGTGGGGGACGACCAGCTCGCGGCCTACCCGGCCGGGCCGTGATGCCGGCACCTCGAAGCGGTCGGGGAGGTCCGAGGCCATGGCGCCCAGTCGCCAGACGGTGGGGGTGAGGGCGGTGCCGGGCTTGCGGTGGAGGGTGATGCGCAGCTGGTACGAGGTCAGGCGGAGGCCGCTCGCGGGGGTGTCGATGGCGAAGGTGTCGGTGGAGATGCTGCTCTTGCCGTCCTTCTGACCGTCGACGGAGGTACGCCGGATATCGGCGTCGCCGTCGCCGGCGGTCCAGCGGCCCATCACGTACCAGGGGGTGCGGCCGCCGTCGGAGTAGGTGCCGCGCAGCTCGACGGCGATCCAGGTGCCGGGCGGGGTGTGGGCGTTCCAGGAGGCGACGGCCTCGGTGGCCGGGACCTTGAGGGAGTGCGCCGGGGACGTCCAGACGGCGTACTCCCAGGCGGTGGTCCGGCCGGTGTGCGGATCCTTGTAGTCGAGGGTGCCGACCGGGTGAACGAGGCGGATGCCGGGCCGGGCGCCGTGCGCGATGGCGGTGCCCTGGGCGTGGCCCTTGTTCCAGTCGGCGGTGGTGGTCCAGGCGTGATAGTCCACGAGGCTCTTCGTTCGGCGCGCGGCGGCTTCCGGGGTGGCGGCGGCCGCGGACGCTTCGGGCGTACGGGCGGCGTCGGCCTGCGCCGAGGGGGTGGCGGCACCCGCCGCGGCGGCGAGTGCGGCTGCCAGGACGGTGCGCCGGGGTGCGGAGCTGGTCATGGTGGAGGTCCCCCAGTGGGATGCAGACGGGCGGGCGGGAGGTCGGGGCGGACGGGCGGCGGGCGGCTGAGCAGTGGCTCAACTATTCCGGTTCCTGGCCTGCTGCGGAAGGCGGTGCGGGGCGCGTCGCGGCACCAATATTGGTGTGGACCACTGGCGTCGGAGTGCTGCGGGCGGGCGGCGTACGCTGGCGCAATGGACCGTGATCTTGCCTCGCTCGCCGCCCGGCTGCTCGCCGTGCCGCCCTCCTGCGGTCCGGTGCGGCTGATCGCGGTGGACGGGCACGCCGGCTCGGGCAAGTCCACCTTCGCCGAGCGGCTGGCCGGCGCGCTGGGCGGGGTGCCGGTGGTGCACACCGACGATCTCGCCACCCACGAGGAACTCTTCGCCTGGAGTGCGCGCTTCGACGCCCAGATCCTCGCGCCGCTGTCCCGGGGTGAGACGGCGCACTACGGCGTCTATGACTGGGTGCGCGGCGAGTTCACCGAGGAGCGTGCGCTGGCGCCCGAGCCGCTGGTGCTCGTCGAGGGTGTGGGCGCCGGCCGGCGGGCGCTGCGGCCGTTTCTGGCGTGCCTGCTGTGGATGGAACTGACGAGCGAACACTCCTGGGAAAGGGGTCAACTCCGGGACGGCCCGGGGCTCTCCGCGTTCTGGAGTGGCTGGATTCCGGCGGAGCGCGCGCACTTCGCGGCGGATCCTTCGCGCCCCTACGCCGATTTCCTGGTCCAGCAGGGGCAGATGGGGTACGAGGTAGTCGTGGGGCCTTCCGCGGCACCATGATCGGCCCCGCTTCTCACGCTCCGTAGTGGACCATGGCATAGGCGCCCGGCGACGCCGACAGGGTCCCGCCGAGTACCTCAACTCGGCTTGACCTGGGGGGCGTACAGGACTTACGTTCTCAATGTGCGGTTCAACGGACCGCCCACAGATGCGAAGCCCCCGGTTGTTCCCCCGTGATCGGGGGCTTCGTTCTGTCTGAAACCGCCCCGCGCCACCGCCGGGCGCCCTCTTTCCCTCACCCTGGGTCACCGCATCCTTCGCGCCGCGAACCCTCGCCCGGCCCCCCGCTGTTGCTCCGTACCGCCCTCTACGGCCTGCACCGATCCCGCAGGTACCATGCGAGTCCGTGCCACCACAGGCCAGGACCGAGGTGCGCGCGGATACGGTCAACTCCCGCCCGCGGTATGCCGGTTAGGGAGCCGCCGCCGGGCACTCGCCCGGCGCCGCACGGGGGGACGCTTTGTGGGGGGACGGGATGGATTTCGGCGCTCAGGGTTCGCCCGCCCCGGCCGAGCTCGCCTGGCTGCGCGCGGTCGACGCCTACACCGTGGGCGCGTATCCGCAGGCCGAGGAGGAGTTCCGGGCCGCGGTACGACTCGATCCGACGATGGCCGACGCCTGGCTCGGACTGCACGCGCTGCGCGCCGATACCTCCATCGCACTGCTGCGCATGCACCGGCACCGCGACCGCTTCGGTGAGATGCGCGCGCGTCACCGACGCACCCTCAACTCCTGGTACTGGCTGGGCTGGTGGGTCCAGCCCGTGCTGGAGACCGGCCGTGATCTGCTGCTCGCGCACGCCTCCCACTGGCTCGACGGCCGCCATGTCGCCGAGCTGGACCAGGCGCTGGCCGGCTGCCCGCCCGTCGACACCGACCCCCAGGTGCGCTTTCTGCACGCCTGCCGCGCCTATCTCGTCAAGGACTGGGACCAGCTCGTACGGCAGACCGAGCCGCTGCTCGCCGATCCGGTGCTGGGTATCGAGGCGGGGCTGTTCGGCGGGATGGCGCGGGTGCGGCTGGAGATGTACGGGCAGGCCGAGCCGCTGCTGTCCGCGGCGCTGATGCGCTGCCGCAGCGAGCAGCCGCAGCGCAAGGAGCTGCGCTACTGGCTCGCCCGCGCCCATGAGGGCACCGGCCGCAGCGCCGCGGCGCTCCCCCTCTACCGCGCCGTGCACCGCGTCGACCCGGCGTTCATGGACACCGCGGCCCGGCTCGCCGCCATCGCGGAGGGCGACGGCCTGGACGAGGGCTCCGATCTCGCGACGGTCTCCGCCGCCGGCCTCGGCCAGGAAGCCGGCGGCGATCCGGATCCGCTGGCCCCGCTCGATCCGGTCGACGGCCGTGAGCTGCTGGTGACCGGCGAGGCGGACGGTCCTGAGGGCGAGCCGGGTGGTGTGCCCGCCGGGGGCGACGCGGCGGCCCGGGTCAAGGCGACGGCCCCGGTGCCGCGCGGCGCCGAGCGGCTGCCCGCCGGGCCCGCCGATCCGGTGCTGCTGGAGAAGGCGCTGGCCGAGCTGGAGCGGATGGTCGGCATGGAGCCGGTCAAGCGGCAGGTGCGGGCGCTGTCCGCCCAGCTGCGGATGGCCCGGCTGCGGGCGAGCCAGGGGCTGCCGGTGCAGCCGCCGAAACGACACTTCGTCTTCTCCGGCCCGTCCGGCACCGGCAAGACGACCGTGGCGCGGATACTCGGGCGGGTCTTCTACGCCCTGGGACTGCTGGGCGGCGACCATCTCGTGGAGGCCCAGCGCTCCGATCTCGTCGGCGAGTTCCTCGGCCAGACCGCCGTGAAGGCCAATGAGCTGATCGACTCGGCGCTGGGCGGGGTGCTCTTCGTCGACGAGGCGTACAGCCTCTCCAACTCCGGCTACAGCAAGGGCGACGCCTACGGCGACGAGGCGCTTCAGGTGCTGCTCAAGCGCGCCGAGGACAACCGTGACCGGCTCGTGGTCATCCTGGCGGGCTACCCGGAGGGCATGGACCGGCTGCTGGCCGCCAACCCGGGCCTGTCCTCCCGTTTCACCAGCCGCGTCGACTTCCCCAGCTACCGGCCGCTGGAACTGACCGCCATCGGTGAGGTGCTGGCCGCGGAGAACGGCGACCGCTGGGACGAGGAGGCCCGCGACGAACTGTGCAGCATCAGCGGTCATGTCGTCGAGCAGGGCTGGATCGACGAGCTGGGCAACGGCCGCTTCCTGCGCACCCTGTACGAGAAGAGCTGCGCCTACCGCGACCTACGGCTCGCCACCTGGCCCGGCACCCCCACCCGCGACGACCTCGCCACCCTCCGGCTGCCCGACCTGATGCAGGCCTACGGCGAGGTCCTCTCCGGGCGGGGGCCGGATCCGCGGGGGCGGCCGGAGTACTGACCGTCGGGCGCCGGGCGGGCCGCCGGCGCCGGGCCTCGGGACAGCGCTTCCGCCCTCGGCGCCCCGGCCCGGCGCCGCCTCAACTCAGCCCGCCATCGCCCGGTTCTCCGCCGGCAGCGCCGCCTCCTCGCGGGGCTCGCTGACCCGCTCGCCGGGCTGCCGCCGACCGGTGCGGGCCGCCGGAGCACGCCGGTGGGCCGGGTCGCGGACCTCACCGACCAGCATTTCGAGGACGTCCTCCAGGGCGACCAGGCCGAGCACCCGGCCGGTCGCGTCGGCGACCGCTGCCAGGTGGGAGGCGGCCCGGCGCATCGCCGTCAGGGCGTCGTCCAGGGGCAGCTCGGCGCGCAGGGTGGTCATCGGGTGCCAGATGCGCTGGGGTACCGCGCGGTCCCGTTCCTCCAGGTCAAGGACGTCCTTGACGTGCAGATAGCCCATGTACGCGCCGCCGGGGGCGCACACCGGGAAGCGGGAGTAGCCGGTCCGTACGGTCAGCTCCTCCACCTGGCGGGGGGTCACGGTCGGGTCGACGGTGACCAGTGCCGCCCGGTCGAGGAGGACATCCGTGACGGGGCGGCTGCCCAGTTCCAGGACGTCCGAGAGCTGTTCCTGTTCGGCCGGCTCCAGCAGGCCCGCCTGCCCCGCGTCCTCGACGAGGTGGGTCAGCTGTTCGCTGGTGAAGACCGCCTCGACCTCGTCCTTCGGCTCCACCCCGAAGATCCGCAGCACCCCGCGGGCGCAGGCCCCGAGCAGCGCGGTGACCGGGCGGCACAGCCGCGCGAAGGCGACCAGGCCGGGGCTGAACCACAGGGCGGTCTTCTCCGGCGCCGCCATCGCCAGGTTCTTCGGGACCATCTCGCCGATGACGAGGTGGAGGAAGACCACCAGCGCCAGGGCGATGACATAGCCGAGCGGGTGGACCAGGGCGGCGGGGAGGTGCACCGCCGCGAAGAGCGGTTCCAGGAGATGGGCGACGGTCGGCTCGGCGACCGCGCCGAGCGTCAGTGAGCAGACGGTGATGCCGAACTGGGCGGCGGCCATCATCTGCGGGAGGTTCTCCAGGCCGTGCAGCACCTGGCGGGCCCGGCTGGAGCCCTCGGTCGCCAGGGGTTCGATCTGGCTGCGGCGTACGGAGACCAGGGCGAACTCGGCGCCGACGAAGAAGCCGTTGGCGAGCACGAGCAGTACCGCGAAGAGGAGCTGGACCAGCGTCACCGGGCCACCTCCGCGCCGACCACGACGGGTTCACGGGGCGCCCCGGGGGCGGCGGGCACCGTGACGGTCGCGGTCCGTACGATCCTTATCCGCTCTGCGCGGTGGTGCGACACCAGCCGCACCCGCAGCCGCCAGCCGTCGAGTTCCGCGATGTCGCCGGGGGCCGGGATCCGGCCGAGTATGTGTGCCACCAGTCCTGCCACCGTCTCGTACGGTCCTTCGGGGGCGTCCAGGCCGATCCGCCGCAGGGTGTCCACCCGGCAGCCGCCGTCGGCGTCCCAGGCGGGGCGGCCCTCCTCGGGCGGGGCCTGGCCGAGCTCGGGCAGGTCGACCCCGTCGTGCTCGTCGCGGACCTCGCCGACCAGCTCCTCGATGATGTCCTCCAGGGTGACCACGCCGGCCGTGCCGCCGTATTCGTCGACGACGACCGCGATCGGCTGTTCGCTGCGCAGCCGCTCCAGCAGCGGCTGCACCGGCAGCGTCTCGGGCACCAGCAGCGGCGGTACCGCGATCCGTCCGACGGGGGTGCGCAGCCGGTCGTGCTCCGGGATGGCCAGCGCGTCCTTGAGATGCACCATGCCGACGATCTCGTCGAGGCGGGTGCGGTAGACGGGGAAACGGGAGAGGCCGGTGGCCCGGGTGAGGTTCACCACGTCCTCGGCGGTCGCGGAGGACTGGAGGGCGCTCACCCGCACGCGCGGCGTCATGACGTTCTCCGCCGTCAGATCGCCCAGCGAGAGGGTGCGGACGAACAGGTCAGCGGTGTCCTGCTCGATCGCGCCCGCGCGGGCGGAGTGCCGGGCGAGCGAGACCAGTTCACCCGGGGTACGGGCGGAGGCCAGCTCATCGGTCGGCTCCACGCCCAGGGCGCGCACCAGACGGTTGGCGACGGTGTTCAGCAGGGTGATCACCGGGCGGAAGAAGCGGGAGAAGGCCCGCTGCGGGCCGGCCACGACGCGGGCGACGGGCAGCGGCTTGGAGACCGCCCAGTTCTTGGGGACCAGCTCGCCGACGACCATCTGGACGCCGGAGGCCACCAGCATGCCGGTCACCACGGCCGTGCCGGGTACCGCGCCCTGGGGCAGGCCGGTGGCCAGCAGCGGGCCGGACAGCAGCTCGGCCAGCGCGGGCTCGGCGAGCATACCGACCACCAAGGAGGTGATGGTGATGCCCAGTTGGGTGCCCGAGAGCTGGAAGGAGAGTTCCCGGAGTGCGGAGACGACGGTGTGGGCGCGGCGGTCGCCGTCGGCCGCGGCGCGCTCGGCGTCCGCCTTCTCGACGGTGACGAGTCCGAACTCGGCGGCGACGAAGAAGCCGTTGGCCAGGATCAGGACGAGCGCCGCGGCGAGCAGCAGCAGGGGGCCGGTCATGCCGCCGCCTCCGTGGTATGCGGGGGTTGGGGAGGGGCGGCGCAGGTACTACAGGACGATCCGTCCATTGCCGGAGGGAGTCACTCCTCGGGTCGTGGTGAGCCCACTGAAGGGCAGGGCGCAGGGTGCGCCCCGGAGAACAGAGTAAACAGCGGGGCCCGCATTAGGGCAGGCTCACCCGGCCGTGTGGTCGACAGCACCATGCTTCTCGGTGAGGTCGCGCAGCGCCCGGGCGTCCCGGAGGGCCTGCTCCCGGGCGATGCCGGGCTGAATACCCATGGCGGGCAGGCTGGTGCCGTCGGCGAGGTCGAGATGGACCCAGGGGTCGCCGACCCGGAGGTTGACCCGGACGACCTGTGCCCAGGCCAGTTCGCGCGTGGTGGTGAGGTTGACCACCGTGATGCCCTCCTGCCGGGCGACCACCTTCGGGCGGCCGAGCAGCAGGAGGACGGCGAGCACCAGCAGTCCGGTGAGGACGAAGCTCAGCCGTTCGCCGCCGCTCAGCTTGGGCAGCGCCAGCGCGATCGCCGTGAGGGCGGCGAGCTGGGCGAGGCCCACGGAGTACAGGACGACCCGGGTGCGGGTCGGCCGGAAGGTCACCGGCAGGCTGGGCAGGGGCGCGGACACGTCGTCGGTCTTCCGTCGTGGGTGATGCGGTGCGTACGGGTGGGTGGCCGGGGGCCGCGGGTCAGAGCCGGCAGGCGTGGATGCCGGTGGTCAGGATCGCGCGGGCGCCGAGGTCGTAGAGCTCGTCCATGATGCGCTGGGCGTCCTTGGACGGGACCATCGAGCGGACCGCGACCCAGCCCTCGTGGTGCAGCGGGGAGACGGTCGGCGACTCCAGCCCCGGGGTGAGGCCGACGGCCTTCTCGACGTGCTCGACCCGGATGTCGTAGTCCATCATCACGTAGCGGCGGGCCACCAGGACGCCCTGCATACGGCGCAGGAACTGGCGCACCTTCGGGTCGTCGTCCGGCGCTCCGGTGCCGCGGATGACGACGGCCTCGGACTTCAGGATCGGCTCGCCGATGATCTCCAGCCCGGCGTTGCGCAGGGTGGTGCCGGTCTCCACGACATCCGCGATGATCTCGGCGACGCCGAGCTGGATGGCGGTCTCCACGGCGCCGTCGAGGTGGACGACGGAGGCGTCCACGCCGTTGTCGGCGAGGTGCTGGCGGACCAGGCCGGAGAACGAGGTGGCGATCGTCATGCCGCCGAACTCGCTGACGTCCTTGGCCGTGCCCGGGCGGGTGGCGTAGCGGAAGGTCGAGCCGGCGAAGCCGAGCTGGAGGATCTCCTCGGCCGGCGAGCCGGAGTCCAGCAGCAGGTCACGGCCGGTGATGCCGATGTCGAGCTTGCCGGAACCCACGTAGACCGCGATGTCGCGCGGGCGGAGGAAGAAGAACTCGACCTCGTTCTCGGCGTCGACCAGGACCAGTTCCCTGCGGTCCTTGCGCTGGCGGTAGCCGGCCTCATGGAGCATCGCCGACGCAGGCTCGGACAGTGAACCCTTGTTGGGGACAGCGATGCGCAGCATGAGAGCAAGTTCCTTTGCAGGTGAAGGGTGTTGGGGTGCGGTGTGGTGGATCAGAGGTGGGCGTAGACGTCGTCGAGGGAGATGCCCTTGGCGACCATCATGACCTGGAGGTGGTAGAGGAGCTGGGAGATCTCCTCGGCGGCGGCCTCGTCGGACTCGTACTCGGCGGCCATCCAGACCTCGGCGGCCTCCTCGACGACCTTCTTGCCGATCGTATGGACGCCTGCCTGCACCAGCTCGGCGGTACGGGAGGTGGTGGGGTCGCCGGTGGCGGCCTTCTGCTGGAGCTCGGCGAAGAGCTCCTCGAAAGTCTTCTTGGACATGATGGTGACCACCCTACGCGGTTGCCCCCTCGCCTCAGCGCCAGGGCTCGGACACGGTCCGCAGCGTCGCGGCGGTGGCGACGGCGGCGGTGACCGCTTCGTGGCCCTTGTCCTCGGTGGAGCCTTCGAGGCCCGCGCGGTCCAGGGCCTGCTGCTCGGTGTCGCAGGTCAGTACGCCGAAGCCGACCGGTACGCCGGTGTCCACCGAGACCTGGGTCAGGCCCTGGGTGACGCCCTGGCAGACGTAGTCGAAGTGCGGTGTGCCGCCCCGGATGACCACACCGAGGGCGACCACGGCGTCATAGCCGCGGCCGGCCAGGACCTTGGCGACGACCGGCAGCTCGAAGGTGCCGGGCACCCGCAGCAGCGTCGGCTCGTCGATCCCGAGCTCGGTGAGGGCGCGCAGCGCGCCGTCCACGAGGCCGTCCATCACTTGCTGGTGCCACTGCGCCGCGATGACGGCCACCCGCAGGTCGCCACAGTTCTTCACGGTCAGTTCGGGTGCGCCCTTGCCGCTCACAGTTCTCCTCGTTCGGGTGATGGTGCCGGTTGGTGGTGACGTGGTGCCGGGTGGTTACTGGTTGTCGCAGGTGGTGGCGGAGGCGGGCGGGGCGTAGGCCGCCCCGTTGGCGCCGCCGCCCGCGGCGGGGTCCAGCCAGGGCAGGTCGTGCCCCATCCGGTCCCGCTTGGTGCGCAGATACCGCAGATTGTGTTCCCCGGCCTGGACGGGCATCGCCTCGCGGCCGGAGACCCGCAGGCCGTGCCGCACCAGGGCGGCGGTCTTCTCGGGGTTGTTGGTCATCAGGCGCACCGAGCGCACCCCGAGGTCCTGGAGCATCTGGGCGCCGGCCGCGTAGTCGCGGGAGTCGGCGGGCAGCCCCAGTTCGAGGTTGGCGTCGAGGGTGTCCCGGCCGCGCTCCTGGAGTTCGTAGGCGCGCAGCTTGGACAGCAGGCCGATACCGCGTCCCTCGTGGCCGCGGAGGTAGATCACCACACCGCGTCCGGCCTCGGCGATCCGCCGCTGCGCGGCCTCCAGCTGGGGGCCGCAGTCGCAGCGCAGCGAGTGGAAGATATCGCCGGTCAGGCATTCGGAGTGCACCCTGACCAGGACGTCCTCGCCGTCGCCGAGCTCCCCGGCGACCAGCGCGATGTGCTCGACGCCGTCGACGGTGGAGCGGTAGCCGTAGGCGGTGAACTCGCCGTGGGCGGTGGGCAGCCGGGTCTCGGCCTCGCGGCGCACGGTGGGCTCGGACGACTGCCGGTAGGCGATCAGGTCCTCGATGGAGATGATCGACAGTCCGTGCTTACGGGCGAACGGCACCAGCTCGGGCAGCCGCAGCATCGTGCCGTCCTCGCCGGCGATCTCCACGATGGCGGCGGCCGGGCGCAGTCCGGCCAGCCGGGCGAGGTCGACGCCGGCTTCGGTGTGGCCGTTGCGGACCAGCACGCCGCCGGGCCGGGCGCGCAGCGGGAAGATGTGGCCGGGCCGGACGAAGTCACCGGCGGTCGATTCCCCGGCGGCGAGCAGCCGCAGGGTGGTGGCGCGGTCGGCGGCGGAGATGCCGGTGGTCACGCCGTGCGCGGGGGTGGCGTCGACGGAGACGGTGAAGGCGGTCCGCATCGACTCGGTGTTGTGCTCGACCATCTGCGGGAGTTCCAGCCGGTCCAGCTCCGGGCCCTCCATGGGGGCGCAGATCAGCCCGCGGCACTCGCTCATCATGAACGCGACGATCTCGGGGGTGGCCTTCTCCGCGGCGATGACGAGGTCGCCCTCGTTCTCGCGGTTCTCGTCGTCCACGACGACCACGGGGCGGCCGGCGGCGATATCGGCGACGGCCTGCGCGACGGGGTCCAGCGCCAGGGCCGCGGCGTCCTCGTCGTACCAGCTCTGTAGTGCGGTCATGCCGCTGCTCCTTCCAGGACGGGGCGGCCGCTCGCACGCGAGCGCAGCCACCAGTCGCGCATGCCCCACACGACGAGGGCGAGATAGACGACGTAGACAAGGCCGGAGAAGGCGAGCCCGCTGCTGAAGGCGAGCGGGACGCCGACGACGTCGACCAGCAGCCAGGCGAACCAGAACTCGACCAGTCCGCGGGCCTGGGCGACCATCGCGGCGAGCGTGCCGACGAAGATGTAGGCGTCCGGCCAGGGGTTCCAGGACAGCTGCGGGATCAGGGTGAAGAGGGTGCCGACGGCCGCGGTGCCCAGTGCCGTGCCGCCCAGCAGCACGGCCCGCTCGCGCCAGTCGGCGAAGCGTACGGCGATGGAGCCGTCCTGGGCCTGCTGCCGGCCGCGCTGCCACTGCCGCCAGCCCCACAACGCCACGCCGATGACGAGGAGTTGCTTGCCGACGCCGCCGCTGAGATGGGCGGAGGCGTAGGCGGCGACGAGGATGACTCCGGAGAGGAGCTGGGCGGGCCAGGTCCAGATGGAGCGCCGCCAGCCGAGCGCCAGCGCGGCCAGACCGATGGTGTTGCCGATCATGTCCGACCAGATGACGTGCTGTCCGAAGGCCGTGAAGACCTCGCCGTTCAGCGTGTCGAGGACGCTCACCGGTCCATCTCCTTGATCTCCTCGAGATCCCTGAGGTCCGCGCCGGTGCCGGTGTCTCGCCCGAGCAGCCGCTCGACGTACTTGGCGAGGACATCGACCTCGAGGTTGACGGGGTCGCCGGCCTTCTTGATGCCCAGCGTGGTCAGGGCGAGGGTGGTGGGAATGAGGCTGATGGTGAAGTAGTCGTCCGCCGCGTCGACGACGGTGAGGCTGACGCCGTCGACGGTGATCGAGCCCTTCTCGACGACGTAGCGGGACAGCGTGGCCGGCAGCGCGATCTTGACGATCTCCCAGTGTTCGGCGGGGGTGCGTTCGAGGATCGTGCCGGTGCCGTCGACATGGCCCTGGACGAGGTGCCCGCCGAGCCGCCCGCCGAGCGCCATCGGGCGCTCCAGGTTGACCCGCGAGCCGGCGGCCAGCGCGCCGAGGCTGGAGCGGTTGAGGGTCTCGGCCATCACATCGGCGGTGAATTCACCGTCGGCGGTGTCCACGACGGTCAGACAGACACCGTTGACGGCGATCGAGTCACCGTGCTTGGCGTCCTCGGTGACGACCGGCCCGCTGAGGCGGAAACGGGAGGCGTCACCGAGGTTCTCGACGGCGACGACCGCACCCAGTTCTTCGACGATTCCGGTGAACACTTCAGTTCTCCTCGTGGAGGGCGTGGCGGATGGGGGTGGCGGTGATGCGCAGGTCGGGTCCGAGCCGTTCGGTGTCGGTCACGTCGAGCCGCAACGCCTGGGCGATGGTGGTGATTCCGGCGTCGCCGACGGCGGCCGGGCCGGCGCCGAGCAGTACCGGCGCGAGGTAGCCGACGACCTTGTCGACGGCCTGGGCGGCGAGGAAGGCACCGGCGAGCGTGGGGCCCCCTTCGAGCAGCACGGAGCGCACGTCGCGCTCGTACAGGGCCTGGAGCAGTGCGGGGATGTGCAGTCCGCGCCCGTCGGCGGCGCGCGGCAGCCGGACGATCGGGGCGAGGCCGTCGAGGTGGCCGGCGTCGGCGTCCTCGGCGACCGCGATGAGGGTGGGCGCGGTGCCGTCCAGGACGCGGGCGCCGGCCTTGACGACGGTGGCGCCGGAGTCGACGACCACCCGCAGCGGCTGGCTGATCTCGTCGTCGGACAGCCCGCCGATCCGGGCGCCGAGCTGCGGGTCGTCGGCGCGGGCGGTGCCGGAGCCGACGATCACCGCGTCCGCGGCGGCCCGCAGCCGGTGCACGTCGGCGCGCGACTCGGGTGCGGAGATCCAGCGGCTGGTGCCGTCGGCGGCGGCGATCCGGCCGTCGAGGGTGGCGGCGTACTTCCACAGCACGAAGGGGCGGCGGCGCAGCACCGAGGTCAGCCAGGCCTCGTTGCCCGCGGCTGCCTCGTCGGCGAGCAGTCCGCCCTCGACGTCGATCCCGGCCTCGGCCAGGGTGACGGCGCCGCCGGTGGCGGTCGGGTTGGGGTCGGAGACGGCGTAGACGACGCGGGCGATCCCGGCGTCGATCAGCGCCTGGGCGCAGGGGCCGGTGCGACCGGTGTGGTTACAGGGTTCGAGGGTGACCAGTGCGGTGCCGCCCCGGGCGCGTTCGCCCGCGGCACGCAGGGCATGGATCTCGGCGTGCGGCCCGCCGGCCCGCTGATGCCAGCCCTCGCCCGCTGTGCGGCCGGCGGAGTCGAGGACGACGCAGCCGACCACGGGGTTGGGGCTGGTGTGCCCGAGCCCGCGCGCGGCGAGCTCAATGGCTCGGCGCATCGCCGCGATCTCGACGGGGGCTGCGGTGGCCACCGGGTCCTCCTGCCTCTCAGGGCACGGACTCCGGGGCTGTCTGGACGACAGAAGCGGAAACGACGCCACGGGAACACCGCGGCCGGAAATACACGGACCGTCCGGGAAAATACCCGGACGCGCCGCCGACGGCGGTGTACCGAAGCTCGCCCGCCGCGCACTGCCTCCCATCCGGACTTTCACCGTCGGTGCAGGAATTTCACCTGCTCAACCGGCCGCTGGCTGCGGACGGGTCGCGGACTGTTACCGCCGGTTCGGAATTACACCGACCCCGGAGTGCGCTGCTGCTTTTATGTCAGTACGGCTTCAGTCTGCCACGCCGCGTCGTGGCCCATGCGAGCGAAGCCCTGTGGGCTGCCTCACAGCCCCGGCGCGCCGCCCGTGTCACACACGGCGCACATAAGGCGTCATAGCGGGGACGCACCCGTCCCTTCTCCCCTCAAGGACTGATCCGCGATGGCGACAATTCTGGTGACCGGCGGCACGGGCACACTCGGGCGGCCCCTGGTGCACCGGCTGCTCGACGACGGTCATGACGTCCGGTCACTGAGCCGGCGTCCGCACACCGGCACGGAGCGACCCCGGCCGCAGTCGCACGCGGTCGATCTGCGCGACGGCACGGGGCTGCCCGAGGCGCTGGCGGGTGTCGAGGCGATCGTGCACTGCGCCTCGACACCGGCCGGCGGCGACATGGAGGCGGCCGGCCGGCTCGTCCAGGCAGCGAAGACGGCGGGCGTCCCGCACCTGGTCTACATCTCGATCGTCGGAGTGGACCGGGTGCCGCTCCGCTACTACCGCACCAAGCTCGCCGTGGAGCGGCTGATCGAGGACTCCGGCATCGGCTGGACGGTGCTGCGCACCACACAGTTCCACCATCTGGTCCTCCAGCTCATCAAGGCAGGCGCCCGGTCACCGGTAGTGCCGGTACCTACCGGGGTACGGGTCCAGCCGGTCGAGGTACACGAAGTGGCCGACCGCCTCGCCGAGTTGGCAGCCGGCCCCCCGGCCGGCCGGGTCCCCGACCTGGGCGGCCCCGAAGTGCTGACGGCCCGGGACCTCGTACGGACCACACTGGAGGCGGGCGGACGACGCCGCCTCCTGATGCCTCTCTGGCTACCGGGCCCCACCGCCGCCGCACTACGCCGCGGCGGAAACCTGACACCGGAACACGCCGAGGGCCGACGGACTTATGCGGAGTTCCTGGCGGAGCGGGCGGCGGCGGTCTGAGTTCCCGGCGGAGCGGGTGGGGGGCCTGACGGGCGGCTGAGACGGGCGCGTTCAGGTGTTGGGCGCTGCCATCGCGACTACCCCGGCCTGCGACTCGTCGGGAATGCCCCTGGCCCCGGCTCCGCCCCCGGCCCCGGCCCCGGGCACGCCGCCGGCCCCGGCCCCGACTCACTCATCGCGAAGACCCCGGCCTGGCACTCGGCCGGGAATACCCCCCGCCCCCGGCACGTTGTGGCTCGCGAGGGGCGCCCGTATCCCCTACGGGATCTGTTCCCACCCCCCTGAAGGGATGCCTCAGGGACGAGGAGCCGCCTCCGGGCCCGCGGCTCCGAACAGGTCGTTCTGCGCGGCGTCCCGTGCGGCGAGGACCGCGCCGAGCAGGACCGCCCGTCCGCCCACCGCCCCCGCCCGTACGTCGGTGCGCAGCGGGGAGAGCCGCGCCAGATGGCCGGTGACCCGGTCGGCGAGTTCGGCGCCGCCGCCTCGGCCGACCTCGCCGCCGAGCACGACACACCCGGGGTCGAGTACGGCGCACACGGCCGCCACGCCGAGGGCGATCCGTGCGGCCAGCGCGTCGAGGAAGGCGGCACCGGCGTCGCCCGCTGCCACGGCGGCCCGGACGAGCGACTCGGCGGGCGGACCGTCGGTGGCCTCGATGCCGGACGACGACTCGTTCGCCCCGTTTGCCACGGCGGCATTCTCGTACGAGGGCCCGTTCACCCCGCCCGGCCCGGCGGCATGCTCCGACGACGGCCCGTTCGCCCCGTCCGCCGACCCCGCGGCAGCCTCGGGCGACAGACCGTGTTCCGCCGCGAGGGCGCAGATCGCGGCGGAGCCGGCCAGGGAGTGGAAGCCGCCGTCGCAGCCGCTCGCGGAGGGCAGCGTGCCGGTGCCGGGGACCGGCAGAAAGCCGATCTCGCCGGTGCCGCCCGAGGCGCCGCGCCGCAGCGTGCCGTCCAGGACCACGGCGGCGCCGGTGCCGTGGCCGAGCCAGAGCAGGACGAAGGTGTCGCGGTCGCGGACCGCGCCGTCGCGCTGCTCCGCGACGGCGGCGAGATTGACCTCGTTTTCCACCAGGACCGCTACGCCCGTGCGTGCGCGCAGCGCGCCGACCAGCCCTACATGCCAGGACGAGGTCCAGTCGGTGCCGGCGAGTCGCCCGGTGGCGGGGTCGACCAGGCCGGGCGCGCCGACGGCGATGGTGTGCGGCGCGGGCGCGCCCGCCGTGGCGAGCGCCTTGTCCACGGCGGCGAGAGCGGTGGCAACGGCCGTGTCGGGGGCACCGTCCGGGCCGATGGCCACGGTGTGCTCGGTGCGCACCCGGCCGAGGAGGTCGGCGACCGCGACGGTGATGCTGTGCGTCCGCAGATCGAGGCCGACGAGGTGGGCCCGGTCGGCGACGATCCCGTAGAGCCGGGCGTTGGGCCCGCGCCGCTGGGCGCCGCTCTCGCCGACCACGGCGATCAGCCCGGCCTCCTGGAGACGTTCGACGAGATCCGCCACGGTCGGCCGGGACAGTCCGGTCAGCGACTTGAGCTGACCTGCCGTCAAATCGCCCTCGGACTGGAGGAGTTGGAGCGCGAGCCGATCGTTGATCAGCCGTGCCGTGGCCGGGGAGGCGGTGCGGCCGGCCGCTGCCGCGCGCGGTGCATGCATGGCGGGATTCTTTCCTTCGCTCGGACCAACCCCCTTATTATCAGGCAGGGTTCCTGATAATTTACCGCGCATGGCTGGCATCGGCGTCCCCGACGGCGCCAACCCACTCCCCCACACCGAGCTGCGCCGGGCGCGCCGGTCCGTTGCCGCGGTGTTCCTCATCCATGGCTCGGTCACCGGCAACTTCGCGACCCGCATCCCCTGGATCCAGGACCACACCGCCATCTCACCGGGCCAACTCGGCCTGGCGCTCGCCTTCCCGGCGATCGGCGCGTCCCTCGCGATGCCGCTGGCCGGCCGGATCAGCCACCGCTTCGGCGCCCGCACCGCGCTGCGCGGTCTGCTCGCCCTGTGGACCCTGTCGCTGGTCCTGCCCGCCCTCTCCCCCGGCCTCTACGCCCTGATCCCGGCGCTGCTGATGTACGGCGCGGCCTCCGGGACGTCGGACGTCGCGATGAACGCGCTCGGCGTGGAGACCGAGGACCGGCTCGGCAAACCGATCATGTCGGGGCTGCACGGGATGTGGAGCGCGGGCGCCCTGCTCGGCTCGGCGGCCGGCACCGTCGCGGCGCACGCCGGCTGGGACGCCCGGCTCCATCTGGCCGGTGCCGCCCTCGTCTTGACCCTGCTCGGCGCGCTCGCCTGCCGGGGCGTACTGGATCTGCGCAGCACCCCCGAGGAGCATCCGCCGCCGCGCTTCGCGCTGCCGCCGAGGTCGGCGCTGATCCTCGGGGCCATAGGTTTCTGCGCGGTGTTCGCGGAGGGCGCCGGACTGGACTGGTCGGCGGTCTACCTCCGCGACGAGCTGGGCACCGACGCGGGCCTGGCGGCCGCCTCGACCACCGCCTTCGCCTGCACGATGACGATCGCCCGGCTGGCCGGGGACAAGGTGGTGGCCCGGTTCGGTGCGGTGCGTACGGTGCGGGCCGGCGGCCTACTGGCCACGGCCGGCGGTCTGCTGATCGTCGCGGCGCGGCATCCGGCCATGGCGATGGGCGGGTTCGGCCTGATGGGCCTCGGTATCGCGGTGGTGGTCCCCCTGGCCTTCGCGGCCGCCGCGCGCAGCGGCCCCGCCCCCAGCCAGGCGATCGCGGGCGTCGCCACCATCACCTATACCTCCGGTCTCATCGCCCCGTCCGCGATCGGCGGCCTGACCCAAGCGACCTCACTGCCGGTGTCGTTCATGCTGGTCACGACGCTGGCGTGTGGGCTGGTGGTAGGCGCGCGGGTGCTGGCGGTGCCGAGCCGTACGGCGTCGGGGAGCGCCCCGGCGGTGGCTGGGGAGCTGGAGAGGTCTTGAGCGGCGGGTGGTGACGGGGGGCGGGGCGGGCTCGCCCCGGCCGTGCGGTCGACGGAAGCACCCCGAGCAGGAGTGCCCGCCCACGGCCCACCGAGACTCAGGCCGCCTCCGCCTCCGTGCCCGCCTCGGTGCCCGCGTCCGACGCCTCCTGCCGGAGCAGCCGGTCGGCGATGGCGCGGGCGCGGTCGGACCACGGGGTGGGGCGCAGTGTCTGCGCGTCGACGCGGACGAGCACCCGGTGGCCCTGGGCGTAGGTCTCGGTGCCGTCGGCCGAGCAGAGCCGGAAGCCGTAGGTGAGGCCGGTGCGGCCGAGGCGTTCGACCCAGAGGTGCGCCGCGTACCGGCCGGGCCGGGTGATCGGGCGCTCGTAGGAGACCTTCATCTCCTTGATGACATTGCACATATCGCCCGCGGCGGCCCAGTCGCCGTCGAAGGTGAAGCCCTGGCCGTGCCAGTACTCCGCCCAGGCGCGCTCGGCGAGCAGCGGGTAGCGGGAGTTGTGGAGCATGCCGAGCGCGTCGAGGTCGTCGAAGTGGACGGTGACGGGTACCAGTTCGCCGTACGGGACGGTGCTGGTCTGAAGGGGTTCGACGCTCACGAAACGTGCTCCTGGTTTTCTCGCGCCGACCGGCGCTGTTGGTGCGAATGGTGCTGTCGGGACGGGTGAGGCCCTGACGACGGGTCGGGGCCATGGTAAGCGGCTGCTTAGGATGCCCCTTCGCCGGGATGCATGGAGGGGCGGAGGACCGCGAGTGGCCTCACACGGTGCGCATCAACCGCGAGCGATCGCCCTCCCCTGATGCGCCCTGCTCCCCGCGCCGCGGACCGCGCTGGATGACTTCCTGGAAGCCCTGATCTGGTGGGGCCCTGATCTGGTGGGGCCCTGAGGCCGAGAGCGACACCGATCACGTGGACGCCGACGTCTTCCCCTCCGAGGAGGGCCTGTGGCGGTCCGGGCCGCTCATCGCCCGCGGACCCCGGTCCGTGGCCCGTCTGAACCGTTGCCGGCAGGAAGCTGCTCCCGCACTGCCGCAACTCCGTGAACCGTACGCACGCCACGCGGCATGCCCGGGGCGCTGGATCGCGGACTTCGACGAGTTCACCGCGTTGCTGTCCGGCTGGGCCGAAGTGGTCGGCGAAGCCCGACGACGCCGATGGGGACTGATCGGGCTTCCCATCTGAAACACCGTCGAACCGCGACAGAGACCCCGTCAACGAGCTCGGATTCCGCGGCTGGTGCCGCACCGACTGCGGAGTTCGACGTGCTGCGAATCGCATCAGGTCTGCACGGCAACGACACCGCAGGAGCGCCCAATCCCCCACCCCAGCCGCGATTTTTCCCAGAGTTACTCTCGTCTCCCACTCAAGAACGGACGGTAAACAAGCATGGCGAACACCGCCCTCCTCGTGATGGACGTCCAACAGGACGTCGTCGACATCGCCGACGACGGCTCCGGATATCTGCCGCGCCTGCGCAGAGCCATCGACGGCGCCCGATCGGCGGGCATCCCGGTGATCTACGTGGTCATCGGCTTACGGCCGGGCCATCCTGACGTCGGCCCGCGCAACAGGGTGCTCAACTCCATCGTGCAGGCCGGCCTCTTCACCGAGGGCGCCCCCGGCACGGCGATCCACCACGACGTCGCGCCCCGGCAGGACGACATCGTGGTCACCAAAAGGCGGGCGAGCGCGTTCTCTGGCAGCGACCTCGACGTGGTGCTCCGGGCTCGCGGCATCGACAGCCTTGTTCTCACCGGCATCGCCACCAGCGGCGTAGTGCTGCACACCCTGTGCCAGGCCAACGACCAGGACTTCGGCCTCACCGTACTGGCCGATGCCTGCCTCGACACCGACCCCGAGGTCCACCGGTTCCTCACCGAGCGGCTGTTCCCGCAGTGGGCAGATGTCGTCGCCGTCGAGGACTGGCTCCGAGCCATCGCACCGTAGTAGCGGGCAGCCCCCCGGGTCTTGCAGGTCTCGCAGGCGGCGTCGTCTCACCTGCGAGACCGCACCTCCCACCGGAGCAGTCGCCCCCGCCCCGGAAATTGCGTCGAACGCAGAGTCGATCCCTGAGAGGGTCATGGGCGTCCCGGATCCCCCGCGAAAGGAATGCCCGTGCCACGCGCCGTCACGTTGATTCGCTCCGCGTCCCTGTCCGATGTTGCCGAGTACGCCTACGCGGCCACGGCCCCGGCCGAGTCGCGGCTGATCTTCCTCGCCGGTGCCTGTCCGCTGAACGAGGACGGCTCCACTGCGGCGGTCGGGGACGTCGCGGGGCAGGCGGCCAAGGCCGTGGAGAACCTGCGGACCGCGCTGGCGGATGCCGGTGCGTCACTGCACGACGTCATCAGCACCCGCGTTCTCGTGGCCTCCACCCGGCAGGAGGACCTGGTGACGGCGTGGCAGGTGGTCCGGGACGCGTTCGGTGACCACGACGTGCCCAGCACGCTGATGGGAGTCACCGTGCTCGGCTACCACGACCAGCTGGTAGAGATCGAATCCGTCGCCGCCGTGCTCGATTCCTGAGCCGACGGACCTCCTTGCCAGGGCAGCCGGCCCGTGGACGCGTTCTGGCTCCGGTCGTTGTCCGGAGCCAGAACTCCCGCCCCTGGGCTTACGCGGGGCGCGACCGGCCCGTGAGGCGCTCCCCATCTGCCCCGTCCTGACCGGCGGCGCTCACATCCCCCGTCGGCAGGAGCCGGGAGCAGTTCGAGCGGGCGACGAAGGCGATGCCGTCGTAGTCGTCGGCCGGGGTGAGGGGGGCTACGTGGAAGCGGTAGGTGAAACGGGGGACGACGGCGCCGAAGCTGCGTTGGGTGTGGGGGGTGTGCAGCCATGGAGTGGCTTGGGGCGATGGGGCGTTGGTGCGCAGGTTGAGGTAGTAGTTGCCGGGGAGGGTGGCCGCGAGGCGGGCTTCGAGGGAGCGGGTTCCGGTGCCGATGCGGGTGCGGCGTGGCGGGGCGTGCAGGTTATGGCTGCGGCGGGCGAGGAAGGTGCCTTTGCCGAAGAGCAGGGCCAGGGCGTAGTAGTCGTCGCCGTAGCGGTCCCGGAGCCGGCTGCCGAGTGCGGGTACTCCGTCGCCGTAGGTGCCCTTGGCGAGGTGGCCGTTGTGGGCCCAGACGATGACGCGTGCGGCGGGGTCGTCGTCGAGGAGCCGGGTCACGGCGTCGGCCATATAGCGGTCGCGGGCGGCGAAGACGCTGTTGTCGCCGGACGGCGGGCCTGGTGAGCGGGTCACCAGGTCGGCGGCGCGGGTGAGGATGCGGGCGTGTTCCAGGGCTTCGTCGGCGGTCTTGGGTGTGGTGTGCCGGGCGAATTCCTCGTGGTGGTCTTCCAGGAAAGCGGCGAGGGCTTCGGCGCGGTGCAGGAGGGCTTGGTGCGGGTCGGGGTGGGCGGCGGGGTGGGCCTGGGCCAGGGGCTCCAGTCGGCGTACGTTCTCCGCCTGCTCAGGGGCCACTTGGTGCAGGTAGGCGGCGAGCGCCTCCAGGGAGTCGGTGCAGCGCTGGGGGTCCATGCCGACGAGGCGCACCTGCCGGTCCTCGGGCAGGTCGCGGTTGTGCGTGCGCAGCCACTGGACGAGGGCGAGCATCTCCTCCGTGCGCCAAGTCCAGAATCCCAGGCGGGTGATGAGGCGTGCGGGGTCCCCGGTGCCGTGGCGGACGTAGGCGTCCAGGGCGCGGGTGGCCGATGCGCCGGCTTCCAGGGCGAGGGTGGTGAAGCCTGCCTCGCGCACCAGGAACTCCGCGATGCGGTGCCTGAGTTGGAGGAATTCGCGGGTTCCGTGGGTGGATTCGCCCAGACCGACGATCCGCACGTCCCGCAGGGCGTCGCCCAGCGGTTCGAGGTCGTCGTGGGGAGCGCCCGGAGTCAGCGTGCCCAGTGGCCGGGCGTGCTCGGTCAGCCAGCGCGCGATGTCGTCGGGCACGGTGGTGGGTCTCCTCCCTGCGGGCGGGCCGGGGAGCGTCACAGGGCGCCCGCCCGTAGTCCCGCACTTGAGCGTGTGTCAGTTCATGTCCGGCTCCGGCACGCGGCGAGGAGGTTCGATGGTCTCGCACGGCGTTTCCGGTGTCCGTGCTCGGAATACACGCCGGCCACGGTGACGACAACTTCGTCCATGCCTGTCCGGTGGTATCCGGCCAACGGCTCGGGGCGACGTGCCACCCGCCGGTGCCGGCTGGCGCACCCCCACGCGATCCGTGCGCCCGTCAGGGGCCGCGCGATGCCGTCGTCCGACTGCGCCAGGGATTACGGGACAGCCCTTGGCTCGTGGCCCAGCGGTGTGGTGGGCCACGAGAGCCGTGAAGCTTCAGGCGCACCCGGTCTGCGGGGGTCAGGAGTCCCGGTGAGTTGTCGCAGCCATCAGCCGTCTCAGACGTCCCAGCAGCCGCCCCGTCGCCCGCCTCAGCCCTCGCCGTCGCCCTCGCCACGCTCCCCGTACTCGCTGGTCCCGGCGTCGAGGAGGGGTGTGCGGGGCCGGGACGCCGCGCTGGAGAGCCAGCGCAGGGAGTGGTAGCCGGTGAGCACGGTGAGCGTGCCCAGCGCGATGCCGCTGAGTTCGAAGTTGTCGGTGAACTTCAGCGAGACGCCGCCGATGGCGATGATGATCCCGGCCGCGGCGGGGATGAGGTTCAGGGGGACCGAGAAGTCCACCTTGTTCCGTACCCAGATCTGGGCTCCCAGCAGGCCGATCATGCCGTACAGAATGACGGTGATACCGCCCAGCACCCCGCCGGGGATCGCCGCCACCACCGCGCCGAACTTCGGGCACAGGCCGAAGAGCAGGGCGAAGCCGGCCGCCGCCCAGTAGGCCGCGGTGGAGTAGACCCTGGTGGCCGCCATGACGCCGATGTTCTCGGCGTAGGTCGTGGTGGCGGGGCCGCCCACCGCGGTCGACAGGACGGTTGCCGTGCCGTCGGCGACGATGGCCATGCCCATTTTGTCGTCCAGGGGGTCACCGGTCATGGCGCCGACCGCCTTGATGTGGCCGGCGTTTTCCGCGATCAGCGCGACGAGGACCGGCAGCGCGACAAGAATCGCGGAAGCCGAGAAGTTCGGTGCGTGAAACGTGGGAACGCCGATCCAGTCGGCCTTTTCGACGCCGGAGAAATCGATGCGCCAGTGGTCCGTGAGCTTGCCCGCGCCATTGACGGAGTGAATCTTTCCCGCGGTGCGGTCGAGAATCCAGGACAGGGCGTAGCCGAAGACCAGGCCCAGGAAAATGGCGATCCGCGACCAGAAACCCCGGAGCACGACGAGCGCGAGTCCGGTGAACATCATCGTCGCCAGCGCCGTCCACTGATCCTGCGGCCAGTACGTGGACGCCGTGACGGGGGCGAGGTTGAAGCCGATCAGCATCACGACCGCGCCGGTCACGGTCGGCGGGAGCACCGCGTGGATCACCCGGGCCCCGACGACATGAATGGCGATACCGCAGCCGGCCAGGCAGGCGCCCACCACGAGCATCGCGCCCGTCAGGGTGCCGGCGTCACCGCCCTGGCCCGCGATCACGACGGAGACGCCCACGAAGGAGAGCGAGGAGCCCAGGTAGCTGGGGATGCGCCCGCGGGTCATCACCAGGAACAGTGCGGTGGCGACGCCCGACGCCATCAGGGCGAGGCTGGGGTCCAGCCCCATCAGCACGGGGGCGACGAAACACGCCCCGATCATCGACACCACATGCTGGGCGCCGAGCGCGATCGTCCGCCCCCACGTCAGGCGCTCTCCGGGCCTGACCACCTCGCCGGGCTTCAGATGGCGCCCGTCCCCATGCAGTTTCCACCCGAAGCCGGCCATGATCACTCTCCACTCTGCGACGCCCTGCACGTCACAGAGCCGAGGTGATTCATAGTCGAACGACCGCGTCTGGACAAACTGACGCCGAGGCGTATTCGGGTGGCCGAGAGAGGGTGCGTATTCCAGCCGCCTCCGCACGGGGATTCCGCGGTGTGCGGAAGGTCGCCGGGCTCCGCAGGAGAAGGGCTGACCGGCTGGTTTCCGGGGCGCGGTGGAGCAGGGCACGCCACAAGCGGGCGCGCCGTCGATTACCCCTTTTCGGTCATCGACGACCAGCATTCCTCACTATCCGCAATTCCACTGTCACGCTGAGTGGATGACGACAACTCAGGAATTCGGCGTCCCCGGCAGCCGTACGTGCCCGGCCGGGGGATCCGCCGCCCGCCCCCCGACCGCCGCGGGGCCCGAGTCGACCACGGGTGTGCCGGAGGTGCTGGCCCGGATGCGGGCGCTGGCCGCGGGGCTGCCCGCCGAGGACGGGGTGGCCGTCTTCAACGGGGTCTATCTCGCCGTCACCGAAGCGGTGGCACGGCGCATCGGGGACGGTACGTTCCAGGATCCGGCGGCCACCGGCGAGCTGGACATCCGCTTCGCGCGGCGTTACTTCGACGCGGTGGAGGCCGCGGCCGCCGGGCTGCGGCCACCGGCCTGCTGGCGGCCGCTCTTCCAGCTCCGCCGCCACCCGGGAGTGCGTCCGCTCCAGTTCGCCCTGGCCGGAATCAACGCCCACATCGGCAACGATCTGGCGCTGGCCGTACTGGACACCTGCCGGGCGCTGGAGTGCGAACCGGCGGCGCTGGAGCACGACTTCGACCGGGTCGGCGGCGTACTGACGAGCCTGGAGGAGCGGATCCGTGAACTGCTGATGCCCGGCCCCGACGTGCTGGACGTCGCCGATCCCCTGACGCATCTGATCGGGTCCTGGAGCCTGGACAAGGCCAGAGACGGCGCCTGGGCGGCGGCCCGCGCGCTGTGGAGCGTCCGCCGACTGCCGGATGTGACGGAGGAGCTCACCGAACGGCTGGATGCCGGGGTGGGCCTGGTCGGGCGAATGCTGCTGACTCCGCTGCCCGGCTGATCCGCGCCCCGGTCCTCGACGCCATGCCGCCCGCTCCCCGCACGGGCCGGCGATGCGGCTCGCTCGCCGTCTCCCGCAGCTACGGCAGCAAATCGACATCGGACGCGACATTCCCGATGTGGCGCGGACGGCCGGGATCTAGCGTGGAGGGGGATCACGGCGGGACGGGGCGAAGGGGAACTCGGCAGTGAGTGGCTCGGAATCGGTGCGCGGCCTACAGGAGAGAGCGGCTCGGGCGCTTCCGGCTGACTATGTCGAGGAGGTGGCGGGGTGGCGGCTGCGCCATTCCCCCAGCTGTTCGTGGTGGGTGGGGACGGTGCTGCCCCACGGGGTGGCCGGGCCCGACGAATTGGGGCGCCGGATTCGCGGGGTGGAGGAGTTCTATGCCGGCCGGCACGCCGTCGCACGGTTCCAGATCAGCCCGGGGGTGTGTCCGGACGGACTCGACACGGCCTTGGCGGAGCGGGGCTACCGCCGGGAGAGCGTGATGTCGTTGCGGGTTGCGCCGACCGCGGGGGTGCCGGCACCGGCGGCGCCCGGCGCGCTGCGGGTGCGGCTGGCGTACCGCCCGACGTCCGCATGGTTCGACGTCTGGCACGCGGTGCACGGCCATGGCGGGGACCCCCGCCCCGAATGGGACCTGCTCGCCCGGGTGGCGAAGCCGTCCGCCTACGCCTGTGCGATGGCCGGGGACGAGGTGGTCGCGGTGGGCCGCGCGGTCGCCGACACCGGCTGGGCGGGTGTGTTCGGGATGGCCACACTTCCCGCCGCCCGTGGGAAAGGCGCGGCCCGTACGGTACTCTCCGCGCTGGCCAGCTGGGCCGGTGACCAGGCGGCCGACCGCATGTATCTCCAGGTGGCGCGCGGCCATGTCCCGGCACTCCGGCTGTACGAGCAGGCCGGCTTCCGCGAACTGTGCAGCTATCACTACCGCACCGCGGCGTGAGCCGAAGGCGCAGGAGTGGATCACCCGGTGTGACCCACTCCTGCCATACGCCCTGGTCGCCCTCGTCGCCCTGGTCGCCCTAGTCCTCCGGCAGTTCCACCGGGGCGATCTCGTCGTAGACATCGCCCGGGCCCGGGTTGGTGGCGTCCGTCGTGCCGCCGAAGTGGTGCATGACGCCCCACACCGCGTTCAGTGCGGTCTGTACGGCGCCCTCGGCCCAGCCCGCCGTCCAGGAGATGTCGTCGCCGGCGAGGAACAGGCCGCGCTTGTCCTCGGGGAGGCGGTCCTGCATGAAGTGCGTGAACAGGCGGCGCTGGTAACGGTAGTGGCCGGGCAGGTTCGCCTTGAAGGCGCCCATGAAGTACGGCTCGTTCTCCCAGGAGACGGTGACCGGGTTACCGATGATGTGCTTGCGGATGTCGACCTTCGGATAGATCTCCGAGAGCGACTTCAGCATGACCTCCATCCGCTCGTTCGCCTCCAGCGGCAGCCACTTGAGGCTGTCGTCGCACCAGGTGTAGGAGAGGCAGATGACGGCGGGTTCGTCCGGGCCGTTGTCGAGCAGGTAGGTGCCGCGGGTCATCCGGTCGGTCAGCGTCATCGACATGACGTCCCGGCCGGTGTCCTCGTCCTTGTCGAGCCAGAACGGCCGGTCGACGGGGACGAAGAGCTTGCTGGACTCCATGTAGTGGGTGCGCTCCATCGCCGTCCAGTGGTCGATGGGGAAGAGCGAGTCATCGCAGGCGATCTTGCTCAGCAGCATCCAGGACTGCGCGGTGAAGACGGCGGCCTCGTAGGTGCGGATGTCGCCGTCGGCGTCGGTGACGGTGATGCGGTTGCCGGCCGTGCGGTTCAGGCGGGTGACCGCGGGCCGGGGCGTACCGTCGTGCAGCGACGAGAGCGAGGTGCCCGGTGCCCAGTGCACGATCTTCGCCGGCTCGCGCTCCCACAGGCGCAGCGGCAGCTGCTGGCTGCCGCCGACGATGCCGCGGTGGTGGTCGTCGGCCTCGGTGTAGACGACCCGCAGGATCTCCAGGATGGAGTTGGGGAAGTCGGTGTCCCAGCCGCCGGTGCCGAAGCCGACCTGGCCGAAGATCTCCCGGTGGCGGAAGGACTTGAAGGCCGTCGAGTCGCAGAGGTAGCCGTAGAAGGTCTGGTTGTCGAGCTTCTCGACGAGCCGGGACCAGATCTCGCGGATGCGCGGGACGTCGCGCTCGCGGATCGCCTGGTTCATGTCGGAGAAGTCCGCGCCCTCTTCCAGACAGGCGTTCCAGGCGTTCATGACCTGGTGGTAGACCTCGGGGAGGTCCTCGACGGTACGGGCGTAGTGCGACTCGCCCTTGAGGTCGACGACGGTCGACGGGGTGTCCGCGGCCAGCGGGTTGGGGAACGGCGTGGTCTCCAGGCCCACCAGGTCGATGTAGTGCTGGAGCGCCGTGGAGGACGGCGGGAAGCGCATCGCGCCCATCTCGGCGGTCAGGCCCGCGGCGTCGGCCGGGGTGCCCTCGAAGCCGACGGTCCGCAGCCGGCCGCCTATTCGGTCCGCCTCGTAGACGACGGGCTTGAGGCCCATCTTCATCAGCTCGTAGGCGGTGATGATGCCGGAGAGGCCGCCGCCGATGACCGCGACCTCCTTGCCGTGCTCGGTCGCGGGGACCTGGCCGAGGCCCGCCGGGTGGGCGAGGAAGTCGTCGTAGGCGTACGGGAAGTCCGGGCCGAACATGGTGATCGGCGGCTGGGCATCCGCGTGGTGGGCGGCGGTGGGCACCGTGGACGTCATCGGGGACGAGCTCCTTGCAGACAGGGCGCAGCAGGCAGGGCAGTGCAGGCCGGGTGGGCCGGCCTGCGGCGGATCGGGGGGGGAGGCGGGGGTCAGGTCACGTCAGCGGGCCGTACAGCTCGGGCCGGCGGTCGTGCAGATAGGGGTTGTCCGCCCGGGATTCCTTGAGGAACGCAGGGTCGACATCGGCCCGGACCAGTTCCTCGCCACGGCCGGCGCGGGTGCGGACCACCCCGTCCGGGCCGGCCAGGCAGCTGAGGCCGACGAACTCGAACTCGCCCTCCGCGCCGACCCGGTTGACGTACGCGACATACATCTGGTTCTCGAAGGCGCGGACCGGGATGACGGACTCGGCGACGAACTGGAAGGGGTGCATCTGCGCGGTGGGCACCAGCAGCAGATCGGTGCCGGCCAGCGCATGGGCCCGGACGTTCTCCGGGAATTCCACGTCGTAGCAGATCAGCAGACCGATCCGGAGGCCGGCCAGCTCGGCCTGGACGACGGCCCGCTCCCCCGGGGTGAACCATTCCTGCTCGAAGCAGCCGAAGAGGTGGGTCTTGCGGTAATTGGCGAGGCGCTCGCCCGTGGGGCCGATGAGCTGCGCCGAGTTGTACACCGCGGTGCTGTCGGGCTCGTCCTGCGCGGCGCGCTCGGGGTAGCCGTAGAGCACCGCGATGCCGTGCTCGGCGGCGATCTTCCCGATGGCCTGCGCGCTGTCGCCGTCGGCGGTCTCGGCGAGGCGGTGGACGTCGCCGCCGATGGCGTAGCCGGTGAGGAAGAGCTCGGGGCAGGCCAGCAGTCCGGCGCCGGTGGCCGCCGCCGCGCGGGCCGCGTCCTCGATCACCCGCAGATTGTGTGCGACATCGCCAGGCCGGCCCGAACTCTGGAGCAGGGCGGTGTGCAGCGACGTCATGGGACCCCTCGGCGGGACGGTGCGGGCGGACGCCTTGACGGTACGGGCCGCCGGTGATCCGGGACAAGGCGCCACCGTTGCGCGCCAATGGACGATTCATTGCGCGTTCAAGGGACTGTGCGGTGATTCGTTGCGCCGGTGCCGGGGCGGCCTGGGCGGGGCACCGGGGCCGGCCGGCGGCTGCCCCCGGGAGGTGAGCATCAACTGACCGGCGGCGATCCACTGCGCCGGGGCGGGTTCAGACCTCGTCGGGCGGCGCGTCCCGCAGGCTCTCCAGCGCCGTTTCCCGTACCAGCCCGCGCAGCCAGCGGTGTCCCGCGTCGGCCTCCTGGCGCGGATGCCAGGCCATTTCCATGGTCATCGGCGGCAGTTCGAGCGGGATCGGCAGCATGCGCAGGCCCAGACCGCGGACCGTGGCCACTCCGGCCCGCTCGTTGGTCAGGCCCACCGCGTCGCTGTCGCGGATCATCATCAGCGACGCGGCGAAGGTCGGGACGGTGGCGATCACCTTGCGCCGCAGTCCGCGGGCGGCGAGCGCCGCGTCGACCGGCCCGGTCAGCCGGCCGCGGCGGGAGAAGTTGAGGTGGGAGGCGTCGGCGAAGCGGCGCGCGGTGAGTTTCCCGGTGGTCAGCGGGTGGCCTTCGCGCACCACTGCGACGCTGCGGTCGACGAACAGCTCCTCCCTGCGGATCTCCGGCTCACGGCTGTCGATGACGCCGATCTCCAGGTCCGCGGCGCCGTCCCGCAGCAGCGGCACATCGATATGGCTCTCGCCGAGGAAGCGCAGTACGACCTGCGGCGCTTCCTCGGCGACGCGGGCGACCAGGCGCGGCCCGAGGGAGGTGACGAAGAGGTCGTTGGCGTTGATGGTGAACACCCGGGCCAGCTGAGCCGGGTCGGCGGGCGCGGACGGGGCCAGGACGCCGTGGGCCGCCTCCACCAGCCGGCGCACCTCGGCCCTGATTTCCAGGGCGCGCGGGGTGGGCACCATATGGCGGCCGGCGCGCACCAGGACGGGGTCGCCGATCGTGCGGCGGATGCGGCCGAGGGCGCGGCTCATGGCCGGCCCGGAGAGCCCGAGCCGGTCGGCGGCCGCGGTCACGCTCTGCTCTTCGAGCAGGGCGTCCAGCGCCGTCAGCAGATTGAGGTCGATGTTTGCGTTTCGCGCAATCATGGAGTGCGCCCCTTGCATTTGAGGTCAACTGAACGGGACTTTAGCGTCCCGGTCATGACCTCCACCGTTTCTCCTCCGGACTCCCCTCCCACGGCCGCCGGCCGCTCCGCCCGGCGGCGCTCGGTGACGGCCGCGATGTGCGCCTGTGTGCTGGTGGCGCAGTCGCTGGTGGCCGCGATGAATCTGGCGATACCCAAGATCGCCGCAAGCGCTCTGCACCCCTCCCCCGCCCAGCTGTTGTGGATCGTCGACACCTATGTGCTGGTCTTCGCGGGGCTGTTGATCCCGGCCGGGGCGCTCGGCGACCGGGTGGGCCGCAAGGGGGTGCTGCTCACCGGGCTCGGCGTGTTCGCGGCGGGCGCGCTGCTGTGCGCGCCCGCGACCTCGCTGCCGGTGCTGCTGGCGGGCCGGGCCCTCTCGGGCGCGGGCGCCGCGCTCCTGGTCCCCGCGACCATGTCCGTACTCCTGCACACCGCGCCGCCCGACCGCCGGGCCGGGGCCGTCGCCGCCTGGAGCACGGCGGTCGGTATCGGCGGGCTGGCGGGCAATGCGGGCGGCGCGCTGATCCTGCAATTCCTGCCGTGGCAGGGGCTGTTCTGGGCGTATGTGCCCCTCGCCCTGGCCCTGCCGGCCTGGGTGGCGACGGCCGCGCCCCGGATCCCCCGGCAGACCGCGACGCTCGATCTGCCGGGCTCGGCGCTGCTGGTCCTCGGGGCGACGGCACTGCTCTTCGGCATCATCGAGGGCCCGGGGCGGGGCTGGACCTCGGCCGCGGTGACCGGCGCCTTCGCCCTGGCGCTGGTGGGGTTCGCGCTGTTCGTCCGGCACGGGCTGCGGGCCGCGCACCCGGTGCTGGACCCCCGGCTGTTCCGGCTGCCGCGGCTGCTCGCCGGGAGCCTCGGTATCGCCGTCACCTTCTTCGGGATGTTCGCGCTCTTCTACGTCAACGCCCAGTTCCTCCAGTACGTGAAGGCGTACTCGCCCCTCCAGACGGGGTGCGCGATCGCGCCCCTGGCCCTCGGGATGATGGCGGTGACGAAGTACGGCATGCGCTGGACGCAGCGGGCCGGCGAGGCCAGGACGGCCGGTGCGGGACTGGCGCTGATCGCGGCCGGTCTGCTGCTGCTCGCCACCGCGGACGCCCGCACCCCGTACCTCTGCTACCTGGCGTTTCTGCTGGTGATGGCGGCCGGTGCGGGGCTGGCGATGCCGACGCTGTCACATGCGATCGTGGCGTCCGTACCGGCCCACCGCTCCGGGATGGGGTCGGGACTCCAGGGCGCGGCGCGCGAGTTGGGCGCGGCGCTGGGGATCGCTGTCGTGGGCACCGTGCTGTCCGTGCGCTTCGCCGCAGGGACCGGGCACGGCGCCACGGCGGTCACCGCGTTCGCCGACGCCACGGCGCTGGGCTACCGGATCGCGGCGGGGGTGGTGCTGGTGGTGGGCGGTGCCGTGGTGTGGGGTCTGCGGGCCGGGGCCCGGGCCGGGCGCGGCGGGTCGTGAGCGGCAAGCCCGCCGGCCACCGGCTCAGCCCGGCGCCCCCGAGCTGTAGCGCCGCAGCAGCGGGGAGAGCACCAGCACGGACTTGGTCCGCTCCACGAACGGCTCGCCGGCGATCCGCTCCAGCACCCGTTCGAAGTGCCGCATGTCGGAGGCGAAGACCTGGACGACGGCGTCCGCCTCACCGGTGACGGTGGAGGCGGACGCCACTTCCGGGTAGCGCGACAGGCCGCGGTGGATCGCCTCGGGCGAGGTGTTGCGGCGGCAGTAGATCTCGATGAACCCCTCGGTCTCCCAGCCGAGCGCGGCCGGATCGACCCGTACGGTGAATCCGGTGATCGCGCCGTCCGCCCGCAGCCGGTCCACCCGGCGTTTGACGGCCGGTGCGGACAGCCCGACCTCCTGGCCGATGTCGGCATAGCTGCGGCGGGCGTCCTCGGCGAGGGCGTGGACGATGCGTTCGTCGAGATCGTTCAGTCGCACTGCGGGTGGATCACTTCTCTGCGGTGGCCAATCGGGAGCGGCGCATGCCGTATCCGAAGTAGACCACAAGGCCCACGGCCATCCAGACACCGAAGACCACCCAGGTCACGGCGCCGAGGCTGCCCATCATGTAAAGGCACAGCACAAAGCCGATCGCCGGGAAGAGCGGCGAGAGCGGGGTGCGGAAGCTGCGCGGCATGTCGGGCCGGGTGCGGCGCAGCACGATCACCGCGACATTGACCAGCGCGAAGGCGAACAGGGTGCCGATGCTGGTGGCGTCGGCCAGCTCGCCCAGCGGCACCGCCGCGGCGAGCACCCCGCAGAACAGCGAGACGATGACGGTGTTGACACGCGGCGCACCGCTCTTCGGGTGCACCTTCGAGAACACCTTGGGCACCAGGCCGTCCCGGGACATCGCGAACAGGATGCGGGTCTGGCCGTAGAGGACGGTCAGCACGACGCTGGCGATGGCGATGACCGCGCCGAAGGCGAGCAGCACGGCCCACCAGCTCTGCCCGGTGACCGCCTTCATGATCCCGGCCAGCGCGGCCTCCGAGCCCTCGAACTTCTGCCAGGGCATCGCGCCCACGGCGATCGCCGCGACCAGGCAGTACAGCGCCGTGACGATCACCAGCGAGAGCATGATCGCGCGCGGCAGGTCGCGCTGCGGGTCCTTGGCCTCCTCACCGGCGGTGGAGGCGGCGTCGAAGCCGATGTACGAGAAGAACAGGGTCGCGCCCGCGGCGCTGACGCCCGTCATGCCCATCGGCATGAAGTTCGCGTAGTTGCCGGACCGCACGCCCTGGACGGCGACACCGCAGAACAGCAGCAGCGCGGCGATCTTGACGACGACCATGATCGTGTTGGCGCGGGCGCTCTCCTTGGCGCCGCCCAGCAGGAACACCATCGCGAGCAGCACGACCAGCAGGGCCGGCAGGTTGAAGACACCGCCGTCACCGGGCGGCTGGGACAGCGCGTCCGGGATGGTGAAGCCGAAGATGCCGCTGAGCAGCTCGTTCAGATACTGGCCCCAGCCCACGGCGACGGCCGCGACCGAGACGCCGTACTCCAGGATCAGACACCAGCCGCAGACCCAGGCGACCAGCTCACCGAGGGTGGCGTAGGCGTAGGAGTACGACGATCCGGAGACCGGGATGCTGCCGGCCAGCTCCGCGTAGGACAGTGCGGAGAACAGGGCGGTGACCCCGGCGATCACGAAGGCGAGGATGACCGCGGGCCCGGCGTCCGGGACGGCCTCGCCGAGGACCACGAAGATGCCGGTGCCGAGCGTGGCGCCAATGCTGATCATGGTCAGCTGCCACATGCCCATCGAGCGGCGGAGCGTTCCCCCCTCGCCCTTGCCGCCCTCGGCGACCAGCCGCTCGACGGGCTTGCGCCGCATCAGCCGAGTGGCCAGGCCCCCTGACGAGGGGGGCCTGGGGTCGCTGTCCCCTGCGGGCGGGGCTGCGCCGTGCTCCAACACTGGGGTGGCTCCTTTATCGCTGCCGATCAGATGACGGGTACGGATGACGGCGACCGGCAGCGGTCGGCACAAGGGCATGCCGAAGCACACCGCAGCAGGAGACCGCCGAGCAGGCGGTCTCCGCCACTCCACGTACAGCGCTTGACCTTACGGCCCGCCGCTGACCTGCCGTAATGCAGGTTCCTTGCGCAACAGTGCACGATCGTTGCGCACCGGCGCGGCGGGCGGTCGTTCGTTGCGCGCCAGGTTCCGATCGTACGGGTTCCCACACGTGACACCGACCGGGGCCCCGGGTTCCACTTACCCGAACGGCCCCGCACCGAGTCGGTGCGGGGCCGTTGAGCGGCGGTGACCACGGCCGGTGAGCGGCCGTGTGACGCGTCAGTTCCAGCTGTCGTGCAGCGGCTTCCCCTCGGCGTAACCGGCGGCGCTCTGCACACCGACCACGGCCTTCTCGGCGAACTCGGCCAGGGAGGCCGCGCCCGCGTAGGTGCAGGAGCTGCGGACGCCCGCGATGATCGAGTCGATCAGGTCCTCGACGCCGGGGCGCGCCTGGTCGACGAACATCCGCGAGGTGGAGATGCCCTCCTCGAAGAGCCCCTTGCGGGCCCGGTCGTAGGCCGACTCGTCGCTCGTACGGTTGCGCACCGCGCGGGCCGAGGCCATCCCGAAGCTCTCCTTGTACGGCCGGCCGTCGGCGGTGTGCTGGAGGTCACCGGGCGATTCGAGGGTGCCGGCGAACCAGGAGCCGATCATGACGTTGGACGCGCCCGCGGCCAGCGCCATGGCGACATCGCGGGGGTGGCGGATACCGCCGTCGGCCCAGACGTGCTTGCCGAACTTCTTCGCCTCGGCGGCGCACTCCAGCACCGCGGAGAACTGCGGCCGGCCGACGCCGGTCATCATCCGGGTGGTGCACATCGCGCCCGGTCCGACGCCGACCTTGATGATGTCCGCGCCGGCCTCGATCAGATCGCGGACGCCCTCGGCGGCGACGATGTTGCCCGCCACGATCGGGACCTGCGGGTCCAGCGCCCGGACCGCCTTGATCGCGCTGATCATCGACTCCTGATGACCGTGCGCGGTGTCCACGACGAGGGTGTCCACACCGGCCGCGAGCAGGGCCTTGGCCCGGCCGGCCACATCACCGTTGATGCCGACGGCGGCCGCGATCCGCAGCTTCCCGTCGGCGTCGGTGGCGGGCGTGTAGAGGGTGGCGCGGAGCGCGCCCTTACGGGTGAGGATGCCGATCAGCATGCCGTCCGCGTCGACCGCGGGCGCGAGCTTGCGGTTGGCGGCGTCGAGGCGGTTGAAGGCGTCCCGCGGGTCGATGTCCGCGTCCAGGACCAGCAGGTCCCGGGACATGACCTCGGCCACCTGGGTGAAGCGGTCCACCCCGGCCAGGTCGTGCTCGGTGACGACGCCGACCGGGCGGCCGCCCTCGACGACGATGCCCGCGCCGTGCGCCCGCTTGGGCAGCAGCGCCAGGGCGTCGGCCACGGTCGCGACCGGGGACAGCACGATCGGCGTGTCCAGGACCAGATGACGGCGCTTGACCCAGGTCACGACGTCGGTGACGACATCGAGCGGGATGTCCTGCGGAATGACGACCAGGCCACCGCGGCGGGCCACGGTCTCGGCCATCCGGCGGCCGGCGATCGCCGTCATGTTGGCGACCACGAGCGGGATGGTGGTCCCGGTCCCGTCGTGCGAGCTCAGGTCCACGCCCTGGCGGGAGCCGACGGCGGAGCGTCCGGGCACCATGAACACATCGTCGTAGGTCAGGTCGTAGGGCACCGAAGAACTCTCTTCGAGCGCGCCGTTCTTCGGGTTCAGGAATCGCATATGGCCAGGATACGGGCCCTGACCAGGGGTCATATGATTGTCCGAGCGCTTCGTCGGGCGTGTGTGCGATCCCCCAAGGGGCCTCGCGGCGCCCGGTGCGTCCCTGCCGCGCGGGGATGTTCCGCGCGGGCGGCGGACCGCATGGCATCGCCGCTGGTCGGGCCGCCGTGGCCGCCGCTACGTGCCCTGCCGGGCCCGCCCCCTGGCCATGATCACGGCCAGTCCGGCGTCCGTGTCCCGCCAGTAACCCACCGCATCCGCCAGCACTCCCTCGACGATGCTCCACTCATCGGGCGCCGCGGCCGCGTACCCCTGCCAGCCCGTCACCACGAGCAGCCGGCCGCGGTCGGCCGGGCACCAGGACAGATCGGTGAGGCAGTCGGCGAGCGCGTCCCAGTTGCGGCCGAACCACTCCGGCAGCCGCAGCGCGCGGGCGCATCGCTCCATGAAGGCGGCCTTGTCCGCGACCCCGTCGAGATCCAGGGACGAACCGGTCCAGCCGGCGTCCCGGGCGGCGGCCAGCGCGTCCGCCACCGCGCGCTCCGCGGGCCAGGGCAGCACCCCCGGGGGCGTGCTGCCGTCGAGCACCGCGGCGAGCGGCCGGGGTACGGGAGCCGTCATCGGAGCACCGCCTTGAAGGACCGGTAGTGATCTTCGGTGTAGTACGTCTCATGGCTCCGGCCGGTGACCAGCCGGCGGGCGCCGCGGTCCGGTGCGCCCGGCGTGGGAACGGTGTACTCGTGGTAGTGACCGCGCGGCTGACGGGGCAGCAGCCGCTCCCGGTTGCCGAAGACCGTGCCGTCCTGGGCGTACGGGAAGGGACCGCCGGCGTCGATGAGGCGCAGGGTGTCCCGGGCCTGGGAAGGCAGCTCGCCGACCGGCACGACCGGCATGCCCTGCGACCGGTCCGGTACACCCGAAGCCCGGAGCGTACCGTCGACGGCCGTCGCGGTGGACCGCGGCGCCGCCTGCGAACTCCCGTTGGGGCCACCGCCCGTGGAGCACCCGGTCAGCACCAGGAGCAGCCCGGCGAGCAGCGCGCCGAGGACGGCGGCGGCACGGCGCGGGGAGAAGCGGATCACCATGCGCCGATGCTGTCACAGGGCCGCGCAGGCTGCTCGTCGATGACCGCGCCCGGGGTGCCCGCGGGGGCGCGGACCCGGGCTTACGCGGGCCGCCCGGCGTCGCGTCCGGCTACGGATCCGGCTCCGGCCCGCCGTACATCACGCACCGCGACCGGCTCCGGCGTGCGTCACGCCCCGTCGGGGTCCGCCCGGTCCAGTGCCGGGCGCGGCCCCGGGCCGGTCTCCAGCAGCAGATGGTCGGCGGCCGCGGTGTCCGTGACCAGGCTCGTCACCAGCCCGGAGCGCAGCACCGCACCGATCGCGGCGGCCTTGCGCCGGCCGCCCGCGATGGCGACGACCTCCGGGATCCGGCGCAGCCGGTCCGCCTCGACGGTGATGCACCGCTCGCCGAGGTCCCGGCCGATCCGCCGCCCCTCGGCATCGAAGAGGTGCGCCGACATCTCGGCGGCGGCACCCAGCGAGGCGTAGTGCTCCCGCTCCTGGTCCGTCAACATGTCGTAGACGGTCGAGACGCCCGGCTCCCAGGAGCCGATGGAGACACAGGCGACGGTGACCTTGTCGAAGTAGTCGAAGGCGCGGGCGATGCCGGTCTGGCGGCGCAGCGCCTCGGCCGTCGCCGAGTCGGGCAGCAGCATCGGCGCGTAGATCGGGTGCGCCTCGCCCCCGGCGACATCGGCCGCGCGGCGGACCGCCTCGACGGAGCCGCGGTCAGCGGTCCCCGCGTCGTAGACACCGGTCAACTGCACGACGGTGCACGGCGGGAGGCGGTGCAGCGCGGCGGCCATGTGAATGGTCGAGCGGCCCCAGGCCAGCCCCAGCACATCGCCCTCGGCGACCAGCTCGCCCAGCAGGTCGGCCGCGACCTCGCCGAGGTTCTCCGGGTCGGCGGCGTCCTCGGGCGGGGTCTGGCCGCCGAAGGCGGGGGGAGCGTCGGCGGGCGACTCGACGACCACCGCGTGCCGCAGGCCGTAGCGGGCCCGCAGGGCGTCGGAGCGTTCGGCGTCCAGCTCGGAGGGCACCCGGATCTCGATGCGTACGAGATCACGCTCCAGCGCCGTCTCCAGCACCCGCGCGACCTTGAACCGGCTGACGCCGAATTCCTCCGCGATCTGAATCTTCGACTTGCCCTCAAGATAGAAACGGCGGGCCATGGCCGCGGCCTGCACCAGCTCGGCAGGGCCCATTCCGGACTGTGGGCGGCTGGCTACCACGAAATTCTCCCCTTTTGCGCATCTGATCGAGTCTTTGCTCATCCTTTCAGAAACCCGGCGGCAACGGGGACCATCAGCGCCCCGACCCTCATGAACGCTCGGTGGCGCCCCACACAAGGGGCGGCGCGGCCGTCTCACGAGGAGATTCCCGTGGCCGGAATGGACCGGGCCGCCCGCGCCCCCGCTCGGGAATTCAGTGCGCGCAGCCCCAGCCCGCCGCCGCGGTCGCCGTCTCGGCCTTCTCGCGCAGGTCCCGGACCGCCTTCGCCGGATCGTCCGCGCCGTACACCGCGGAGCCCGCGACGAACACGTCCGCGCCCGCCTCCGCGCACCGCTCGATGGTCGCCGCCGAGACCCCGCCGTCCACCTGAAGCGCCAGCTGAAGGCCGTGCCGGGAGATCAGCTCACGGGTGCGGCGGATCTTCGGCAGCATGATGTCCAGGAAGGCCTGGCCGCCGAAGCCGGGCTCCACGGTCATGATCAGCAGCATGTCGAGCTCGGGCAGCAGATCCTCGTACGGCTCGATCGGCGTGGCCGGCTTCAGCGCCATCGACGCCCGCGCCCCCTTGGCCCGGATCTCCCGCGCCAGCCGCACCGGCGCGGCCGCCGCCTCCACATGAAAGGTCACGGAACCGGCCCCGGCCTCGATGTACTGCGGCGCCCAGCGGTCCGGGTCCTCGATCATCAGATGCAGATCGAGCGGGGTGTCCGTCGCCTTGCTCAGCGACTCGACCACCGGCACACCAAGGGTCAGATTGGGCACGAAGTGGTTGTCCATGACGTCGACGTGCAGCCAGTCGGCGCCCTCCACCGCCTTCGCCTCCTCGGCAAGGCGAGCGAAGTCCGCGGACAGAATGCTGGGGTTGATCAAGGCCATGCCCCCAGTATGGCGTGCGGTCCGGGGGACCAGGGAGGGGGGACGGCGGGGCGGCCGTGGACAGCACACTGAGGCAAGACCGACGGCAAACCTCTGCCGACCGACCACACGCCCACGCGCCCTGATCCCCCGGCGCCCGCTCGCGCCTTCTTCCGGAACAGATGCCGCAAGGGCCACGCGCCCGCTGTCAGGCCGTCCGGCGCAGCAAGGCCAAATACATAGCGTCCGTACCGTGCAGATGGGGCCACAGCTGGACGTCCGGACCATCGCCGAGGGCCGGGACGCCGGGCATCAGGGGACGGGCGTCGATCCACTCCGTCTCGAACGGTGCGCCGCCCCGGCCCTTGAGGACGTCGTCCACCACGGCGCGGGTCTCGGCCGGATGCGGTGAGCAGGTCGCATAGCCGACGACGCCGCCGACCCGGACCGCCGCGAGCGCCTGCCGGAGCAGTTCGCGCTGGAGGGGGGCGAAGCCGTCGAGGTCCTCGGGGCGGCGCCGCCAGCGGGCCTCCGGGCGGCGGCGCAGCGCGCCCAGGCCGGTGCACGGCACGTCCACCAGGACCCGGTCGAAGGCGCCGGGCCGCCAGGCGGGGCGGGTGCCGTCGGCCGCGATGACCGCGTACGGGCCGGGGTTGCCCGCCAGCGCCCGGGCCACCAGACGGGCGCGGTGCGGCTGCTTCTCCGACGCCAGCAGGGCGGCGCCCCGCTGCGCGGCGAGCGCCGCCAGCAGCGCCGCCTTGCCGCCGGGGCCGGCGCAGCCGTCGAGCCAGGCGCGGTCGGGGCCCTCGACGGGCGCGTTCGCCAGCGCCAGGGCGACGAGCTGGCTGCCCTCGTCCTGCACCCCGGCACGCCCCTCGCGCACCGGGTCCAGGGCGCCCGGCTCACCGCCTTCCGCGAGCCGCACCGCGTACGGGGACCAGCGCCCGGGGAGCGCGCTCTCCTCGCCGGCCACCGTCAGCAGTTCCTCGGCGGTGCTCCGGCCGGGCCGGGCGACCAGGGTCACCTCGGGGCGCTCGTTGTCCGCTTCCAGCAGGTCCTCGATGCCGGCCCGGCCGCCGCCGAGCGCGTCCCACAGGGCCGAGACGATCCAGCGGGGGTGTGCGTGCACGAGGCCGAGGTAGTCCTCGGGGTCCTTGTCGTACTCCGGGGCTACCCGCTCCAGCCACCCGTCCAGGTCATGGGCCGCGACCTTGCGCAGCACCGCGTTGACGAACTTCGCCCGGCCGTCGCCGAGCACCACCCGCGCCAGTTCGACGCTGGCGCTGACCGCGGCGTGGCTGGGGATACGGGTGCCGAGCAGCTGGTGCGCCCCGAGCGTCAGCACGTCCAGGACCGGGGGGTCCACCTCGCGCAGCGGCCGGTCCACGCACTGCGCGATGATCGCGTCATACGTGCCCTGCCACCGCAGCGTGCCGTACACCAGCTCCGTCGCCAGCGCCGCGTCCCGGGCGTCGAAGTCACCGCCCTCACGCGCCTTGCGCAGCAGGGGCGGCAGGACCAGATTCGCGTAGGCATCGCGCTCGTCGACGGCCCGCAGCGCCTCGAACGCGAGGATCCTGACCGGGTCCTTCTGCGGGCGGCGATAGGGCTTGCTGGGGCGACGGGCTGGCTGCTGACTCACAGAAAAGGTGCTCCGGATACGAGATGAGGGGTACCTCCCAGCCTACGCGGACCTGGTGGCGGCGCCGGGAGAGGGACGGGTGCAGTGGGCAGCGCGGCGACGGCACCGCGGCACGTGGGCGGCACCTCGGCGCGGCACGGTGGGCGGCACCGCGGCGCGACGGGCGGCACCGCGGCGCGCTCGGGCAGGCCCCTCGGGAATACCGGCCCGCCCCCGCCACGTTGTGGCCCGCAGGGGGCGCCGGCATCCCCTACGGGATGTGTTCGCCCACCCCCTAAGCGCTGTCCCCCAGCCGCTCCCCGCCCTCGATGCGCACCCCGCGCGCCCAGTCGGCGGCCTTCATCGGCTTCTTGCCCTGCGGCTGGACCCAGATGAGTTCCACGGGGTGGCTGCCCGTGCCGACGTGCACCGCCTTCTTGGTGACGGCGAGTTCGCCGGGCGCCAGGCCCAACTCCGCGTGGTCCACGGCCGGGACGGCGGACATCAGCTTGAGGCGCTCGCCGCGGAAGACCGTCCAGGCGCCGGGCGCGGGCGCGCAGCCGCGGATCACCCGGTCGACCCGCAGTGCGGGCGCCGCCCAGTCCACCTTGGCATCCTCGACCTCGATCTTCGGGGCGAGCGTGACGCCCTCGGCCGGCTGCGGCACCGCCTGGAGCGTGCCGTCCTCGATGCCGTCCATCGTCGCCACCAGCAGCCCGGAACCGGCGAACGCCAGCCGGGTCAGCAGATCGCCGCTGGTGTCGGTCGCCCGGACCTCCTCGGTGAGCACCCCGAAGACCGGACCGGAGTCCAGGCCGGTCTCGATCTGGAAGGTCGAGGCGCCCGTCACCTCGTCCCCGGCCAGCACCGCGTGCTGCACGGGCGCCGCGCCCCGCCAGGCGGGCAGCAGCGAGAAGTGCAGATTGACCCACCCCTTGGCGGGAATGTCGAGCGCGGCCTTCGGCAGCAGCGCACCGTAGGCGACCACCGGGCAGCAGTCCGGCGCGATCTCCCGCAGCCGGGCCAGGAAGTCCTCGTCGCGCGGTTTGGCGGGCTTGAGCACCTCGATGCCCGCCTCCTCCGCACGCTCCGCGACGGGGCTGGCGACCAGCTTCCGGCCGCGTCCGGCGGGGGCGTCGGGCCGGGTCACCACGGCCACGACCTCGTGCCGGTCCGAGGCGATCAGGGCATCGAGGGCGGGTACGGCGACCTCGGGGGTGCCGGCGAAGACAAGCCTCATGGGTGGCGAACTACCTCTCACACGCAGCGGAACGACGCACCAGTCTATGGGTCCGGCACGCGGGCCACGGGAGACGGTTCCAGGGGGCGTACACGAATTCCCGCGCCTTGTGCGGAAGCTCGTACGCCCCCATACCGTGACCAGAGCCGCTGCTGTCGCGTTGGTCAAACAGCATTGACCCGGGCCGGGCCGCTCTGGCGGCCCGCTCGTATCACATCCTTCCTATTTCACGCCGGTTCGAGAGGCTTGCTCATGGCCGACCACGCAACCCACGACGCCCAGGCGCGCGCCAGCCTGCATCTCCTGGTGCGGGACATCGAGCGGGTGCGCCGGCAGGTGGACGCACTGCGCACGCTGACCGCTCAGCTCGGCAACGTCTACCGGCCCCGGCGCACGGGCCCTTCCGCGGGCTTCGTCGTCTACGGACGCGCGCCCGCTCCGACGGTGCGCCTCGCCCAGGAACTGCGGGACAGCGTCGAAACCCTCGTCACGGCCGCGGTCGACTTCGACCGTTCGCTGGGATTCTCGTGGGACGCGGTGGGCTCGGCGCTCGGCGTCACCAAACAGGCGGTACACCGTCGTTACGGTGCCCGCAGAGCCGCGGCCCAGCCCGCCGCGGAGGCCAACGGCGCCGAGCCGGCGGTGCGTTCGCCGGAAACCACCGCGACCCGTGCGGTGACCGTGGCCGCGGGGCTGCCCGCCGCGCCGTCCGTCCCGGCCGCCCGGTCCATGCCCGCCCAGCCCTCCGCGGCCGCCCGCGACGAACCGGCCCGGCCGGGCGCCTTCCCCGGCCCCCGCAACGGCTGAACCACCCGCGACACCGGGCGCCTTCGCCCCCACGCCGCTCGCCAACGCCCCGGGACGCCGCCTCGGTCCCGGGGCGGCGCCATGTCCGGGGCGGGGACGCGCCGACGGCCCGCCCCGGCGGACGCTCACCCCAGATCGGGCGGATCGATCCGGACCCGTACCGCCTCTCCCTCCCGCTTGACCAGCCGGGCCGCTCGGGCGGCCTTGAGCGCGGCGGCGAGGGCCGCGCCCTGGCCGGGGCGGACCCGGACCAGCGCACGCTCCCACTGCTCGCCCGGCGGCGGGTCGCCCGGGCGGCGCGGGCGAGCGGGGTCCGGCACCGGGAGTGGTACGGGCCCCAACACCTCGGCGCCCGCGGGGAGTTCGGCGGATCTCAACAGCTCGGTGACATCGTCGGCGCGGCCGGCCACGGCAGCCATCCGCGACACCGGAGGGAAGCCCAGCTCGGCCCGCTCGGCCAGCTCACGGACCGCATGGCCGACCGGATCCCAGCGCACCAGCGCCTGCACCGGCCGCAGCGTCGGCTCCGCGATCACCGCGACCGTGCCGCCCGCCGCCTGACCGCGGACCAGCGCGGCGGCTCCCAGCCAGCGGCGCAGCGCCTCCTCCCCCGCCCGCAGGTCCGGCCGCCCCAGCAGCGCCCAGCCGTCCAGCAGCAGCGCGGCCGCATACCCGTCGCCCTCGGCCACCGGCTCCGCACCGGGGGTGCTCACCACGAGCGCGGGGGCAGCGGGCACCGTGGCCAGCACATGGTCCCGCCCCGAGGTCCGCACCGGCACCGCCGGGAACACCCGGCCGAGCTCCTCCGCCGTCCGCCGCGCCCCCACGATCTGGGCCCGCAGCCGCGCGCCGCCGCACTCGGAGCAGTGCCAGTCCGGCTCCGGGCGGCCGCACCACGCACAGCACAGCTCGCCGGCGTCCTGCGCCTCCAGCGGGCCCGCGCAGGACCGGCAGCGCGCGGGGGTACGGCACCGTTCGCACGCCAGCCGGGGCGCGTATCCCCGGCGCGGCACCTGGATGAGCACCGGTCCGCGCTGGAGGCCGTCCCGCACCACCTGCCAGGCCATCGACGGCAGCCGGGCGGCCCGGGCGGCGGCGTCCCGCGCCTCGTCACCGTCGCCGACCGTACGCACCAGGGGCGCCGCGGCCCGCACCTGATCGCGCTCGGCGGTCAGCGGGCGCGCCCAGCCCGTCTCGACCAGCTGGGCCGCCTCGACCGTGCAGCTGAGCCCGCCCAGCAGAAATCCCGCCCGCTCATGGACCGACCGCTGGATGAGGACCTCACGGGCATGCGGCTGCGGCGCATGCGGGTCGCTGTGGCTGGCGTCCCCGTCGTCCCAGAGGGCGACCAGGCCCAGGTCGGCGACCGGCGCGAACATCGCCGCCCGGGTCCCCACCACGGCGCGCACCGCGCCCCGGCTGACCGCCAGCCAGCGGCGATAGCGCTCCTCGGGCCCGGCGTCGGCGGTCAGCAGCACATGCCGGCCCGCGCCGATCAGCTCACCGAGGGCCGCGTCCACCCGCGCCGCGGCCCGCCCGTCCGGCACCACCACCAGCGCACCGCGGCCGCCAGTCAGCGCCGCGGCCGCCGCCCGCGCCAGCTCCTGTGGCCAGGTCGGCCCGGGCAGCGCCGTCCACACCGCCCGCGGCGCGTCCCCCCGGGTGAGCGCCGCCAGGAACCCGGCGCCGGCACCGTAGCGCTCCCAACTTCCCGGCTCCGGGGGCGGGTTGGGCGGCAGCGGGGCGGGCGAGGGCTTGGCCTCCGCGCGCGCCCGCCGGGGCGGCACCGCCAGCTGCACCACATCGGCGAGCGTCCCGGCATAGCGGTCCGCGACCGACCGGCACAGCGCCAGCAGCTCCGGCGTCAGCACCCGCTCGGACGACAGCACCTGCGCGACCGGGGCGAGCACCCCCCGGTAGTCGCTCTCCGCGACCCGCTCCACGATGAAGCCACTGACCAGCTTGCCGCCCTCGCGCCGACCACCCTTCTCCCCCGCCCCGAAGCGCACCCGGACCCGGACCCCGGGCTGCGCCTCGTGATCCATCGCCGCCGGGACCGCATAGTCGAAATACCGGTCGAGGTGCACCAGCCCCTTGTCGACCAGCACCCGCGCCACCGGCAGCTCGGCCGCCAGCTCGGCCCCCCGCCAGGTCCGCGGCTTCGCCCGCTCCGCCTTGGTCTCCCGCACGGCCTCCCGGATGAGGGCCAACTGCTCGCCCGCATCCGCCGCCCCCGCCTCCGGTCGCCCGTTCTCCCTGCTCACAGCATCAGTCTTAGCAGACCGCACGGACAGTGCCCGGCGGGCTGTGGACAGCCGACGGCCCCGGACCGCCGAGCGGTCCGGGGCCGTGGCACTCACACGGGCGCTACGGGACTTACAGCCCCGCGGCCTGCTTCAGCGCCTCCACGCGGTCCGTGCGCTCCCAGGTGAAGTCCTCCAGCTCACGGCCGAAGTGGCCGTAGGCGGCGGTCTCCGCGTAGATGGGACGGAGCAGGTCGAGGTCGCGGATGATGGCCGCCGGGCGGAGGTCGAAGACCTCGCCGATGGCCTGCTCGATCTTGTCGGTGTCGACCGTGGCGGTGCCGAAGGTCTCGACGAAGAGACCGACCGGCTCGGCCTTGCCGATCGCGTAGGCGACCTGGACCTCACAGCGGGCCGCGAGGCCGGCCGCGACGACGTTCTTGGCGACCCAGCGCATCGCGTAGGCGGCCGAGCGGTCGACCTTGGACGGGTCCTTGCCGGAGAAGGCGCCGCCACCGTGGCGGGCCATGCCGCCGTAGGTGTCGATGATGATCTTGCGGCCGGTGAGGCCGGCGTCACCCATGGGGCCGCCGATCTCGAAGCGCCCGGTCGGGTTGACCAGCAGACGGTAGCCCTCGGTGTCCAGCTTGATGCCGTCCTCGACCAGCTGGTTGAGGACGTGCTCGACGACGAACTCGCGAATGTCGGGCGCGAGCAGCGAGTCCAGGTCGATGTCGCTGGCGTGCTGCGAGGAAACCACGACGGTGTCGAGGCGGACGGCCTTGTGGCCGTCGTACTCGATGGTGACCTGGGTCTTGCCGTCGGGACGGAGGTAGGGGATGGTCCCGTTCTTGCGGACCTCGGACAGGCGGCGGGAGAGCCGGTGCGCGAGGTTGATCGGGAGCGGCATCAGCTCCGGCGTCTCGTCGCAGGCGTAGCCGAACATCAGGCCCTGGTCGCCGGCGCCCTGCTTGTCCAGCTCGTCGTCATCGCCCTCGACGCGGTTCTCGTACGCGGTGTCGACACCCTGGGCGATGTCCGGGGACTGCGCGCCGATGGACACCGAGACGCCGCAGGAAGCGCCGTCGAAGCCCTTCTTGGACGAGTCGTACCCGATGTCCAGGATCTTGTTGCGGACGAGGTTGGGGATGTCGGCGTACGCCTTCGTCGTCACCTCGCCGGCCACATGCACCAGGCCGGTGGTGATCAGCGTCTCCACGGCGACCCGGGACGTCGGGTCTTCCTTGAGGAGAGCGTCGAGGATGGTGTCGCTGATCTGGTCAGCGATCTTGTCGGGGTGTCCCTCGGTGACGGATTCCGAGGTGAAAAGGCGGCGGGACACATCGCTCCCTGGGGTTGCAGCGGCTGCTGGCTGATCATTGGCGGACGGGCCGAGAGCTGCGCTCGGCCCGATCCACTCGCCAGTTTATCGGTCGGATGCGGCGTTCGGGCACACGGTCTCGATTTATGGACCCCCCGTGACCTGGGACACCGCGGCTTACGCTAGGACGATCACCTTGAGAATCTGCCGGGTCAAGGGGACATGCCCGATTTTGCAGGGCTGACGGAGTGATTCCGGGGCCGCTTCAGCGCTTCAGCGGCGAGTCTCGGCCAGGCGGGGTGCGACCAGGTCCCAGACCGTGTCGGCCAGGGATTCTTTGGGCCCGTACGGCACCGGGGTTTCGGTTCCGTCGGCCGCGAGGATCACCGCTTCGTTCTCCGCCGAGCCGAAGGCCTTGTGCTCGCCGACCTCATTGACGACGAGCAGGTCACAGCCCTTGCGGGCGAGCTTGGCGCGTCCGTTGGCGAGCACGTCGTCGGTCTCCGCGGCGAAGCCGACTACGAGCTGGCCCGGGTGGGCCCGCTCGGCGGAAAGCTCGGCGAGGATGTCCGGATTTCGCACCAAGGCGATGGGTTCCGGCTCCTGGCCCTCAACCTTCTTGATCTTGCCGGAGGCGTAGACGGCGGGACGGAAATCGGCGACGGCGGCGGCCATGACCACCGCGTCGGCGTCCGCGGCGGCCTTCACCATCTCCTCACGGAGCCGGCGGGCCGTACCGACGGGGATCACGTCCACACCGGCCGGATCGGGCAGCTCGGTGTTGCCGGCGACCAGGGTGACCCGGGCGCCGCGGGCCACCGCCGTACGGGCGAGCGCGTAGCCCTGCTTGCCGGAGGAGCGATTGCCCAGGTAGCGGACGGGATCCAGCGGCTCGCGGGTACCGCCCGCGCTGATCACGACATGGCGTCCGGCGAGATCCTGCTCGCTCGCTCGCGCACCGCGGGCCAGCACCCGGCGGCAGAACGCGAAGATCTCGGCCGGGTCGGGGAAGCGGCCCTTGCCGGTGTCGACGCCGGTCAGCCGGCCGACCGCGGGGTCGATCACCAGCGCGCCGCGGCGGCGCAGGGTGGCGACGTTCTCCTGGGTGGCCGGGTTCTCCCACATCTCGGTGTGCATCGCGGGCGCGAAGATCACCGGACAGCGGGCGGTGAGCAGCGTGTTCGTCAGCAGATCGTCGGCGAGGCCGTGCGCGGCCTTGGCCAGCATGTCGGCGGTGGCGGGCGCCACCACGACGAGATCGGCGGCCTGGCCGATACGGACGTGCGGGACCTCGTGGACGGACTCCCAGACCTCGGTGCCCGCCGGGTTGCCGGACAGCGCCGACCAGGTGGCCTCCCCCACGAAGTGCAGCGCCGAAGCGGTCGGCACCACCCGTACGTCGTGCCCGGACTCGGTCAGCCGCCGCAGCAGTTCGCACGCCTTGTACGCGGCGATCCCGCCGCTGACCCCCAGGACGACCCTGGGCCGCTCCCGCTCCCGCATGTCCATCGCTTCGCCGCTCCCCGGGCTAGGTCCCTACGTATGCCCCTATGACACACCAAGGGCCCGGCGGATGCTCCGCCGGGCCCTTGCTATGTCGCTGTGCTGCTTACTGGGCGGGGCCCTCGATGGCCTCCGAGGTCAGCAGACCCGCGTTGATCTCACGGAGCGCGATCGAGAGGGGCTTCTCGTGGACGTGCGTGTCCACGAGGGGGCCGACGTACTCGAGCAGGCCCTCGCCGAGCTGGGAGTAGTACGCGTTGATCTGGCGCGCGCGCTTGGCGGCGTAGATCACCAGGCTGTACTTCGAATCGGTGGCCTCGAGAAGCTCATCAATGGGCGGGTTGATGATGCCCTCGGGTGCAGTGATGGAAGAGGACACTCTCTACCTTCCGAAGGGGGATGAAGCGGGGGTGTTACGCAAAGTCTTGGACGGTCCGGGGAGCTGCGCGGTCAGCCGCTGGTGTTCCGGTCCCCGGAGCGATTCAGCATCAAGGCTAGCAGCTCGCGGCTGACGTCCTCGACGGAGGTGTTGACAAGCGTCACATCGAACTCTTTCTCCGCTGCCAGCTCGACCCTGGCGGCGGCCAGCCGGCGCTCGATGACCTCCGGCGCCTCGGTGCCCCGTCCGGTGAGCCGGCGGACCAGCTCGTCCCAGCTCGGCGGGGCCAGGAAGACCAGCTCGGCCTCCGCCATGGACGCGCGGACCTGGCGGGCACCCTGAAGATCGATCTCCAGCAGGACCGGCTCCCCGGCCGCCAGCCGGTCCAGCACCGCCTTGCGGGGGGTGCCGTAGCGGTTGCCGGCGAACTCGGCCCATTCGAGCAGCTCACCATTGGCGATGAGCTTGTCGAACTCCTCGTCCTCGACGAAGAAGTAATGGATGCCGTGCCGCTCCCCGGGCCGCGGCTTGCGGGTGGTGGCCGAGACCGAAAGCCAGACCTCGGGGTGGACCTTGCGCATATGCGCGACGACCGTGCTCTTGCCGACCCCGGAGGGGCCGGAGAGCACGGTCAGCCGCGGCTGTCTGGCCGGGGGCGCGGGGGTCGTCCCCCGGGAGACGTCAGAACTCATGCAGCGATTATTCCAGCTTCCCGGTGATGCCGGAAAATTCAGGAAGCGGTGCTGCCGAACTCGCGCTCCAGCGACGCGATCTGGTTGGAGCCAAGTCCCCGGACTCGGCGGCTCTCGGAGATACCGAGCCGTTCCATGATCTGCTTGGCGCGGACCTTGCCGACGCCCGGCAGGGACTCCAAGAGGGCGGAGACCTTCATCTTGCCGATGACGTCGTTCTCCTGGCCCTGCTTGATGACCTCATGGAGGGAAGCACCGGAGTGCTTGAGCCGATTCTTGACCTCGGCGCGCTCCCGGCGAGCCGCGGCGGCCTTCTCGAGCGCGGCTGCGCGCTGTTCAGGGGTAAGGGGCGGAAGAGCCACGCCTACGTCACCTCGGATGTCGAACTGTCGGATACGGACCAGTGTGGAACCTAGTCACCCCACACGTGCGGAGCAACGAGCAACGCGCTTACGTGCAGTGCTCTCGACGGAGACTAGCGGCCGAGGGCGCCAGAGTCAGCGAGAACAGACGAAAAGTCCTGGTCAGACTCTGCTGACCAGGACAATTCGGGACCAAAGTCCCCGTCTTTCGGGTCCTAGGTGAGCGCGGTGCGCACTTCGTCGGCGAATCGGTCCGCCGCCGCGCGCAGCGCCGCGGGGTCCGGACCGTGCCGCAGCACCCCCCGGCTGACGCTCGGGACGACGTTGTGCGCGGCGTTTCCGAAGACCTTCGGCAGGTCGGCGGGCGTGGCGCCCTGCGCGCCGATGCCGGGGGCGAGCAGCGGACCGTTGATCGCCAGATCGAACGAGGAGAGATCGCCGAGCGTGGCGCCGACGACCGCGCCGAAGGAACCCAGCGGTTCGGCTCCGGCGTTTTCGGCGGCAAGATGGCCGAGCATCGTCGCCGCGAGGGTGCTGCCGTCCTCGCGCACCGCCCGCTGGACCTCCGCGCCCTCCGGGTTGGAGGTGAGGGCGAGCACGAAGAGTCCGGCGCCGCTCTCGCGGGCCAGGTCGACGGCCGGCCGGAGCGAGCCGTACCCGAGGTAGGGGGAGACCGTCAGCGCGTCCGAGAACAGCGGGGAGTCCGGGCGCAGGAAGGTCTCGGCGTAGGCGGCCATGGTGGAGCCGATGTCGCCGCGCTTGGCGTCCATCAGGACCAGGGCACCGCGTTCGCGCGCCTCGACGACGGCGGTCTCCAGGACGGCCAGGCCGCGCGAGCCGAAGCGCTCGAAGAACGCGGACTGCGGCTTGAAGACGGCGACCGTCTCGCCGAGGGCCTCCACGACGGTGCGGGTGAAGCGGGCCAGACCCGCGACATCGTCGTTCAGGCCCCAGTCGGCCAGCAGCGAGGCATGGGGGTCGATCCCGACGCAGAGCGGGCCGCGCTCGTCCATGGCCTGCCGCAGGCGCGCGCCGAAGGGGGCGGCCGGCGGGTGGGCGGCTTCCCGGGTCATCCGGTCACCTTCTTGTGCTCGGCGCCGACCACGTCGGCGAGGGTGGCGTAGGGGCTGTTGCGCAGGCGGGCGGCCAGCCCCTTGTGGATCGCGCGGCACCAGAACGGGCCCTGGTAGATGAAGGCGCTGTAGCCCTGGACCAGGGTGGCGCCGGCGAGGATGCGCTGCCAGGCGTCCTCGGCGTCCTCGATGCCGCCGACGCCGATGAGGGTGATCGTGTCGCCGACGCGGGCGTAGAGGCGGCGCAGGACCTCCAGGGAGCGCTCCTTGACGGGCGCGCCGGACAGTCCGCCGGTCTCGGCGATCAGCTTCGGGTCGGAGGTCAGGCCGAGGCCGTCGCGGGCGATGGTGGTGTTGGTGGCGATGATCCCGTCCAGGCCGAGCTCGACGGCGAGGTCGGCGACCGCGTCCACGTCCGCGTCGGCGAGGTCCGGGGCGATCTTGACCAGCAGCGGGACCCGGCGGTCGGTGACCGTACGGTCGGCGGCCTCGCGGACCGCGGTCAGCAGCGGGCGCAGATGCTCGACGGCCTGGAGGTTGCGCAGCCCCGGGGTGTTCGGGGAGGAGACATTGACGACCAGGTAGTCGGCGTGCGGGGCGAGCCGCTCGGTGGAGGTGACGTAGTCCGCGGTCGCTTCGGCCTCCGGTACGACCTTGGTCTTGCCGATGTTGACGCCGACGGTGGCCGGGAACACCGGGTTGCGGGCCGCCAGACGGGCCGCCACGGACGCGGAACCGTCGTTGTTGAAGCCCATCCGGTTGATCAGCGCGCGGTCCGGTACGAGCCGGAACAGCCGCTTTTGGGGATTGCCGGGCTGCGGCTGCGCGGTGACCGTGCCGATCTCGACGTGGTCGAAGCCGAGCATGGTCATTCCGTCGATGGCGACGGCGTTCTTGTCGAAGCCGGCGGCCAGGCCGAAGGGGCCGTGCATCCGGCGGCCCAGGGCCTCGGTGCGCAGCTCCTTGTAGCGGGGCGCGAGGGCGGCCGCGAGGAACGTGCGCAGCACGGGGAGGCGCACGGCGAGCTGGATCCAGCGGAAGGCCAGGTGGTGGGCTTTCTCCGGGTCCATGCGCTGGAAGATCAGTCGGAAGAAGAGGCGGTACATCGTCGGGTGGTGCCTTCCGCACGGGGAGGGACGGGGGGCTCATGAAGAGGGGGACACCGTTTCGGTGTCCCCCTCCTGACCGCTACTCCTGGCGGGCCGCGGTGAGATGTTCGGCGTGTTCCTGGAGGGAACGCACGCCCACGTCTCCGCGGGACATGGCCTCGATGCCCTGTACGGCGGCGGCCAGCGCCTGGACCGTGGTCAGGCAGGGGACGCCGCGGGCGACGGCGGCGGTACGGATGTCGTAGCCGTCCAGCCGGCCGCCGGTGCCGTAGGGGGTGTTGACGATCAGGTCGACCTGGCCGTCGTGGATGAGCTGGACGATGGTCTTCTCGCCGTCCGGGCCCTCGCCCTCGGACTGCTTGCGCACCACGGTGGTGTTGATGCCGTTGCGGCGCAGCACCTCGGCGGTGCCGGAGGTGGCGAGCAGCTCGAAGCCGTGGGCGACCAGCTCACGGGCCGGGAAGATCATCGAGCGCTTGTCCCGGTTGGCGACCGAGACGAACGCGCGGCCCTTGGTGGGCAGCGCCCCGTAGGCGCCGGACTGGGACTTGGCGTACGCGGTGCCGAAGACCGAGTCGATGCCCATGACCTCGCCGGTGGAGCGCATCTCCGGGCCGAGGATGGTGTCCACCCCGCGGCCGTGGATGTCGCGGAACCGCGACCAGGGCATCACGGCTTCCTTGACCGAGATCGGCGCGTCCAGCGGCAGGGTGCCGCCGTCGCCCGTCTTGGGCAGCATGCCCTCGGCGCGCAGCTCGGCGACGGTGGCGCCCAGCGAGATCCGGGCGGCGGCCTTGGCGAGCGGTACGGCGGTGGCCTTCGAGGTGAAGGGCACCGTACGGGAGGCGCGGGGGTTGGCCTCCAGCACGTAGAGGATGTCGCCGGCCATCGCGAACTGGATGTTGATCAGTCCGCGGACGCCGACGCCCTTGGCGATGGCCTCCGTCGAGGCGCGCAGCCGCTTGATGTCGAAGCCGCCGAGGGTGATCGGGGGCAGCGCACAGGCGGAGTCGCCGGAGTGGATACCGGCTTCCTCGATGTGCTCCATGACGCCGCCGAGGTAGAGCTCGTGGCCGTCGTAGAGCGCGTCCACGTCGATCTCTATGGCGTCGTCCAGGAACCGGTCGATGAGGACCGGGTGCCGGTCGATCAGGCCGGCGTGCCGGGTGAGGTACTCCCGCAGCGAGGGCTCGTCGTAGACGATCTCCATACCGCGGCCGCCGAGCACGTAGGACGGGCGGACCATGACCGGGTAGCCGATCTCGGTGGCGATCTGCTGGGCCTCGGCGAAGGAGAACGCGGTGCCGTACTTGGGGGCCGGCAGTCCGGCCTCGGTCAGCACCCGGCCGAAGGCGCCGCGCTCCTCGGCGAGGTCGATCGCCTCGGGCGAGGTGCCGACGATCGGCACACCGTTGTCCTTGAGCGCCTGCGCCAGGCCCAGCGGGGTCTGGCCGCCGAGCTGGACGATGACACCGGCGACCGGACCGGCCTGGGTCTCGGCGTGCACGATCTCCAGCACGTCTTCGAGCGTCAGCGGCTCGAAGTACAGGCGGTCGGAGGTGTCGTAGTCCGTCGAGACGGTCTCCGGGTTGCAGTTGACCATCACGGTCTCGTAGCCGGCGTCGCTGAGCGCGAACGAGGCGTGGACGCAGGAGTAGTCGAACTCGATGCCCTGGCCGATGCGGTTGGGGCCGGAGCCGAGGATGATCACGGCCGGCTTCTCGCGCGGGGCGACCTCGGTCTCCTCGTCGTAGGAGGAGTAGAAGTACGGCGTCTTCGCGGCGAACTCGGCGGCGCAGGTGTCGACCGTCTTGTAGACCGGGCGGACCCCGAGGGAGTGCCGGACCTCACGGACGACGTCCTCGCGCAGCCCGCGGATCGCGGCGATCTGGACGTCGGAGAAGCCGTGGCGCTTTGCGTCCGCGAGGATCTCCGGGTCGAGCTTGTCGGCCGCGGCGATCTCGTCGGCGATCTCCTTGACGAGGAAGAGCTGGTCGACGAACCAGGGGTCGATCTTCGTGGCGTCGAAGACCTCCTGCGGGGTGGCACCGGCCCGGATCGCCGCCATGACCGTGTTGATCCGGCCGTCGGTCGGGACCTGGGACTTCTCCAGCAGCGCGGCCTTGTCGCCCGGCTCGGAGACGAAGTCGAACTGGCTGCCCTTCTTCTCCAGGGAGCGCAGGGCCTTGTTGAGCGCCTCGGGGAAGTTACGGCCGATGGCCATGGCCTCGCCGACCGACTTCATGGTGGTGGTCAGCGTGGCGTCGGCTGCCGGGAACTTCTCGAAGGCGAAGCGCGGCACCTTGACGACGACATAGTCGAGAGTCGGCTCGAAGGAGGCCGGCGTCTTCTCGGTGATGTCGTTGGGGATCTCGTCGAGGGTGTAGCCGACGGCGAGCCGGGCGGCGATCTTCGCGATCGGGAAGCCGGTGGCCTTGGAAGCCAGCGCCGAGGAGCGCGAGACACGGGGGTTCATCTCGATGACGATGACCCGGCCGTCCTCGGGGTTGACCGCGAACTGGATGTTGCAGCCGCCGGTGTCGACGCCGACCTCGCGGATCACCGCGATGCCGATGTCCCGCAGGATCTGGTACTCGCGGTCGGTGAGCGTCATGGCCGGCGCGACGGTGATCGAGTCACCGGTGTGCACGCCCATCGGGTCGAAGTTCTCGATGGAGCAGACGACCACGACGTTGTCGTTCTTGTCGCGCATCAGCTCCAGCTCGTACTCCTTCCAGCCGAGGATGGACTCCTCCAGGAGCACCTCGGTGGTGGGCGAGAGCGTCAGGCCCTGGCCGGCGATCCGGCGCAGCTCCTCCTCGTTGTGGGCGAAGCCGGAGCCGGCGCCGCCCATGGTGAAGGAGGGACGGACGACGACGGGGTAGCCGCCGAGCTCGTCGACGCCCTTCAGGACGTCGTCCATGGAGTGGCAGATGTACGAGCGGGCGGACTCGCCGTGGCCGATCTTGCGGTTGACGGCCTCGACGACGTCCTTGAAGAGGTCGCGGTCCTCGCCCTTGTTGATCGCCTCGACGTTGGCGCCGATCAGCTCGACGTTGTACTTGTCGAGGGTGCCGGACTCGTGCAGCGAGATCGCGGTGTTCAGCGCGGTCTGGCCGCCCAGGGTCGGCAGCAGCGCGTCGGGGCGCTCCTTGGCGATGATCTTCTCGACGAAGTCCGGGGTGATCGGCTCGACATAGGTCGCGTCGGCGATCTCCGGGTCGGTCATGATCGTCGCCGGGTTGGAGTTCACCAGGATGACGCGCAGGCCCTCGGCCTTGAGGACCCGGCAGGCCTGGGTGCCGGAGTAGTCGAACTCGGCGGCCTGGCCGATGACGATCGGGCCGGAGCCGATGACCAGGACGGACTGGATATCGGTGCGCTTAGGCACGCTGGCCCTCCATCAGGGATACGAAGCGGTCGAAGAGGTACGCGGCGTCGTGCGGACCCGCTGCTGCTTCGGGGTGGTACTGGACGCTGAAGGCCGGCTGGTCGAGGAGGTGCAGACCCTCCACCACGTTGTCATTGAGGCAGACGTGGGAGACCTCGGCGCGGCCGAAGGGGGTGTCGGAGACCTTGTCGAGCGGGGCGTCGACGGCGAACCCGTGGTTGTGCGCGGTGACCTCGACCTTGCCGGTCGTACGGTCCTGCACCGGCTGGTTGATACCGCGGTGGCCGTACTTGAGCTTGAAGGTGCCGAAGCCCAGGGCGCGGCCCAGGATCTGGTTGCCGAAGCAGATGCCGAACAGCGGCGTCTTGCGCTCCAGCACTCCGCGCATGACGGAGACCGGGTGGTCGGCGGTGGCCGGGTCACCGGGGCCGTTGGAGAAGAACACGCCGTCCGGGTTCACCGCGTAGACGTCCTCGACGGTGGCGGTGGCGGGCAGCACGTGCACCTCGATGCCGCGCTCGGCCATCCGGTGCGGGGTCATGCCCTTGATGCCCAGGTCGATCGCGGCGACGGTGAACTTCTTCGTACCGATCGCCGGGACGACGTAGGACTCCTTGGTGGCCACCTGCGTGGACAGGTCGGCGCCCTGCATCTCGGGGGCCTGGCGCACCTTGGCCAGCATCGTGCCCTCGTCGGGCAGCGCCTCGCCGGAGAAGATGCCGACCCGCATGGCACCGCGCTCGCGCAGGTGCCGGGTCAGCGCGCGGGTGTCGACGCCGCTGATGCCGACGACGCCCTGGGCGACCAGCTCGTCGTCCAGGGAGCGCACCGAGCGCCAGTTGGACGGGAGCCGGGCGGGGTCGCGGACGACGTAACCGGCGACCCAGATCCGCTGCGACTCGGGGTCCTCGTCGTTCACACCGGTGTTGCCGATGTGCGGGGCGGTCATGACGACGACCTGACGGTGGTACGAGGGGTCGGTCAGCGTCTCCTGGTAGCCGGTCATGCCGGTGGAGAACACCGCCTCGCCGAAGGTCTCCCCCACGGACCCGTAGGCGCGGCCGCGGAACGTGCGGCCGTCCTCCAGGACGAGTACGGCGGGGATCTTGGCGGTCCCCCTGGTGGAGGTCGTCATCGTGCGCCTTCCGTTTCGGTGTGCTCGGTGGTGCTGGTGTGGTGCTCGGTGATGCTGTGCTCGGTGGTGCTCAGCCGGTTGACGGCCTCGACCCAGGCCGGGTGCTCGGTCGCCCGGTCGGAGCGGAAGCCGGAGTCGATCTCCTTGTCCCCGTGCCGCCAGGTGACGATCAGCAGGCCGCCCTCGGGGAGGACCTTGCCGGCGATGCCCTTGTCGAGGCGGGCGCCGCACAGTGCGGCGGCCGGCACGAAGAAGTCCGCGGCGCCCGGCCGTACGACGTCCAGGCCCTGGTCGGTCAGGGTCAGCTCGACGCGGCTGCGGGTGCCCAGACCACGGGCCACGATCCGGTCGAGCCACTGCCCGGCGGTGGTGGAACCGTGGTAGCGGCCGCTGAGGGTCAGCTCGGGCTCGCCCAGGTCGTCCGGGGTGGCCGGCAGCTCGGGCAGATCGCCCTGGAGCGTGCCGCGCCACTTCCAGCCCTGGCGCATCAGCCAGTAGACGAAGGCGACGAAGACCAGCAGACCGACGACCCAGGAGATCCGGGCGGCCCAGTCGGTGACCGGCGCGGACTTCTGCGCTTCGGCCAGGTGGATCAGTGGAGGAGTCACGCCAGCTTCCCGTCGACGACCGTTGCCCGGCCCCGCAGGAAGGTGTGGGTGACGCGTCCCGGCAGCTCACGGCCCTCGTAGGGGGTGTTGCGGCTGCGGGAGGCGAAGCCCGCGGGGTCCACCTCTCCACGGTAAGCGGAATCGAGCAGCGTGAGGTTGGCGGGCTCACCAGCCGAGACGGGGCGGCCGTGGCCCTTGGCCTGCCCGATCCGCGCGGGCGCGTAGGACATCCGGTCCGCGACGGCCGCCCAGGTCAGCAGGCCGGTTTCGACCATCGTCTGCTGCACGACCGACAGCGCGGTCTCCAGGCCCACCATGCCCATGGCGGCCGCGGCCCACTCGCAGTCCTTGTCCTCGTGCGGGTGCGGGGCGTGGTCGGTGGCGACGATGTCGATCGTGCCGTCGGCGAGGGCCTCGCGCAGGGCCATCACGTCGCGCTCGGTGCGCAGCGGCGGGTTGACCTTGTAGACGGGGTTGTAGGTGCGCACCATCTCGTCGGTGAGGAGCAGGTGGTGCGGCGTGACCTCTGCGGTGACGTCGATGCCGCGGGACTTGGCCCAGCGGACGATCTCGACGGAGCCGGCGGTCGACAGGTGGCAGATGTGCACCCGCGAGCCCACGTGCTCCGCGAGCAGGACGTCCCGGGCGATGATCGATTCCTCGGCCACCGCCGGCCAGCCCCCGAGTCCCAGCTCCGAGGAGACGATGCCCTCGTTCATCTGGGCGCCCTCGGTGAGCCGCGGCTCCTGGGCGTGCTGCGCGACGACGCCGCCGAAGGCCTTCACGTACTCCAGGGCCCGGCGCATGATCACGGCGTCGTGCACGCACTTGCCGTCGTCGGAGAAGACGGTGACCCCGGCGGCGGACTCGTGCATGGCGCCCAGCTCGGCGAGCTTGCTGCCCTCCAGGCCGACGGTGACGGCACCGATGGGCTGCACATCGCAGTAGCCGTGCTCCTGGCCGAGGCGGTAGACCTGCTCGACGACGCCGGCGGTGTCGGCGACGGGGAAGGTGTTGGCCATGGCGAACACGGCGGTGTAGCCACCGGAGGCGGCCGCCCGGGTACCGGTCAGCACGGTCTCGGAGTCCTCGCGGCCCGGCTCGCGCAGGTGGGTGTGCAGGTCGACGAGGCCCGGCAGAAGGATCTTGCCCTCGGCCTCGATGACGTCGGCGCCCTCTGCGGACAGCCCGGCGCCGACCGCCTCGATGGTCTCGCCGTCGATCAGGACGTCCTGGACATCGCCGCCGAGCACCTTCGCACCGCGGATCAGGATCTTGCTCATGTACTTACTTCTCCTCGGTGCGGGTGTGGGTCACAGCAGGTTCGTTGCCGCCGAGCAGCAGGTACAGGACGGCCATGCGGACGGAGACGCCGTTGGCCACCTGCTCGACGACCGTGCAGCGGTCGGAGTCGGCGACCTCGGCGGTGATCTCCATGCCGCGGACCATCGGGCCGGGGTGCATCACCAGGGCGTGCTCGGGCATCCGCGCCATCCGCTCGCCGTCCAGGCCGTAGCGGCGCGAGTACTCCCGCTCGGTCGGGAAGAAGGCGGCGTTCATCCGCTCGCGCTGCACCCGCAGCATCATCACGGCGTCGGTTTTCGGCAGGACGCGGTCGAGGTCGTAGGACACCTCGCACGGCCAGGTCTCGACGCCGACCGGCACCAGGGTGGGCGGGGCGACGAGGGTGACCTCGGCGCCGAGGGTGTGCAGGAGGTCGACGTTCGAGCGCGCGACGCGGCTGTGGAGCACGTCACCGACGAGGGTGATGCGCCGGCCGCTCAGATCCTGGCCGAGCCCGGCGTCCGGGCCGATCAGCCGGCGCCGCATGGTGAAGGCGTCGAGCAGCGCCTGGGTGGGGTGCTGGTGGGTGCCGTCGCCGGCGTTGATGACCGGGGCGTCGATCCAGCCGGAGGTGGCGAGGCGGTAGGGCGCGCCGGAGGCGCCGTGCCGGATGACGACGGCGTCGACGCCCATCGCCTCCAGGGTCTGGGCGGTGTCCTTGAGCGACTCGCCCTTGGAGACGCTGGATCCCTTGGCGGCGAAGTTGATCACGTCGGCGGAGAGCCGCTTCTCGGCGGCCTCGAACGAGATCCGGGTCCGGGTCGAGTCCTCGAAGAAGAGGTTGCAGACCGTGCGTCCGCGCAGCGTGGGAAGTTTCTTGATCGGCCGGTCGGCGACCCGGGCCATCTCCTCGGCGGTGTCGAGGATCAGGACGGCGTCGTCGCGCGTGAGGTCGGCGGCCGAGATGAGGTGACGCTTCATCCGGTGTTCTCCGTGGGTGAAGGAGGTGTACGGGAATGTCCGTTGAGCGGGCATGCCTGCGGGCCCGGGGTCACCGGGTCCGTGCGCGGTGCGCTATCGCTCGCCGGCCGGGGCGGAGTGCTTCACGCCGAGCAGCACGGCGTCCCGGCCGTCCTCCTCGGTGAGCTGGACCTTGACCGTCTCCCGCAGCGACGTGGGGAGGTTCTTGCCCACGTAGTCGGCGCGGATCGGGAGTTCGCGGTGGCCCCGGTCGACGAGGACCGCGAGCTGCACGGCGCGCGGCCGGCCGATGTCGCCCAGCGCGTCCAGCGCGGCGCGGATCGTGCGCCCGGAGAAGAGGACGTCGTCGACGAGCAGGACGACCCGGCCCTCGATGCCGTCGGCGGGAATGTCCGTGCGGGCGAGCGTGCGGGCGGGGCCCAGGCGCAGGTCGTCGCGGTACATCGTGATGTCGAGCGAGCCGACCGGAACCGTACGGCCGGTGATCTCTTCGAGCTTCTCGGCCAGTCGCCGGGCGAGGAAGACGCCGCGGGTGGGAATCCCCAGGAGCACCACATCGTCCGCGCCCTTGGCGCGCTCGACGATCTCGTGGGCGATGCGGGTGAGCATGCGCGCGATGTCCGGGCCTTCGAGCACCGGCCGCGCGGGGAGCTGAACCCTCGTGTCGGAATTGCTTGCGTCCATACGAAACGGACCTCCTTCTCCGCCTCACGGGACGGACCTTAAAGGACGTCGGAATTACGCGCCCAAGGCTACCAGGGGGCCCGCCACGGCCCGTCGGCACCCCTGACGGGTGAGGGTCTACCCCGTTCCGCTTGACGAAGTCAGATTACGCTGCGTAACCTCACAGTGAGTTACCAGCCCGCGGCGGAGCCGCATGTCGATAGAGCCGTCTGGGGAGTTTTATGTCCAGCGAATACGCCAAACAGCTCGGGGCCAAGCTCCGCGCCATCCGCACCCAGCAGGGCCTTTCTCTCCATGGCGTCGAGGAGAAGTCCCAGGGCCGCTGGAAGGCCGTGGTGGTGGGTTCGTACGAGCGCGGCGACCGCGCCGTGACCGTACAGCGCCTTGCCGAGCTGGCGGACTTCTACGGCGTCCCGGTCCAGGAACTGCTTCCGGGCACGACACCGGGCGGAGCGGCCGAGCCGCCGCCGAAGCTGGTGCTCGACCTGGAGCGCCTCGCCCATGTCCCGCAGGAGAAGGCCGGCCCGCTGCAGCGCTACGCCGCCACCATCCAGAGCCAGCGCGGTGACTACAACGGCAAGGTGCTCTCGATCCGCCAGGACGATCTGCGCACCCTTGCGGTCATCTACGACCAGTCGCCCTCGGTGCTGACCGAGCAGCTGATCAGCTGGGGCGTGCTCGACGCCGACGCACGCCGTGCCGTGTCACACGAGGAGCTCTGACCCCTCGCACCGCAGAAACGTACCGCCGCCCCGGGCTTCCGGGGCGGCGGTTCTGCGTTCCGGGGCGCTCCGGTTCCCCGCTAGGCACCCCCACGAGGCCGCTGACGGCGTTCTGCGGGCATGCGAAGGGCCCGGAGCCTTGCCCTTGGCTCCGGGCCCGTTCACACGCTCTGCCGACCGCCTGCTACGCCTCGCGCCGCAGACTCGGCTTCAGCTCCTTGAGCCGGCCGAGGAGGCCGTTGACGAAGGCCGGGGAGTCGTCCGTGGAGAACTCCTTGGCGAGCTGCACGGCTTCGTCGATCGCCACCGCGTCCGGCGTGTCGTCCACCCAGAGCAGCTCGTAGGCACCGAGCCGCAGGATGCTGCGGTCGGCCGCCGGCATCCGGTCCAGGTCCCAGTCGACCGCGTAGGTGGAGATCAGCTCGTCGATGCGGGTGACATGGTCCGCGTATCCCTCGACCAGCTCCAGGGTGTATTCGTTCACCGGCGGCTGTCGCGGATCGGTCCGGGCGTGCCGCATCCAGTCCGCGAGCACGGACTGCACATCGGCACCGCGCTGGTCGGCCTCGAAGAGTATCTGGAAGGCGCGCTTACGGGCCTTGGTGCGGGCAGCCACGGTTAGCTGTTCACCCGGCCGAGGTAGTCGCCCGTGCGGGTGTCGACCTTGATCTTCTCACCGGTGGTGATGAAGAGCGGCACCTGGATGGAGTGGCCGGTCTCCAGCTCGGCGGGCTTGGAGCCACCCGTGGAGCGGTCGCCCTGCACACCGGGCTCGGTGTGGTTGATGGTCAGCTCGACCGCGGCGGGGAGCTCGACGTAGAGCACCTCGCCCTCGTGCTGCGCCACGACCGCCTCGAAGCCCTCGATGAGGTAGTTCGCGGCGTCGCCGACGGCCTTGCGGTCGACGTGCAGCTGGTCGTAGGTGTCCATGTCCATGAAGACGAAGTAGTCGCCGTCCATGTACGAGAACTGCATTCCGCGCTTGTCGACGGTGGCCGTCTCGACCTTCACGCCGGCGTTGAAGGTCTTGTCCACCACCTTGCCGGACAGCACGTTCTTGAGCTTCGTGCGGACAAAGGCGGGGCCCTTGCCGGGCTTGACGTGCTGGAACTCGACGACGGACCAGAGCTGGCCGCCTTCGAGCTTGAGCACCATGCCGTTCTTGAGGTCGTTCGTGGATGCCACGGTTGCGGAATCTCCTGGACTGCCGGTGGTGGGACCCCGGAGCGGCGCACGCCGAACCCCTACGGTTCAGAGTGCGAGCAGCTCCTTGGTCGTGATCGTGAGTAGCTCGGGCCCGCCGTCCGCCTCGGGGCGGACGACGAGTGTGTCGTCGATCCGGACACCCCCACGGCCCGGGATGTGAACCCCCGGCTCGACGGTGACCGGCACGCAAGCGTCCAGTTTACCCATGGCGGCAGGGGACAACTGAGGGTCCTCATCGATTTCGAGTCCCACACCGTGCCCGGTCCACGGTCCGAGCCGTTCCCCGTACCCCGCGGCGTCCAGGACATGGCGGGTCACCCGGTCCACCTCACGGCACTCCACACCCGGTGCGAGCGCCTCGCGTCCGGCGCGCTGGGCTGCGAAAACGAGATCGTACAGCTCGATCTGCCAGTCCGAGGGCGTGGTGCCGATGACGAAGGTCCGGCCGATCTCGCAGCGGTAGCCGCGGTAATTCGCGCCCAGGCCGACGCTGAGGAAGTCGCCCTCCTCGACCCGCCGGTCGGTGGGCAGATGCCCGGGGCGGCCGGCGTTCGGGCCGGTCGCGACGGAGGTGGGAAAGGCCGGGCCGTCCGCGCCGTGGTCGACCAGCCGGCGCTCCAGTTCCAGCGCGAGATGCCGTTCGGTACGGCCGACCAGGATCGATTCCAGGAGCTCCCCCAGGGCCTGGTCGGCGATCTCCGCGGCGATCCGCAGACAGGCGATCTCGTCGTCGTCCTTGACCAGCCGCTGCGCCTCGACCGCGCAGGCCAGATCCGTCAGCCGCAGCCGGGGCGCGACCTGGGAAAGGGCCCGGTGCCGGGTGACGGTGAGGTGGTGTTCCTCGACGGCCAGCAGCTCCGCGCCGGCCTTCTCGGCCAGGTCGGCGCCCGCCACGACCGGGTCGCCCCCACGGGTCGGCAGCACCTCGACCCGTACGTCCTCGGCCGGGCGGCCCTCGGAGGGATCACCGCTCAGCGGGCTGCCGCAGAGCAGCAGATCCTCGGCCGGTCCCAGCAGCAGCGCGGCGCCCGGCGGGGCACAACCGGTGAGGTAGCGGACGTTCGCGGGACGCGAGATCAGTGCGCCGGCACTTCCGGCCCCGGCTACGCGGTCGCGCAGCCGTGTGCGTCGGGCCGCGTACAACTCGGACATATCACGAGCGTACGGCGACTCCCCCGAGGCGGCCGGTCGAGCGGGGCCGCCCGGGGGACCGGTGCCGTCCTACCAGTTGGGCGGGCTGGCGATGCTGCGGGCGACGACGTCGTCCAGCACCCGGACCGTGGTGGCGACGTCGTGCTGGGAATTGTCGATGATCGGCAGGCCGGAGCCGTACCAGCCGGCCATCCGCCCGTGGATCCTGGCCACCTCTTCGTCGGAGAGCCGGCGGTTGCCGCTGCGCCGGGCGTTGCGCTCCAGCACGATCTCCAGGCCGGGCAGCAGCACGATCGGCAGCAGCCCGGGACCCACATGCCGCTTCCAGCCGCCGAGGCCGACGACCGGCCGGTCGGGGAAGACGGCGTCGTCGAGGATGCAGGAGATGCCGTTGGCGAGGAAGTTACGGGCCGCGAAGCCACAGGTGCGGCGGGCGAGGCGGTACTGCGCCTCGGAGTGGTCGTTCCAGCCGGCCTGCGGGTCGGCGAAGCCGGAGCGGACCCATTCGCGGACATCGTCGAGGCTGATGTGCGCGGTCGGCACCCGCCGGGTGTCGGCCCAGTGGCGCGCCACGCTGGTCTTGCCGGCCCCGGCCGGGCCGATGAGCAGCACCGCGACGGCCGTGTGCGCGGCGTCCGGTGCGGCATCGGTGGGCGGGCTGGGCAGCGGCACCGGGGCGCCCGGGGGCAGCGGCACATGGCCGGTGACGTCCATGCCGGGCTGGGTGGGCGGGGCCTGCTGGGGTGCGGGCCCGTGCCAGCCCTGGCCGGCGGGGGCGGGCTGCTGCGCGGGCGGCGGAGCGGCGGGGGCCTGCGGCGGGGGCGACGGGACCGGCGGCGAGGCGGGCGGATGGTGCCCTCCCGGTGTGTGCCCTCCCGGTGTGTGCCCTCCCGGGTGGGGCGTCCAGTGCATGGATGCCCCGGGTCCTGATGCCTGCCCGCGGGGCGGTGGCAGCGGAGCCCCCACTGCGTAGTGCATCCGGTGGCTCTCCGTCTCGTGCGGTCGACGTGGTGCGGTGCTCCCGGCTCACGCCGGGTGGCACCCGGGCACCGGGCTCGGCTGCCCGGCACCCCGTGCGGTAACCCACCGGCCCGGAGGGGCCGTTGTGCCCCACAGCCGTCGGCGTGGGTGGTGCTGCTGCGAACGGTACCCTCCCGGACCCGGCCGGTGGGTCTCCTGCCCCCGGCGCTCGCTGCGGGAACGTCCGGGGGCGCCGTATGTGCCGAGGGGCGTCAGTCGCCCAGTTCCTCGGCCAGCGCGCGGAGCGCGAGCCGGTAGGAGCCGATGCCGAAGCCGGCGACCGTACCGCTGGCGATGGCCGCGATGACCGAATTGTGGCGGAACTCCTCGCGGGCGTACGGGTTGGAGATGTGCACCTCGATCAGCGGGGCGGTGCGCTGGGCCGCCGCGTCCCGCATGCCGTACGAATAGTGCGTGAAGGCACCGGGGTTGATGATGACCGGAATCGATCCGTCGGCGGCCTCGTGCAGCCAGCGGATCATCTCGCCCTCGTCGTTGGTCTCCCGGACCTCGGCGTCGAACCCCAGCTCCTTGCCGAGCCTGGTGCACTCCTCGACCAGTCCGGTGTAGGAGGTGGCGCCGTAGACATCGGGCTCACGGGAGCCCAGCCGGCCGAGGTTGGGCCCGTTGAGGACGAGCACCCGGCGGGGCTTGCCGGTCATGCCGAAACCTCGCTTCGCTCGGCCCCGCATTCGCGTGGCGCGCACCTCCCGATGATTCGCTCGCTGCGCTCACTCATGCCGCGATCTCCGCGTGTGCGGCGAGCAGCATGGCCGGGTCCGGGCCCTCCAGGACGGTCGGCCTGGCGAGGCCGTCCAGGACGATGAAGCGCAGCCGGTCACCGCGGGACTTCTTGTCGACCTTCATGGTCTCCAGCAGCTTGGGCCACTGGTCGCCCCGGTAGGTCAGCGGCAGCCCGACGGACTCCAGGACGGAGCGGTGCCGGTCGGCGGTGGCGTCGTCCAGGCGGCCGGCGATCCGGCCGAGTTCGGCGGCGAAGACCATGCCGACGGAGACGGCCGCGCCGTGCCGCCAGTTGTAGCGCTCGTTCTTCTCGATGGCGTGCGCGAGGGTGTGGCCGTAGTTGAGGATCTCCCGCAGACCGGACTCCTTGAGGTCCGCGGAGACCACCTCGGCCTTGACCCGGATCGCCCGCTCGATCAGCTCGGCGGTGTGCGCACCGTCCGGGCGCTTGGCGGCCTCCGGGTCCGACTCGATCAGGTCGAGGATCGCCGGGTCGGCGATGAAGCCGGCCTTGATGACCTCGGCCAGGCCGGAGACGTAGTCGTTGACCGGCAGCGAGTCCAGCGCGGCCAGGTCGCAGAGCACCCCGGCCGGCGGGTGGAAGGCGCCGACGAGGTTCTTGCCCTCGGCGGTGTTGATGCCGGTCTTGCCGCCGACCGCCGCGTCCACCATGCCGAGCACGGTGGTCGGCACGGCGATCCAGCGCACCCCGCGCAGCCAGGTCGCGGCGACGAAGCCGGCCAGGTCGGTGGTGGCCCCGCCGCCGACGCCGACGATCACATCGCTGCGGGTGAAGCCGGACTGGCCGAGCGCCTTCCAGCAGTAGGCCGCGACCTCGGCGGTCTTGGACTCCTCGGCGTTCGGCAGCTGGATGGCGATCGCCTCGTAGCCCTGGGAGGCGAGGTCCTCGCGCAGCGCCTCGCCGGTGGCGGCCAGCGCCTCCGGGTGCAGCACCGCGACGCGCTTGACGCCCTCGCCGATCAGGCCGGGGAGTTCACCGAGCAGCTGCCGCCCGACGAGCACTTCGTACGGATCGGTGCCCGCCGTGCCGCCGACCTGGATACGGGTGGCCTGCTCCGTCATGCCTGTTCCTCCCTGTGGGCGGCCCGCGGGGCGTCTCCCGCGGCCGGCCGTAGCTCCAAAGCGTCCAGGATCGCCTCGGCGACCTGCTCGGGGGAGCGCTCCCCCGTGTCGATCACGGCGCGCGCGACCTCGGTGTACAGCGGGCGGCGCCGCTCCATCAGCTCGCGCCACTGCTTGCGCGGGTTGACGGCCAGCAGCGGGCGGGGCGCGTCCAGGCCCACCCGCTTGACGGCGTCCGCGAGTTGCACGTCCAGGAAGACCACCGGCAGTCCGGTCAGCAGCTTGCGGGTGCCCTCGTCGAGGATCGCGCCGCCGCCGAGCGAGAGCACGCCCGGGTGGCCGTCGAGCGCGTCACGCACCGCGGCCCGTTCCAGGTCGCGGAAGTGCGGCTCGCCCTGGTCGATGAAGATCTCGGCGATCGGCCGGCCGGCCGTGGCGACGATATCGGCGTCGGTGTCCCGGTAGCCGACGCCCAGCCGCTCGGCCAGCAGTGCGCCCACTGTCGACTTACCGGCCCCGGGCGGGCCGATCAGCACGACGACCGGGGACGTCACTTGATCGCCAGGTTGTCGAGGAAGTTCCGCACATTGCGGCGGGTCTCCGGCACGCTGTCGCCGCCGAACTTCTCCACCACGGCGTCCGCCAGCACCAGCGCCACCATGGCCTCGGCGACGATGCCGGCGGCCGGCACCGCGCAGACGTCCGAGCGCTGGTGGTGCGCCTTGGCCGCCTCGCCGGTGCTCACATCGATGGTCGCCAGCGCCCGCGGCACGGTCGCGATCGGCTTCATCGCGGCGCGCACCCGCAGCAGCTCGCCGGTGGTCAGCCCGCCCTCGGTGCCGCCGGAGCGGCCCGAGCTGCGCCTGATGCCGCCGTCGGTCGCGAGGATCTCGTCATGGGCCTTCGAGCCCGGCACCCGCGCCAGGTCGAAGCCGTCGCCGACCTCGACGCCCTTGATGGCCTGGATGCCCATGAGGGCGGCGGCCAGCCGGGCGTCCAGCCGCCGGTCCCAGTGCACATGCGAGCCGAGGCCCACCGGCACGCCGTAGGCCAGCACCTCGACGACTCCGCCGAGGGTGTCGCCGTCCTTGTGGGCCTGGTCGATCTCGGCGACCATCGCCTTGCTCGCGTCCGCGTCCAGGCAGCGCACCGGGTCGGCGTCCAGCTTCTCGACGTCGGAGGGCTTGGGGTACACGCCGTACGGGGCCTTGGCCGCGGCCAGCTCGACGACGTGCGAGACGATCTCGATGCCGGCCGTCTCCTTGAGGAAGGAACGGGCGACCGTGCCGAGGGCGACCCGGGCGGCGGTCTCGCGGGCGGAGGCGCGCTCCAGGATCGGGCGGGCCTCGTCGAAGCCGTACTTCTGCATACCGGCGAGGTCGGCGTGGCCGGGGCGGGGACGGGTCAGCGGCGCGTTACGGGCCAGCGCGGCCAGCTCCTCCGGGTCCACCGGGTCGGCCGCCATCACCTGCTCCCACTTGGGCCACTCGGTGTTGCCGACCATGATCGCCACCGGCGAGCCCATCGACAGACCGTGCCGCACCCCGCCCAGGAAGGTGACCTCGTCCTGCTCGAACTTCATCCGGGCACCGCGGCCATAGCCGAGCCGGCGCCGGGCCAGCGCGTCCGCCACCATCTCCGTGGTGATCGGCACGCCGGCCGGAAGGCCCTCCAGCGTCGCCACGAGTGCGGGGCCGTGCGACTCCCCCGCCGTCAGCCAGCGCAACCTGCTCAACGGTGCTCCTCATGTACTGCTCATCCGCGTACGGTCTCTCCCCGATCCTCCCACGTCGCGCGGGACGACCGGCGCCCAGTCCAGGGTGCGGACCGGGCGCGCGGGGACGTACGGGACGGTCCGGGCGGAAGAGCCCGGTACGGAGGGTCAGCGGGCGGTGAGCGCCGCCTCGCCCGCCGTGCGCATCGCGGCCAGCGGCGCCGGGGAGCGGCCCGTCATCCGCTCCACCTGGAGCACGGCCTGGTGGACCAGGAGGTCGAGGCCGCCGACCACGGCGCCGCCGCGGTCGGACCAGGCCGTGGCCAGCGCCGTCGGCCAGGGCTCGTAGAGCACGTCGAAGAGCGTGCCGGGCCGGTCGGGGACCGCGGCGGCGAGCGCGTCGGTGGTCCCCGCCGGGGTGGTGGCGATGGTCAGCGGCGCCTCGAAGGCCGCGGCGGCGTCCTCCCAGGCGGCGGTGCGGACCGTGACGCCGAGCCGCTCGCCCCAGCCGCGCATCTCGTCGGCGCGCGCCGCGCTGCGGACATACGCGGTGACCTCGCCGGTGCAGATCCGGGAGAGCGCGGCGAGCGCGGAGGAGGCGGTGGCCCCGGCCCCCAGGACCGACGCCCGCTCGACCTGCTCCACCCCGCGCTCACGCAGCGCGGCGAGCATGCCGGGGATGTCGGTGTTGTCGCCCACGCTCCGGCCGCCCTCGGTGAAGACCACCGTATTGACGGCCTCAACGGACGCCGCGACCTCACTGACCTCGTCGAGCAGCGGAATCACCGCGCGCTTGAGCGGCATGGTCAGCGACAGGCCCGCCCACTCGGGGCCGAGCTTCTCCAGAAAACCGGGCAATGCCGCCTCGTCGACCTCGTAGCGGTCGTACGCCCAGTCCGCCAGCCCCAGTTCCGCATACGCGGCACGGTGCAGCACCGGGGAAAGGGAATGGGCGATCGGGGAGCCGAGTACCGCAGCCCGACGGGTGGTGCTCATTACTTGGCTTTCTCTTGTTCCTTGAGGTAAATACGGCGGTTGCGTTCGTGCTCTTCGTTCGTCTCCGCGAACAGCGTCTTTTCCGGATTGATCGAGACGAAGTAGTACCAGTTGCCCTTGGTCGGGTGGATCGCCGACTTCAGCGCCTCTTCACCGGGGTTGCCGATCGGCCCCGGCGGCAGTCCCTTGAACTTGTAGGTGTTGTAGGGGTCGTTGAAGTTCCGCAGATTGTCGACGGAGCCGGTGTCGAGGGTGCTCTTGGACCGGGCGTAGTTCACCGTCGAGTCGAAATCGAGCAGACCGTAGGTCTCGGTGTTGTTCGGCTTGAGACGGTTGTAGACGACCCGTGCGACCCGGTCGAAGTCATGCTTGTACTTACCCTCGGCCTGCGTGAGGCTGGCGACGGTGAGCAGCTGCATCGGCGAATCGAGGTGCAGCTTCTGCGCATTCCGCTCCAGGTCGTACTTCGCATAGACCTGATTCGCCCGCGCCACCATCTGCTTCAGGACCGCCGCCGGCTTCGTGTTCTCCCCCACGCTGTACGTCGACGGATAGAGGAACCCCTCCAGCGGGTCCTTTATCTTCGCGGAGTCGTTGGCCCACGAGGGCAGGCCGAGGCTCTTGGACTCGGTCTTGGCGATGCCCTTGGTCGTGCCGGTCTTAAGGTGGAGCTTTTTGTCGATGAGTTTGTAGACGTCGCCGGAGCGCAGCCCTTCACGGATCGTGAGGCCGTTGCGGCTCTTGGGGTCCACCATCAGCTCGACGGCCGAGGCCGCGGACATGTGCTTGCGCAGGGAATAGGTCCCCGGCTGAAGGATTTTGTCCTTCTTGCTGTCAACGGCCGCCTCGGAGAACGCGTCGGCGCTCTTGACCACGCCTGCCTTCTTGAGGGCCAGACCCATCTGAAGGATCGTGGAATTCTCCGGGACGTCGACCTGGACCTCGCCGGTTCCTTCGCCCTCGTAGTCGGGGGCCGAACCGAAGTGGCTCATGATGAAGTCATAGCCGAAATAGCCGACGACGCCGACGGCTCCGGCGAAGAACAGCGTGACGACCAGGCAGGTCCGGCCGCTGTGCCGTTTGTTCTTCTTGTTCTTCTTGCCGCGGCGGTCGCGGCCGCCACGGCCCTCCTCGCGCGGGTCGTGGTCGTCGCGGTCGTCGTCATCGCCGTGGTCCGCGAAGAACGCGTGCTCCGGCTCCGGCTCGCGCGGCTCCGGCTCGGCCCGCCAGTCGTCGCCGGCCCCGGTGCCCTCGTCGTAGTAGGGCTCCCGCTGCTGGGGATGCGGCGACTGCTGGTACTGCTGTTGCTGCTGCATCCCCTGCTGGGGCTGCTGGGCCTGCATCCCCTGCTGCTGCGGGTGCTGGGGCTGCGGCGGATAGGCCTCGGGAGCGGCGTAGTAGTCGGGGTTCGCCCCGCCGTACGGGTCGGCCGGTGGCTGCTGCCCGTAGGGGTCGTACGCATCGTAGGGGTCGTAGGGGACCTGCCCGCCCTGCGTCCCGTCCCAGCCGCCGTTGTAGTGCTGCTGGGCATACGGGTCGGCCTGCTGCTGGGGGTACCGGTGGGCCTGCTGCCCGTCCCACTGAGGCTGCTGGTCCTGGCCTCTGGAGGAACCGTCTCCGTAGAGCGGGTCCTCGGGATGCCACGGTTCGGAGCCGTAGCCCCGGCCATACTCGGTCATCGATCCCCTAGAGCCGAGAGGCGGTGCACTCCGGCCCGGCAGTGCGCTTGCTGTAACCCGGTCCGCCTCTACTTGCACGCGCGGCTGTTCGAACGCCGCACATCGCGCGGAACGTTACCGTACCGCGATCAGATGACCACTTCGACGCTCTCGCCCGGAGGTTCCCCGGAGACACGTTCGGTCTCCAGCGCGCTCTGCAGGATCACCACCGCGGCGGCCTGGTCGACCACCGAGCGGCCCTTCTTGCTCCGGACCCCGGAGGCCCGCAGCCCCTGGGTGGCGGTGACCGTCGACATCCGCTCGTCGACCAGCCGGACCCCTACGGGGGCGATGTTCCGGGCCATCTCCTGGGCGAAGGCCCGGACCTTGGCCGCGGCCGGCCCCTCTCCCCCATTGAGGGAGCGGGGCAGGCCGACCACGACTTCGAGGGGCTCGTACTCCTCGACGATCGCCTTGAGCCGACGGTGTGCTGACGGGACGTCACGTCCCGGCACGGTCTCGACGGGGGTGGCGAGGACCCCGTCGGGGTCGCACGAGGCGACCCCGATACGGGCGTCCCCGACATCCACGGCGATGCGCCGGCCGCGTCGCATCTCACTCACGCGCGTCAGGCCGCCTCGGCGACGAGGCGCTCGACGGCCTCGATGGCCTCGGGCACCGCGGCGGGGTTCTGACCGCCGCCCTGGGCGACGTCCGGCTTGCCGCCGCCACCGCCGCCGAGCGTCTTGGCGGCCGTACGGACCAGGTCACCGGCCTTGATGCCGCGCTCGCGGGCGGCCTCGTTGGTGGCGATGACCGTCACCGGGCGACCGTTGGCGACCGAGAACAGGGCCACCACGGCGGCATGGTCGCCCTGGATCCGGCCGCGCACGTCGAGGACGAGCTTGCGCAGGTCGTCGGCGGAGGTGCCGTCCGGGACCTGCCCGGCGGCCAGCGCCACACCGCGCACGTCCTTGGCGCCCTCGGCCAGCCCGGCGGCGGCCTGGAGCACCTTCTCGGCGCGGAACTTCTCGATCTCCTTCTCGGCGTCCTTCAGCTTGGCCAGGACACCGGAGATCTTCTCGGGCAGCTCCTCGGGGCGGCCCTTGACCAGTTCGGTGAGCTGGGAGACGACGGTGTGCTCCCGGGCCAGGAACTTGTAGGCGTCCACGCCGACCAGCGCCTCGACCCGGCGCACACCGGAGCCGATGGACGACTCGCCGAGCAGCTTCACCAGGCCCAGCTGAGCGGTGTTGTGGACGTGGGTACCGCCGCACAGCTCCTTGGAGAAGTCGCCGATGGTGACGACCCGGACACGGTCGCCGTACTTCTCACCGAATTCGGCGATGGCGCCCTGCTTCTTGGCGTCCTCCATGCTCATGACCTCGGCGTGCACATCGAGCTCACGGGCGAGGACGTCGTTGATCTTCTGCTCGACGTCGGTCAGCACCGTGCCGGGCACAGCGGCCGGCGAGCCGAAGTCGAAGCGGAAGCGGCCCGGGGAGTTCTCCGAACCGGCCTGGGCGGCCGTCGGGCCGAGGGCGTCGCGCAGCGCCTGGTGGGTGAGGTGGGTGGCGCTGTGGGCGCGGGCGATGGCGCGGCGGCGGGTGATGTCGATGGTGGCGTACGCGGCCGAGCCGAGCACCACCTCGCCGACCTGGACGACGCCCTTGTGGACCGTCACGCCGGGCACCGGCTGCTGGACGTCACGGACCTCGACGACGGCGCCGGAGTCCAGCTTGATCCGGCCGGTGTCGGCGAGCTGGCCGCCGCCCTCGGCGTAGAAGGGGGTGCGGTCCAGGACGACCTCGACCTCGTCGCCCTCGTGGGCGGCGGGCGCCGGGGCGCCGTTGACCAGGAGGCCGACGACGGCGGACTCGCCCTCGGTGGCGCTGTAGCCGGTGAACTCCGTGCTGCCGGACTTGTCGGCGACCTCACGGTAGGCGGACAGGTCGGCGTGGCCGCTCTTCTTGGCCTGGGCGTCGGCCTTGGCGCGGTCCCGCTGTTCCTTCATCAGGCGGCGGAAGCCGTCCTCGTCCACCGAGAGGCCCTGTTCGGCGGCCATTTCGAGGGTGAGGTCGATCGGGAAGCCCCAGGTGTCGTGGAGCAGGAACGCCTTCTCGCCGGGCAGGACCGAGGAGCCGGCGGACTTGGTGTCCGTGACGGCGGTGTCGAGGATGTTGGTGCCGGCCTTCAGCGTCTTGACGAAGGCGGCCTCCTCGGCGAGGGCGACCGTCTCGATGCGGCGGCGGTCCTCCAGCAGCTCCGGGTACTGCTGGCCCATGGTCTTGATGACCACGTCCAGCAGCTCGCCGACGACCAGCCCGCTCGCGCCGAGCAGCCGCATGTTGCGGATGGCGCGGCGCATGATGCGGCGCAGGACGTAGCCACGGCCCTCGTTGCCGGGGGTGACGCCGTCGCCGATGAGCATCGTGGACGTACGGATGTGGTCGGCGACGACGCGGAGCGAGACATCGGTGGCGTCGGAGTCGCCGTAGCGCACCCCGGAGAGCTCGGTGGCCTTGTCGATGACGACGCGCAGGGTGTCCGTCTCGTACATGTTCGGGACGTCCTGGAGGATCATCGCCAGGCGTTCGAGACCGAGGCCGGTGTCGATGTTCTTGCTGGGCAGCTCGCCGAGGATCTCGAAGTCCTCCTTGCTCGTGCCCGCACCCCGCTCGTACTGCATGAAGACCAGGTTCCAGATCTCCACATACCGCTCGTCGTTGACGGCCGGGCCGCCCTCGACGCCGAACTCCGGGCCCCGGTCGTAGTTGATCTCGGAGCACGGGCCGCAGGGGCCCGGGACGCCCATGGACCAGTAGTTCTCCTTCTTGCCCAGGCGCTGGATGCGCTCCTTGGGCACCCCGATGACCTCGTGCCAGAGGCGCTCGGCCTCGTCGTCCTCGAGGTAGACGGTGATCCAGAGGCGCTCGGGGTCGAGGCCGTAGCCGCCGTCGGCCTGCGAGCCGGTCAGCAGCTCCCAGGCGTACTTGACGGCGCCTTCCTTGAAGTAGTCGCCGAAGGAGAAGTTGCCGCACATCTGGAAGAACGTGCCGTGCCGGGTGGTCTTGCCGACCTCTTCGATGTCCGGCGTACGGACGCACTTCTGCACGCTGGTGGCGCGCGGGGCGGGCGGCTTGACCTCACCGAGGAAGTACGGCTTGAAGGGGACCATGCCCGCGTTGACGAGCAGCAGCGTCGGGTCGTCCGCGATGAGCGACGCCGACGGCACGACGGTGTGCCCGCGCTCCTCGAAGAAGCGCAGCCAGCGGCGGCGGATTTCAGCCGACTCCATCAGTGGTCCTCTTTTCCAGTCGGTCCGGTCAGACCGGTAGGTCCGGTTGTTCTCGTGGTTCGGTACTGCGGTTCGAGCACCGCACGGCGCGGTGCCGGCAGCTCGCGCACCCCGTCCGGCTCGCCGAGCCCCAGGGCGTCGTGCAGCTGTTCTTCACGGTCCGCCATTCCGGTGCGTACGTCCAATGCAAATTGGCGCAGCCGGTGTCCGGTCTCGACGGCCTTGTCCGCGGCCTGTGCGGCGAGGCTGTCGGGCTGGAGCTTGCGCAGCTTGCGGTGGACCTTGTTGGTGGCCCACACGCCGGCGGCGGCGCCGGTGGTGAACCAGAATGCGCGGCGGAACATCGCTGTGATCAGTCCTTGGAGCGACGGTTGCGGCGCCCGCCGCGGCGGGCGCCGGGCAGGGTACGGCCGAGGACGACGGTGCGCTCCGGCTCCGGTTCGCCCTTCTTGCCGATCGCGCGGCGCACGCCGTAGCCGAACGCCGCCACCTTGACCAGCGGGCCGCCGAAGGCGGAGGACACGGTCGAGGAGAGCGCGGAGGCGTTGGCGGTGACCTCTTGGACGTCGGCGGCGATGGCATCGACGCGGGCCAGCTGGGTGTGCGCGGAGCGGACCGTCGCGGAGGCGTCGGCGAGGAGGGGCACGGCCTTCTCGGACACCTCGGCCACCATCTTGGTGGTCGCCTTGAGCGTCTGTGCGAGCCTCACCAGCACGAGGGCGAGGAACGACACAAGGATCGCCCAGAAGACGGCCACGAGGATCCCGGCCACCTCTCCACCGGACACGTTGGCACCACTCTCCGACTGGTTCGGTCTGCTTCTCGTCCTGCTCGAACGGCAACCTTGACCTTATCGCGCCGTGACTGTCCGTCCGTACCCCGTTCCCGGTCACCACGGGCGACCGCCGGGGGGATCCCGCGGCGTGATTGTACGGTCCGCATCCTGCCGAGTACGCTCCGTGTGCCATGCGACGCCTCACGCGCCCCGGTCCCCTCTCCCGCCCGTCCCCCGAGCGTCCGCGGGCTCCGGGCAGGCCGGGGAACCTTCCCGCGGAACTCAACCGCTTCATCGGCCGCGACGACGAACTGGCCGCGCTGGCACGGCAGCTGGAATCGGCCCGGCTGGTGACGCTCACCGGCCTCGGCGGCATCGGGAAGTCACGCCTTGCCCGCCATGGCGCAGCGATCTTGCAGGATCGCTTCTGCGATGGGGTGTGGCTGGTCGAACTCGCGTCCCTGCGCGAACCGCACCTCCTGGACCACGCCGTCGCCGAGGCACTGGCGCCGGCCGACCACGGCGGCCGCCCGGTGCGCACCGCGCTCTGCGACCACCTCGCCGACCGTGAACTGCTGCTCGTCCTGGACGGCTACGAGCACCTGGTCGACGCCTGTGCCGAGCTGACCGCGGAGCTGCTGCGCCGCGCCCCCGGGCTGCGGGTGCTGGCCGCCGGGCGGCGCCCGCTCGGGCTCACCGGCGAGCAGAACATGGCGCTGGCACCGCTGAACACCACCGATGCGACCGCCCTGTTCGCCGACCGCGCGGCGGCGGTGCTCGGCGCCTTCACCGTCGACGAGGCCAACGAGGCCGCCGTCACCGAGCTCTGTGCGCGGCTCGACGGGATTCCGCTCGCGCTGGAGCTGGCCGCCGGGCGGCTGCGCGCGCTCTCCGTCAACCAGGTGCTCCAGCGGCTCGACGACCGCTTCCGGCTGCTGACCGGCACCGGCCGCGGTGCCCTGCCGCGCCACCAGACGCTGCGTACCGCGATCGGCTGGAGCCATGAGCTGTGTACGCCCGGGGAGCGGCTGCTGTGGGCGCGGCTGTCGGTCTTCGCCGGGCAGTTCGACCTGGAGGCGGTGGAATACGTCTGCTCAGGACCGGACCTGCCGGCCGACGAACTCCTCGATGTCATCGCGGAGTTGGTCGCCCAGTCGGTGCTGGTGCGGGAGGAGACCGCGGCCGGGGTGCGCTACCGGATGCTGGACACCGTACGGGCCTACGGCGCGGACTGGCTGGCGGCGACGCACGACGGCGACCGGCTGCGGCGCCGGCACCGCGACTGGTATCTGGGGCTGGCCACCTGGTGCGAACTGGACTGGTTCAGCTCCCGGCAGGCCGAGATCGCGGCCCGGATCGAGGCCGAGCTGCCCAATCTGCGGGTGGCGCTGGAGCAGAGCCTGGAGTGCCCCGCCGATACCCATCTGGGCCAGTATCTGGCGGGCACCCTGTGGTTCTACTGGGTGGGCTGCGGCCGGCTCTCCGAGGGCCGCCACTGGCTGGACCGGGCCCTGGAGCTGGAGAGCGAGCACGACGACACACGGCTGAAGGCCCTGTGGGTGGCCGGCTATGTCGCGGTGCTCCAGGGGGACACCATCGGCGCGCTCGGGGCACTACAGGAGTGCCGGGACGAGGCCGAGCGGACCGGCAACGCCACCGCGGCCGCGTACGCGCTGCACCGCACCGGCTGTCTCGCCCTGGTCTGCGACGACATGCCGCGCGCCGAGGAGCTGCTGCGCAGGGCGCTGCGGCGCTACCGGGAGATCGGCGAGCTCAACGGCACCGTGCTGCTGGCGCAGGTCGAGCTGGCGATGGCGGTGGCCTTCCGGGGCGACCCGGCGGACGCGGTGCGGCTGTGCGAGGACGTCGTGGAGGTGTGTGCGGACCACGGGGAGCGCTGGACGCGGGCGTACGCCCGGTTCGTGCTGGGGTACGCGGCCTGGTCGCGGGGCGACGGCGAGCGGGCCCGGACCCTGCTGGAGCAGTCGCTGGCCGTCCATCACGCCTTCCACGACCTGCTGGGCGTGGTGCTGGCGCTCGAACTGCTGGCGATGATCACGCTCGGCGAGGGGGATGCGGAGGAGGCGGCGGTGCTCCAGGGCGCCGCGAAACGGATCTGGCCTTCGGTGGGGCTGCCGCTGTTCGGCTCGCGCCATTTCCGCCGACCGCACGTGCTGTGCGAGGAACAGGCACGGCAGCGGCTGGGGGCCGAGCGCTACGAGCGTGCCCTGCGCAGGGGCGAGCGCCTCGGCCTGGACGCGGCGGTGGCCCGGGGGCTGCGGACCGAGGGTCCGGCGCCCGCCCGGCCCCGGACGGTGCGGATCGCGCCGCCGGGTACGAGCAAGCCCGCCGTCTCCCCCTCCGCGAGCGGCGGGGAGACGGCGGGCTGAGCGTGGTGCTGCGCCTGCGGTGGTGCTTAGCGGGCGTAGTACTCGACGACGAGCTGCTCGTCGCAGATCACCGGGATCTCCTTGCGGTTCGGGTCCCGGTCGAGACGGAACGCCAGAGCCGGCAGGTTGACCTCGAGGTAGCGCGGGGTCTCACCGTCGGTGTCGTAGCCACCCTCGCGGGCGACCTGGAAGGGGTGCTTCTCGCGGCTGCGCTCGCGGACCATCACGACGTCGCCGGGGCGGACGCGGAAGGACGGCTTGTCGACCTTGCGGTCGTTCACCGAGATGTGGCCGTGGACGACCATCTGGCGAGCCTGGTAGATGGTGCGGGCGATGCCCGAACGCAGGACGAGCGCGTCCAGACGGCGCTCAAGCTCGATGATCAGCGCTTCGCCGGTCTTGCCTTCGACCTTCCGAGCGCGGTCGTAGGCACGCGCCATCTGGCGCTCGCTGATGTCGTACTGCGCACGCAGGCGCTGCTTCTCGAGCAGACGGACCTTGTAGTCACTGCTCTGCTTGCGGCCACGGCCGTGCTCGCCGGGCGGGTAGGGACGGGCCTCGAAGTACTTGACGGCCTTGGGCGTCAGCGCGATGCCGAGCGCGCGGGACTTCTTGACCTTGGGACGCGACTGGTTCACGTGGAACGGACCTCCGTGTAAGTTAGGTGAGGCTTACCTTAGCGCGAGGAGAACGCATGTTTCGACCTGGGATCCCCCTGCCCAGTGCACACCGCACCGAGGCGGGTCAGCCGCGTCCCGTGGAAGACGCCCAGCAGCCCACTGCCGCCGAGCGCATACGAACCCTCGTCGAATCCAATGGTATGGCGTCGCTGAGCATCCCCGGCATCGAGGACCCCGACGAGACCGGCCTCTCGGCACCGGTCTGCCGGACCGTGACACCCGACGGAGACGTGCTGTTGCTGGTTTCCGGGGACTCTGCGGCGGCTCGGGCGGCGGCACACGCGCAGGACGACGACCTCACAGCCGTGATGGAGATCACGGATGTCGCGCCCGTTTCGGTGCCCCATCGCATCCGCGGACGGGCCTGGGTGGCCGGCTGGCTCACCCCCGTCCGCAATGAGCAGCGGGCCGAGGCGGCGCTGCTGCTCGCGGAGCGGCACCCGGTGGGCGAGCTGCTCGGCATCGGCGAGGCGCTCCAGCCGGACCCCGCCCCGGGCCTGTACGGGCGGGCCGCCTGGATGATGCTGCGCCTGGAGGTCGGCGAGGGCGCGGTGGACGATCTGTGGGGCGCCGAGTCCGTCGAACCGGACGACTTCGCCGACGCGGCCGCCGACCCCCTCGTCGCCCACGAGGCGGAGCTGCTCCAGCATCTGCACTCCGCGCACAGCGAGCAGGTACGCGGGCTGTGCGCCCTGCTCGGCGACCGCAAGGACGTCTGCGGGATGCGCGGCCGGGCCGTGCCGGTGGGCCTGGACCGCTTCGGTCTGCGGGTCCGCTTCACCGACGCCGAGCAGCACACCTTCGACGCCCGGTTCGACTTCCCCGAGCCCGTTCGGGACGTGGTGGACCTGCGGCGGGCGATGCATCTGCTCTTCGAGGCCGCGGCCGGGTAATCCGGGGGCGCCGCCCCGCGGAGGCCTACTCGGCGGCGCTCTCACCGGAGTCGGCGCGCAGGCGCGTCCGCACCCGCTCGACGACATCGGCGTACCGCGCCTCCGCGCCATGGCGGGTGGGCTCGTAATAGCGCTTGCCGTGCACCTCGTCCGGCGCATACTGCTGGGCCGCGATACCGCCCGGCAGGTCGTGCGGATATTGGTAGCCCTGGCCGTGGCCGAGCTTCTGAGCGCCCTTGTAGTGGCTGTCGCGCAGATGCGGCGGCACCGCTCCCGCCTGACCGGCCCGGACGTCCGCCAGGGCGGCGTCGATGGCCATGTACGCGGCGTTCGACTTGGGCGCCAGGGCGAGCGCGATGGTGGCCTGGCTCAGCGTGATCCGCGCCTCCGGGAAGCCGATCATCGCCACGGCCTGGGCGGCGGCGACCGCGGTCGGCAGGGCCGTGGGGTCGGCCAGGCCGATGTCCTCGCTCGCCGAGATCATCAGCCGGCGGGCGATGAACCGCGGGTCCTCCCCCGCCTCGATCATGCGCGCCAGGTAGTGCAGCGCGGCATCGACGTCCGAGCCCCGGATGGACTTGATCAGCGCGCTGGCGACGTCGTAGTGCTGGTCCCCGTCCCGGTCGTACTTCACCGCCGCCCGGTCGACGGACTCCTCCAGCGTCTGGAGGGTGATCTCCTTCTCGCCCTTGGCCAGGGCGGAACCGGCACCGGCCTCCAGGGCCGTCAGCGCGCGCCGGGCATCGCCGCCGGCGATCCGCAGCAGATGCCCCTCGGTGTCCTCGGGCAGGGTCACCGCGCCCGCCAGCCCGCGCGCATCGGTCAGCGCCCGCCGCAGCAGCCCGCGCAGATCGTCGTCCGTGAGGGGTTCGAGGGTCAGCAGCAGGGAGCGGGACAGCAGCGGCGAGATCACCGAGAAATACGGATTCTCGGTCGTCGCGGCGATCAGGGTGACCCAGCGGTTCTCCACGGCCGGCAGCAGGGAATCCTGCTGGGCCTTGCTGAAGCGGTGGATCTCGTCGAGGAAGAGGACGGTCTCCTTGCCGTAGCCGCCCGAGGCCCGCCGTGCGCCGTCGATGACCGCGCGGACCTCCTTGACTCCCGCGGTGATCGCCGAGAGCTCCACGAAGCGCTTGTTCGTCGCCTGGCTGACGACGTACGCGAGGGTCGTCTTGCCGATGCCCGGCGGCCCCCACAGGAACACCGAGGACGGCCCGGCGGGGCCCCCGGCGCCCTCGCCGACGAGACGGCGCAGCGGCGAGCCCGGCTTGAGCAGATGCTGCTGGCCCACGACTTCGTCGAGGGTGCGCGGGCGCATCCGGACGGCGAGCGGGGACCCCGCGGGGTCCTTCTCCTGGCGGTCTTCGGCAGCGGCGGTGAACAGGTCGGGCTCCACGATCACGAGCCTAAGCCACCCCACTGACAACGCCCCGGCCGCCGTCATGGACGGAGCCGGGGCGCGGGTGACGCGTCGGGCGGGACCTCAGATCAGGCTGCTCCAGTACGACCACCACTTGGTGAGGATCAGCAGCGCGATCACGCCGTACCAGAGCACCGGCACGACCCAGTGGAACTCCAGCACCGTCCGGCGCAGTCCCGCGGGGGCCGGGATGATGCCGTGCTTGATGTTGTGCACGGTGGTGTACCAGAACATCAGGATCGTGATCATCCAGGTCAGCGTGCACCACAGACACAGCGAGTTGATCACGTACAGCGACTGGGACATCAGCCACATGCAGAAGACCGTGCCGAGCAGCGTGCCGATGTTCAGCCCGATCCAGTACCAGCGGCGGAAGCGGCCGCCGGCCAGCAGGGCCATGCCGATCGCGACCACCACGCCGAAGCAGACCAGACCGGCGAGCGGGTTCGGGAAGCCGAAGGCCTCCGCCTGCTTGCTCTGCATGACGTTGCCGCAGGAGACGATCGGGTTGAGGCTGCAGGCGGGCTTGTAGTGCGGGTCCTTCAGCAGCTCGAACTTGTCCAGGGTGATGACCCAGGCCGCCAGCAGACCCAGCGCGCCGGTGATCACCAGAAGCAGGGCGTATCCGCGACCCGAGCCGAGGGTGCCCGGGCCGCTCGCGCGGTCGTCGTCGGTGGACACGTCGTCAAGCGCTGTCGTCGTCATATCGCCGTTCCGTCGATCCCTGGGAGTGGGGCTGAGCGCGGGCCCGGTCGCGGCCACGCCGTTCATTCTGCCCCAACTCCACCATGCCCCACTGTGCGATGAGCATAAAGAAGAGCCGCCCGCACACAGGGTTCTCTCAGTATTCGCCGCGCCACCGCCCCCTCTGCCGCCCGCACGACGCCTGCCGCCACCGGTGCGGCCGTGCCGGAAACCCTTCGCCGGGATGAAGGCGCCGCCGCCGTTGACACCGGCCGCCCGGCGGCACGGAGGACCCGGCACGCACGAGGGGCCCGGCCGGCAGATCGCCGTCCGGGCCCCTCGGGGTCCGCCGTCCCGCGGCCTCAGCCCAGCGTGCGCCGGACCTCGTCGGCCACGGCATCCAGCGCGACCGCGGTCTGCTCACCGCTCTCCAGGTCCTTGAGCTGGACGATGCCCTCGGCCAGGTCCCGCTCGCCCGCCACCAGTGCCAGCCGCGCGCCGGAGCGGTTGGCGGACTTCATGGCGTTCTTCAGGCCCTTGCCGCCGAACGCGAAGTCGGTGGCGATGCCGGACCGGCGCAGCTCGGTGACCACACCGAACAGCACCCGGCGGGCCTCCTCACCGAGCGGTACCGCGTAGACGGCAGTGGCGGCGGGGATGTCGAGCGTGACGCCCTCCGCCTCCAGTGCCAGCACCGTACGGTCGACGCCCAGCGCCCAGCCGACGGACGGCAGCGCGGGGCCGCCGATCATCTCCGAGAGACCGTCGTAGCGGCCGCCGCCGCCCACCGCTGACTGCGAGCCGAGGCCGTCGTGGACGAACTCGAAGGTGGTGCGGGTGTAGTAGTCCAGGCCGCGGACCAGCTTCTCGTCGTCCTCGAAGGCCACGCCCGCCGCGGTCAGCAGCTCGCGCACCTGCTCGTGGTACGCCTTGCAGGCCTCGCAGAGGTAGTCACGGAGCTTGGGCGCCCCGTCGAGCTGCTTCTGTACGGACTCGCGCTTGTCGTCCAGGACGCGCAGCGGGTTGATGTCGACCCGGCGCCGGGTGTCCTCGTCCAGGTCGAGGCCGCGCAGGAAGTCCTGGAGCGCGGCCCGGTAGACGGGGCGGCACTCCTTGTCGCCCAGGGAGTTGAGCAGGATGCGGAAGTTCCGCAGTCCCAGCGCGCGGTAGGCCTGGTCGGCCAGGATGATCAACTCGGCGTCCAGGGCCGGGTCTTCGGCACCGATGGCCTCGGCGCCGACCTGGGAGAAGTGGCGGTAGCGGCCCTTCTGCGGGCGCTCGTAGCGGTAGTACGAGCCGGAGTACCAGAGCTTGACCGGGAGGTTGCCCGCCTTGTGGAGGTTGGCCTCCAGTGCGGCGCGCAGCACGGACGCGGTGCCCTCGGGGCGCAGCGCGAGCTGGTCGCCGCCCTTGGTCTCGAAGGCGTACATCTCCTTGGTCACGATGTCGGTGGACTCACCGACCCCGCGCGCGAACAGCTCGACGTTCTCGAAACCGGGCGTCTCGACATAGCCGTACCCGGAGTTCTTCAGCGGCGCGGCGATCGCCTCGCGCACCGCGAGATAGGTGGCGGACTGCGGCGGAATCAGGTCGTACGTGCCCTTGGGGGCCTTGAAGGTGCTCACGGAAGGTCTCGTCACATTCCTCGTCGTGGAGCGGCGCTGAAGCCGTCTCCGAGGCCGGCGGCCACCTCCCGCAGGAAGGGGTTGGTGGCGCGCTCGCGGCCGATGGTGGTCTGGGGGCCGTGGCCGGACAGGACGACGGTCGAGTCCTCCAGCGGCAGGCACACACGGGCCAGCGACTGAAGGATCTCGGCGTGGTCGCCGCCCGGCAGGTCGGTGCGTCCGATGGAGCCGGCGAAGAGCAGGTCGCCGGAGAAGAAGACCGGCGGAATGTCGGCCTGCTCGGGCATCCTGAACGTCACCGACCCCTTGGTATGGCCCGGGGCGTGGGCGACGGAGAACTCCATCCCGGCGAGTTCCAGGGCGGCACCGTCGGTCAGCTCCTTGACGTCGTCCGGCTCCCCCACGGTGAGTTCGCCCATGAGCTGCTGACCGATGGAGCGGCCCAGGGCCTTCTCCGGGTCGCTCATCATGAAGCGGTCCTCGGGGTGGATCCAGGCCGGTACGTCGTGCGCGCCGCACACCGGGACCACGGAGGCGACATGGTCGATGTGGCCATGGGTGAGAACGACCGCGACGGGCTTGAGCCGATGCTTTTTGACCGCGTCCTCGACACCTTGGGCCGCCTGGTGGCCCGGGTCGATGATGACGCACTCCTCGCCGGCGGCGGGGGCGACCAAGTAGCAATTGGTGCCCCAGGCCCCGGCGGGGAACCCGGCAATCAGCACGTTCGTCCTTAAAGGTCGGTGGTCGGGGTCGGTCCACGGGACCGCTCCCGGAACATCTCGGCAGCTCCAGAGCCTACCGGCGGGACTCCCGGCAGAGCGAACCCATATACGGTACGGCCACGGCGACGACAGCGATCGGTGATCGGACGAAGGAGACGACCGGTGGTCAGCAGAGATCAGCGGCGGCGGCAGCTCGCCAGGGAGAAGTACGAGCGCCAGCAGCAACGGCGGTCCGCGGCTCAGCGGAAGACCAGACGCCGCAATGTGGTCATCGCGTCCGCCGTGGCCGTCGCCCTGGCCGCGGGCGTCACCGCGTACGCCACCACCGGGCTTGCGGGCGCCGGCCAGGACGCCGACCGGGCGGCTCCCCCGTCCCCCTCCAAGGCGCCGGATCCGTGCGGCAAGCCCGCCAAGGGCATGCCCTCCACCAAGACCTGGAAGAAGGAGCCGGCGATGTCCGTGGACACCTCGGCCTCCTACTCCGCGAAGCTGGCGACGACCTGCGGCACGATCGAGCTGAAGCTGGACGCCGGCAAGGCGCCGCACACCGTCAACTCCTTCGCCTTCCTGGCCGGTCAGGGCTACTTCGACCACAGCAAGTGCCACCGTCTGGTCGACCAGGGCCTCTACGTCCTTCAGTGCGGCGACCCGAAGGGCACGGGCCAGGGCACGCCCGGCTACACCATCCCGGACGAGAACCTCAAGGACCCCCGGCTCAAGGGCGGCGTCTATCCGGCGGGCACGGTCGCGATGGCCAACCGCTACGACGGGCAGAGCGACAAAACCCGCGACTCCGGCGGCAGCCAGTTCTTCCTCGTCTACCAGGACAGCAAGCTGCCTCCCAACTACACACCGTTCGGCACCGTCACCGGCGGTATGGACGTGCTGCGGAAGATCGCCAAGGCCGGTTCGACGCCCGACCCGCAAACCGGCAACACCGCACCGAACGCCACCGTCGTGATCGACCGGGCAACCGTCAGAAAGTCCTGACCTGCCGGGCGACCTGGGGCGGTGCGGCGGCCCCCACCGCGCGAACCGAGGAATTTCGGTCGTGCTGGATGCGGACAGCCGACCGCCGGTCGCCTAGATTGGCGTTGGGTAGGGTGCCTGCTCCGACGGCTGCCACCCTCACCCGCGATTCAGCCCGTCGGACCGGTCAGGGCGCGGCTCTGCCGGACAGAAACTGTGGACGATGCCGGGGGGCCGCACGCCCCCGTCGGCATCATGTGGAGGAGGCGCTGTGAGCAGCGACCCATGGGGCCGCGTCGACGAGACGGGGACCGTGTACGTGCGTACCGCCGATGGCGAGCAGGTCGTCGGATCGTGGCAGGCGGGCACTCCCGAGGAGGCCCTCGCCTACTTCGAGCGCAAGTATGAGGGCCTGGTCGTCGAGATCGGCCTCCTCGAGCGCCGGGTCAAGACCACCGACCTGTCGGCGAAGGACGCCACGACCGCGATCGAGCATCTGCGCACCCAGGTCGACGAACACCACGCGGTGGGCGACCTGGAAGCGCTGAAGAAGCGGCTCGACAAGCTCGTCGAGGCCGTCGAATCGCGCCGCGAGGAGCGCAAGGCACAGAAGGCGCGGCAGAGCCACGAGGCCCGGGAGGCCAAGGAGAAGCTGGTCGCCGAGGCCGAGGAGCTGGCCGCCAGCGAGCAGTGGCGGGCGGCCGGTGAACGGCTGCGCGCGCTGGTCGACACCTGGAAGGGCCTGCCGCGGCTCGACCGCAAGGCGGACGACGAGCTGTGGCACCGCTTCTCGCACGCCCGCTCGGCGTTCTCCAAGCGGCGCAAGGCGCACTTCGCGTCGCTGGACGCGCAGCGCGAGGACTCCCGTAAGGCCAAGGAGAAGCTGGTCGCCGAGGCCGAGGCGCTGTCGAACTCGACGGACTGGGGGGCCACCGCGGCCCGCTACCGCGAGCTGATGGCGGACTGGAAGGCGGCCGGCCGGGCCCAGCGCGAGCACGAGGACGATCTGTGGAACCGTTTCCGCGGCGCCCAGGACGTCTTCTTCCAGGCGCGCGGTGAGGTCTTCGCGGAGCGCGATGCCGAGCAGCGGGAGAATCTGACCCGCAAGGAGGAGCTGGCCGTCGAGGCCGAGAAGCTGCTGCCCGTCTCGGACCTGAAGGGCGCGCGGGCCGCGTTCCGCTCGATCAATGAGCGGTGGGAGGCCATCGGCCATGTGCCGCGGGACGCCCGCCCGAAGATCGAGGGCCGGATGCACGCCGTCGAGCGAGCCATCCAGGAGGCCGAGGAGAACGAGTGGCGCCGGACGAACCCTGAGGCGCGGGCCCGCGCCGCGGGGCTGACCGGTCAGCTCCAGGACGCGGTCGACAAGCTGGAGAAGCAGATCGACACGGCCCGGGCGGCGGGCAACAACGCCAAGGCCGACAAGCTCGGCCGGGAGCTGGAGGGCCGCAAGGCGCTGCTGGACCAGGCGCTGAGGGGCTTGGAAGAGTTCGGCGGCTAGCGCGGAACAGCAGGCGGCCCCGGTACGGATTCCGTACCGGGGCCGCCTGCTGTGTCACGCCGTTACGGCCTGCGGGCCGACGTCACCCGGTAGACGTCGTACACGCCCTCCACGCTCCGTACGGCCTTCAGGACGTGCCCCAGATGCTTGGGGTCGCCCATCTCGAAGGTGAAGCGGGAGGTGGCGACACGGTCGCGGGAGGTCTGGACGGCGGCCGACAGGATGTTGACGTGCTGGTCGGACAGGATCCGGGTGACGTCCGACAGCAGCCGGGAGCGGTCCAGCGCCTCGACCTGGATGGCGACCAGGAAGACCGAGGACTGGGTCGGCGCCCATTCGACGTCGAGTATCCGCTCCGGCTGCCGGGACAGCGAGTCGACGTTGACGCAGTCGGCGCGGTGTACCGAGACACCGTTGCCGCGGGTGACGAAGCCGATGATGGGGTCGCCCGGCACCGGCGTACAGCAGCGGGCCAGCTTGACCCACACGTCGTCGACGCCCTTGACGACCACCCCGGGGTCGGCGCTGGAGCGGCGCTTGGAACGCGGCCGGATCGGGGTCGACTCGGCGATGTCCTCGGTGGCCTCGTCCTGGCCGCCGAGCGCCTGCACCAGCTTCTGGACGACGCCCTGCGCGGCGACATGGCCCTCGCCAATGGCGGCGTAGAGCGAGGAGATGTCCGGGTAGCGCATCTCGTGCGCGAGGGTGACCAGGGAGTCACCGGTCAGGATCCGCTGGATCGGCAGGTTCTGCTTGCGCATGGCGCGCGCGATGGAGTCCTTGCCCTGCTCGATGGCCTCGTCGCGGCGCTCCTTGGAGAACCAGCCGCGGATCTTGTTGCGGGCCCGCGGGGACTTGACGAAGCCGAGCCAGTCGCGGGACGGTCCGGCACCCGGCGCCTTGGAGGTGAAGACCTCCACCAAGTCGCCGTTGTCCAGGGTCGATTCGAGCGGGACGAGCCGCCCGTTGACCCGGGCCCCTATCGTGCGGTGGCCGACCTCGGTGTGCACCGCGTACGCGAAGTCGACGGGGGTGGCACCGGCCGGCAGCGCTATGACATCGCCCTTGGGCGTGAACACGAAGACCTCGTTGCGCGACAGGTCGAAGCGCAGCGACTCCAGGAACTCGCCGGGGTCCTCGGTCTCCTTCTGCCAGTCGAGCAACTGCCGCAGCCAGGCCATGTCGTTGACGGTGTCCTGGCCCTTGCCGGCGTTCTTCGGCACATCCGTACGGATCTTGGAGGCGCCGGCCACCGCTTCCTGCTTGTACTTCCAGTGCGCGGCGATGCCGTACTCGGCGCGGCGGTGCATGTCGAACGTACGGATCTGGAGCTCAACGGGCTTGCCGCTGGGGCCGATCACGGTCGTGTGCAGCGACTGGTACATGTTGAACTTCGGCATCGCGATGTAGTCCTTGAACCGGCCGGGGACCGGGTTCCATCGCGCGTGGATGGTGCCGAGGGCGGCGTAGCAGTCGCGGACGGTGTCGACGAGGACGCGGATGCCCACCAGGTCGTAGATCTCGGCGAAGTCGCGGCCGCGGACGATCATCTTCTGGTAGACGCTGTAGTAGTGCTTGGGCCGCCCCGTGACGGTGGCCTTGATGCGCGCGGAGCGCAGATCGGCCTGGACCTCGTCGGTCACTATGGCCAGGTACTCGTCCCGCTTGGGCGCACGCTCGGCGACCAGCCGCACGATCTCGTCGTACATCTTGGGGTAGAGGATCGCGAAGGCGAGGTCCTCCAGCTCCCACTTGATGGTGTTCATGCCCAGGCGGTGGGCGAGCGGAGCGTAGATCTCCAGCGTCTCGCGGGCCTTCTTCTCCTGCTTCTCCCGCTTGAGGTAGCGCATGGTGCGCATGTTGTGCAGCCGGTCGGCGAGCTTGATGACCAGGACGCGCGGGTCCTTGGCCATGGCGACGACCATCTTGCGCACGGTCTCGGCCTGCGCGGCCTCGCCGAACTTGACCTTGTCCAGCTTGGTGACGCCGTCGACCAGCAGCGCGACCTGGTCGCCGAAGTCGCGGCGCAGGGTGTCCAGGCCGTACTCGGTGTCCTCGACGGTGTCGTGCAGCAGGCCCGCCATCAGCGTGGCCGGGTCCATGCCCAGCTCGGCGAGGATCGTCGTCACCGCGAGCGGGTGGGTGATGTACGGGTCGCCGCTCTTGCGCTTCTGGCCGCGGTGCCAGCGCTCGGCGACCTGGTAGGCCCGCTCGACCTGGCGCAGCGTCGCGGTTTCGATCTTGGGGTCGTTGCCGCGGACGGCCCGCAGCAGCGGCTCCAGGACGGGGTTGTACGGGCTGGAGCGCTGGACGCCCAGCCGGGCCAGCCGGGCCCGTACCCGGTTCGGGGAGCCGGAGCGGCCGGCGGGGGCGGGCGGCAGCGGCTTGGTGGCGGCGGGCTGGTCGGCCTTGGCGGGCGGCTTCGGCGCCCGGGACGGCGCGGAGCCCGGCTGGGACGAGGAGGAGGCGGGCCCCGGCTTGGGCGCCGTACGGGGCCGCTCGGCGGGCGCCGCGGACGCGGAGGTCGGGCCGGCCGGCGGCCGGGGCGTGGCGCTGCCGTCGGGCGCACCCTGCCGCTCGGGCTGGGGCGCGTCCGAGGAAGCCACGTCCGTGGGCTTCGGCTCGTCCGGGCGCGCGGCGTCGGATCCCGTCGGACGCAGTCCGGGGGAGAGCGGCTGGGCCTCGTCTGGCAAGAGCACTCCTCAGGCGGTTCCGGACCCCAAAACCTCGAACGGGTCGGGGTGCCATGGTATCGACCCCGCGGCCGCGACTCCCCCGCGGCCATGGGTCCGTACATGACACAGCAGCGGGGGCACCCGGATTTCTTCCGGATGCCCCCGCTGCGGAGCTGCTGCGTACGGCCGGCTCAGACCGTGATCAGGGCCTCCAGCGGAGCGCCCTTGAGTCCCGGCTCCAGCCGCTGCCGCCCGGCCAGGAAGCCGAGCTCCAGCAGCACGGCCAGGCCCGCGACCTCGGCACCCGCACGGCGGATGAGCTGGAGCGAGGCATCGGCGGTCCCGCCGGTGGCGAGGACGTCGTCGATCACCAGCACCCGGTCGCCCGGGGCCAGCGCATCGCTGTGGATCTCGATCTCGGCCGTGCCGTACTCCAGCTCGTAGGACTGCCCGAGGGTCGTGCCGGGGAGCTTGCCCGCCTTGCGGACGGGGACGAAGCCGACACCGGCCCGGACCGCGACCGGAGCGGCGAGTATGAACCCGCGCGCCTCCAGGCCCACGATCTTGTCCACGCGGTGCTGCCCGCACAGCTCGGCGAACGCCTCGGTCAGCGCGCCGAAGGCGGCCGGATCGGCCAGCAGCGGGGTGATGTCCTTGAACATCACCCCGGGCTGCGGGTAGTCCGGGATGTCCGTGATCCGGCTGATCAGGAGCTCACGAAGTTCCGCCGGGGCGCTCATCGGCGCTTGCCCGAGGGGCGGCCGCGTCCGCGGTTACGCGAGTCGGGCTGGTGGCGCGGTCCGACGACCGCGGCACCGTCCTCGGCATCGGCCGGGGCGGGGTCCTCGGTGTCCTCCTGGCTCGCCTCCTTGGCCGCGGCCGCGGCGCGCTTCGCCTTGACCCGCTTGGCCAGCGCCTTCATCTGCGGCTCGCGGCCCTTCAGATCGGCGACCAGCGGGGTCGCGATGAAGATCGACGAGTAGGCACCGGCGGCGAGACCGACGAACAGGGCCAGCGAGATGTCGTTGAGCATGCCCGCGCCCAGCACACCGCCGCCGACGAACAGCAGACCCGCGACCGGGAGCAGCGCGACGACCGTGGTGTTGATGGACCGCACCAGGGTGCTGTTGATCGAGCGGTTGGCGACCTCGCTGTACGTGAAGCGGTTCTGCTTGGTGAGGTCCTTGGAGGCTTCCTTGAGGCTGTCGAAGACGACGACCGTGTCGTACAGGGAGTAACCGAGGATGGTCAGCAGACCGATGACCGTGCCGGGCGTGACCTCGAAGCCGACCAGGGCGTAGACGCCGACCGTGATCGTGAGGTCGTGGATCAGCGCGATCAGGGCGGCGAGGGCCATCCGCCACTCGAAGGCGATCGCCAGATAGAGCACCACGAGGACCATGAAGATCCCCAGGCCCAGCCAGGCCTTGTTCTTGATCTCCTCGCCCCAACTCGGGCCGACCAACTGGGTGTTGACGTCCTTGACCGGGATGTTCAGGTTCTTGGCGAGCTTTTCCTGGACCGGCAGCGCCTGCTTGGTGTCCAGACCGCTGATCTGGATGCGCAGCGTGCTGCCGCCGAGCTTCTGTACCACGGCCTGGTGACCGCCCACCGCCGACTCGGCCTTGTGCTGGGCCTCCGAGGCGACCATGGACGACTTCGCGGTGAAGACCGCGCCACCGGAGAACTCGATGCCCATGTTCAGGCCGCGCACCGCCAGGCCGACGATGGCCGTGATGGTGATGAGGATCGAGATGCCGTACCAGATCTTCCGCTTGCCGATGAAGTCGTAGCCGACCTCGCCGCGGTAGAGCCGGGCGCCGATGTTTCCGAGCTTGGACATCTCACGCCTCCTTCGTCTGGGTGGGGGCGGCGCCGCGACGACGGCGCAGCGGCGGCTTGGCGCCCAGGCGCTTGGGATCGAGGCCGGACCAGGAGTGACCGTCGGCGAAGAACTTCCGCTGGGCCAGCATCGTCATCAGCGGCTTGGTGAAGTAGAAGACCACGACGACGTCGAGGACGGTGGTCAGGCCGAGCGTGAACGCGAAGCCCTTCACCTTGCCGACGGTGACGATGAACAGCACCGCGGCGGCCAGGAACGACACGAAGTCGGAGACCAGGATCGTACGGCGGGCCCGCGGCCAGCCGCGCTCGACGGCCGGGCGCAGGGTGCGGCCGTCGCGGATCTCGTCCCGGATCCGTTCGAAGTAGACGATGAACGAGTCGGCGGTGATACCGATGGCCACGATGGCGCCGCAGACCGCCGGGAGGTTCAGCGCGAACCCGATGGTCGGGCCGAGCAACGTCATGATCGTGTACGTCAGGATCGCCGAGACGAAGAGACTCGCCAGCGCGACCAGCGCCAGCCCCCGGTAGTAGGCGACGAGGTAGATCACGACCAGTGCGAGGCCGATGGCGCCGGCGATCAGACCGGCGTGCAGCTGCTCGCCACCGAGCGCCGCGGTGACCGTGGTCTCGTCGTCGATCTTGAAGGAGAGCGGCAGGGAACCGTAGGACAGCATGTTGCCGAGGTCCTCGGCGGACTGCTGGTTGAAGCCGCCGGAGATCGTGGCGTTGCCGCCGTTGATCGCGTTGCTGACCGACGGAGCGGAGACCACCGCGCCGTCCAGCACGATCCCGAACTGGTTCTGCGGCGGCGCCTTGGCGGCCAGCTTGCCGGTGACGTCCGCGAACTTCTTGCCGCCGTTCGAGGTGAAGTCCATCTGGACGATCCAGCCCTGGCCCTGCTGGCTGTCGAAGACGGCCTTGGCGTCGCTGACGTCCGTGCCCTCGACGCCTACCGGGCCGAGCGCGTACTTCTGCGTGCCGTCTTCCTTGCACGCCACGATCGGGTCGGACGGCTTGGAGTTCGCGGCCTTCTCACCGGCGGTGGCGCGGCTCTGCTTGCTGGCGCAGTCCAGAGCGTTCAGCTGCTTCTGGAGGGCCGGCGGGATGTCCGCGCCGGGCGTCGGCGGAACCGCGGGGGCGGAGGGCTTGGCCGGGGCGGAGGGGGTGGGCTTGGCGGACGGTGCCTTCTTCAGCGCGTCCGTCACCGCCCGGCCCTGCGTCGTCGGCTTGGCGTCCGGCGACTGCGAGGACGAGGCCTTCTGCTGGGTACCCGGCTGGTCCTTGGCCGGGTCACCCGCGGCCTTGTCGCCCTTGGCCTTGCCGTTCGCGCCGCCCTTGGAGGGGCTGGGCTTGGGCTCGGGGGTCTTGGTGCCCGCCGTGGTGGTGAGCACCGGCCGGAACCCGAGCTTGGCGGTGGTGCCGACCTGCTGGCGGGCCTGCTTCGCGTCCGTCCCCTTGGGGATGTTCACGATGATGTGGTCGGTGCCCTGTGTCTGGACCTCGGCCTCGGACACACCGAGACCGTTGACCCGCCGCTCCATGATGCCGGCGGCGGTGTTCATGTTGGTCTCGTTGATCGCGTTGGGCTTGCCCGGCTGGTTCTGGGCCGCCAGCGTGAAGCTGGTGCCGCCCGCCAGGTCGATGCCCAGCCGCGGCGTCATCGTGCCGGAGTAGAACATCCCTCCGATCAGCCCCGCCATGGCGATGAGGACCAGGAGCAGGGTGCGGCCCGGATGCCCCTGGCTCGCGGGCGCCCTGCGGCCCTTCTTCGGTGCTGCCACCTTCTCGTATCTCCCTGTCCAACCCCTCGGCCCGGGATGCCGGCCGAGGGGCCACGAAGTCTTGTGGGGACCTGCCCCCGCCGGAGCCTAGACCGTTCCGGAACCGCGGTGCACGACACACCACGCGTGCTCCGCGGTTCCGTGGGGGTGGACTACTTCGCGTCGTCGCCGGACTTCTTGTCGTCCTTCGCGGCGTCGGCGTCCGCCTTGACGGTGTCCTTGACCTCGTCGGCGGGCTTGGCGTCCTTGGCCTCGTCGGCGGCGGGCTCGGCGTCGGCCGGGGCGGTCTTGCCCAGGTCGATCTTGTCGGCCTTCTCGGCCTCGGCGGTGTCGCCGGTCAGCGAGGAGGCGTCGTCCGGAACAATCGGCTCGCCGGCGTGGATCGGGTCGGCACCGTCCAGGATGCGGTTGTACTCCTCGTCCGCGAGCACGGCGCCGATGGCGTTCTTGGCGTAAATGGCGTGCACGCCGGGGGCGACCTCCAGGAGGACGGTGTCCTCGTGGACTTCCTTGACCGTGGCGTACATGCCGCCGATGGTCCGGATGCCGGTGCCGACCTGCATTTCATTGCGCATCTGCGCGGCCGCCTGCTGCTTCTTCTTGGCGGACCGCGTCATCAGGAACATGGCCCCGATGAGGACGATGAAGGGGAGGAGAGTCACGATACTCACGGGACGGAAATCCTTCGCACGACCGCTGACGCGCGGTCTCATATACGGGGGTGGGTATGCCGCCCATACGAACGGCATCGGCGGAGTCTAGGCGAGTCCCCACCAGTGGAACAACGCACAGCATCCCACCGCAGTTCCTGACCGGGCGAGTCCCCGCGCCGTCACGCCCCGAACAAGCCCTGCTGCCCGCCGGCGCCCGCCTGCTGCTGTGGCGGGACGAGCCCCAGATGGTCCCAGGCCGCCGGGGTCGCGATCCGGCCCCTGGGGGTCCTGGCCAGCAGACCTTCCCGTACGAGGAACGGCTCGGCGACCTCCTCGACCGTCTCCCGCTCCTCCCCCACCGCCACCGCGAGGGTCGACAGGCCCACCGGTCCGCCGCCGAACAGCTTGAGCAGGGCCGTGAGCACCGCGCGGTCGAGGCGGTCCAGGCCGCGGGCGTCGACCTCGTAGACCCCGAGGGCCTGGGAGGCGATCTCGCGGGTGATCAGGCCGTCGGCCTTCACCTGCGCGTAGTCGCGGACCCGGCGCAGCAGACGGTTGGCGATACGGGGCGTGCCCCGCGAGCGGCCGGCGATCTCCGCGGCGCCCTCGGGCTCTATCTCGACGTCCAGCAGCCCGGCCGAGCGGTGGATGACCCGCTCCAGCTCGGCGGGGGCGTAGAACTCCATATGGGCGGTGAAGCCGAAGCGGTCGCGCAGCGGGGGCGGCAGCAGACCGGCCCTGGTCGTGGCCCCGACCAGGGTGAACGGGGGGAGTTCGAGCGGGATGGCGGTGGCGCCCGGGCCCTTGCCGACGATCACGTCGACGCGGAAGTCCTCCATCGCCATGTAGAGCATTTCCTCGGCGGGCCGGGACATCCGGTGGATCTCGTCGAGGAAGAGGACCTCGCCCTCCTGGAGGGAGGAGAGGATCGCGGCGAGATCACCGGCGTGCTGGATGGCGGGGCCGGAGGTGATGCGGATCGGGGCGCCCATCTCGGCGGCGATGATCATCGAGAGGGTCGTCTTGCCGAGGCCCGGCGCTCCGGACAGCAGGACGTGGTCGGCGGTGGCACCGCGGGCCCGGGCGGCGCGCAGGACCAGGTCGAGCTGTTCGCGCACCCGCTCCTGGCCGACGAATTCCTCCAGGTCCTTGGGCCGCAGCGCGGCCTCGACGGCGGTGTCCTCACCGTCCGCGTCGGCCCCGACCAGCCGGTCGGGCGCGCCCGTGGCGGGGTCCTCGGTGGTGGGCGGTGCGGTGTCGTCCCAGTTCACTGCGGTGTGCCTCGCGGGGTCGGGGCGGCCGGGCCGCCTGCGTGGTCGAACGGTCGGGGGCGCGGGGCCCGGAGGGCGGCGGTCACCGGGCGCGGTTCAGGGTCTGGAGGGCGGCCTTGAGCAGCTGCGGCACCTGGGGCGCGCCGCCGTCGGCGACGGCCGCCTCGGCCTGCGGGGCGACCGCGGCGACCGCTTCGTCCGCCTCGCGGGTGGCGTAGCCGAGGCCGATCAGGGCGGCGTGCAGCTGATCGCGCCAGCCGGGTGTGACGGCGCCGCCGACGCCCGCGCGGCCGGTGCCCACCGGCTCCCCCAGCCGGTCCTTGAACTCCAGGAGCAGCTTCTGCGCGCCCTTCTTGCCGATACCGGGCACGGCGGTGAGCGCCTTCTCGTCACCGGTGGCGACGGCCAGCCGCAGCGCGTCCGGCGAATGCACCGCGAGCATCGCCTGGGCGAGCCGGGGGCCGACGCCACTGGCGGTCTGGAGCAGCTCGAAGGTCTGCCGCTCGTCATCGTCGGCGAAGCCGTACAAGGTGAGCGAGTCCTCGCGGACGACGAGGGAGGTGGCGAGCTTGGCCTGCTGTCCGATGCGCAGGCCGGAGAGGGTGTCCGGAGTGCACTGGACAGCCATGCCGATACCGCCGACCTCGACGACGGCGGAGTCCGGTGCGAGGGCCGCGACCGGGCCGGAGACGAAGGCGATCATCGGGTGCCCTTCTGGGGTGTCGCCCGGCGGACGCCGGGAGCGCGGACGGGAGCGGCGCGGCGGGCCGCGGCATGCGCCTGCTGGAGGCGGTTGACCGCGGGGGCGCGCCAGATGTGACAGATGGCGAGGGCGAGGGCATCGGCGGCGTCGGCCGGCTTCGGTGGCGCGTCGAGCCGCAGCAGACGGGTCACCATCGCGCCGACCTGGGCCTTGTCGGCCCGGCCTGAGCCCGTGACGGCGGCCTTGACCTCGCTGGGGGTGTGCAGCGCGACCGGCAGCCCGCGGCGGGCCGCGCACAGCATGGCGACCGCGCTGGCCTGGGCGGTGCCCATGACCGTACGGACGTTGTGCTGGCTGAAGACCCGCTCCACGGCGACGAATTCGGGGCGGTACTCATCGAGCCAGGCGTCTATCCCGCGCTCGATCTCGACCAGGCGCTGGGCGATCTCGGCGTCCGCGGGGGTGCGGACGACGCCGACGCCGACCATCGTCAGCGGCCGGCCGGCGACACCGTCGACCACCCCGACCCCGCAGCGCGTCAGCCCCGGGTCCACCCCCAGCACCTTCATCGGTCCCCGCCCCTCGCCTATCGGTCAACTGTGCCTGCCTCGGAAGCGCATGCCCCCTGATCAGCACAGTAGTGGCTGCCACTGACAAACCGACGGGCCGACGGGGTGTGTCCCCGCCGGCCCGTCAGACGACCGAGTGTGCCGCGCCGGTCAGGCGTCGACCTTGGCCATGACATCGTCCGAGACGTCGAAGTTGGCGAAGACGTTCTGCACGTCGTCGCTGTCCTCCAGCGCGTCGATCAGCTTGAAGATCTTGCGCGCGCCCTCTTCCTCCAGCTCGACCTGCATGGTCGGGACGAAGTTGGCGTCGGCCGAGTCGTAGTCGATGCCGGACTCCTGGAGGGCCGTGCGGACCGCGACCAGGTCGGTGGCCTCGCTGAGCACCTCGAAGGACTCGCCGAGGTCGTTGACCTCTTCGGCGCCCGCGTCCAGGACCGCGCCCAGGACGTCGTCCTCGGACAGTTCACCCTTGGGGACGATCACCACGCCCTTGCGGTTGAACAGGTACGACACCGAACCCGGGTCGGCCATCGAACCGCCGTTGCGGGTCATGGCGACACGGACGTCCGAGGCGGCACGGTTGCGGTTGTCGGTGAGGCACTCGATGAGCACCGCGACACCGTTGGGGCCGTAACCCTCGTACATGATGGTCTCGTAGTCGGCGCCGCCGGCCTCAAGACCCGCACCGCGCTTGACCGCGGAGTCGATGTTCTTGTTGGGCACCGAGCTCTTCTTGGCCTTCTGGATGGCGTCGAAGAGGGTCGGGTTGCCGTCCACGTCGGCGCCGCCGGTGCGGGCCGCGACCTCGATGTTCTTGATCAGCTTCGCGAAGAGCTTGCCGCGCTTGGCATCGATCACGGCCTTCTTGTGCTTCGTCGTAGCCCATTTAGAGTGGCCGGACATCCGCCTGTCTCCTTCGCGTAACCAACGTCTGAAACGAACGCCTCAGATCCTACCGGGGCCGGGTCACACGGTGTCACTCCCGCCCGTCACCCGGCCACGACCGTGATCAAGCGCCGTGACCCGCCCCCGGGATCAGTCCCGGGCCCGCCGCACCATGTCCACGAACAGGGCGTGGACCCGGTGGTCGCCGGTGAGCTCCGGGTGGAAAGACGTGGCGAGGACGTTACCCTGCCGCACGGCCACGGTGTGCCCGTCGTACGTGGCCAGGACCTCGACCGCGCCACCGACCGACTCGACCCAGGGCGCCCGGATGAAGACGCCCTCGACCGGTCCGCCGGGGATCCCGGCGACGTCGATGGCCGCCTCGAACGACTCGTTCTGCCGCCCGAAGGCGTTACGGCGCACGATCATGTCGACGCCGCCGAACGTCTCCTGGTCGTCGCGGGCGTCCAGCAGCTTGTCGGCGACCATGATCATGCCGGCGCAGGTGCCGTAGACCGGCTTGCCCGCGCGGACGAACGCGCGCAGCGGCTCCAGCATGCCGAAGACGACGGCCAGCTTGGACATCGTGGTGGACTCGCCGCCCGGGATGACCAAGCCGTCGATCTCGTCCAGTTCCTCGGGACGGCGCACCGGCCGGGCCAGGGCGTCCGCCTCGGCGAGCGCGACGAGGTGCTCGCGGACGTCGCCCTGGAGAGCCAGCACACCGATGGTGGGGGTGCTCATCCGGTGCCCTACCAGCCGCGGTTGGCGTAGCGCTCGGCCTCGGGGAGGGTGTCGCAGTTGATGCCGACCATGGCCTCGCCCAGGTTGCGGGACACGTCCGCGATCACCTTCGGGTCGTCGTAGAAGGTGGTGGCCTTCACGATCGCGGCGGCGCGCTTGGCGGGGTCACCGGACTTGAAGATGCCGGAGCCGACGAACACGCCCTCGGCACCGAGCTGACGCATCAGCGCGGCGTCGGCCGGGGTGGCGACACCACCGGCGGAGAACAGCACGACCGGCAGCTTGCCGAGCTCGGCAACCTCCTTGACCAGCTCGTACGGGGCGCGCAGCTCCTTGGCGGCGGCGAACAGCTCGTTGTTGTCGTAGCCGCGCAGCCGGGCGATCTCGCCCTTGATCTGACGCATGTGGCGCACCGCCTCGACGACGTTGCCGGTGCCGGCCTCGCCCTTCGAGCGGATCATGGCGGCGCCCTCGGTGATCCGGCGCAGCGCCTCGCCCAGGTTGGTGGCACCACACACGAAGGGGGTGGTGAAGGCCCACTTGTCGGAGTGGTTGACCTCGTCGGCCGGGGTGAGGACCTCGGACTCGTCGATGTAGTCGACGCCGAGCGACTGGAGGACCTGCGCCTCGACGAAGTGGCCGATCCGGGACTTGGCCATGACCGGGATGGAGACGGCGCTGATGATGCCGTCGATCATGTCGGGGTCCGACATCCGGGCCACGCCACCGTCCTTGCGGATGTCGGCGGGGACCCGCTCCAGGGCCATGACGGCGACGGCGCCCGCGTCCTCGGCGATCTTCGCCTCTTCCGGCGTGACGACGTCCATGATCACGCCGCCCTTGAGCTGCTCGGCCATCCCGCGCTTGACGCGCGCGGTTCCGGTCTCGGGGTTCTGGGGCGTGGTGGGCGTGCTGGACACGGTTTGACCTCACTCAATGCGGGTGGCTGTACTGCTGCGCCCACACAACCGTTTGTGAGCGGCCCGGGAAAAGGGCCAATTAGAGGTCAGTGGCTCGTCACCGCTGGGAGCCGCCGGCTCCGCGCCCCCGGCCTGCTTCCCGGCTCAGTTCCCGGACGAGCGGTCGTCCAGAACGGCCGGCGGCTCATCATCCATCTCGAAGGCCAGCGGGAACGGCGCATGACCGGCCAGCCGAAAATACCGCACCACCCGGTGGCGGCGAACGGCACGGGCGGCCCGTACGGCGTCGTTGTGAAAGCGACGCGCCATCGGGACACGGCGCACCGCGGCGGTCAGCTCGGCAACCGTCTGCTCGCCACCCGGCGCCTCCCGCACTGCCTCCAGCTGCGCCTCCTCCGCGAAGATCGCCCGCAGCGCCTGGCTCAGCTCACTCTCCGCGACCTCCCGGTGATCCTCCTCAGCCTGCCGCGCCTCGTGCGCGGCCTGGTAGAGGACGATCGAAGCGGCCGGATCCAGGACCCCCGACGTACCCACCTCCTGCGCGACGGACGCCCGTCGCAGCAGCTGGGCGTCGAGCGCCGCCCTGGCCGCGTCGATACGGGCGTGCAGGCGGTCGAGGCGGCCGGCCGTCCAGCTGAGGTAGATGCCGATGAGGACGATCGCGACGGCGATCCAGATGAACGTGGTCACGGGCGGTCACGTTACCCGTCCGCTGCGGTTGGCTTTTCTTCCCACGTTTTTGGCTTTCCCGCCGTGGGGGTTGCTCGCCGTTGGTGGCCCGCTTGCGCGGTGCCCCCGCCGTTGCGCCTGCGGCGGGCGGGTCCGCTGCGCGGGGCTGTCGGGGTGCGGTGACGGGTCTGCGCGGGTGGGGGTTTCCGGACTGCTTCGCTTTACGTCCGGAAACCCCCACCCGCGCAGACCCGTCCCCTCCCGTTGAGGGATGGGAAGAACGTTGATGGGGGTGCACGTGGGTGGTCCGGTGCGCCTTATCGGTCGCAGTGAACTGGCTACGAATGGCCAGCCCCCACCTACCTGCACTCACTCTCCCAACGGGAGGGGACGGGCCGGAGGGGCCTGGTGTGTGGACGTAAAGCGAAGCAGTCCACACACCAGGCCCCGGAGGTCCGTCACCGCACCCACAGCCCCGCGCAGCGGACCCCGCCCGCCGCAGGCGCAACGGCGGGGGCACCGCGAAGCGGGCCACAAACGGCGAGCAACAACCACGGCGGGAAAGCCAAAAACGTGGGAAGAAAAGCCAACCGCAGCGGACGGGTTAATCCTTGGCCAGGCGACGACGGCCCCTTGGGCCGATTCTCTCGTCGGTGGCTACCGACATCGCCCCGGTGGTGACCGTTTCGTAGACGGCGAGGATGTCGGCGCCGACGGTGGCCCAGTCGAAGCGGCGTACGTGGCGGGCGCCGCGGTCGCGGAGTTCGGTCAGGCGCGCCGGGTCACCGAGGAGTTGTACCGCCGCAGCGGCAAGCGCATCGGCGTCCTCGTTGGTGAAGAGTTCGCCGGCCTCGCCCTGGTCGAGGACCTGGGCGAAGGCGTCGAGGTCGCTGGCCAGTACGGGCGCACCGGCCGACATGGCCTCCACCAGGATGATGCCGAAGGACTCGCCGCCCGTGTTGGGCGCGACGTAGAGGTCGACGCTGCGCAGCAGGCGGGCCTTGTCCTCGTCGCTGACCATGCCGAGGAATTCGACCCGGGAGCGCAGATCGGCGGGCAGGTCCGCGACGGCCTCCGCCTCGTCGCCGCGGCCGGCTACCAGCAGCCGGGCGTCCGGTACTTCGGAGAGGATCGTGGGGAGCGCCTTCATCAGGACCGGCAGGCCCTTGCGCGGTTCGTCGATCCGGCCGATGAAGCCGATCGTCCTGCCCTGCCACTCCGCCTTGGGCTCGGCGGTGGCGAAGAAGTCGACGTCCACGCCGTTGGGGATGACCACCGCATCGCCGCCGAGGTGTTCGACGAGGGTGCGGCGGGCGTATTCGCTCACCGCGATCCGTGCGCTGATCTTCTCCAGTGCGGGCTGGAGGATCGGATACGCGGCGATCATCGCCCGCGAGCGCGGGTTGGAGGTGTGGAAGGTCGCCACGATCGGGCCCTGGGCCGCCCAGCAGGAGAGCAGGCCCAGCGAGGGCGAGGCCGGCTCGTGGATGTGGATGACGTCGAAGGCGCCGTGCTGGAGCCAGCGGCGGACCCGGGCGGCGGAGAGGAAGCCGAAGTTGAGGCGGGCGACCGAGCCGTTGTACGGGACGGGGACGGCCCGGCCGGCGGAGACGACGTACGGCGGCAGGGGGGTCTCGTCGTCCGCGGGGGCGAGGACGGAGACCTCATGGCCGAGGCGGATCAGGTGATCGGCCAGGTCGCGGATGTGGAACTGCACGCCGCCGGGGACGTCCCAGGCGTACGGGCAGACGATGCCGATCTTCACACGGACTCCGTTCCGGAGGTTCCGGAGGCCTCGGTGCCGCCCGGGGCGCCTGGCTCCTCGCGCGCTTCCAGGTCGGCGAGCCAGAGCCGCTGGAGCATGTGCCAGTCCTCGGGGTGGTCGGCGATGCCGGAGGCGAAGGCGTCGGCGAGCGCCTGGGTCATCTGGGCGGCCTTCTCGGCGCGGGTGCCGGTCTCGGGGACCTCGATCTCCGGGTGGACCCGGCCGCGCATGACGGGGGTGTCGTCGTACCAGAGGGTGACGGGCAGCAGCATGGCGCCGGTCTGGACGGCGAGTACGGCGGGGCCGGCCGGCATCTTCGTGGCCTCGCCGAAGAACTTGACCTCTATGCCGGAGGCGGACAGATCACGGTCCGCGACCAGGCAGACCAGCCCGCCGGCCCGCAGCCGCCGGGCGAGCGTGCCGAAGGCGGTGCCGCCGGTGTGCGGCAGGACCTCCATGCCCAGGCCCTCGCGGTAGGCGACGAAGCGGTCGTAGAGGGTTTCCGGCTTGAGGCGCTGGGCGACGGTGGTGAAGGGGACTCCGAGCTTGGTGGTGACCCAGGCGCCCGCGAGGTCGTAGTTGCCCATGTGGGGCAGGGCCAGGATGACGCCGCGGTCGGACTTGAGCCCGTCCTCCAGGTAGTGCACGTCCTCGGGGGTGAAACCCGCCCTTATCCGGTCCTTGCTCCAGGCCGGCAGCCGGAAGGACTCCATCCAGTAGCGCATGTACGAGCGCATCCCGGCCCGGGAGAGCTCGGCGAGCCGCTGCGGTGTGGCGTCCGGGACGACCCGGGCGAGGTTCGACTCCAGACGGAGGACGCCCTTGCCGCGGCGCTTCCAGGCGATGTCGGCGATCCGGCGGCCGAGCCGTACGGCAGCGCCCTCGGGCAGCTTCTTGACGGTGCTCCAGCCCAGCGCGTAGAGCGCCTCCGCCAGCTTCTCCGTATCGATCAACGGCCGGCCGTTCCTGCGCGGGCTCATGCGCTGTTCCCCCCTTGTGCCATGGCGTCGGCCTCGGCCGACTCCCGTCGTACCGTCACCACGCGCTGGCCCAGGGTGACGGCGCTGCCGATGCCGACGATCCACAGGGCGATCGGCAGCAGGATCTCGACGCCGGGCACCCCAAAGGCGTGCAGGCCCGACAGGCCGCAGGCGACCAGCGTGATGACCAGCCGCTCGGCGCGTTCCACCAGGCCGTTGACGTCCACCGGCAGTCCGATGGCCTCCCCGCGGGCCTTGGTGTACGAGACCACCTGGCCGCTGGCGAGGCAGAAGATCGCCATCCCGCAGAGCATCAGGCTGTCGCCCCGGCCCGCGTACCACAGGGCAAGTCCGCCGAAGATCGCCGAGTCGGCGACCCGGTCGAGGGTGGAGTCGAGGAAGGCCCCCCAACGGCTGGAGCGGCCCAGCTGCCGCGCCATGTTGCCGTCGACGAGGTCGGAGAAGACAAACAGCGTGATGACGACCGTTCCCCAGAAGAACTCGCCCAGTGGGTAGAAGATCAGGGCGCCGGCCACCACGCCCCCGGTGCCGACCAGAGTGACCGCGTCCGGGCTGACGCCGATCCGGATGAGCAGGGCGGCGAACGGCGTGAGAACACGCGTGAAGAACGCACGCGCGTACTTGTTCAGCATGGCCTTCCCGGGAGTCGATATGGGCCGTGCGGTCTGACGGCCACCGGCGGGCCCATCGTAGCCAGGAGGTCAGGGGGCACCACGAACGCATCGCGGCGCGGGGTGCGTCCCGCGGCTCGGGGCCGCCGGCGCGCGCCGCCGGCCGCGCCCGCAGGCCCCACCAGGGCGCCCGGACCCCTTGGGGGCACCGGGCCCGTGTGCCACGTATGGACGCGGCATGGGCTCGGTGGAAAGCTCGAATCACCGCAAAGTGTCGACCTGGAGGCGAGACACATGAGCGAGAAATCGAGTACACACCCGGGAGCCGCCGGCAGGGCATCAACGGCCGACCAGCCCACGGCCCTGCGCAATGTGGTGCTGGTCGGCCACAGCGGCTCGGGAAAAACCACACTGGTCGAGGCCCTCGCGCTGGCATCCGGCGCGGTCAACCGGGCGGGCCGGGTCGAGGACGGCGGCTGCCTCTCCGACTTCGACGACATCGAACACCGGCAGCAACGCTCCGTACAGCTCTCCCTGGTCCCGGTGGACTGGGGAGAAGTCAAGATCAATATCTTGGACACCCCCGGATACGCCGATTTCGTCGGGGAACTCAGGGCCGGTCTGCGCGCCGCGGACGCGGCCCTTTTCGTTGTCTCGGCGGCCGACGGCGTGGCCGGCGCGACCCGGATGGTCTGGGACGAGTGCGCGGCCGTCGGAATGCCGCGCGCGCTGGTCATCACGCACCTGGAGGCGTCCCGCGCCGACTTCGACGAGATGACCGAGCGCTGCCGCTCGACTCTCGGCGGCGAGGACCCGGACGCCGTCCTCCCCCTCTACCTCCCCCTGTACGGGACACCGGGCGCCGACGGCCACGCCCCCGTGCACGGCCTGATCGGCCTGCTCTCGCAGCGGGTCTTCGACTACTCCTCCGGCGAGCGCACCGAACGCGCACCGACGGCGGACGAGCTGCCGCTGATCGAGTCGGCCCGTAACCGCCTCATCGAGGGCATCATCGCCGAGAGCGAGGACGAGTCCCTGATGGACCGCTACCTCGGCGGCGAGGAGATCGACGTCAAGACCCTCATCGGGGACCTGGAGACGGCGGTCGCCCGGGGCACCTTCCATCCCGTACTGGCCGCGGCCCCGGCAGCCGAGGGCGCCAAGCAGGGGCTGGGCACCGTGGAGCTGCTGGAGCTGATCACCGGTGGCTTCCCGACGCCCGTGGAGCGCGAGGCGCCGGCCGTGACCACCCCGGACGGCACCCCCCGCCCGGCGCTGAGCTGTGATCCCGAGGGTCCGCTCGCGGCCGAGGTGGTCAAGACCTCCTCCGACCCGTACGTCGGCCGGATCTCGCTCGTCCGCCTCTTCTCGGGGACCCTGCGCCCGGACGAGACGGTGCATGTCTCGGGCCACGGCCTACAGGACCGCGGGCACGAGGACCATGACGTCGACGAGCGGGTCGGCGCACTGTCCACCCCGTTCGGCAAGCAGCAGCGCCCGCTGTCCAAGGCGATCGCCGGCGATCTGGCCTGTGTGGCGAAGCTGTCCCGGGCCGAGACCGGCGACACCCTCTCCGGCAAGGACGAGCCGCTGCTGATGGAGCCCTGGACGATGCCGGACCCGCTGCTGCCGGTCGCCATCCAGGCCCACAGCAAGGCCGACGAGGACAAGCTCTCCCAGGGCCTGGCCCGGCTGGTCGCCGAGGACCCGACGATGCGTCTGGAGCACAACCAGGACACCCATCAGGTGGTGCTGTGGTGCCTGGGCGAGGCGCATGTCGATGTCGCCCTGGAGCGGCTGCGGACCCGCTACGGCGTCCAGGTGGACACGGTCGCGCACAAGGTGTCGCTGCGGGAGACCTTCGGCGCCCCCGCCGCGGGCCGGGGGCGCCATGTGAAGCAGTCCGGCGGACACGGCCAGTTCGCGATCTGCGAGATCGAGGTGGAACCGCTGCCCGGCGGCTCCGGTATCGAGTTCGTGGACAAGGTCGTGGGCGGCGCGGTGCCCCGGCAGTTCATCCCGTCCGTGGAGAAGGGCGTACGCACCCAGGCCGCACGCGGGGTCGCCGCCGGACATCCGCTCGTCGACATCCGCGTCACGCTGTTCGACGGCAAGGCGCACTCCGTCGACTCCTCGGACGCCGCGTTCCAGACGGCGGGCGCGCTGGCGCTGCGGGAGGCCGCCGGTGAGGTCCGGATCGATCTGCTCGAACCGGTGTCCGAGGTGAGCGTGATGGTTCCGGACGATTTCGTCGGCCAGGTGATGAGCGATCTGTCAGGACGCCGCGGCCGGGTCGTGGGCACCGAACAGTCAGGGGCGGGACGCACCGTGGTGCGCGCCGAGGTGCCCGAGATCGAGATCGACCGGTACGCGATCGATCTGCGCTCCCTCTCGCACGGCACCGGGCGGTTCTCCCGCGTCCACCTGCGGCATGAGCCGATGCCGCCGCAGCTCGCCGACAAGTGGCGGGAAGAGGCGGAGAACGGCGCATAGTTGACGGCCGATCAACCGTTCGGGCGGCCGCTGTCCTGCTCAACTCCTGTGGGCGGGACGGCGGCTGTACGCTGAGTGCCTGCCGTGGAACCGGGAGTTCGACGGCGGGTGGCGAGGTCACGGGCTCGAAGACAGGCTCTCAGCAGGTGTGCCGTCAGCGGAAGTCGGGAAGAGCCGCATCATTGGATGCGTGCGGTGTGGGGGGCGGTAGTGGCAGACGGCTTTGACTTCAGTCCCGGGGCGCAGGTCCCGCTTTCGGGGAGCGCCGGGCAGACGGCGGCGACCCAGGCGCTGGCCTCGGCCGCCTATCGGGACAGTCCGCTCGCCGATATCTCCAAGGCCGACTCGGAATCCGGCAAGTCCGCCATCAAGAAGCCCAAGATGTCGCTGTTCGCGCCCAATCTCGGCGAGGCGTTCGCGCGCGCGGTGCAGGTGCGGATGCTGGGCGGCGGGCGGGCCGCGCTCATCCAGTCCTTCGGGACCGAGCCGCAGACCATCGTCGAGCACTGTCTGTCCGCCACCCGCATCCGCAAGCAGCGGGACGCCAAGCTGACGGTGCTGATGGTGCTGTTCGGGGTGCTGTTCCTGCCCGGTGTGCTGCTGTGGCTGGGCGTCTTCCAGCTGCGGAAGATGCTCTCCAAGGACGGTGCGGGCAAGGGCCTGTCCCTGATCGGCGGGTTGCTGCTGACGGTGCTGGGCGTCCTCGGCGTGTTCTTCATGATCAAGCTGCCGTTCAACGGCTTCTGGCCGCTGTACGCCCGCGGCATGGTCGTCGCCCCGGTGATCGGCTGGTGGCTGGCCAAGCAGATCTGCGAGAAGACCGCGGTGGCCATGCGGGAGTCCTGGAAGGGGCTGCTGGAAGGCGGCGGTGTGGCCGCGAAGATCCCCGAGGCGGTCCCCCAGGACCCGAACCAGATCGCCGCCGAGACCCTCCGCCAGAATCTCGCCAAAATCTCCGCCGAGCAGAGCAGCAATGTCGTCTTCTACGCCGGTCCCAAAGGGATACTCGGCATGGGCACCCGCTGGGGCAGCTGGCAGCTCGCCGAGGAGCTCATCCCGGCGCAGGAAGGCAGCGAGATCCACCCGTTCCGCAGCTGGGACGTGATCCGGGCGATCCACGACAAGCTGCGGCTGCTGGAGCGCAGCCCGCTGCACACCGGCGGCTTCCCCACGCCGTCCGTACGCCACTGGATCGTCTCGCCGGTCGGCGAGAAGGCCGCCGCGGTCTCCCGCCCCGAGGGCAGCCATGTGGAGGCATACCAGATCCGCGGGCACGAGATAGAGCGGATCTGCAACGAGCAGCAGTTCGGCAGCGGCAACCGCCACTACCTCGGGGTCCAGTTCGTCCTGTGGGACGGCCAGTTGGTGATCACCCTCATGATCACTGTCACGGTGCTCCACGAGACGCTGCGCATCGAGGTGACCGGTCATGCCCTCGGCCCGGTCAACGGTCTCTTCACGACGAAGCCGGAGCCCAAGACCAAGGACGTCGCCAAGGTCGTCAAGTTCTGGGAGACCAGGACCCAGCAGCTCCCGCTCATCGAGCCGCAGGAAGTGGTCCGGCTCGCCGCCCGCGCCCCGCTGACCTGGTTCCCGCCGGTCCTGGACTTCCTCGGCGGCAAGCTGACCCTGCCCGAGCCGTTCGGCCTGCGGCACGTCTGGGCCGACAAGCCCTGGCGGCACCGCTTCATGGCCGATGACGCGCTGCGCGCCGCGACCCCGGTGCTGCGCACGGTCCACTCCGCCGCGATGAGCGTCCTCAAGGAGAACGGCGTGGACACCGAGCGCTTCACCAACCGCTCCCTGGTGCTCAGCGGCATGATCCAGGGTGTGGAGCCGCAGAAGGCGGACGAGTACAACGCCTAGACGGCCCCCGGGGCGCACCGGCTAGCGGAAGATGCCGGTGTGTCCCAGGGAGTACCGTCCCGGCTGCGGGTAGACCGCCAGCCCGTGCGGGCCCTGGCCGACCGGGATCTTGGCGAGAGTCTTGCCCGTACGGGTATCCAGCGCATAGACCTCGGAGTTGTAGCGGCCGGACAGCCACAGCACCTTGCCGTCGGTGGACAGACCGCCCATGTCGGGGCTGCCGCCGCCGCGGATGTGCCATTTGTCGACGAGCTTGCCGGTCCGGAAGTCGAGCAGGGAGATGGAGCCCTCGCCGCGGTTGGAGACGTACATGTGCTTCGAGTCGCGGCTGACGTAGAGGCCGTGGGCGCCCTTGCCGGTCGCCATGAGCCGGGGCCGGTCGAAGCGGTCACCGTTGAGGACCCAGATGCCGTCGGCCATCATGTCGGCGACGTACCAGGTCTTGCCGTCCGGGGAGATCTTCACGTCCTGCGGCATCGCGCCCTCGAACGGCAGCTTCTCCTGGCCGATGACCTTCATCTTCGCGGTGTCGACCTTGAGCAGCTCGCCGGAGAACTCACAGGAGACGATGAAGTACCTCCCGTCCGGCGAGAAGTCGGCGTGGTTGACGCCGCCGCAGTTGACCGGGAGCGTCTTGCGGACCTCCATGGTGTGCGGGTCGCGGAAGACCAACTGCCGGTCCATCGAGGCCATCACGACCGCGTACTTCCCGTTGGGCGTGAAATAGAGGTTGTACGGGTCGTGGACCTTGACCCTGTCCCCGGCCTTGCCGGTGGCGGGGTCGATCGGGGTGAGGTCGTGTCCCCGGTTGTTGTTGACCCAGAGCGTCTTCAGGTCCCAGGACGGCACGACATGCTGCGGCTGGACGCCGACCGGAATGGTCTCGATGACCTTGTAGGTCTTCGGGTCGATGACGCTGACCGTGTCGGAGCCGGTGTTGGGGACGTAGATCCGCGCGGGGAAGTCCTTGACCTGGGGCGCCAGCCTGCCCGGCCGGTCGGCAGCGTAGAGGTCGTGCTCGTCCAGCAGCGGCGGCATGCCGGGCAGACCGGGCTTGGCGGCCTTGAGCGGTGCGCGCTCGACCGGCCGCGGACTGTGCGAGGCCCGGTCGTTCTCGTCGCCGCTGCCACAGCCCGCGGCCACCAGCGCGCAGGCCACGGCGAGCAGCGCGGCCCGGTGGCGCGCGCGGGGGCTCCGACGGTCGTGGGTACGGTTCCGGTCAGCCATCAGGTCACTAGCTCCGTTGTCGTCACCGCGCGCAGACCGCGCCGGCGGAGGCCGTCGAGGATCGGGGGCAGCGCGGCCACCGTGCCGGCGTGCCCGAGGTGGAGGCTCACGACCGAGCCCGGCTCGACCGTCTCCAGGACCGTGCGCTGGACGGCGGCGGCACCGGGGTCGTTCGCGTCGAGGGAGTCCACGTCGTAGGAGAGAACGTGCGGATAGCCGGCCTTGCGGGCCAGGTCGGTCACCAGCGGCGTGGCCCGCCGGGTCTGCGAGGGGCGGAACCAGCTGCCGATGGTCCCGGTGAGCTTGCGCAGCCGGTCGGCGCAGCCGGTGATCTCGGCGTAGGCGTCGGCGGCCGGCAGGGCGCAGATGTCGCGGTGGTGCAGTGTGTGATTGCCCAGCTCATGGCCGCCGTCGAGGATCCGGCGGGCCATCGCGGGCTGCTCGTCGAGCCAGTCGCCGATGGCGAGCACGGTGACCCTGGCGCCGGCCCGCTCGGCCTCGCCCAGCAGGGCGTTCGCCATCCTGGGGTCGCCTCTGCCGTGGAAGGTCAGCGCGACCGCCCGGCCGTTCCGCGGCCCGTGTTCGATCTGTACGGGCTGGCCGGGCACCCGGGTCGGCGGCCGGGCGGCGCGCACCGGGGCGGGTGAGGCATGGCCCGCCCCGGAAGGGCCCGGCCCGCCGGGGGGCCGGACGGCATCGGGGTCCTGGTCCCGCGTCGGGTCGCAGCCCGCCACCAGCGCTCCGGCGGCCGCCGCCGAGGCGGCCGCACGCAGCACGGAGCGGCGATCTAGGGAAGTCACCACCCCATTAGAGGGGCAACTAATCCGAATTAGGGCGATCTATCCGATTAGCCCTGGTGCGTGTCGCCCCGGACACCCGCTCCGGAGCGGCCCGGACGGGCGCTACGCGGGCCAGGCGCGCGCGAGCATCGCCCGGGTGTCGGCGAGGAGTTGGGGCAGCACCTTGGTGTGGCCGACCACCGGCATGAAGTTGGTGTCGCCGCCCCAGCGCGGGACGACGTGCTGGTGGAGATGGGCCGCGATTCCGGCCCCGGCGACGGTGCCCTGGTTCATCCCGATGTTGAAGCCGTGCGCCCCGGAGGCGGTGCGCAGCGCGGTCATCGCCCGCTTGGTGAACTCCGCCAGCTCCGCGGTCTCCGGGCCGTCCAGCTCCGGGTAGTCGGCGACGTGCCGGAACGGGACGATCATGAGGTGCCCGCCGTTGTACGGGTACAGGTTCAGCACCGCGTAGACATGCTCACCGCGCGCGATGACGAGGCCGTCCTCGTCCGACTTCTCGGGGATGGTGCAGAACGGACAGCCGTCATCGGCCCCCGGGCCGGTCGGCTTGTTCTCCCCCTGGATGTAGGCCATCCGGTGGGGCGTCCACAGGCGCTGGAAGGCGTCCTGCGTCCCGACTCCGATCTGCTGCTCCGGCTCGCTTGTCATACGGGCCAGCATATGGCTTCGCCCGTTGGCACCGTGTCGTTGGGGCGGATACCCTGACCCGCTCCGCGATGCTGTGCCGGTGGACAGGGACACGCGGCTACAGGAGTGGGAGAGGCGCGCACAGCCGTATCTCTTCATCGCCTCGATCCTCTTTCTCACCTCCTACACGGTCCGGGTCCTGATCCCCGGTCTCTCTCCCGGCTGGGGCGCCCTCTGGGAGACCGTCACGATCGTGAGCTGGGCCGCCTTCGTGGCGGAGTACCTGGCACGGCTGGTCTACAGCAGGGACCACTGGCACTTCGTGCGCACCCGCTGGCTGGACCTGATCGTGACCGTGCTGCCGCTGCTGCGACCGCTGCTCATGATCGACCTGCACGAGCGGATGCAGCTGCGCCGGGCCGCGCCCGGGCTCGCCCTGGAGGCGCGGGTGATGACGTACTCCGGGCTCGCCGCGCTGCTGCTGGGGTACGCGGCCAGCCTGGCGGTCTACCACGACGAGCGGTCCGCCCCGGATGCGAACATCCGCACCTTCGGTGACGCGGTGTGGTGGGCCGCTTCCACGCTGACGACGACGGGGTACGGCGACGCCACCCCCGTCACCCCGCGCGGCAGGGTGATCGCGGTGGGGCTGATGTTCGTCGGGGTGGCCCTGGTGGGCGCGGTGGTGGGCTCCTTCTCCGCCTACCTGATGCGCCGCTTCCGGCAGGAGGGCGAGAGATGACGCGGCCCCGGAGAGCCGCTCGCTCTCCGGGGCCGGGTGCTCAAGCCATCACACCTGGACGCGGCGCTACACCTGGACGCGGCGCTCCACGACGTCGAGGAGCTCGGCGATCGCCTCCTCGCGCGCAATGCCGTTCTTCTGCGACCCGTCGCGGTAGCGGAAGGAAACCGCGTCGTTGGCGACATCCTCGTCACCGGCGATGATCATGAACGGCACCTTGCTCTTCTGGGCGTTCCTGATCTTCTTCTGCATCCGGTCCGACGAGGAGTCCACCTCGACCCGCAGCCCCTTGGCCTTCGCCTGGGCGGCGAACTCCTGGAGGTAGGGGACGTGCGCGTCGCCGATCGGGATGCAGGTCGCCTGGACGGGCGCCAGCCAGGCCGGGAAGGCGCCGGCGTAGTGCTCCAGGAGCACGCCGAAGAAACGCTCGATCGAGCCGAACAGCGCGCGGTGCAGCATCACCGGCTGCTGCTTGGAGCCGTCCGCCGCGGTGTACTCCAGACCGAACCGCTTGGGCTGGTTGAAGTCGACCTGCAACGTCGACATCTGCCAGGACCGCCCGATCGCGTCCTTCGCCTGCACCGAGATCTTCGGGCCGTAGTACGCAGCGCCGCCCGGGTCCGGGACCAGCGGCAGGCCCTGCTTCTCGGCGGCCTGGCGCAGCGCCTCGGTGGCCTCCTCCCAGTCCTCGTCCGAGCCGATGAACTTGTCCGACTCCGGGTCGCGGGTGGACAGCTCCAGCTCGAATTCGTTCAGGCCGTAGTCGCGCAGCAGATCCAGCACGAAGGTGAGGAGGGTGTCGAGCTCCTCCGGCATCTGCTCCTTGGTGCAGTAGATGTGCGAATCGTCCTGAGTGAAGCCGCGCGAGCGGGTCAGGCCGTGCACGACGCCCGACTTCTCGTAGCGGTACACCGTCCCGAACTCGAAGAGGCGCAGCGGCAGTTCACGGTAGGAGCGGCCGCGCGACTTGAAGATCAGGTTGTGCATCGGGCAGTTCATCGCCTTGAGGCGGTAGTTCTGCTCGTCGAACTCGATGGCCGGGAACATCGACTCGCCGTAGTGCGGCAGATGCCCGGAGATCTCGAAGAGGCGCTCCTTCGAGAGGTGCGGGGTGTTCACGAACTCGTAGCCGGAGACCTCGTGCCGCTGGCGGGAGTAGTCCTCCATCACCTTGCGGACGACACCGCCCTTGGGGTGGAAGACGGCGAGGCCCGGGCCGAGCTCCTCCGGGAAGGAGAACAGATCCAGCTCCGCCCCCAGCTTCCGGTGATCGCGCTTCTCGGCCTCGACGAGGAACTCCAGATGCGCCTTGAGCTCGTCCTTGGTCGGCCAGGCGGTTCCGTAGATCCGCTGGAGCTGCTTGTTCTTCTCGCTGCCGCGCCAGTACGCGGCGGCCGAGCGCATGAGCTTGAACGCCGGGATGGCGCGGGTGCTCGGCAGGTGCGGACCGCGGCACAGGTCCTTCCAGCACAGCTCGCCGGTCTTGGCGTCGAGGTTGTCGTAGATGGTCAGCTCGCCGGCGCCGACCTCGGCGGAGGCGCCCTCGGCGGCGTCCGCGGCGGAGCCCTTGAGTCCGATCAGCTCGAGCTTGTACGGCTCGTCGGCCAGCTCCTCGCGGGCGGCGTCATCGCTGACCGCACGGCGCGCGAACTTCTGGCCGCGCTTCTGGATCTCCTGCATCTTCTTCTCGATGCGCTTGAGATCGTCCGGGTGGAACGGGGTCTCGACGTCGAAGTCGTAGTAGAAGCCGTCCTTGATGGGCGGGCCGATGCCGAGCTTCGCCTCCGGGAACAGCTCCTGCACGGCCTGCGCCATCACATGCGCGGTGGAGTGCCGCAGGATGTTCAGACCGTCCTCGGAGGTGATCTCGACGGGCTCGACCGCGTCACCGTCGGCGACCTCGTACGCCAGATCCTTCAGCTCTCCGGCCACCCGGGCGGCCACGATGCTGCGCTCGCCCTGGAAGAGGTCGGCGGCCGTAGTGCCCGTGGTCACCACGCGTTCTTCCCGCTCGGAATCGCGCTGGACGGTCACACGGACGTCTGACACCGGTCTCTCCTGACTACTGTCTCTTCACGGCAGCGATTGCTGCGCAGCCGAATCGTACCGAGCCAGCGGACCCGACCGCGAAACGGTTTCACCACCCCCGGCTCGCACGGTGTCATTCCTCCGCACCGCACGCCTCCTCGAAGAAGTCGAGATTCTCCTGGAGCGACTTCAGCAGCCGGTCCCGCTCCGCCTCGTCGACCTGTACGGGCGTGACATCGCGGCCGCCGGTGATCCGCCGGAAGCCGCCGCGGCTCTCCAGCCGCCCGCTCACCCGCACCGGCAGCCCCACCAGGTGCGCATGCCCGGCGATCCGGTAGTCCTCCTCCCCCAGCGCGACCCGTACCTGGAGCACATCGGCCCCGGAGATCACCCGCAGCCGCACCGTGCCGGGGCCGCCCGGCCGCTCCCTGCGCAGCCGTACCACCGCACCGGTCACCCGGACCGGCAGCGACGGCTCATCGCGGACATAGCGCTGGGCGGCCTGCTGGAGCGCGGGCAGATCGCCGGGCGAGAACTCCACCGGCTCGGGTCGGGCCGGGCAGCCGGCCGGGGCACCGGCCGCCGGCGACCACTCGACCGCGATCCGCGCCCCCTCCGCGTCCCGCACCAGCGCGATCAGCGCCTGCGCCAGCTCATGGCAGACCCCCAGCTCGACCGCCGCGTCGAAGGCCTCCATACCGCCGGTGGCCCGCTGGTAGTCGGTGGCGTCGCGGACCGCGTGCAGCGCCCGCTGGAGCCCGGCGACCGCCCGGCGGCCGCCGGACACCGGCACGAACGCGGTCACCCGGCGCCCGGCCGCCGCCGGACCGACCAGCACCTGGCTCAGGAACCCCTCGGCCTGCCGTTTGTGCCGGGCGCCGTAGTAGCCGGCCCGGCCGTACGTCCCCAGCGCCCCGGCGAGCAGCATCGAACGGGCCGCCCCGCGCAGCTGCTCCTGCGCCACCCAGTGCGCGGCCCCCGAGCCGCCGTCGGGGACCTCGCGCTCCCAGCGCACCTCGTCGCTGGGCACCGCCAGCCCCATCAGCACCTCCCGGGCGGAGGGCGCGGCGCTCTGCGCCAGCGCCGCCAGCGCCTCCGCGAGCAGTTCCCCGCTGTCGGGGAAGCGGCGGTCGTGCGGGACCAGCAGGCTGGTGCCGGCCGCGCCGCCGGGCGGTGTCCACCGGGCGTAATGGCCGGCGGCCCCGCCCCGGCGCCGCCAGCCGTGCCGGGCCAGCAGCGCGCCGAGCACCGCCGGGTCGAGCTGCGCGGGATCCAGCAGCCGCGCGTCATATTCGTCGGTCGGCCGGTACATCAGGGTCTCCCTCCCGCGCCGACGCGCGTCATGATCTCGCAGAGCGCTCGGTCGTCGAAGATCCGCGCGGTGGGGATCCGCACAGTGGTCCTGCGCCGGCCGGTCACCGGATGGCCGGCCAGGTTGATCCAGTAGCAGCAGTGCCGCAGTTCGAGACGGTCGTGGCCGGCCCGCAGCCAGTCCTCCTGGGTCCGCGGAACCAGCATCACGACCAGGATCTTGTGCACCGTGACGGGCGTACGGGCCAGCTTCACCAGGTGGTCGTTGTCGAGCGTGAAGGCGAACGTCGGCCCCGGCGGGCGCGGGGCGGTCTGGTAGGTGCACTTGAGCTGCACCTTGATGGTGACCTCGTCGTCGACGGTGTGGCCGGGCGCGCCATGACTGACGTGCCAGTCGATTCCGTTGTCCGGGAAGGGCTGCGCCAGCGAACACCCGGAGGCGGCGGCGACCGCATGGAGATAGCCCACCTGAAGGGTCTCCATGCAGGCGGTGGTGGCGAGTCCGCCGCGCTGCGGTGTGGTCCGCTGAGGCAGCAGCCCGCCCGGTTCGGGCTGCGCGAGCGTCATCGCGGAGTGGCCTTCCGGGCTGTGCCGATCGATGCGGGTGGATGACGGGGAGAAGGCAGATCGCGTCGGCCCGTCCCTCTGGTTGTCTCCGCGTCAAGTGGTCCGCAAACAAAGACGGTTCGAGCCCCCGGCGGCTCGGGTATCACCAGCTCGGATGGCGTACGTGTCATCCCCCGTACGAGCGCGAGGAGTTGGGATGATGCCGTGCTGGTATGACGGTCCACTTGCCGCCTTCGACACCGAGACCACCGGGATCGACGTCGAGCGCGATCGCATCGTCTCCGCGGCCCTGGTGGTCCAGGAGACACCGCGCTCCGCGCCCCGGATCACCCGCTGGCTGATCAACCCGGGCGTCGACATACCGGACGCCGCGACGGCGGTGCACGGCCTGACGGCCGACCATCTCGCGCTGCACGGCCGCTGGCCCGCGCCGGTCCTGGAGGAGGTGGCCCGCGCCCTGGCCGCCCAGTCGGTGGCCGGCCGGCCGCTGGTCGTGATGAACGCCCCGTTCGATCTCACCCTCCTGGAACGCGAGTTGAAGCGGCACCGCGCCAGCTCACTGAACGCCTATCTGGGGGGCCACCCGCTGCGCGTCCTTGACCCCCACGTCCTCGACAAGCACCTGGACCGCTACCGCAAGGGCCGCCGTACGCTCACCGATCTGTGTGGGCACTACGAGGTCGAGCTGACCGACGCCCATGAGGCGGCTGCCGACGCGCTCGCCGCGCTGCGGGTCGTCCGGGCCCTGGGGCATCGCTTCGCCGAGCGCCTGGAGGGGCTGCATCCGGCGGAGCTGCACAACCGCCAGGCCGTCTGGTACGCGGCGCAGGCCCGCGGACTTCAGGCGTGGTTCGCGCGCAGCGGCAATCCGGAAGTCGTCGATCCGCACTGGCCGCTGCGTCCCGAACTCCCGGCGGCGGCCTGATCCCCCCTCAGGAATTCCGCGGGGCGGCAAAGACACCGGGCGGAATTCCCGCGGGGCACTCTTCCAACAAAAAGAACCGGGCCGCTTTTTGGCGGCCCGGTTCTTGATCCCGGTGGGCGATACTGGGTTCGAACCAGTGACCTCTTCGGTGTGAACGAAGCGCTCTCCCACTGAGCTAATCGCCCGGGTGTCGGCGAGGTTTCCCTCGCGAACGAGCAGAACAATACAGGCCGCCCGGGGCTTCCATCAAATTCCTGTTCCCCGGCGGTCCCGGCCCGCGGCGGCCGGGTGGCCGGCACACCTCATCCGCGGGCCAGCCAGGCCGCCAGCCCGCGCCGCCCGGACCGCATCATCAGCGCGTGATTGACGAGGAACAGCGGCCGCCCCAGCAGCGCGAACCGCCGCAGCAGCGGCTTGCAGACCTCGACGTCCTGCTCGAAGACGGCACGGGTACCGCCGGCCCCGGGCACCACCGTCCAGCGCGCCCAGCCCGCCAGGTCCCCCCGCATCGTCATCTCCAGCACCCCCGCGCCCGGGTCCCGTACGCGCTCGCTCGCCACCACCGTCAGGTCGTACGGCAGCAGGGAACGGAACCGGGCGGTGCCGCTGCGGTCGTCGAGCGGGGTCACCTCGCGGACCTGCGGCCACCACTGCGGATACGCCTCGGCGCGTTCGAGGACGGCGTAGACGACGGTCGGCGAGGCGTTGAGCAGCCATACGCTGCGGAAGCGGTAGCGGTGCAGTCGGCGGGACCAGTCGGGCATGATCCCAGTGTGCGCCCCCGGGCGGGGCGCGCGCCCAACAACTGCGACGGCCCGGAGACTTGAAGTCTCCGGGCCGTCGTCCGGGGTGGGCGATACTGGGTTCGAACCAGTGACCTCTTCGGTGTGAACGAAGCGCTCTCCCACTGAGCTAATCGCCCGGGCGCACCGCCAACATTACCGCACGTCGGCAGGCACTTCTGACCACGCCTCGGTCACTCGGAAACCTTCCACGGCAGCACGACGCCGAACTTCCAGAGGTAGACCGCGAGCGCCGCCGCGATGATCACCAGGCCGATGGTGGTCAGGATGATGTTGCGCCGCCGCACCTTGGGGTCGAGCGCCCGCTGGGCCGCTTCGGTGACCTTGCGCTTGGTCCAGCGCAGCACCAGCTGCGCCCAGACGAACTCCGTCGCCCAGATCGCCATACCGCCGAAGATCACCAGCCAGCCGGGCCCCGGCAGCGGCAGCATGATCACGCCGGCCACCACGACCGCGAGACCGACGACGAAGACTCCGACCTGCCAGCTGACATGCAGCGGCCGGGAACGCTTGATGAAGTGCGGCGCCCGCGAACCGAGCGGCTTCTCGGCCGGAGCGGCGTCCCCCTCCACCGTCCCCAGCCCCCCGTTACTCTGCGTATTCATGCCTCCAACTTACCGGACGCGACCGCCTGCCGGAATTACCGCCGGGGACGATCTCGCAATCCGCCGGAAGAGGTACCTGAAGGCACACAAAACCGTCAGAGGGGTTTACAACGGCACCGTAGGTGGCATGTCGATTTCGCCGACGTGCGAATCCCCGAGCGCACACTGAGCGAAAGGCCCTGGCGCTTATGAACACCACGGTCAGCTGCGAGCTGCACCTGCGCCTCGTTGTGTCGAGCGAGTCCTCACTGCCTGTACCCGCGGGCCTGCGGTATGACACGGCCGATCCCTATGCCGTGCATGCCACCTTCCATACCGGAGCCGAGGAGACCGTCGAGTGGGTTTTCGCCCGCGACCTCCTCGCCGAGGGCCTGCACCGGCCCACGGGCACCGGAGACGTCCGCGTATGGCCGTCCCGGAGCCACGGACAGGGTGTTGTCTGCATCGCCCTGAGCTCCCCGGAAGGCGAAGCCCTGCTCGAGGCGCCCGCGCGGGCTCTCGAGTCGTTCCTCAAAAGGACCGATGCCGCCGTGCCACCCGGTACGGAGCACCGGCATTTCGATCTCGACACCGAGCTCTCCCACATCCTCGCGGAGAGCTGAGACGCAGACCGGTTACCGAAAGCACCCACCCGCTCACACTTGCGCGCGTCCGACTCGGGGAGACGGCGCAGGACCGACAAGTTCATACGGCACACTTCGGCGTCGTCGCCGCGGGCCCACCGCGGAGTCGGCGCTGAAGCTTGTTCGAAGCGCTAGAGTCGGCGACCATTCGGCAACCCACGGGGGCGGTACCCGTCCGTCCTCACCCTGCCAGGGAGCGGAACCGTGATCATCACCCATGACACCCGGTGCGCGCTGGACGCGGTCGTCGATCTGCTGAACACCGCCCCGGAGGGCGAGGGCACCGGCGCGCCGGACAGCCTGACCGATCTCACGGCCCTGGAGGACTTCGTCCGGCGCAACGCCATCAGCGGCGTGGGCGCGCTGGGTGCGGGCGACCTGGCGACCGTACGGTCCGTCCGCGCGCGCTTCGCCCGGGTCTTCGCGGCCGCCGACGACCGCACCGCGGCCGAACAGCTGAACGCGCTGGTCGCCTCGGCGGGCACCACTCCGCAGCTGACCGACCACGACGGGTACGACTGGCATGTCCACTACTTCGCGCCGGGCGCGTCGGTCGCCGATCATCTGGCCGCGGACGGCGGGATGGCGCTGGCCTTCCTCGTCGTCGCCGGGGAGCGCGAGCGGCTGCGGCACTGCGAGGCACCGGACTGCCGGCATGCCTTCGTCGATCTCTCCCGGAACCGCTCCCGGCGCTACTGCGACAGCCGTACCTGCGGAAACCGGCTGCATGTCGCGGCCTACCGGGCACGGCGGCGGGAGGCCGCGGGCTGAGCGGCGGCGCGGCGGCAGCCCGCACGTCGGCCTCACAGGAGGAAGAGGTCGTGCATCGCGCCGAGAAGGAGCAGAAGGCCGATCACGGCGAGGAAGAGCATCAGCGGCGGCTGGGACAGCGCGAACAGACAACCGCGTGGTCGGGGGGACGGGGCGTCGTCTTGGGCGAGGGCGCACTCATCGTTCATCTCGCGCGCATCATGGCGCAGATGATCGTCCGAGTGCGCCCGATGGACGCCTCAGCAGCGGTAGTTCATCAGATCCCGTGCTTTTTCAGGATCGCTTCGATGTCCGAGAAGTCATCCTTGGGGGCGCCTCCCTTGGCCGGTGCGGCCTTCCCCTTGGCGGCCTGCGGCGCCGCGCGGCCCGCGCCGAGGGAGGGGGCGGAGGCGGCCGGGGCCACCGCGTCGGGCCGGTCGGCCGCCGCGGCCCGGCGCTCCTTACGGCTGCCGACCCCGCCCCGGCGGCGCTCCACCGCCCTGGTGGTCATGAACAGCACGACCGAGAGGGCGAGCACGCCGAAGCCGGCCCAGACCGTGGGCTTGAAGACGATCCCGGCGAGCCAGTCGATGACGCCCGTCATCACCAGGCCGATGGGGATCAGGGAATAGGCGGCGATGCGGGTCGCGGCCAGGAACCGCTTGCGGTATGCCGTGATCGCGGCGATGCCCAGGCCCGCCGCCGACACCGCGGCACAGACGGTCGAGGTCAGCATCCGGTCCTCCTGCCGATGGATGGATGAGCAGGCAGTCTGCTCCCTTCCATCCTGCCTTGTCCCGGCCCGCGGGGGCCATGTTCCGCACGGCCTCAGGGACATCTCCGGGTCGGGCTCCTTCCCAGGTCCCGGTTCGGCCGCCGGTCCGGGGTACCTCGCGGGACCGGCCGTGGGAAGACTGGAAGACTGGCTCTCATGAACGACGCCACCACTCCGTCCCCCGCCCGTCCCGTCCGCCCCGTGCTGGACGTGTGGTGCGAACTCCAGTGCCCGGACTGCCATGCCGCCCTGGAGGACCTGCGGGCGCTGCGGGAGCGCTACGGCGACCGGCTGGACATCCGGCTGCGTCACTTCCCCCTGCCGAAGCACCCGCACGCCTATGTCGCCGCGCAGGCCGCCGAGGAGGCCATCGAGCAGGGCCGGGGCTGGCCGTACATCGAGGCGGTGCTGGCGCGGACCGAGGAGCTCGGCAAGCGCGGGGACAAGCTGCTGCTGAAGGTCGCCGGCGAGCTGGGGCTGGACACCGAGGAGCTGGACACCGCGCTGATCGACGGGCGGCATCTGCTGATCGTCGACGCGGACCAGGCCGAGGGCAAGGCCATCGGGGTGACCGGGACCCCGACGTATGTGATCGGCGGCGAGCGGCTGGACGGCGGCAAGAGCCAGGAGGGGCTGCGCGCCCGTATCGAGGAGATCGCCGACCGGCTGCTGGCCGGACAGGACTGAGTCCGGGCGTCAGGGGCCCTTCGCGGGCCCGCTCACAGAATCGGCTTCCACAACAGATAGCCGGTGGGCCGGTAGCCCAGCGAGGTGTAGAGACCGAGCGCCGGGGTGTTGCCCGCGTAGACGTTCAGGCCGAGGCTGGTGCGGCCCGCCGTGAGGCTCTCCCGCTCGGCGATGCCCATCAGGGTGCGGCCGTGGCCCTGTCCGCGGTGGCCGGGGGCGACCCGTACATCGACGACATAGCCGCCGGGCTGGTCCGGCATCCGCAGGGCGACCCAGATGCTGCCGACGTCCGCGCCTCCGTGGGCCAGCACGCGCAGCGCCTGGTGGGGAGTCTCCGCCCCCTCCGGGAGCAGGGCGCGATGCCCGGCGGCCGCGGTCTCCTCGGCGCGCTCGCGGGCCATGCCCTGGCCGACCTGCGTACGGATGTGCTCGGCGAGCGCGGCGTCCCGCCAGGCCGGGTATTCCGCCTCACTCAGCGCGCGGTCGCCGCTGCCCTCGGGGAGCGGGGGCGCGGCGGTGAGCGGCTTGCTCATCATGCGGCTGCGCTCGGTGTAGCCCAGCGCCGCCGCGAGCCGCCCGGCGGCCTCGGCATCGGCCGGGACGGTCAGCTCGATCTGCCGGCAGCGCCAGCCGCGCAGCACCTCTTCCGCGGCGAGCGCGGCGACCGTGGCGCGGCCCCGGTGCCGGTCCGGCTCGTCGATGGCCAGCTCCGCGATCCGGCCGGCCGCCGGGCCGAACCGGGCGTCCGTGGTCAGCCGTATCCCGCCGACCCGGCGGCTGTTGACGCAGATGTCGTACGCACGGGCCCGGTGCCCGTCGTCGTGCCGTTCTTCCGGTCCCGCGGGGCGCAGCGTTGTGGTCACGAGGACTTTCTACTCGCCCATGAGCGGGCGCGTCATCACCGCGGATCGAAGTCGGCGGCCGCCTGCTCGTCGAAGATCCGCATGGCTTCCGCGGTCACCGGGCCCGGGCTGTCGGCCAGTTGACGGTCGTCGATCCGGGTCACGGCCTGCACGTCGCGCAGCGTGGAGGTCAGGAAGATCTCCTCGGCCCGCTCCAGGACGTCCAGCGGCAGATCGGTCTCCTTGGCGCCGGCCCAGCCGACGGTCAGGGCGCGGGTGATGCCCGCCAGGCAGCCGGAGTGCAGGGGCGGGGTGTGCAGTTCGCCGTCCAGGACGACGAAGACATTGGCGCCGGTTCCTTCGCAGAGCGCGCCGACGGTGTTGGCGAACAGCGCCTCGGACGCGCCGTGTTCCCGCGCGCGGGCCAGGGCGACGACGTTCTCGCCGTACGACGTGGTCTTCAGGCCGGCGAGCGCGCCGCGTTCGTTGCGGGTCCACGGGACGGTGACGGCGGCGGTGGTGTCGGGGCGGCGCCGGGTCTCGGACAGCGCGATGACCAGGGTGGGACCGGCGTCGCCGCGGTCCGAGCCGAGCGGGGAGACGCCCCCGGTGTAGGTGAGCCGCAGCCGGCCGAGGGCCATCGGGTTGGCCGCCATGACGGCCTCGCAGCCGCGCCGCACCTCGTCGAGATCGGGGTCGGGCAGCCCGAGCCCGCGGGCAGAAGTGGTCAGGCGCTCCAGATGACGGGTGAGGGCGAAGGCGCGGCCGTGCTCGGCCTTGATGGTCTCGAAGACTCCGTCGCCGACCGTCAGCCCGTGGTCGAAAACCGAGACCCGGGCGCTCTCCGCGTCCTGTAGTGCCCCGTCGAGCCAGATCTTCATCGCTTTCCTCCGCTCACCTCATGCAGGCCCGACGCTACCGCCAGCAGCCTGCGCGCCTTCAACTCGGTCTCGGCCCACTCCCGCTCCGGATCGGAGTCCCAGATGATCCCCGCGCCGGCGCCGAAACGCAGCACCGGGCCGCCGGGCGGCGTGCGGTCGATCCAGAACGTCCGTATGCCGACCGCGAGCTCGCCGGTGCCGCGGTCCGCGTCGACCCAGCCGATGCCTCCGCAGTACGGGCCGCGGGGGGCGGTCTCCAGCTCGTCGATGATCCGCAGCGCGCTGGACTTGGGGGCGCCGGTCACCGACCCGGGCGGGAAGGTGGCGTCCAGCAGATCCGCCCAGGCGGTCTTCTCGTTCGCCCCGTCCAGCTCACCGCGCACCGTGGAGACGAGGTGGACCAGGCCGGGGTGTTCCTCGACGGCGCACAGTGCCGGGACGGTGACGGTTCCGGTGGCGCAGACCCGGCCGAGATCATTGCGGACCAGGTCCACGATCATCACGTTCTCCGCCCGGTCCTTCGCCGAGAGGTCCGCAGCGGTCCGCCCGGTTCCCTTGATGGGACCGGAGCTCACGACGCGGTCGTCGCGCCGCAGATACAGCTCCGGGGAGGCACTGGCGATCTCGACGCCATGAGCGGGCAGCCGGATCGTGCCCGCGTACGGCGCCGGATTACCGCGGGCCAGCACCGCGGACAGCGCGTCGACATCGGCCCGGCCGGGATCGGGCAGCGGCGCCGTCAGCACCCGGCAGAGATTCACTTGATAGACGTCGCCGGCCGCGATGTGTTCACGGACGCGCCGCACACCGCCGGTATAGGCGTCACGGTCCAGCGAGCTGATCCAGTCCTCGGGCGCGGGGCCCCGCCAGGCGTCGGCGGCGGGCCGGTCCGCCGCGGTGGCCGGCCGGACGTCGCCGAAGCGGGCACAGACCACCGTGCCCTCGAAGTCGGCGGCGACCGCCCACCAGCCCGTGGAGTCCAGGGCTGCGGGATCACTGGTCACATCCCGCAGGTCAGTGGCTATCAGGCCGCCGAAGCGTGCCATCGGAGCGAAGTCGTGCACGTCAGCGAGTCTATGGCGGCGGCCCGCGGGCCGCCTGCGCCGAGCGAGCACCGCAGCACGCTGCACAAACGCGTTTTTGTACTGGCCCCGGAATCCGCTAGAGTTCAACACGTCGCCGGGACACGCAAGCGCCCCGGAGGCCGAGTAGCTCCCGGACGTAGTCTGGGAGAGACACCTGCGGACGTAGCTCAGTTGGTAGAGCACCACCTTGCCAAGGTGGATGTCGCGAGTTCGAGTCTCGTCGTCCGCTCGATGTGGGGGATCTTCCCGAACCCCCTCACTCCTGGTGGAGTGGCCGAGAGGCGAGGCAACGGCCTGCAAAGCCGTCTACACGGGTTCAAATCCCGTCTCCACCTCCAAGGACGATTAGCTCAGCGGGAGAGCGCTTCCCTGACACGGAAGAGGTCACTGGTTCAATCCCAGTATCGTCCACTGGATCCCCGGAAACGGGGTGTCCGTCCCGCGCGATTAGCTCAGCGGGAGAGCGCTTCCCTGACACGGAAGAGGTCACTGGTTCAATCCCAGTATCGCGCACGCAGCTGCGGATCTTTCGGGATCCGTGGTCCCGCGGACGATTAGCTCAGCGGGAGAGCGCTTCCCTGACACGGAAGAGGTCACTGGTTCAATCCCAGTATCGTCCACACCTGATCCCGAGGGCCGGAGCATTTCGCTCCGGCCCTCGGTCGTTGTTCAGGAAGCGTGCGGTCAGGACGAGAAGAGCATGTGGCCGAAGCCGCGGTGATGGCCGTGGTGTCCATGGTGACCGTGATGACCGTGGTGGCCGTGCTGCGGGGCGCCCCAGGCGGGGGCCTGCGGGTAAGCCTGCGGAGCGGGTGGCGGCGGGGCCTGCTGCGCCCACTGTGACTCGAGACGGGTCAGCGCCTCCAGCTCCCCGTAGTCCAGGAATATCCCCCGGCAGCCGGCACACTGCTCGATCTGCACGCCATTGCGCTGGTATGTCTGCATCGGTGCATGGCACTTGGGGCACTGCATCGTCGCTCAACTCCCTGTCGTCCACCGCCGCTCACGGCGGCACCGCCGGAACGGCCTCCCGGCGGCGGGGCGTTCAGCCTACGCCCGGGCCGGCGGGCGCCAACTGCTGCGCCGGGGACGTCATCCGGGCGCAGGCGTCGACGAACGCGGTCTCGGCGTCGTCCAGGGAGCGGTCGGCGGTGGCGGCCTTGGCTATGGCGAGCGCGGCGGTCTGCACGGTGAGCGTGCGGGCCGGGAGGTCCAGGTCGGGCCAGGGATCACCGTCCGGCCCCACGACCGGGCCGCCGGCCGCGCGGTAGGCGGCCAGGAAGCGCGTCCAGAGGTCCGGGGCCAGCAGGCCGGTGGCGAACCAGGCGGCGGGGCGGGCCAGGTCCCAGGCGCCGTCGCCCCGGCCGAGGTCGTCGATGTCGATGAGGAGCCAGGGGCCGTCGCCGGCGGGGTGGCGGACGAGCTGGCCCAGGTGCAGATCGCCGTGGCAGAGGGTGCCGGTCCGCGGCGGCGGGGCCTCGCCCCGGGCCCACGGGGGCAGCGTGGCCCAGGCCCGCTCGACGGCGGCGGCAGCCGCGGGCAGCGCCCCGGCGGCGGTCACCGGTGCGTGACGCCCGGACGCCGGGCCGTTGGACGGAACCGGTGCGGTCCGCAGCCGCGCCAGGGCGCGGGCGGCCTTGGCGGGGCCGCGCATCGGCGGCACGGGGCCGGGAAGTTGGCGCAGGTCGACGCGGTGCAGCCCGGCCAGCAGGCGGGCGGTGTCCTCCCAGGGGGCGGCGTCGGGGTCGTCGGGCGGGACCGGGCTGCCGTAGGGCCAGCGGGTGAGCGCGCGGCCCTCTTCGGTGCGGGTGAGATAGCCGTCGGGGGCGGTGACCGGGAGCGGGGGCAGCAGGATGCCGTGCAGGAGGGGATGGGCGGCGATACGCAGCCGGGCGGCGAGCGCGCGGGGGTCACCGTCGGGAGCGTGCGCCTTGGCGACCGTACGGCCGCTGCGGACGACCGTGCCGTCGGGGCGGTCGGCGAGGACCTCGCAGGAGGGGGCCGGGGCGCCTTCCCGGGTCGCCGTCGCGGACAGGGCGGCCAGACGGTCGCGCAGTGAGGTGGTCATCGGTCCCCCGAATCCGGCGCGGGCCGGATGCGCCGTGCGTGGTGGTGCGGGCCATGGACGGCCCGGTCCGGGATCGTACGCGCGGTGCGGGCGGAACGGGACGGCAGCGGTCCGGAACGCTCGAAGGCCGGGCATCTCCCCAGATGCCCGGCCGTCGTGCCGTCCGCCGCACCCCCCGTCCCCACGGGGTTTCGGCCGGATGTCCCCCGTCCCGGGCCGCTCTCCCGGGACCGGGGCGCTACGTTCAGCGCCCCAGCATTCCGGCCACGGACGACGCCTGTGTCAGCACGGCTTCCCAGCCGCCGAAGACCACGGCGAGAACGATCGCCAGCGGCAGCACCATGGCCACCGCGACGAGGGGATGGCGGGTACCGGCGGGCTGCCGGCCCGCGAGCGCCGCGGGGACTCTGCGCCCCTGCGCCCGAAGGACCCTCCACCCGGAGGTCTGCGCCATCGTCCCGCTCCCGTCGTGTTTCTGGGGCGGCGGGCGTCTGACCTCGGGGGACGAGTGCACCACCCGCCGCTTGAAAACCACCCTAGGCAAGCGGGCGGCCGCAGGCGTCATGCCGTCGTATCGAATGGGCGGCCTCCAGGAGGATGACCTCACCGCGTCCCGTGTACTCCTCTGGGTGGAGAAACACGTCCAGCACCTGGGGACATCCCCGAGGGGGGGACCGTCGGACGGACCGTCCCGGGCACTCCTGAGGGTGACCTCGCTCACTCCGGCCACTCCCCCGCGCACGGTGGTCCCGCCCTCCCACCGCACCCGGCCCGCCGCCCCATCCCGCACTCCGGCCGTATCCCCCGCATCCGTCACCAACCCGGCCCGATCCCGCTACATCCCGCCAATCCCCCTTCCGCAGCGGATCATTGGGATCGCGCGTGGGATACCGGGCCGCCCGCCGGGAAGAAGCGCTCACGCACCCCGGGGACCGCAGGTGGCCCCGGTCAATCCACCGGCCGACGCATGCGCGGCCTCTCAGCACAGCGAGCCGTCAATCCGTAAGCTGTGCCACGTCAGACGGTTGGCAGCGGAGGGGGCTCCCCACCGCAGGTAGGGGACGGACATGGCGATGATGCGGCTCCGACGCGAGGACCCGCGTGTCGTCGGGACGTTCCGGCTGCACCGCCGGCTCGGCGCGGGCGGGATGGGTGTGGTCTACCTCGGCTCGGACAAGCGCGGGCAGCGGGTGGCGCTCAAGGTGATCCGGCCGGACCTGGCGGAGGATCAGGAATTCCGCTCGCGGTTCGCCCGAGAGGTCTCCGCCGCCCGGCGGATCCGCGGCGGCTGTACGGCCCGGCTGGTCGCGGCCGATCTCGACGCGGAGCGCCCCTGGTTCGCCACCCAGTACGTCCCGGGGCCCTCGCTGCACGACAAGGTCAACGAGGAGGGACCGCTGTCCCCGGCGGAGGTCGCCTCCATCGGCGCCGCGCTGTCCGAGGGGCTGCTGGCCGTCCATGACGCGGGCGTGGTGCACCGCGATCTGAAGCCGTCCAACATTCTGCTGTCGCCCAAGGGCCCGCGGATCATCGACTTCGGTATCGCCTGGGCGACCGGCGCCAGCACCCTGACCCATGTCGGTACGGCCGTCGGCTCACCGGGCTTCCTGGCGCCGGAGCAGGTGCGCGGGGCCGCGGTGACCCCGGCGACGGACATCTTCGCGCTGGGCGCCACCCTCGCGTACGCCTGCACCGCGGACTCCCCCTTCGGGCAGGGCAGTTCGGAGGTCATGCTCTACCGCGTGGTCCACGAGGAGGCGCACCTCGGCGGGGTGCCGGACGCACTGGCGCCGCTGCTCGCCTCGTGCCTGGCCAAGGACCCGGCGGACCGTCCCAGCACGCTGTCGCTGTCGCTGCGGCTCAAGGAGATCGCGGCCCGTGAGGCGCACGGGCTGTCGGGCGGGCCGCTGGAGAACGGGCCCGGTGCCGGCGCCGGTTGGGAGCGTCGGACCTCGGAGCGGCCGACCGGGCAGCGGGCCGAGGAGTACGCGCGCCAGCGCACCGAGCGCCGGACGGCGGGCAGCTCCTCGCCGCGTCCGCACCCCTCCCGTCCGCCGGTCCCGCGGGACGCGGCGGCCCGGCCGGCCGGTCCTGCCTCGGCCGCGGGGAAGAATCCGCGGACCGGCGGGCGCAACGGGCGACGGGTCCCGGCCGCGCGGCCCACGGGGCGAAACGGTTCACGTACCCCGGTGCGTACGACCTCCGGCGGGCGCCGGCCGGGCCCCGACCGCCGGCTGCTGCGCCAGCGCGTCATCGTGTTCGTGGTGGTGACGCTGCTGGTGGCGCTCGGCATCGCGGCCGCCCAGGGGTGCCAGGGGCCGGCTCGCGGACTCGGGGCGGACCGGTCCGCTTCGGCGGCCGCCGGGGTGGGAATGTCGGGGCCTTACGGGGTGGGGGAACGGGTCCCCTAGGGGGTGCGGGCGCCCCTTGCGGGCCTCAACGGGTGGGGGCGGGAGGGTATTCCCGCCCCCGGATGCTGTTGCGGAGGCCGACGAGGAGGCTGTTGCGGCGGGCCGCCGAGGGGGCGCCGCCCGCCGGGGCAAGGCCCGTCCGGTGGTTCGAGGGGCAGGGGCCGCGGCCCTGCGCCCCAGGCGCTAAGCCGGGCGGCCGGTGGCCACCGCGTAGAAGGCGACCGCGGCGGCCGCGCCGACGTTGAGGGAGTCCACGCCGTGCGCCATCGGGATGCGGACCCATTCGTCGGCGGCCCGCAGGGCGCCGGTGCTCAGGCCGTCGCCCTCGGCGCCCAGCATCAGCGCGGCGCGCTCCAGGCTGTGCGGGGCGGCCTCGTCGATGGCGGTGGCCTTCTCGGCCGGGGTGAGGGCGAGCAGCTTGAAGCCCGCCTCCCGTACGGCGGCCAGGTCCCGGGGCCAGCTCTCCAGTCGGGCGTACGGCACGGAGAACACCGCGCCCATGGAGACCTTCACCGAGCGGCGGTAGAGCGGATCGGCGCAGTCCGGGGAGAGCAGCACCGCGTCCATGCCCAGGGCCGCCGCGCTGCGGAAGATCGCTCCGATGTTGGTGTGGTCGTTGACCGCTTCCATGACCACGATGCGGCGGGTTCCGGCGAGGAGATCGGTGGCCGCGGGCAGTGGCTTGCGCTGCATGGAGGCCAGCGCGCCGCGGTGCACGTGATAGCCCGTCACCCGCTCGGCGAGGGCCGGGCTGACGGCGTAGACCGGGGCCGGGACCTCGTCGATGACATCGCGCATCACGTCGACCCACTTGGCCGAGAGCAGCATGGAGCGCATCGCGTAACCGGCGTGCCGGGCGCGCCGGATGACCTTCTCGCCCTCGGCGATGAAGAGCCCTTCCGCGGGCTCGCGCCGGCGCCGCAGCTCGACGTCGGTCAGGCCGGTGTAGTCGGCCAGCCTCGGGTCGTCCGGGTCGTCGACGGTGATGATTTCTGCCACGGGGAGATAGTGCCTTGTCGGTGTCGGGGTGCCAATGCCGCGTCGGGGGATCGGTTACCTGAGGGTAGGGGCGACGGCGACGACCTCGCCGATGACGATGACCGCCGGGGGGCGGACGCCCTCGGCCCGTACCGTCTCGCCGAGGGTCGCGAGGGTGGCGTCGACGCGGCGCTGGGCCGCGGTGGTCCCCTCCTGGATGACGGCAGCGGGGGTGTCGGCGGGGCGGCCGTGTGCGATGAGCTTGGCGGCGATGGCGCCGCTGTTCTCCACGCCCATCAGGACGACGAGGGTGCCGCGCAGCTTGGCCAGCGAGGGCCAGTCGACCAGCGAGCGCTCGTCGTCGGGGGCGACATGGCCGCTGACGACGGTGAACTCGTGGGCGACGCCGCGGTGGGTGACGGGGATACCGGCGGCGCCGGGTACCGAGATGGTGCTGGAGATGCCGGGGACGACCGTGCAGGGGATACCGGCCTCGGCGAGCGCCTGGGCCTCCTCCATGCCGCGGCCGAAGACGAACGGGTCGCCGCCCTTGAGCCGGACCACGGCCTTACCGGCCTTGGCGTGCTCGATCAGCGCGTTGTTGATGGCCTCCTGGGCCATGAAGCGGCCGTAGGGGATCTTCGCGGCGTCGATGACCTCGACATGCGGCGGCAGTTCGGCGAGCAGGTCGCGGGGGCCGAGGCGGTCGGCGATCACCACGTCGGCCTCGGCGAGCAGCCGGCGGCCGCGGACGGTGATCAGGTCCGGGTCGCCGGGGCCGCCGCCGACCAGGGAGACGCCCGGGGTGTGCGGGCGGCGGTGGTGCGGGGCGGCGAGGCTGCCGTCCCGGAGGCCCTCGACGATCGCGTCACGTACGGCGGCGGAGCGGCGCGGGTCGCGGCCGGTGAGCACGGCGACGGTGACGCCCTCGCTGCGGCCGGTGGCCGGGGTCCAGGCGGTGGCCGCCTCGGCGTCGTCGGAGCGTACGCACCACACCCGGCGGTCCTCGGCCTCCTGGGACGCGGCGGCGTTGGCCTCCGGGTCGTCGGTGGAGATCAGCGCGTACCAGGCGCCGTCGAGGTCGCCGTCCTGGTAGCGGCGGCGCTCCCAGCGGACCTCGCCGGCGTCGGCCATCGCCTCGACGGACGGGGTGGCGGACGGGGAGATCAGCAGGACATCGGCGCCGGCGGCGACGAGGGACGGGAGCCGGCGCTGGGCGACCTGTCCGGCGCCCAGGACAACCACCCGGCGGCCGGACAGCCGCAGTCCGACGGGGTAGGCAGCGTGTTCGGCGACGTGCTCAGCCATGGCGGTACGGCTCCTTGTGCGGATGATGCGGGTTCGGCGACCGGCGCAGCCGCTGCGGCTCTGGAGCGGCTGGTAAGGGGACGGCCCGGGGTGGCGGTACGGCCCCGGCCCACAGCCTATGGGGCTGCGGGCCGGGGGTCATGCGGAGGTCAGGGCCTGATCAGGTCTTCTCCGTCACTCCGGCGGAGTCGAAGGTGGCTACCTCGTGCATGGCGCGGGCGGCGCTCTGCACCACGGGGAGGGCGAGCAGGGCGCCGGTGCCCTCGCCGAGGCGCAGATCGAGGTCGACGAGCGGGCGCAGGCCCAGCTTGTTCAGGGCCGCGACATGGCCGGGTTCGGCGCTGCGGTGGCCGGCGATGCAGGCGGCCAGCGCCTCGGGGGCGATGGCGCGGGCCACCAGGGCGGCGGCGCCGGCGCTGACCCCGTCGAGGATCATCGGCGTACGCAGCGAGGCGCCGCCGAGGATCAGGCCGACGAGGGCGGCGTGCTCCAGGCCGCCGATCGCGGCGAGGACGCCGATGGGGTCGGCCGGGTCGGGCTGGTGGAGCTCCAGGGCGCGGCGGACCACATCGACCTTGCGGGCGTGCGTCTCGTCGTTGATGCCGGTGCCGCGGCCGGTGACCTCGACCGGGTCGACGCCGGTGTAGACGGCGATCAGTGCGGCGGAGGTGGTGGTGTTGGCGATGCCCATCTCGCCCGTGAGCAGCGCCTTGTTGCCGGCCGCGACGAGGTCACGGGCGGTGTCGATGCCGACCTCGATGGCCTTGAGCACGTCCTCCTGGGTCATCGCCGGGCCCGCCGTGAAGTCGGCGGTGCCGGCGCGGACCTTGCGCGGCAGCAGGCCGGGGGTGGCGGGGAGATCGCCCGCCACACCGACGTCCACGACACAGACCTCGGCGCCGACCTGGTTGGCGAAGGCGTTGCAGACCGCGCCGCCGCCCAGGAAGTTGGCGACCATCTGGCCGGTGACCTCCTGGGGCCAGGGGGTCACGCCCTGGGCGTGCACACCGTGGTCACCGGCGAAGATCGCGACGGCGGCCGGCTCCGGGATGGGCGGCGGGCACTTGCGGGACAGTCCGGACAGCTGCGCGGAGATGATCTCCAGCATGCCCAGCGCCCCGGCGGGCTTGGTCATCCGCTTCTGCCGCTCCCAGGCCTCGCCCAGCGCCTTGGCGTCCAGCGGGCGGATGCCCTGAAGGGTCTCCTGGAGGAGGTTGTGCGGGCTCTCGCCGGGCAGCGCGCGGCGGCCGTAGGTCTCCTCGTGGACGACCCAGGACAGCGGACGGCGCTTGGACCAGCCGGCCTGGAGCAGCTCGGGATCCTCCGGGAATTCGTCGACGTAGCCGATGCACAGGTAGGCGACGACTTCGAGGTGCTCGGGCAGGTCCAGTTCGCGGACCATCTCCCGCTCGTCGAAGAAGCTGACCCAGCCCACACCCAGGCCCTCGGCACGGGCGGCGAGCCAGAGGTTCTCGACCGCGAGCGCGGAGGAGTACGGGGCCATCTGCGGCTGGGTGTGGCGGCCGAGGGTGTGCCGGCCGCCGCGGGTGGAGTCGGCGGTGACGACGATGTTCACCGGCGTTTCGAGGATCGCCTCGATCTTCAGCTCGCGGAACTGCTTGGCGCGCGCCTTGGGCAGCGACTTGGCGTACGCCTCGCGCTGCGCCATCGCGAGCTGGTGCATCTTCTCGCGGGTCTCGGCCGAGCGGATGACCACGAAGTCCCAGGGCTGGGAGTGGCCGACGCTGGGGGCGGTGTGGGCGGCCTCCAGGACGCGCAGCAGCACATCGTTGGGGATCGGGTCGCTGCGGAAGCCGTTGCGGATGTCGCGGCGTTCGCGGATCACGCGGTGGACGGCGGCGCGCTCGGAGTCGTCGTACCCGGCGGCCGGTGACAGCAGGCCGTCGGCGACGTCGGACGTAGCGGCCGGGCTCTGCTGGTCGGCAGCCTGCGGCTGGTCGCCGCCTTCGCCTTCGCCCTCGTCCTCGTCCTCGCCGAGCTGGACGAGTGCGGCGGCGTCCTGCTGCTGGGGCGTCCCGTCGGCGTCGGCGGTGGGCTCGGCGTCGGGGGCGGGCTCGTCGGCGGGGGCCGCGGTCTGCGGGGCCAGGGCGTCGACGGGGGTGTGCTCGCCGGACGCCTGGGCCGGGATGTGGACGCTGACGGGCCGGGCTTCGGCGAGCGGCTCGGCGGGGGCGTCGGGCGTGGCCTCTGCGAGCTCGGCGGCGGCTGCGGGCGCGGCGTCCTCGGCGGGCTCGCCGGGGGTCGCCTCGGCCGCGGGGGCGGTCGGCTCGGCGGGGTTGTCGGCGGCGGCCGGGGCGGCCACTGCGGGCTGCTGCTCGGCGGGGGCGCCCGCGTCCTGCATCGCGGCCTCCGGGGCGGGCTCCTGGGTGGTCTGCTGCCCCGCGGCGTCCATGGGGGCGCCGGGCTGCGGCTGTTCGGCGGCCGGCTGCGGTGCCTCGGACGGCTCTATGACGGCCTGCTCCTGGGGCATACCGTCGTCCGTCGCGGGCTGGTCGACGGGGCCCTGGGGGGCGGTGTCGGACGTCGGGGCGACGGGCTCGGCGACCGGGGCGTCGGCGGCGGTGTCGGCCGGGGTGGCCTGGTCCGGGGTGACCGGGGCGGCTTCGGCGGGGGTGGCGGCCGCGGGGTCCGGCTGGGGCTCGACGGCGGCGGCGTCCGGCTGGGCCTCGGCGGCGGTCTCGGTGGCGACGGGCTCGGCGGCGGCCTCGGGCTGTTCGGGGGTCTGCTCGGCGTTCTGCTCGGTCTGCGGTGCCTGCGGGGCCTCGGCCGGGGCGTCGGCCGCCGGCTGGTCCGCTACGGGTGCCGTGGCCTGGCCCGGCGCTTCGGACGGGGCCGGGGCGTCGGTCGGCTGCGCCGGGGCCGAAGCCTCGGCGGCCTGTGCCGGTGCATGTGCCTCGGGCTCGGCGGGCACGTCCTGGTCGGCGGGCTGCTGGGGAGCCTCGGCGGCGACATCCTCGGGCTGCTGGGCATCCGGGGCGGGGGCCTGGCCGGGGGCGTCCTGCACGGGGGCGTCGGGCGCGGGCGCGTCCGGCACGGAGGCATCCGGCGCGGCGGCCTCGTGAACAGGCGCATCCGCAGCGGCGGCCCCCTGTACAGCGGCGTCCACAGCGGCGACATCCTGCACAGGGACGTCCGCAACGGCGCCGTCCGCAGCGGGAACATCCGCCGTGACAGCGTCCGGCGCGGCGCCCTCCACTACAGCGCCCTCCGCCACAGCCATTCCCTCCTGACCGGGCGCAACCGCATCCGGCACCGCGTCCGCAGCACCGTCCTGCGGCGCCATCGGCACCTCGGCCTGCGCCTCCTGCCCGGCCTCGGCGGTGGGAGCGGCGACGGGAGCGCCGTCCTCAACCTGCGCGCCATCCCCGGTCTGCCCGCCGTTCTCGACCGGCAGCGGCATCGCCTGTTCGACGGGCAGCGCCGCGTCCTGCGGGGCGGGCTGTACGGCCTCGGCGGGGGCGACGGGCGCCTCGGGGGCGACCGTTTCTGCAAGCGGGGCCGCGGGGGCCTGGGCGGCAGCGTCGTTCCACTGCGGCACCTGGGACGGGATCTCGCCGAGCTGCGGGCCGGGCAACGGGCCCTGGCCCGCTGCGCCGTAGGTCTGCTCGGCGTTCAACTGCCCGCCGTAGGACTGCTCACCGTACGAGGGCGCGGCGAAGGGCTGCTCGGCCGCCGCCACCTCCCCGGGGGGCTGCTCGGCGTACGGCAGGTCGGCGGCGGTCCGGGCGTCGGCCGCCGGGCCGGGCACGTCGGGCGTGGCCGGGGCCGGGGCGTCGAAGTATTCGGGGCCGCCCGTGGGGGGCCCGGCGTGCCGTGCGGCGGGGGGTGCGGGCACCTCGGCCGGTCCGCGGTCGGCGAGCGAACGGACCACGCCGCCGGTCGGGTCGGGAACCGGCGGGCCCATGTGCAGCGGGCGGCGCGGGGGCGTGGCGGGGGCTGCCGCGCGGGCCCGGTCCGGCTGCGGGGCCGCGGGCTGGGGGATGCGGACGGCGCCGAGGTCGACGGAACCGGAGTCCCGGCCGCCGCTCTCGTGGTCGCCGGTCGGGGCGGGCATCGGCTCGTAGCCGGTGGTCCCCTGGGCGGCCGCGTCGAAGGGGGCGCCCTGGGGGGCCGCACCGTGGAGGGTGTCCTGCGGCTGCGGGAGCGGCTGGTGCGCGGGCTGCTCGCTCCAGGCGCCCTGGGCGCCCGGCATCAGCAGATCGTCGTCCGCGACCGCGCCATCGGCCTGGCCGAGGTAGGGGTATTCGCCCGGAGTCGGCACCATGCCTGGCTGCTCCGTCGGTCCGGCGTCGGCAGGGGAGGGAGCGGCCGCCGGTTGCGGCTGCCCGGGATGTCCGCCTGCGTTCTCCGGCTGTCCCTCGCCCGGGACCTGGCCGGTGTCGGTCATGCGTACCCCTCGCCCATTGGTAGTGCTCCTTCCAACCGCTCGTGCGACGCGCTCGACCGGGGCGCGCCGACGCCCGATAGCTAGAACGAGCGAGCACGCCTCGCGGCACGTCCGCTCTCCAGAGCTTCATATTCGGCCAAAACCACAGCATTTTCCGGATATTGGCGTACGAAGCCGAATGCGGAACGGCGGCGCAACGATCCGCCAGCCTACCTCGCGCGGGTTGCCGTGCTGGTCACGGGTGAGGAACGCGATACCCGCTGAGAAGAAACACCACGGACCGCTCGCGTTCGACCCAGACGGATGTGTCCAGGTCCACGGACTGGAGCAGTGCGCACTCGACTTCGTAGCCGCCGTCGGCCAGCGCCCGGCCGAGCGATTCGGCCTCGTCGCGGGTGGCCGCGTGGGTGACGATCCGTTCGGGACGGCGGGCCGCGCAGGCGGTGAGCACGTCCGCTCCCCCGCCGCCGACCCGGATCACGTCGGGCTCGGGCAGGTCCTCCAGGATCTGCGGTGCCCGGCCGCGCACGACCTGGAGTTGGACACCGTGCCGGCGGGCGAGGGCGGTAGTGCGTGCGCAGGCGTCCGGGTCGGCGTCGACCGCGATGACGGCGGCGCCGAAGCGCGCGGTCTCCACCGCGGCGGCGCCGCTGCCCGCGCCGATGTCCCAGACCAGGTCGCCCACCTGCGGCCCGAGACGGGCGAGTTGCGCGGTGCGCAGCTGGACGGACTCACCCTCGCCCAGGGCGCCGCCGTAAGCGCTCGCCGGAAGTCCCCAGCCGCGCGGGCCCGTCGGGTGGCCTACCTCGTGACCGGCGATCCAGCCGGTGCCCTGCGCCGCGGCACCGGCGGGCGAACCGCCGATGACAATGACGACATTGGGGTCACGCCAGACATGGTCGGCGGCCTTGTCGGAGGTGAGGACGGTCACCTGCTCGCGTTCGGTGCCCAGTTCCTCGCAGATGACGAAGGTGCGGTGGACGCCGCCGAGCAGCAGAGCGAGTTCGGCGGGGCCGGCGCCGGGCGAGGTGAGCACCGCGACCTTGGTGTGAGCGCGGCAGACATTCACCGCGCGGCGCAGATCGCGGCTGTGGGCGACCACGACCTGGGCGTCGTCCCAGGGCATGCCGGCCTGCGCGAAGGCGGCCGCGACGGAGGAGACGGCCGGGACCACTTCCACTTCCAGGCCGTGCTCGGGGGCCCGCAGGGTGCGGACGACACCGAAGAAACCGGGGTCGCCGTCGGCGAGCACCACGGCGGTGCCGCGGTGCTGGGCGATACGGCGGGCGGCCAGGGTCACACTGCCGAGCCGGATCCGTTCGGCGTTCGGCGGCACTTCGGGAAGGGCGAGGTGGTGGGCGGCGCCGGCCACCAGCGTGGCGGCGCCGAGCGCGGCGCGGGCTGCGGCGGTCAGTGGAGAGCCGTCCCATCCGATCACCGTGACCCGGTCGGCCATGCTCGTCAGTCTCCTGGGGCTGCTGTGGTTACGCGGGCGGGGCGGCAGACAGGGCGGCCGCCGGCCGGTGGTGGTGCGCTGTTCCGCGCTGGTCGCGCAGAGGCGCGGCAGGCCGAGACTACCCCGTGCGGTACGGACCTGAGTGCGGGCGTGGTCAGTTCCACTCGGGGTAGCTGAATCCGTTCGCATCCGCCAGGCGGCCGGGGACGCCTTCGAGGTCCTCGGGCAGCAGGCTCCACACGATCAGATCGGTCCGGATGTCCGTCCAGCCGCCGTCCTCGGTGCGGCTGCGGGCTATGAAGGCGTTGCGCAGCACGCCCTCGCTGATGCAGCCGATCTTCTGGGCGACCTGCTGGGAGGCGGTGTTGCCGGCGGCGGTGCGCAGCTCGATGCGTTCGAACTTCCGGTCGTGGAAGAGCCAGTGGGCGACGGCGAGCGAGGCCTCGGAGGCATACCCCTCACCACGGGCCCAGGAGGCGACGACGTAGCTGATCTCGCTGGAACGGATCCGCCAGTCGGTGTTGCGCAGTTGGACCACGCCGACCAGGCGCTGGGTGAGGAACTCGGTGACCGCGAAATCGATCCCGTGGCCCGCCGTCCGCTCCGCGCGGGCGCTCTCGGTGGTCCAGCGGCGCGCGGCGTCCTCGGTGTACGGCTGGGGTATCGCGGTCCAGGCGGCGACCAGCTCGTCGTTCATCATCGCGGCGAGGGACGGCACATCGGCCTCCTCGAAGGGGCGCAGCACCAACCGGTCCGTGCTGATCGAGGTGTCCGGAAAGGTGGATGTCATACCGCTGCTCCCACGCCGTTGACTGTGGTGTCCGGACCGTCGCGGGCTGTGAGACCGCGAGGTCACGGGCCGTCTTGACCGTCTTGAGTGCACCAGCATGCAGCATGGGCGTACGGGTGTGCACGTGCGTGGGCCCCGGGCGCGCGCCGGGCGCGTCCGGGGCCTGCGGGCCGCCCGTGCGGACGGACGCCTTCCGGTGACCTGCGCGCGGGCGACTGCGTGTCTACACCCGCCCACCCCCCGAAGGGGGGTGGGCTGCGGGGAAAATACGGGCCGGCCAGGCGGCCGTCAGCTCCTGGCCGTCGGCAACCGTCAGCTCTTGGCCGGGCCGAAGGCCGGGATGACCGAGCCGTCCTTGTACTTGTCCTCGATGAACTTCTTGACCTCGGGGGAGTTCAGGAGCTTGGCCAGCTTCTTGACCCGCGGGTCGTTCTCGTTGCCCTTCTTGACGGCGAGGAAGTTGGCGTAGGGGTTGTCCTTCGTCTTCTCCAGGGCCAGCGCGTCCTTGGAGGGCTTGAGGTGCGCGCCGATGGCGAAGTTGCCGTTGATGATCGCGGCGTCGACGTCGTCGATACGCGGCGCGGTCTGTGCGGCCTCCAGCTCGGTGATCTTGACGCCCTTGTCGTCCTTGACGTCGGTCAGCTTGGCGTCGGAGCCGACACCGGGCTTGAGGGTGATCACGCCGTTGTCGGCGAGCAGCTTGAGCGCCCGGCCCTCGTTGGAGGGGTCGTTCGGGACCGAGACGGTGCTGCCGGCCTTGAGCTCCGAGAGCTTGTCGATCTTCTTGGAGTAGACGCCGAGCGGCTCGATGAGCACGTTCTGGACGGGCACGATGTGCGTGCCGTTCTCCTTGTTGAAGGTGTCGAGGAACGGCTTGTGCTGGAAGAAGTTGGCGTCGACCTGGCCGTCGTCGGTGACCTTGTTCGGGATCTTGTAGTCGTTGAACGGCTTGACGACCAGCTTGAGGCCCTCCTTGTCCGCCAGCTTGTTCTTGACGAAGTCGAGGATGGCGGCGTGCGGGGCGGGGCTCGCGGCGACGACGAGGGGGGCGTTCTTGTCGCCCTTGTCGCTGCTGGCGGTGGTGTCGGAGGGGGCCGAGCAGGCGCTCGCGCCGAGGGCGACGGCGGAGGCGGCGGCGACGGCTGCGGTGATCTTGAGGGTGTTGCGCACGAAGAGTGCCTCTTTCTTGTGTCACACGCGAGGGTTCCGCGTGAGGTCCGCCCGGCAAAGGGTCCGGGCTCTTGGGTGGAGCGGGTGGCTCCGGGATCAGGCGGCTTCGGTGACGGCAGCCGGCTCCCCGATGCGGGTACGGCGCAGGGAGGAGGCACGGGTGCCGCGCTGGGCGAGCCGGCGGACGATGCGGTCGCCGAGCACCTGGACGAGAGTGACCAGGAGGATCAGTTCCACCACGGTGGCGATCATCAGCGAGGTCTCGTACTGCTGATAGCCGTAGGTGTAGGCGAGGTCACCCAGACCGCCGCCGCCGACCGCACCGGCGATCGCGGAGTAGCCGATCAGCTGGATGACCAGGGTGGTGACGCCCGCCACCAGCGCGGGCAGCGCCTGCGGGAGCAGCACCTTGAAGACGATGGTCCAGGTGCCACCGCCCATGGCGTGGGCGGCCTCGACCAGCCCGTGGTCGACCTCGCGCAGGGCGGCCTCGACCAGCCGCGCGAAGAACGGGATGGCGGCGATGGCGAGCGGGACCACCGCGCCGGTCGGGCCGATGGAAACGCCGACGAGGAGCCGGGTGAAGGGGATCAGCACCACGATCAGGATCAGGAACGGGAAGGACCGCCCGATGTTGGTGATCGCGCCGAGCACCTTGTTCACGACGATGTTCTGGAGGACTGCGCCGCGCTGGGTCAGATGCAGCAGCACGCCGACCGGGATGCCGAGGAGCACCGCGTAGAACGCGGACCACCACACCATGAAGAGGGTGTCGAGCGTGCGGTCGTACAGCAGCGGCTGCATCTCGTTCCAGGTCACTTGGCACCTTCCTTCTGGAGCGCGGCGGCGGGCTCCGGGGTGGCCGGCCGGTCGGCGGGGCCGGCGGCGGTCGCTGCGGCGCTGTGGTCGACGTCCGCCACGTCCACCTGAAGGCCCTGCTCCCGGAGGAAGCCGATCGGTACGACGTTCTCCTCGAAGCGGCCGGGCAGCTCGATGCGCATCCGGCCGATCTGCTTGCCGCCGACGGTGTCCATGGCGGCGCCGAGGATCGAGATGTCGACGTTGTAGGTGCGCGACAGCTCGGAGATCACCGGGCGGGTGGCGGCATCGCCGTGGAAGGTGATGTCGACGACGGTGCGGTCGTCGGCGGAGGGCTCACCGCCGACCGGGAACAGCTCGCGGGCCAGCTCGGAGCCGGGGGTGGCGAGCAGTTCGGCGACGGTGCCCTGCTCGATGACGCGGCCGTTCTTCATCAGCGCGGCCGAGTCGCAGATCGTCTTGACCACGTCCATCTCGTGCGTGATGAGCACGATGGTCAGGCCCAGCTTGCGGTTGAGGTCACGCAGCAGCTGGAGGATGGAGCGGGTGGTCTCCGGGTCCAGGGCGCTGGTGGCCTCGTCGGAGAGCAGCACCTTGGGGTCGCCGGCCAGCGCGCGGGCGATGCCGACGCGCTGCTTCTGCCCGCCCGAGAGCTGGGCGGGGTAGGCCTTGGCCTTGTCGGCGAGGCCGACCAGGTCCAGCAGCTCCAGCGCCTTGCGGGAGCGCTCCTTGCGGTCGACCTTGAGGATCTCCAGCGGCAGTTCGACGTTGTCCTGCACGGTGCGTGAGGACAGCAGGTTGAAGTGCTGGAAGACCATCCCGATGTGGCTGCGGGCGGCACGCAGTCCGGCGCTGGCGCGCTTGCCGCGGCCGGCGATGGCGGTCAGTTCCTGGCCGGCGACGGTGACCGTGCCGGAGGTGGGGCGCTCCAGGAGGTTGAGGCAGCGGATGAGGGTGGACTTGCCGGCGCCGCTCTGGCCGATGACGCCGTACACCTCTCCTTCGCGGACGTGCAGATCGACGCCGTCCAGGGCGGTGACTTCGCGGTCTCCGGAACGGTAGACCTTGGTCAGGCCCGTTGTGGTGATCACAGGGAATTCCGTCACTGTCGAGTGCTCGGCGGCTCGCCCGCCGGGCACGGGGCATTCTTGCGAGTGCGGCAGGGGGGAACAGGGAGCGGCGGCGGGCGCGGGGCCCGGCTCCGGGTTCCGGTGACGCGGGGCGGCCGGGGGCGTCGGGAGTCCGACGTACGGCTCATGGCAGGGTCTCGCTTCGGGGCGCGAGGCTCAGGCGGGGGCCCTCAGCGGTCACACATTCGACACATGCAACGAGCACCGGGCGTCTGGTACGCCTCGGTCGCAGGGGTGCGGTAGCTCGTCGTGGTCATGCGGGCAGTAAACCAGACAGCAGTGCGGCCCGATCAAGCCAGTCCGGATTGCGGACACCACCGACCGACCCGTGGACAGCCTGTCGCACGGCGGGAACGATCTCGTCCGACCGGTCCGTGGCCTGCACTGATGCGGCGAGGCGTGGCGGGAGCTGGGGAGCGGCCTGCGGCGCGGGGGCCCGGTGCGCTGTGGTCAACGCCACGGCCGGCGTCCCGGCCGGGTGGCGGGACCTTTCGCCCCGGGGCGCCCTCCCGCGGGCGTGCGGACCGCGGTGGGGCCGGGCGCGGAAGCCCGCCCGCCGCCGTTTAGCATCGCCCCATGCCCCACAACCCCACGGCGCGCGGCCACGCCGTCCGGAGGCCCCGGTGATCGACGCGCTGACGATCGCGGTCGCGGTGACCGCTCTCGCCCTCGCCGCCTGGTGCGGCTTCGCGGCGTTCCGTGACCAGCCCACCAAGGACTGGCACTTCATCGGCATGGGCCTGGTGTCGCTGCTCGGCATCGTCCAACTGGTCATCGCCGTCGTGCAGTTGTCCCGCGGAGTGTCGCCGGACAAGGGCACCGCGCTGTTCGTTTCGTATCTGCTCGGGGCGGCCGCCTGTGTCCCGGCGACCGGCTTCATGTCGCTCTCGGAGCGGACCCGCTGGGGTTCGGCCACCGTCGCGGCGGGCGGCGTGGTGCTGGCCGTCCTGGAAGTGCGGCTGTTCGACATCTGGGGAGGCGGCAGTGCCTGAGACCACGAGGACCCCACAGCCCACCGAGGCCGGCCCGGCCCGGCGCTCCCTGGGCACCGGCCCCGGCCGGCTGCTGGTCGCGCTCTACGGCATCTTCACCGTCGCGGCCGCCTCCCGCTCGCTGTACCAGCTCCTCGCCCAGTTCGACCGGGCCCCGCTGGCGTACGGCCTCTCGGCGGGCTCCGCGCTCGTCTACGGGTTCATCACCTTCTCGCTGGTGCGCGGCGGCGAGGGCGCCCGCCGTGCCGCGTTCGCCTGCTGTGCGCTGGAGCTGCTCGGGGTGTTCGGCATCGGCACCTGGACGCTGCTCGACCCGTCCGCGTTCCCCGACGCCACGGTCTGGTCGGACTACGGCATGGGCTATCTCTTCATCCCGGTCTTCCTGCCCGTCACCGGGCTGCTGTGGCTGCGCCGGTCGCGTACGGAGCGAACGACGGCCTGAGGCCGCCCGGCGAACGAGCTGCGCCATCCGGGTGAAGAGCGGGCCCGCACCTCGTCCCGGGGCGGACGCCCTGTCTGACTGGAGTCCGACAGGCGTCCAGGGGGTTCGCCGGCGCGGAAACGGAGCGGGAAGATGCCGATCAGTCCGAACCAGGGTTCCACCGGCGGCGGTTTCGCGGCGACGCTCACCGGAACCGGTCTCGCCGGGGCCACGGTGGTGCGCTTCGGAAGCAAACCGGCCACCATCACGGCCACTTCGCCCACCTCGGTGTCGGTGGTGGCCCCCTCGGGAGCCGGTGTGGTCGACACCACGGTGACCACGCCGGGGGGCACCAGCAATCCGGTGCCCTTCCATTACGTCCTCCCGCCGGTGATCCTCGATGTCTCGCCGGCGTCCGGGCCCCTGGCGGGCGGCAGCACGGTCACCGTCACCGGACGCAACCTCACCACCGCCACGTCCGTGCTGTTCGGGGACACGGCCGTGACGCCGACGGTGCTGTCCGACAGTGAGCTCACCGCCGTCAGCCCGGCCCACGCGGCGGGCGACGTGGCCCTGGTCGTCACCGCGCAGGGCGGCACCGCCACGGCGTCCGGGACCTTCGCTTTCGTGGCCGCGCCGACCGTCACCGGCTTCAGCCCGGTGTCGGGTCTGGCCGCGGGCGGCACGCTGGTCGACATCACGGGCACCGCGCTGGCGACGACCACCGAGGTGACCTTCGGCAGCGTCCCGGCCACCTTCGCCGTCCTGTCCGACACCCGGGTCGCGGCCGTCGCGCCCAGCCAGTCCCCGGGCACGGTCACCATCACGCTCACCACCACGGGCGGCAGTGAGGCGGCCCCCGGGGGCTTCCTCTATCAGCTCTGATATCTGCCCTGACGAGGACGGATGGAGGCGGACCCGCTCCGCCCGGTGCGGGTCCGCTCCGGCCCTATGCCTGTGCGACGAGCTCCCCCGCGCCGGCCGGCTGGGGTACTTCCTTCTCCAGCGTGACCACGTTCAGCCGGGGTGTGCGCTGCTCGGTGCCCACGGGCACATAGCCGTGGCTGCGGTAGAGCCGCAGATTGCCCTCGCTGCGGTGGCCGGTGAACAGGCGGTAGCGGGTGGCCGAGCGCTCGGCCGTCAGCCGGCCCTCGACGGCGTCGAGCAGCCGGCCGCCCAGGCCGTGCCGCTGCATCCGCGGGTGCACGATGAGTTTGGCTATCCGCCCGGTGCCGTCCTCGTCGACCGTGCCGCGCACGGCGCCGACCACCTCCTCGCCGAGCCGGGCCACCACGACGCAGCCCTCGCCGAGTTCGGCCCGCAGTGCCTGAAGCGTCTGGGTGAGCGGCTCGATGCCGTAGTCGTCGTACAGCGCGGCTTCCTGCTGGTAGCAGAGGTACTGGAGCTTGAGGATCTGCTCGGCGTCCTGGTCGGTCGCCGCAGAGATGGTCACACTCGTGCCCATGCGCGTATGCCTCCCCTATTCGGTTCGCTGGTCCGGGCGCGGTGAGGGTGAGAGGGGTGCGCCCGGAAACGATGTGCCCTGACCGACGGCGCCGTGGGGTACCCGGCGCCGCCATGGCGGTGCTGACACCGCCTCTTCCGGAATCCCCGGCGGAGGGCGGCGGCAATCTTCGCCGCGAGCATTCTGCGCAGGCAATTGGGGCAAGCGGAACGGACCGGCACCCAGCTCCCCTGTGACATTCCCAACTCAGATGAGAATGCCGGGGAGATGGTGCCGGTCCGGGCGGCCGGGCGCCGCCGCGACGGCGGTCCGCGGCCGACGTCAGCGCTTGCGGAACTCCGCGGCGGCCAGCAGCGCGGTGTCGGGGTTGTCGGAGAACAGGCCGTCGATACCGGTCCCGAGGTACGCCTTGAACACCCCGAGGGCGTCGCCGTAGGCGTTCGGGTCGGTGCCGCGGCGGTAGTCGGCCGGCAGGAAGCTGTTCTCGTTGCGGACCGTATACGGGTGCAGGACCAGTCCGGCGGCGTGTGCGTCCTTGACAACGGACGTGGGCTCGCCGAGCTTGCCGTCCTTGTCCCGCGGGATGATCACGGTCAGGTCCGGTCCGATGCCCTGGGCGAAGCCGGCGAGCCACTTCAGGCCCTCGGGCTTGACCAGATCGGCGACCTTGCGCGGGTCGCCCGCCTCGGTGAAGTCCCAGGGCCGGGAGTCGAGCGTGGAGAGCAGCACGACCTTGGGGCAGTCGACGAGCTTGTCCAGGCGCTGGATGCTGCTGGGCTCGAAGGACTGAAGGAAGTTCGGGGAGTTCTTACGGTGCCGGCCGTGCGCGCGCAGCGCCTTGGCCAGCCGCTCCTCCAGGCCAAGGCCCAGCTTGCGGAAGTACGTGGGGTGCTTGGTCTCGATGTGCAGCCAGACGCGGCGGCCCCGCTTGCGGCCCTCGCGCTCGGCCCAGCGCAGCACCTCCTCGAAGGTCGGCACCTCCCACACCCCGTCGTAGAGGGTGTTGTGCTGCCGGGTGCCCGGTATGCGCTCCTTGGCGCGCAGCGTCTTGAGTTCGGCGAGCGTGAAGTCCTCGGTGAACCAGCCGGTCAGCTTCACCCCGTCGACGGTCTTGGTGGTCTTGCGGTCCGCGAACTCGGGGTGCGCGGAGACATCGGTGGTGGCGGTGATGTCGTTCTCGTGGCGGCAGACCAGATGCCCGTCCTTGGTGGGGACGAGGTCCTGCTCGATGACGTCCGCGCCCATGTCCAGGGCGAGTTGGTAGGAGCCGAAGGTGTGCTCGGGGCGGTAGCCGCTGGCGCCGCGGTGACCGACGATCAGCGGTACCGGCAGCTCCTGGGGCACCCCGGCCCGGCCGGCCGCGCTCGCCTGGCCGGCTGCGCCGAACACCGCCGCTCCCGCGCCGAGGGCCGCGGCCCCCAGTACCGTCCGCCGTCCCGGCTGCTGGCCCTTGTGCATGCGCGCTCCTTGTCTGAGGCATTCTCTGGTATTCCGGGTGCTTCCGGGTGTTTTCCGGCGTGCGGTGAGGCGTGTTGCACACCGGCCCACGGAACCCGGCCGATCGTAGGCACGGACGGGTCATGCCGGGGAGACGGACGACAACATCGGGGGGAAGATGGTGGTAACACACGTCAACTGTGCGTATCGACCTCGTGAACCCGATGTGCGCGCGGGAGTAACCCGCGAGTATGGTCCTTGGCTGCGCAGAGTTCTGCGTGCGCTTGACCTTGACCAGCCACGACCCGGAGGGCCCGTTGTCCCGCATTGTGCTGAAGGCGATTCTCGGATTCGTCATGCGTGTCCTCTACCGCCCGAAGGTCGAGGGCATGGAGCGCATTCCGGCGACCGGGCCGGTGATCCTGGCCGGTAATCACGTCACCTTCATCGACTCGCTGTTCCTGAGCCTGGTGGTCAAGCGCCCGGTGTACTTCATCGGCAAGGACGAGTACGTCACCGGCAAGGGCGTCAAGGGCCGGCTGATGGCCTGGTTCTTCACCAGCGCCGGCATGATCCCGGTGGACCGCGACGGTGGGCACGGCGGGGTCGCGGCGCTGATGACCGGCCGCCGGATCCTGGAGGAGGGCAGCGTCTTCGGCATCTACCCGGAGGGCACCCGCTCCCCCGACGGCCGTCTCTACCGCGGGCGTACCGGCATCGCCCGGCTCACCCTGATGACCGGTGCGCCGGTCGTCCCGTTCGCGATGATCGGCACGGACAAGGTGCAGCCCGGCGGCAAGGGCCGCCCGCACATCGCGCCGGTGACGGTGCGCTTCGGTGAGCCGCTGGACTTCTCCCGCTACGACGGTATGGACCGTGACCGCTATGTCCTGCGGGCCGTCACCGACGAGGTGATGAGCGATGTGATGGAGCTGTCCGGCCAGGAGTACGTCGACATCTACGCCACCAAGGCCAGGGCCGCCTGACCCGTCCGCCGTGCGCCGGGCCCCATCCGTTCTCCGGATGGGGCCCGTTGCCGTATCCGCTGCGGTGCGGGCGGGTCAGCAGGGCACCCGGAAGCCGCCGGGGGCGCGCTGGCCCTCGGCGCCGCCGGTCAGCGCCGTACGCAGGGCCGCCTCGGGCCGCGGCACCATGCTGCCGTCGGGCTGGAGCAGCTGCTGGCGCTGGGTGACGGTGCCGGTGCGGGCGCCGGGCACCCCCGCGTTCTTGACCGCCACCCGGTTCAACGGGGCGGGCTTCAGCTGCTTCTTGGCGCGGATGAAGGAGACGAAGCTCTCGAAGTCACGGGTGTGCCGGACCGGTGCGGTGAAGCCGGTGAAGGCGCTGAAGCCGTCCTGGTTGATGAGGGTGTAGGAGGGGGCGGCGAGCCGGTAGCGGCGGGTGAGGTCGAGGGCGGTGCCGTCGATGAACACCTCGGCCGGGTCGATCCGCCGGCCGACCGCTCCCGCGGCGTCGAAGGTGTAGCGGACGTTGGCGGAGACGGCCAGCGGGGAGAAGCCGAGGCCGCCGCCGGCGGTCGGGGCCCACTGTTCCTCCAGGGCGTCGTGCAGCTGCCGGCCGGTGACGGTGACGGTCATGATCGGGTCGCCGAAGCCGACGGAGTTCCAGGCCTGCGCGAAGGTGACGGTGCCGCCCGTCTCCTCGTCGCGGATCAGATCGCCGGCGATCACGGCCTGGCCGACGCGTGGCGCGACCGCGATGACGGCGAGGTCCGCGGGGGTGTTGGGGTGGTCGGCGGGATCGTCCATCGGGCCGTGCGGCTGCCGGCCCGCCCACAGCGCCCAGTCGGCGACGAGGTTGCCCATGGTGGACTCCCCCACCGCGTTGCGCCGCCGGGTGAAGGAGGCGGTCTGGGTGCCGAGGCGGCTGCGGGCGCGCCGGCTGCCGTAGTCCGCCCAGTAGCCGGCGATCGACTTCAGGTCCGGGTCCGGTGTGACATCGCGGGTGTTGGGGTGGTTGGTGGCGGTGGTGAGCTCCCGGATCACCGCGCCGGTGTCGGGGTCGAGGCGCAGATTGATCTCGTTGACGAGCTGGCCGTAGCAGCCGGCCTCGACGAACGGCCGGGGCACGCCGTCGGGGTCGGGCAGCATCATCGTGAAGGCGCAGTGCCAGTGGCCGGTGACGATGGCGTCGATGTCCGGGGAGACGCGCAGCGCCAGTTCGTAGGCGGGCCCCGAGGGGTTGCTGCCGCTGGAGAAGTCGCTGCCGGCCACCGCGCCGTCGTGCATGCTGAGCACGATCGCCCGGACACCGCGGGACCTGAGCTCCGCCGCGCAGCGGTTGGCGGTCTCCAGCTCGTCGAGGGTGCGCAGTCCCGGCTGGTAGGAGCCGGGGAAGGACTCGGTGCCGATGGCGGTCAGATGGATGAAGCCGACCGGCAGCCGGCGGCCGCCGCCGGCGTCCACGTACTCGATGTTGTACGGCGGCAGCACGAGCTCGCCGTTCCCGTTCCACACCATGTTGGCGCTGTAGTAGGGGAACTTCGCGCCCTGGAAGCGGCGGCCGGTGGAGTCCTCGAAGTCGTCGTCGCGGCCGACGACGGGGAAGCTGTCGCCGTCCTCCATGTGGGAGGTGAGGAACTTCGCGGACTTGTCGAACTCGTGGTTGCCGGCCGAGGCGAAGTCCAGGCCCATGGCGTTGAGGGCCTCGATGGTGGGCTCGTCGGCGAAGGTGGCGGCGTCGAACTCCCAGCCGGAGAAGAGGTCGCCGGGGGCGAAGAAGAGGGAGTTGCGGCGGCCGGCGCGCAACCGCTCCAGGTGGGCGGCCATATAGGCGACGCCGCCCACGGTGTAGGTCTTTCCGCCGGCTCCGGTGATGATCGAGTGGGCACCCGGGGCGCCCTGGAGATAGCCGTGCAGGTCGGTGATGTTGAGGAGCTGGACGTCGACGTATTCGTCGGCGGTGGCCGCGTCGCGGGCGTGGCCGGTGGCGTAGGCGTTGCTGCCGATGGCGCTCGCGGTGGCCAGGGCCCCCGCGGCGGTGAAGAAGGAGCGTCGTCCGATGTCGCGCACTGCGTCACTCTCCTGAGCGGGCCGTCCGTGAGGGGACGACGGGAGAGTCAAGCAAGCCGCTCCGGACGGCCGGTCACCAGGATGCGTACCGGGCGTGAACGGGCGGGGGACAGTCGCCCCCAGGGCGTGTCCCGTGGATCATGGCGGGTGCGGGGACCGTGATCCACAGGACACGCCCTGGGGCGCGGTGGGTGCCCGCCGTCCGGCGGAGCGGCCGTACCGCGTTACGGGCGTTCCGCCGGGTCGCCGGCCGCCGCGCCGGAGTCGCCCCCCGGCTTCGCCGCGGCCGTGGAGAGCGCCGCGGGCCCGGCCGGGGCCGGGCCGGACGCCAGCTCCTGGCCGCGGAGCAGGAACCACGCGGCGACGGCGGCGGACAGCAGGACCACGGCGCCCACCCCGGCCGCGACGTCGACCCCCGCGACGAAGGAGTCCTGTGCGGCGCTGACCAGCGCCGCGCTCTGGTCGGCGGGGAGTTGGCCGGCCGTCTCGACGGCGCCGCCGAGCGATTCACGGGCGGCGGTGGTGGCGGCCCCCGGGATCCCCGGCGGCGCGGCGAAGCCCCGGTAGATGCTGGTCACGATGGAGCCGAGCAGGGCGATGCCGAGCGCGGCGCCCAGTTCGTAGGCCGTCTCGGAGACCGCGGAGGCGGCGCCCGCCTCCTCCTTGGGCACGCTGGAGAGGATCACATCGGCGGTGACGGTGAACGAGAATCCGGCGCCGACGCCGACGACGAAGAGGATCACGCACATCGCGGCGGTGCCGGTGTCGGCGTGCAGCGTGGTGCAGCCGACCAGCGAGAGTCCGACCACGGCGAGGCCGCCGGCGACCACGAGCCGCACGGTCAGCCGCCGGGCGACCCAGCCGGCGGCCAGACCGGCGCCCACCGCGCCGATCGCCGCCGGGAGTTCGACGAGCCCGGCGTTCAGCGGCGAGCGCAGCTGCACCATCTGGAGGAACTGGGAGAGGAAGAAGACCAGCCCGGACAGCCCGAGGATGGTCAGCAGATCGGCCAGCACCGCTCCGGAGAAGCCCCGGTGGTGAAAGAGCTTCATGTTCAGCAGCGGCGAGGGGAGGGTGAGCTGCCGGCGGACGAACACGAACAGGGTGAGCACACCGACGGCGGCCGACAGGGCGATGTCCCAGCGGTAGCCGTGCACCGCCGCTTCCTTGATGGCGTAGACGACGCAGACGATGCCCACCAGGGCCAGCAGGACGCTGGGGATGTCCCAGGGGCCGGGGTCCGGATTGCGTGACTCCGGGATGACCTTGGCGCCTACGGCCACCAGCAGCGCCATCACCGGCAGGTTGATCAGGAAGACCGAACCCCACCACAAGTGCCCCAGCAGAAAGCCGCCGAGGACCGGGCCGACGGCCATACCGGCCGAGGCCATGGCGCCCCAGATGCCGACGGCCAGACTGCGTTCCTTGGGGTCGTGGAAGAGGTTGCGGATCAGTGCCAGCGTGGACGGCATCAGCGTCGCGCCGGCGACGCCCTGGAGCGCCCGGGCCAGGATCATCATCTCGGGCGTGCTGGCGTACGCGGCGAGCACCGACATCGCGCCGAAGCCGACGGAGCCCAGCAGCAGCAGCTTCTTGCGGCCGATGCGGTCGCCGAGGCTGCCCATGGAGACCAGCAGCCCGGCGATGACGAAGGAGTAGATGTCACCGATCCACAGCAGCTGCGTGCCGGAGGGCTGGAGGTCTTCGCTGAGGAAGGGGGTGGCGAGGCCGAGGACCGTGGCGTCGACGCCGACCAGGAGGACGGCGAGGACGAGGACGGCGAGCGCGAGCCAGCGGCCCGGCCGGGGCTGGTCGTCCACATGGGCCGAGCCGGCCGGTCCTGACGCTATGGTCTCGGTCATTTCTCCATGCTCCGTCGGATGCCGCCGAGCAGCAGCTCGGCGATCGAGTGGTGAAGGTCGTTACGGGCGACCCGCCCTTCGTGCACGGCCCAGGCGCCGGCGCCGATCAGTCCGTAGAAGGCCTCGGTGAGCCAGGCGGCGCTCAGATCGATCCGGAAGTCGCCCTCTTCCTGGCCGCGTCGGAAGAGCGCGCCGAGGCGGGCGTCGAGCTCGGCCCAGCCGGCGTTGATCTCGCCGTCCTCGAAGAGCTGGTTCTCGGTGAAGAGGAAGGCCAGTACGGCGGCGACCGGTTCGGCTTCGGCGATCAGCCGGCGCAGTGCGTCGGCGGCGTCCCCCTCGTCCAGCCGGGCCGCGTCCATCGCCTGCCCACACTGTGCGATGCCGTAGTCCTCCAGCGCTCTGATCAGCGCGTCCCGCCCGGCGAAGTGCCGGTGCAGGGTGGCGCGGCTGATGCCCGCGGCGCGGGCGATCTCGTCCATCGGTGTCGAAGCCCGCCGCGTGAGCAAGGCGGCGGCCTCCTTGAGTACCCGTTCACGATCCAAGGCCATGAGACACACACTAGCCGAATGAGACACGAATGTCTCACCAGCTCCTCCCACGCACACGACGGCGGCCCGCCCCCGGATCTCCTCCCGGGGGCGGGCCGCCGTCGTACCTTTGTGCCGGCTAGGCCAGGCCGGTGGCCTTCTTCGCCGTCGCCCACTCCTGCTGTGTGACCAGGTCGGCCCGCACCTCGGCGAGCTGGACCGCCACCGCCGAGGGGGCGGTGCCGCCGCGGCCGCTGCGCGAGGCGAGCGCGCCGGGGACGTTGAGGACGCCGCGGACCTCGGGGGTCAGATGCGGCGAGATCTTCGCGAACTGCTCATCGGTGAGCTGGTCCAGCTCGATGCCGTGCGCCTCGCACTCCTTGACGCACTCCCCCGCGACCTCGTGCGCCACCCGGAACGGCACACCCTGCTTGACCAGCCACTCCGCGATGTCGGTGGCCAGCGAGAAGCCGGCCGGGGCCAGCTCCTCCATGCGCTCACGGTGGACGGTCAGGGTGGCCATCATCCCGGTGAACGCCGGGAGCAGCACCTCCAGTTGGTCGCAGGAGTCGAAGACCGGCTCCTTGTCCTCCTGGAGGTCACGGTTGTACGCCAGCGGCAGCGCCTTGAGCGTGGCCAGCAGCCCGGTCAGGTTGCCGATGAGGCGCCCCGACTTGCCCCGCGCCAGCTCGGCGATGTCCGGGTTCTTCTTCTGCGGCATGATCGACGAGCCGGTCGAGAAGGCGTCGTGGAGCGTGACGAAGGAGAACTCCTTCGTGTTCCAGAGGATGACCTCCTCGGCGATCCGGGAGAGGTTCACCCCGATCATCGCCGTGATGAAGGCGAATTCGGCGACGAAGTCACGGGAGGCCGTGCCGTCGATGGAGTTGCCGGCCGAGCCGTGCTCGAAGCCGAGGTCGGCGGCGACCGCCTCCGGGTCGAGGCCGAGCGAGGAGCCGGCCAGCGCGCCCGAGCCGTACGGGGAGACGGCGGTGCGGTCGTCCCACTGCCGCAGCCGCTCCGCGTCCCGGGACAGCGACTGCACATGCGCCAGGACGTGATGGGCGAAGAGCACCGGCTGGGCGTGCTGGAGGTGGGTGCGGCCCGGCATGGCCACGTCCGGGTGGGTCTCGGCGAGGCCGACCAGCGCCTCCTGGAGGTCGGCGATCAGCCCGCCGATGATCCGGGCGTGGTCCCGCAGGTACATCCGGAAGAGCGTGGCGACCTGGTCGTTGCGCGACCGGCCGGCCCGCAGCTTGCCGCCGAGGTCCGGGCCGAGCCGCTCCAGCAGCCCGCGCTCCAGGGCGGTGTGCACGTCCTCGTCGGCGATGGTGCCGGTGAAGGAGCCGTCGGCGACATCCGCGGCGAGCTGGTCGAGCCCGGCGTGCATGCGGCTGAGCTCGTCCTCGGTGAGCAGGCCCGCCTTGTGCAGCACGCGGGCGTGCGCACGGGAGCCCGCGATGTCGTACGGGGCCAGCCGCCAGTCGAAGTGGACCGACGCCGACAGCTGGGCCAGCGCCTCTGCCGGACCGTCGGCGAACCGGCCGCCCCAGAGCCGGACGTCACCGCTGTTGCTGCTCACTGCTGCTCCTCAAGGCTGCGGTAGATGTGCCACCTCCCCCAAGGTCTTAAGGACCAGGGGGTACCCCCACCCCACCGCGAGGGCAGGGAGGCGGGGGCTGATGAATCCAACGAGTCGGGTCAGGCGAGGTCGCGCTTGGCCGCGATCTTGCTCGACATACCGAAGAGCTCGATGAAGCCCTTGGAGAGCGACTGGTCGAAGGTGTCGCCGGTGTCGTACGTGGCGAGGTTGAAGTCGTAGAGCGACTGGTCGGACTTCCGGCCGGTGACGACCGCGCGGCCGCCGTGCAGCGTCATCCGGATGTCGCCGGTGACCTGCTGGCTGGCCTCGTTGATGAAGCCCTCCAGCGCCCGCTTGAGCGGCGAGAACCACAGGCCGTCGTAGACCAGCTCGCCCCAGCGCTGCTCGACCTGCCGCTTGTAGCGGGCCAGTTCGCGCTCGACGGTGACGTTCTCCAGCTCCTGGTGCGCGGTGATCAGCGCGATGGCGCCGGGCGCCTCGTACACCTCACGGGACTTGATGCCGACCAGCCGGTCCTCGACCATGTCGATCCGGCCGATGCCCTGGGCGCCGGCCCGCTCGTTGAGCTGCTGGATCGCCTGGAGGACGGTGACGGGCTTGCCGTCGATGGCGACCGGGACACCCTCCTTGAAGGAGATGATGACCTCGTCGGCCTCCCGGGGGGTGGCCGGGTTCTCGGTGTACTCGTACACGTCCTCGATCGGCGCGTTCCAGATGTCCTCCAGGAAGCCGGTCTCCACGGCCCGCCCGAAGACGTTCTGGTCGATCGAGTACGGCGACTTCTTGGTGGTCGCGATCGGGAGGTTCTTCTCCTCGCAGAACGCGATCGCCTTGTCCCGGGTCATCGCGTAGTCACGGACCGGGGCGATGCACTTCAGGTCGGGGGCGAGGGAGGAGATACCCGCCTCGAAGCGGACCTGGTCGTTGCCCTTGCCGGTGCAGCCGTGGGCGACGGTGGTGGCGCCGTGCTTCTTCGCGGCGGCGACCAGGTGCTTGACGATGGTCGGCCGGGAGAGCGCCGAGACCAGCGGGTAGCGGTCCATGTACAGGGCGTTGGCCTTGATCGCCGGGAGGCAGTACTCGTCGGCGAACTCGTCCTTGGCGGCCGCGACCTCGGCCTCGACCGCACCGCAGTCGAGCGCTCGCTTGCGGATGACGTCCAGGTCCTCGCCGCCCTGGCCGACATCCACGGCAACGGCGATGACCTCGGCGCCCGTCTCCTCGGCGATCCAGCCGATACAGACAGAGGTGTCCAGGCCGCCCGAGTAGGCGAGTACGACGCGCTCGGTCACGGGTTTCTCCTTACGGTGCATTCGCTGATGGGTATAAGTATGCACTCCACCGTATGTTTCGTCAACGCGTCGATGAATATGCAGGTCAGCGGCGGGTCGTCGGCGTGGCGCGGAGCCTCAGCCGCCCTCTTTGAGCACCTCGGTCAGCACGTTCACATGGCTCGCCGACAGATCCTTGGTGGCCGTCAGCAGCGTCAGCGGCCCCTCTTCGGCGTACTCCCGCAGCCGCTCCAGCGCCCGCTGCGCGGCCCCCTGCGCCAGCTCCCCGAGCATCAGCGCCGCAGCTCGGACGAGGGCGCCGCGTCCTTGCACCACTCGGTGAGCTGCGCATCGTCCTTGGACAGCCCGCGCGGCCACAGCCGATCGACCAGCACCCGGGCCCCGTCCGCCGGCTCCGGCGGCTCGTACACCCGGCCCACCCGGAAGGCATCCCTGGCAGACATTTCACCCATAACCTCATCGAACCACGGAAGCGGGGCCCCAGCCGGAGGCCCCGGAAGCACCCTCGGGGGACCCGCTTTGGATTCAGGGGCCGGGACAGGGTATTTTTCTTCTGCACGCCCCGGCCGGGAGTTCTCCGGCCGGCACGAGCACCGGGACGTGGCGCAGCTTGGTAGCGCACTTGACTGGGGGTCAAGGGGTCGCAGGTTCAAATCCTGTCGTCCCGACGGTGCAGTGAGGGCTTTCAGCCCAGGTCAGGGCCTTGCTTCGGATCGCCGAAGCAAGGCCCTTGATCGTTTCCGGGACTCCTCGGCCCGGACCCGCCGCCTGCCTACTCGCCCGGGGCGGTGTAGTAGTCGGCCAGCATCTGCGACGGCCAGGCCGGCTCATGGACCTCACCCTGTGGGCCCATCACGCCGAACCAGGGCTTGATGTCGAGCACCGGCGTGCCGTCCACCGCGTCCAGTGCCTCCACATGCAGGTCCAGGCCGTCCACCGCGACCAGGCGGCAGCGCGAGACACCCAGCCGGTTCACCCGCCGCATGTTCCGATGGGCGAACGTACCGCCCGCGGGCCAGTCCGGGTTGCCCCGGGGCCGTCGCAGCTCGGGAGGCAGGTCGCCGGGGGCGGTCAGGTGGAAGAGGAACACGACCTCGATATGGGAGAACGCCTCCAGACCGACCACCGACTCCTCGGTGTACCGCTCGGGGTCGATGCGGATGACGGAGCGGGTGCCGCCCCAGTAGTCATCCGTCGGTTCCACACGTCCGCCGATCACGTGGGCGACGGGCACGACGGTGAATTCTTCTGCCACGGTGCTGAGCTCCTCGGGGTGGGTTGGGGTGGGGCCGATGGAAACGCCCCGGCCGGTGGGTTCACCGGCCGGGGCTTCGCCGCCGCACGCGCGCCGCGCGGCGCCGTGGTGCCGCACTGCTACGGCACCGGCGGCACCACGTCCGACAGGTCGCGCTGGTGCGGGATCACGATCTCTTCCGGCTTCTGCAGTGCCACGGTGCGGGCCGGGGAGGGAATCCGGATGCCCTCGTCCCGGTAGCGCTGGTGCAGGCGCTTGATGAATTCGTGCTTGATCCGGTACTGGTCGCTGAACTCGCCGACGCCCAGGATGACCGTGAAGCCGATGCGGGAGTCGCCGAAGGTGTGGAAGCGGACGGCCGGTTCATGGTCCGGGTCACCGCCGTTGACGCCCTTCATCACGCTCTCGACGACCTCGGTGGTGACCCGCTCGACATGGTCGAGGTCGCTGTCGTAGGCGACGCCCACCTGCACCAGGATCGTCAACTTCTGTTCCGGGCGGGTGAAGTTGGTCATGTTGGTGCCGGCCAGCTGGGCGTTGGAGATGATCACCAGGTTGTTGGAGAGCTGCCGCACCACAGTGTTACGCCAGTTGACGTCGACGACATAGCCTTCCTCGCCGCTGCTGAGCCGGATGTAGTCACCGGGCTGCACGGTCTTCGAGGCGAGAATGTGCACGCCCGCGAAGAGGTTGGCGAGGGTGTCCTGGAGCGCCAGGGCGACCGCGAGGCCGCCCACGCCGAGCGCGGTGAGCAGCGGGGCGATGGAGATGCCCAGGGTCTGGAGGACCACCAGGAAGCCCATCGCCAGCACGATGATGCGGGTGATGTTGGCGAAAATTGTGGCCGATCCGGCCACCCCGGACCTGGACTGCGCCAAGGACTTCACCACACCGGTGATCACCCGGGCCGCGGTGAGCGTGACGACCAGGATGAGCAGCACGGTCAGCGTCCGGTTGACGGTGTGTCCGACCGTCGGCGTGAGCGGCAGCGCCGCGGCCGCCGCCGCCAGGCCGCCCGTGATCGCCGCCCAGGGCACCACGGCCCGCAGTGCGTCGACGAGGATGTCGTCCCCGCTCCACCGCGTCCTGAGCGCGTGTTTGCCCAGCCAGCGCAGGGCCACCCGCAGCAGCAGACCCGCCGCGATACCGGCGGCCAGCGCGGCCCCTGCGACGATCAGATCGTGCAGTGTGAAGGCCCGGTTCACCGGCCGGCTCCCACTGCCCTGGGGAACGGCTCCGCTATGAGCCCGATGTGATGTCTCGTCACCTGGTCACCCGCTTGTCTCTGAGGCTGCGAAAGCGCCAGGACATGCATGGACCCCCCGACGCGAACTGCCATCCTGCCGCATACCGTTCGGCGGGTGTCGGGGGGTTCCGGACAGTGTTCCGGTCAAGAGGTGCGTGGGGCGGAGCGAGCGCCGTACGGCGGGGAGAGGGGGCGCGCCGGCGGCGGAGGACGCGGCCGGTGAGCTCACCGGCCGCGTGCTTCTGACGCTCAGTGCGCCTTCTGGGCCAGCCGCAGCAGATGGTCGGCGAGTGCCTGCCCGCCCGCGGGGTCGCGGCTGATCAGCATCAGGGTGTCGTCGCCGGCGATGGTGCCGAGGATGTCGTGGAGTTCGGCCTGGTCGATGGCCGAGGCCAGGAACTGGGCGGCGCCCGGCGGAGTGCGCAGGACCACGAGGTTGGCGGAGGCCTCGGCGGAGATGAGGAGTTCGCCGGAGAGACGGCGCATCCGCTCCTCCTTGGCGGACTCCCCCAGCGGCGCCCGTGGCTTGCGGTCGCCGCCCTCGCTGGGCACCGCGTAGATCAGCTCGCCGCCGGTGTTGCGGATCTTCACCGCGCCCAGTTCGTCCAGATCGCGGGAGAGCGTCGCCTGGGTGACGGACAGGCCGTCGTCGGCGAGCAGCTTGGCGAGCTGGCTCTGGGAGCGGACCGGCAGCCGGTTGAGGATGTCCACGATCCGGCGGTGGCGGGCGGTGCGGGTCTGCGGTACGGCCTGGCCGCCGTTCTGCGCCTCGTTGTCCTGCGGCTCGGTCATCGTTGTCGTCAGTCTCCGGCTCGTCGTTCCCCGTCGGCCCCTTGGCGGGCCGTGTTGAGGACGGCGGGCAGCTTCCGGAGGAACTCCTCCGCCTCCTCGTCGGAGACGATCAGCGGCGGGGCGAGCCGGACGACGTCCGGCGCGACCGCGTTCACCAGGAGGCCCGCGTCCTGAGCCGCCTGCTGCACCTGCGGCGCAAGCGACTCCGTCAAGACGATACCCAGGAGCAGCCCCACACCGCGGACCTGGCTGACCAATGGGTGGCCCAGCGCCTCGGTCCCGGTACGCAGCCGCTCGCCGACGCGCTTGACGTTCTCCAGGATGCCGTCGGCCTCGATGGTGTCCAGGACGGCGAGCGCGCCGGCGCAGACGACCGGGTTGCCGCTGAACGTCGAACCGTGCGAACCGGGCGTGAGCAGGCCGGCGGCCCGGCCGAAGGCCAGCGTCGCGCCGATCGGCAGTCCGCCGCCGAGGCCCTTGGCGAGGGTGACGATGTCCGCCTCGACGCCCTGCGCCTGGGACTCCAGCCAGTGTCCGGTCCGGCCGATGCCGGTCTGGATCTCGTCGAGGACGAGCAGGGTGCCGGTGGCGGCGGTGATCTCGCGGGCGGCCCGGAGGTAGCCGGGCGGCGGGACGATGACGCCGTTCTCGCCCTGGACGGGCTCCAGGATGACGAAGGCGGTGTCGGTGGTGACGGCGGCGCGCAGCGCCTCCACGTCCCCGTACGGGACATAGTCGACGTCGCCGGGCAGCGGGGCGAACGGCGCCTGCTTGGCGGGCTGGCCGGTGAGCGCCAGGGCGCCCATGGTGCGGCCGTGGAAGCCGCCGGCGGTGGAGACCATATGGGTGCGCCCGGTCAGCCGGCCGATCTTGAAGGCGGCCTCGTTGGCCTCGGCACCGGAGTTGGAGAAGTAGACCCGGCCGGGCCGTCCGGCCAGCGCCAGCAGGCGCTCGGCGAGGGCCACGGTGGGCTCGGCGACGAAGAAGTTCGAGACATGGCCGAGGGTGGCGACCTGGTCGGAGACCGCGCGGACCACCGCGGGGTGGGCGTGCCCGAGGGCGTTGACCGCGATACCGCCGAGGAAGTCGAGGTACTCCTTGCCGTCGGCGTCCCACACGGTGGCGCCCTCACCGCGGACCAGCGGGATACGGGGGGTGCCGAAGTTGTCCATCATGGCGCCCTGCCAGCGCCCGGTGAGCCCTGCGTTGGTCGCCGGGCCGTGGGTGTGTGCCACGTCGCTCATGTCGCCCCCTCGATCGTGTTCGCGTCCGGCACGACCATCGTGCCGATTCCCTCGTCGGTGAAGATCTCCAGCAGGATCGAGTGCTGGACCCGCCCGTCGATGACCCGGGCGGTGTGCACCCCGTTGCGGACGGCGTGCAGACAGCCGCGCATCTTGGGGACCATGCCGCTGGCCAGGTCGGGCAGCAGCTTCTCCAGTTCGGTGGCGGTGAGGCGGGAGATCACCTCGTCGCTGTTCGGCCAGTCCTCGTAGAGGCCCTCGACGTCGGTGAGCACCATCAGCGTCTCGGCGTCGAGCGCGGCGGCCAGCGCGGCCGCGGCGGTGTCGGCGTTGACGTTGAAGACACCGGAGGCCCCCGAGGCCCCGGAGGCGGCGTCCTCCTCGTCGCTGCTGCGGGCGATGGAGGAGATCACCGGGATGCGGCCGTCGTCCAGCAGCGCCTGGACCGCGCCGGGGTCGATGGCGGTGATCTCGCCGACCCGGCCGATGTCCACCCGCTCGCCGTCGACCTGGGCGAAGTGCTTGGTCGCGGTCATCAGATGGGCGTCCTCGCCGGTCATGCCGACGGCGAGCGGGCCGTGCTCGTTGAGCAGCCCGACCAGCTCGCGCTGCACCTGGCCGGCCAGCACCATCCGTACGACGTTCATCGCCTCGGGGGTGGTGACCCGCAGGCCGCCCTTGAACTCCGACTCCAGGCCGAGCAGGTCCAGCTGGGCGCTGATCTGCGGGCCGCCGCCGTGCACGACGACAGGGCGCAGTCCGGCGTGCCGCAGGAAGACCACGTCCTGGGCGAAGGCGCGCTTGAGCTCCTCGTCGACCATGGCGTTGCCGCCGAACTTGATGACGACGGTCTTGCCGTGGTGACGGGTCAGCCAGGGCAGCGCCTCAATGAGCGTGCGAGCCTTGGGCAGCGCGGTGTGCTTGCGTGCGCTCATGCTCCGGCCTCGCTTCGCTCGTCCCGCTGTGAGCACAGCGCGCACCTGTCCATGATTCCTTCGCTCCGCTCACTCATGACGAGTACGCGCTGTTCTCGTGGACGTAGTCGGCCGTGAGGTCGTTGGCCCAGATGACCGCGGACTCGGTGCCAGCGGCGAGGTCGGCCGTGATGCGGACCTCCCGGTAGCGCATGTCGACCAGCTCGCGGTCCTCGCCCACGGAGCCGTTCTTGCAGACCCAGACGCCGTTGATGGCGACGTTCAGCTGGTCGGGCTCGAAGACGGCGGACGTGGTGCCGATGGCGGAGAGCACCCGCCCCCAGTTGGGGTCCTCGCCGTGGAGGGCGCACTTGAGGAGGTTGTTACGGGCGATGGAGCGGCCGACCTCGACCGCGTCGTCCTCGCTGGCCGCGCCGACGACCTCGATCCTGATGTCCTTGCTGGCGCCCTCGGCGTCCCCGATCAGCTGCCGGGCGAGGTCGTCGCAGACCGCGCGCACCGCCTCGGCGAAGTCGTCGGCGGCCGGGACGACGCCGGAGGCGCCGGAGGCGAGCAGCAGCACCGTGTCGTTGGTCGACATACAGCCGTCGGAGTCGACCCGGTCGAAGGTGGTACGGGTGGCCGCGCGCAGCGCCGTGTCGAGGTCGGCCGACGGCACATCCGCGTCGGTGGTCAGCACGACGAGCATGGTGGCCAGGCCCGGGGCGAGCATGCCGGCGCCCTTGGCCATACCGCCGACGGTCCAGCCGTCCTTGGTGACGACAGCGGTCTTGTGCACGCTGTCGGTGGTCTTGATGGCGATGGCGGCCTTCTCACCGCCGTGCGGGCTGAGTTGGGCGACGGCCTTGTCGACGCCGGGCAGCAGCTTGTCCATCGGGAGCGGGACGCCGATCAGGCCCGTCGAGCAGACCGCGATCATGCCGGCGTTGTGCCCGCCGGTCTCGTCGTACCCCGCGGTGTTCAGCGACGCGGCGACCTTCTCCGCGGTGGCGTGGGTGTCCTGGAAGCCCTTGGGGCCCGTACAGGCGTTGGCGCCGCCGGAGTTGAGGACGACGGCGGTGAGCTCTCCGCTCTTCAGTACCTGTTCCGACCAGAGCACCGGCGCCGCCTTGACGCGGTTGGAGGTGAAGACACCGGCGGCGGCGGTCCGGGGCCCGGTGTTCACCACGAGGGCGAGGTCCGGATTCCCGCCGCTGCCATTGGCAAGAGGGGCTTTGATCCCGGCCGCGATGCCCGCCGCCGTGAATCCCTGTGCTGCCGTCACGCTCACTGCATGTCCTCCGTCGCTTCTCCGGTCCCGCCGGTCCCGCCGTGCTGCCCCGTGCCGTTGCGGGTCACGGCGCGACCCCGACCTTCGGGAGCCCCGTCCCCTCGGGGAGGCCCAGGGCGATGTTCATGCTCTGCACCGCGCCGCCCGCGGTCCCCTTGGTGAGGTTGTCGAGGGCGCTGATCGCGATGATCCGGCCGGCCGCCGCGTCGAGGGTCACCTGGATCTGCGCGGTGTTGGAGCCGTACACGGCGGCGGTCGACGGCCACTGCCCCTCGGGCAGCAGCTGGACGAACGGCTCGTCGGCCAGCGCCTTCTCGTACGCGGCCCGTACGGCGGCGGCGTCCACACCGGGCTTCGCCTTCGCCGAGCAGGTGGCGAGGATGCCGCGGGACATGGGCGCCAGGGTCGGGGTGAAGGAGACGCTGATGCGCTCACCGGCCACCGCGCTCAGGTTCTGGATCATCTCGGGGGTGTGCCGGTGGCTGCCGCCGACGCCGTACGGGCTCATCGAGCCCATGACCTCGGAGCCCAGCAGATGCGGCTTGAGGGCCTTGCCCGCGCCGGAGGTGCCGGTGGCCGCCACGATCACGGCCTCGGGCTCGGCGAGCCGGTCCGCGTACGCGGGGAACAGGGCGAGCGAGACGGCCGTGGGGTAGCAGCCCGGGACCGCGATGCGCCGGGTCCCCTGGAGCGCGGTGCGCCCCCCGGGAAGCTCCGGCAGCCCGTACGGCCAGGTGCCCGCGTGATCCGAGCCGTAGAACGCCTCCCAGTCCGTGGCGTCACTCAGCCGGAAGTCGGCGCCGCAGTCCACGACGAGGACATCGGGCCCGAGCTCCTCGGCGACCGCGGCGGACTGTCCGTGCGGCAACGCGAGAAACACGACCTCGTGCCCGGCCAGGACCTCGGCGGTGGTCGCCTGGAGCTCCCGGTCGGCCAGCGGAGCCAGATGCGGCTGGAGCGCCCCCAGCCGCTGCCCGGCATTGGAGTGCCCGGTCAGCGCCCCGATCTCCACCCCCGGGTGCCCCAGAAGCAGACGCAGCACTTCACCCCCGGCATACCCACTCGCCCCGGCCACTGCCGCTCGTACCGTCATGGACCCTCCTCCTCGATGGCATGACTATACGGAATCTGGCAGGTTTATGCAATGGCGGTGAGGCGACCCCGCGAGGCGGAGCAGTGACCGGGATTTTTCGTGGGCGAACGAGCACGCCGGTTGGCGAATCTTGGACTCGTAACGCTGCGTTGCGATCAGTTCCAAAGGGCGACCCTCCCTGCCGGCCGGGTGGTGCCGTTGCGGGTGTGGGCCTGGTAGTCCCTTGCGCGACAGCTCGCTGATCTGGGGGCGTGATGGCGGCAAGGGGGTTCTTCCGGATCGCGCAGGGCAGGCGGGTCGCACTCAACGGGATCACGTGGACGATCGAAGATGCCCACGGCCGGCTCGGCCGACTCGTCCTCGTGGATGACGAAGGGCACGCGGAGACTCGCTCCCCGAGTGCCGTTTCGCCGAGCCGCATTCACCGATGAGCGGCCAGCACTGCCGCGAGACCTTCTTGCAGGTCCTTGACGAAATACTCGGGAACCTCCAGCGACGGGAAATGTCCCCCGCTTTCGGGCGACCTCCATCGGACGATCTGCCGGTACCGCTCCTGCGCCCAGGGGCGCGGACACTTCTCGATGTCGCGGGGATACATACTGATTGCTGACGGGACGTCGACCCGGAGTTCCGGGTCCAGCGAGTTGTGGCTTTCGTAGTAAATGCGGGCCGCCGAAGCGCCGGTCCGCGTCAGCCAATACAGGGTGACGTCGTCGAGAATCCTGTCTCTGGTAATCGTCTCGAACGGGCTGTCTTCCGTATCTGACCACTCAGCGAACTTGTCAAGGATCCAGGCAAGAAGCCCGACCGGTGAGTCGACGAGCGAGTAGCCGATGGTCTGCGGTCGGGTCGCCTGCTGCTTCGCGTACGCCGCGCGGTGGCGCCAGAAATCGCGGGTTTCCTCGGTCCACTTGCGCTCGACCGCTGTCAGCCCGTCCGTTGTCAACCCGGGCGGCGCCTCCGCGAACAATGTGTGGATGCCGAGCACGTGCGCCGGGAACCTGCCACCGAGAACCGTGGTGATATTCCCTCCCCAGTCGCCGCCGTGGGCCACGAACTTGCTGTAGCCGAGCCGTCCCATCAGTTCCACCCATGCGGCCGCGATCTTTTCGGTTCCCCACCCGGTGGTGGCCGGCTTGTCGCTGTAACCAAAGCCTGGTAGCGACGGGACCACGACGTGGAACGCCGGCGCGTCCGCATCTTTCGGATCCGCCAGCTCGTCCACTACATCGATGAACTCGGCAATGCTGCCTGGCCAGCCGTGCGTCAAGATCAGAGGAGTGGCATCTGCCCGTGCGGATCGGCGGTGCAGGAAGTGGATTCCCAGATCATCAATCGTCGTGCGGAACTGGCCGATCCGGTCAAGGCGCTCTTCGAATGAACGCCAGTTGTACCCGGTGCGCCAGTAGTTCACGACATCGATGAGGTCGGCGAGCGGAACGCCCTGTTCCCATCGACGAGCGCCGGGCCCGGCGCGATAGACCGTCTCGGCCTCCGGCAGCCGCGCCGCGGCCAGTCGCGCGCGCAGATCGCCGAGGTCAGCGTCGGTTGCGTGGGCTTCAAATGCTTGCACGTCGCTGGTTGGACGGGGCATCAGGCCTCCTAGCCATCGCGGAACCGGCCACGACCCATCACGAACCGGCTAAGGCGGTTCTAGCAGTTCTCCAAGCCATGCCGCAACCAGCTAAGGTGGTTCCATGCGTGCTGGATTCCCTGACTTCCGCCTCGGTGCCGTGCTGGCGACCAGCTTCACGGGGACTCTGTCGGAGCGTCATGGCGACGCCGTGGAGCGCATTCCCACGCCGCAGCGACTCGTCGACTGGCTGGCGGTGAGCGGCCTCGCCGTGGACTCCTGCACCGCTGCCCAGCTCGACCTCGCCCGGGAACTGAGGGAGTCGATTCACGCCGCCGCGACAGCAGCCGCGGTCCAGGACGCTCTCCCTGCATCTGCTGTCCACGTCATCAATGAATGCAGCGCTCAGGGGCGGGCCGCAGCGATCCTGACGCCCGAGGGCAAGCGGCGATGGCGGCTCAGCTCGGCTTCCTGCGTGGAAGATGCCCTCGGCGTGATCGCCGCCGACGCGATCAGCATCATCGCAGGCGAACGAGACGGAAAATTGGCCCTGTGCGCATCGCCGACCTGCCAAGCCGCCTTCTTCGACACCAGCCAAAGCCGCACCCGGAAATGGTGCGACATGAACACATGCGGGAATCGTCAGAAGAAAGCGCGCTTCAACGCCAACCAGCGTAAAAACCCCAGATCAGCGGAGTGACTGATCGGCGATGAGCCGGCAGACCGCTCACATCGCGGTGAACGCGTCCCGCGCAACGCTCATCGAGGCCACCCGGCCCCCACCCCGCCCCACACGACCGCCGCCCCCACCAGGGGCGGCGTATCCGTGCCCGTGCCCGTAGCTCAGGCGTGCTGGGGGATCTCGTTCTTCAGGGAGGACCTGATCTGTTCGCGTAGTTCCGGGCTGTCGGTGTGGCCGTGGACGGAGACGGCGTGCTCGGCGGCGGCGCGGACGACTTCCTCTTCCTCGCCGGTGATGACGAGGGTGCAGTTCATCTCGCTCGGGTAGTCCCGGCAGTCGACCTTCTTTCGCATGGTGCACCTCCTGCTCTTCCTCCAGTGTCGGCCGGTCGCGGCCACCGGCCGTATACGGCGAATCCCGTATGGCGCCCGGGGTGGCGGGGCTGTTGCAGTGAAAAGGACGAGGAGGTGAGAGCCATGGCGACGTCCTCCGGTGTCGGCTCGGGCGGGGCTCTGGATCAGGAGCGGGTGCAGGCGTTCCTGGAGCGAGTGATCACCGACAGCGGGGCCGCGGTCGCCGGTCTGTGCACCTCGCTCGGTGACCGGCTCGGCCTGTACACAGCCATGGCCGGTGCCGGGCCGCTCACCTCCGCGCAGCTCGCCGCCCGTACCGGGCTGGTCGAGCGCTATGTCCGCGAGTGGCTGGCCGCGCAGGTCGCCGGCGAGTACGTCAGCTACGCGCCGGACACCGACACCTACCTGCTGCCCGCCGAGCACGCCGCGGTCCTGGCGGACCCGGAACTGCCCACGTACGCGGCGGGCTTCTTCACCGCGATGCAGGCGCTCTACGCCACCGAGGACGCCCTGATGGAGGCCTTTCGTACCGGTGAGGGCGTCGGCTGGGAGGAGCACAGCACGGCGCTGTTCGCCGGTACCGCGAAGTTCTTCCGCCCCGGCTACGCGGCCGCCCTGGTCCCGGAGTGGCTGGCCGCGCTGGAGGGGGTGCGGGAGAAGCTGGAGCGCGGGGCGCGCGTCGCGGACGTCGGATGCGGCTACGGCTACTCCACGACGCTGATGGCGCGGGCCTTCCCCCGGTCGCAGTTCCACGGCTTCGACTTCCACCGCCCGTCCATCGAGGCCGCCCGTGGCATCGCGGACGAGGAGGGGCTGGCCGACCGGGTCAGCTTCGAGGTCGCCACCGCCCAGGACTACCCGGGCGAGGACTTCGACCTGATCACCTTCTTCGACTGTCTGCACGACACCGGCGACCCGGGCGGTGCGCTGCACCACGCCGAGGAAGCGCTGGCCGACGGCGGGACCTGCATGGTCGTCGAGCCGAACGCCTCGGCGAACGCCCAGGAGAACGCCCACCCCGTCGGCCGGGCACTGACCGCCGCCTCGGTCGCCGTCTGTCTGCCGTCCGCGCTGGCCCAGCACGGTCCGCGGGCACTGGGAAACCACGCGGGTGAGGAGACCATGCGGGAGATCGCCGACGAGGCCGGACTCCACCACTGGCGACTCGCCGCCGAGAGCCCCCTCAACCGCGTCTATGCCGTCGGGCGTTAACGCGCCTGACGCGCCCGGCCGGTCTTCCCCCGGCCGGCCGGGTGGCCCTCATTTGACGGGCCCCCGCCCCCTCGGCACGCTGGACATATGAGCGCGGCCGCGGAGGCCGGCCTGCGACGCATTCTCGCCGTCGTGGACCTCCTGATCGATGCCGTCGACGAGGAAACCCTTGTTCCGGCACTGCTGCCGCTGCTGCTCGGCGCCGTTCCCGGCGACAGCATCATCTGGTCCCCCCGCGCCGGCACCGCCGACCAGCCGCTCACCCTGCCCCCCGGTCTGCTGACCCCGGACGTGCGGGTGGCGTTCGCCCGGGAGGCGGCGGCGGACTGCCTCGTCACCCACACCACCCTCGGCTCCGGCACCCCGATGCGGCGCTCGACGCTTCAGACCCGCGCCGAGTTCCACGCCCTCGCCGCGTACGCCGAGGTCTACCGGCCGTTCGGCGCCGAGCAGCAGCTCGCGATGTCGTTCCCCGCGGGGTACGCCGCCGGCCGGCCGCGGAAGGTCTGTGTGGCGATCAGCCGCAACGGCAGCGACTTCTCCGACGACGATGTGGCGGCCGCCGCCCTGCTGCGCACCCGGCTCAGCCATGTGCTCCACCGGCTCGCCCCGCCGACGCCGCCGCCCTCCCTCGTCACCCGCCGCGAGTCGGCCGTACTCGCCCTGCTCGCCCGGGGCCTGACGAACCAGCAGATCGCCCGCCGGCTGGAGATCAGCCCGCGCACCGTCGACAAACACCTGGAACACGCCTACGCGAAACTGCGGGTGAGCAGCCGGGTCGAGGCGGCCAATGCCTGGCTGACGCGCGGGCGGACGGCGGTGCCGCTCGGGCCGTAGGGCGTGTCCGCGACGTCCCGCCCGGCCCGCGCCGCTCCCGCCGATGAGGTGCCGTTCCTGATGGACGGGTCGGGGCTGGCCGCCCTGGATCTCCAGCCGTAGCGGACGGGGCTCGCTCCCCCGCCGGTCAGCGGGGCAGGATGTGGCGCCGGTAGGTGACCAGGTTGTGGCGGACGCCGGTGACCTCCACGGTCAGATGGCGGTCCGGGCCGATGGGGAAGTGTGCCGTACAGCGCACCGCGTCGTACCGCACGGGCCGCAGGTCGCCGGAGCAGCGCACCGCGTCGGGCCCGTTGCGGAACGGCAGGGTGAGCTGGCCGCTGATCGTCCGGGCTATCTCGGTGCGCGGCACGGTGTGGGTGCCGCCGTCGACCTCGCTGGTGGCGTCGCGGGCGCGGAACCGGGCGGCGGTCAGCGCGAGCACGCCCGCCACGGCGAGGGCCGTGAGGAGACCGAGGAGCAGGACGCGCCGGGGCGGATGTGCGCTCACCGCCGTCAGCTCCGGTCGCCGCGGGCGCGCCGGCGGCGGACCAGGGCGCCCCCGCCGGCCGCGGCCAGCAGCACCACTCCGCCGAGCGCCGTGGCCGCCCGGCCGGAGCCGGCCGTGCCACCGAGGCCGGTGTCCGCGCCGCCCTGCGGGACGACCTCCGTGGCGTCACCGGAGACGACCATGGTGCCGGTGAGGGTGCGGCGGCCGTCGCCGGAGCCCTTTCCGCGCTGCGATCCGTCGGTGTCGCCGTGCTCCGTGCCGTCTGCCTCGCCGTATTCCCCGGTGCCGGCCCGGTCCGCTTCCGTGGCGCTCTGCCGGGCTCCGGACGCACCGCCGCAGGTGATGGTGACCTGGTACGAGCCGGGGGCGGTGCCCTCCGGCATGATCGCGCTGCCGCCCAGCCGGTCGTTCCGGGAGCTCAGCTGCATCGTGGGGATGTCCGCGCCGTCGAAGGTGGCCTGCGCGCTGTCGCCGGAGCAGGTGCCGCCGTCGTTCACGGAGAAGGTGCCGCCCGGTGCCACCGGGTCGGGCTCGACGACCACCGCCTGCGAGGTGTCCACGGCGGGGCCGGCCTCGGTGACGGTGTCGGTCACCGCGCCGGAGACGGCCTCGGTGGCGGCGTCCGCGCCGTCGCCGTCACCGAAGAGCAGGACGGACACCACCAGCGCGCCGGCCGCCAGGGCATACAGAGGAATGTGGCGTATGTGCATAGACCGAGCGAAGCGCCCGCCCCGGCGGTGCGCACCTCGATGGTGTCCGCCGCCCGGGGCCAACTGCCCCCGAAGGCGCCCGCCTTCCTGGTCTTTCCGCAGGTCAGACGGGTGCGTACGCCCCGGACGGCGGAACCCGGCGGCTGGGCTTTCCGGGTGGTGCGGCCGGGCGGCCAAGGCACGCCCCGGGCGGACGACGGCGGGTGACCGGGCGTCGGCTCACGCCTCCAGCAGGAGGTCCCACTTGCCGGACCGGCCGGTAAGGGTGGTCACCGAGAGCGGCTGGACGTCGATCCGCCAGTACGCGTGCGGCGGCGCCTTGAGCACATAGACCAGGGCAGCGCGGACGACGGCGGGTTCGGCGACCGCGAGCAGCCCGGCGGCGTCCTCGGCCGGCCGGGTGTCCAGCCAGCCGCCGATCCGGGTGATGAACTCCAGCAGCGACTCCCCGCCGTGCGGTGCGGAGCGCGGATCGGCCAGCCAGGCCTCCACGGCACGGGGTTCGGCGGCGGTCACCTCGCCCAGTGTGCGGCCGCGCCAGCGCCCCATGTCGCAGTCGCGCAGTGCCGGCTGGGCGAGCGGCCGGAGCCCGAGTGCCTCACCGGTCTGCCGGCAGCGGGCGGACGGCGAGCAGTAGCGGAGCTCGGCGGCAGCGAGCCGGCACAGGACGGGGGCCGCCCGCTCCGCCTCGTGCCATCCGGCGGCGTCCAGCGGGCGGTCGTCGTCGAACCGGGTCTCCAGCAGGGTGGAGTTACGGGCCGCGGCGAGCAGCTTGAGTCGAACACTCATCCGCCGATGGTAAGAGCAGCAGCGCCCGTGTGGTCCCGGTTGATCAGATATCGACAGGACCCGGGTCGATCAGCCCGAGGGTCATCCACTGCTCCGGGGAGACCAGGGTGCGGAAGCCGACCTTCTCGTACACCCCGTGGGCGTCCTGGGTGGAAAGCGTCAGCCGGCTCAGCCCGCAGGGCGTCAGATGGTCGGCGATGGCCTCGATCAGCGCGGTGCCCAGGCCCCTGCCGCGGTCGTCACGGCAGATGTAGACGTCGCAGAGCCAGGCGAAGGTGGCGTGGTCGGTGACCACCCGGGCGTACCCGGTCTGGCGGCCGGAACCGGAGGCGTACAGACCGAAGTTGAGCGAGCCCGCGACGGCACGGTCATGCAGCTCCCGGGGGCGGTCCACGGCCCAGTAGGCGTCGGTGGCGAGCCAGTAGTGGACCAGGTCGGCGTCCAGGCGGGCCGGGTCGGTGGAGATCTCGTAGCCGTCGAGGGCGTGATCATTCATGCCGGGAGGTTGGCAGAAGGGCGGGCCCGGCGTCGAACCGGTATACGAGGGGCGGGGCCGGGCCCGCCGCCCCTCCTCCCGGTCAGCGCACCGGCACTCCCAGCTCCTCGCACGCCGTCCGGAGCCGGCGCACGCCCTCGGTGATCTCGCCGGTGCCGGACGCCGACGCGAAGCTCAGCCGCAGATGCGCGGCGGGCGGCTCGGCGGCGAAGTACGGGCGGCCGGCCGCGACCGCGACGCCCGCCCGCAGCGCCGCGCCGGTCAGCGCCGCCTCGTCGGTACCGTCCGGCAGCCGCAGCCAGAGGTGGTAGCCGCCCGGCGGGACGTACAGGCCGCCGGGCACCGGGCCGTGGCCGTACGCCGGACCGGGCCCGGCTTCCGGCCCGGCGAGCGCGGGCAGCTCCTGATGCAGCGCGGCGGTGAGGGCGTTCCGGCGGGCGGTCAACTCCCCCGCGATCAGCCGCAGATGGCGGGGCCAGGAGGGCGAGCCGACGAGTTCCAGGGCGGCTTCCTGAAGCGGCCGGGGCACGAAGAAGCTGTCGACGACCTGGATGGCGCGCAGCCGGTCGAGCACCGGTCCGCGGGCCGCCAGGGCGCCCACCCGCAGATTGGCCGAGGTGGCCTTGGTCAGCGAGCGGACATGGACGACCGTGCCGTCCCGGTCGTCCGCGATCAGGGTCGGCGGGGGCGGGGGCGTGTCACCGTGGACCAGCAGCCGCGCGAAATCGTCCTCGATCACGAAGGCGCCCGCCGCCCGCGCCACCCGCAGCACCTCGCGCCGCCGCGCCGCCGCCAGCACCGCACCGGTCGGGTTCTGGAACAGCGGCTGGCAGACGAAGAGCCGTGCGCCGCTGACGCGGAAGGCGTCGGCGAGCAGATCCGTCCGGACCCCGTCCGCGTCGAGCGGTACGGGTACCGGGCGCAGCCCCGAGGCGCGGGCCACGGCCAGCATGCCCGGGTAGGTCGGGGACTCGACCAGCACCGGGGCGCCGGGCGCGGCGAGGGCCCGCAGCGCGGCGGTCAGCGCGCTCTGGCCGCCCGCGGTGATCAGGACGTCGCTGGCGGCGAGCGGGCCGCCGGACCCGGCGATCTCCCGCGCGAACCAGGCCCGCAGCTCCGGCACCCCTTCGACCGGCGGCCGCCCCCAGGCGCCCGGCCGGCGTCCGGCCCGGGCCAGCGCGGCGCCCAGGGCGCGTTCGGGCTGGATATCGGAGTGCAGATAGCCGCCGTTGAGCTCGATGACGCCGGGGCCGGGGACGGCGAGGGTGGCCACCACGCCCGCGGCGTCGACGCTGCGCGGCACCTGGTCGCCGGCCGGCTCCGCGCTCAGCGCGATCTCCTGCCAGGAGGTGTCGACCGGCCGGGGCGCCTCGCCGCGCGGCTCGGCCCGGAAGGCCCCGGCGCCCGGCCGGGTGGTGACCAGTCCCTCCGCGGCCAGCTCGGCGAGCGCGCGGGAGACGGTCACCGGGCTCACCCGGTGCCGCTCCACCAGCGCACGGCTGGAGGGCAGCTTCTCTCCGGGAGAGTAGCGATTCAGCTCGGCACGCAGGATCGCGGCCAGTTCGGCACCACTGCTACGCTCTTGCATGAGAGCCAACGATAGCGCTACTGCCACCGCCACGATAGCGGTCAGCACCCCGGACCCCGCCGGGCAGGGCACCCGGACCACCGCCGGACCGGAGACCCCGGCGCCCGCCGCCACCCCCGCCCGCGGCGCCCTCGCCAGCCGTGGCGCCCTGCTCGCCGTCCTGGGCGTGGCCGCGTTCTCGCTCACCTTCCCCGGGACCGCCTGGGCGCTGGAGGGCATGGGCCCCTGGACGGTGGTGATGCTGCGCAGCGTGCTGGCCGCCGTAGTGGCCGGTGGCGCGCTCGCCGTCTTCCGGGTGCGCCTGCCGGAGCGCCGCCACTGGGCGGGTATCGCGGTGGTCGCGGGCGGTGTCGTCCTCGGCTTTCCGCTGCTGACCACCCTGGCCCTGGAGACCTCCACCACCTCGCACGCGGCCGTCGTGGTCGGCCTGCTGCCGCTGACCACGGCCGCCTGCTCGGCCGTACGGACCGGGGTGCGGCCCTCCCGTACGTTCTGGATCGCCTCGCTGGTCGGCGCCGCCGTCGTCATCGGCTTCGCGGTGCAGCAGAGCGGCGGGGCGCCGGGCCGCAGCGATCTGCTGCTGTTCGCGGCGCTGCTGGTGTGCGCGGCCGGGTACACCGAGGGCGGCCGGCTCGCCCGCCACATGCCGGGCTGGCAGGTGATCGGCTGGGCGCTGGTCCTGGTGCTGCCGGTGACGGTGGCGGGCGCCGCGCTGGCGCTGTCCACCGAGCCGTTGCAGCTCACCGTGCACTCGGTCAGTGGGCTGCTGTGGCTGGCGTTCGGCTCGCAGTTCCTCGGGCTGGTCGTCTGGTACCGCGGGATGGCCGCGATCGGTATCCACAAGGCGAGCCAGCTCCAGCTCGCCCAGCCGCTGCTGACGCTGGTCTGGTCCGTGCTGCTGCTGGGCGAGCGCCTGCCGCCGGCCGCTCCGGCGGCGGCGCTTGCGGTCCTGGCCTGCATCGCGGTCACCCAGCGGACCCGCGGCTGACCGGCGCCGGGCGCCGGCCGGAAAGGGACGGCTCGGGACTTACCGGGTGCAGCCGTCCCCTGCGGACGTAAACTTGCCGCGAAGGCGGTTACCGCCGTCCGGGCTGCTCCAGGCCCGTAAACCGTTGAAACCGTTGGCCGTTCAACCGTTGGCCGGCTCGCCGTCGGCCGAACCGGGCGCACGGCCGCCCCGAAGCGGGGAGGACCCTCATGCACGCAAGCAGGGGCGACCGGCTGGTGGTGCACGGCAGGACCGTCGGGCATCACGACCGGGTTGTCGAGATCATCGAAGTGCTGGGCACGAACGGCGACCCGCCCTACCGTGTCCGCGCCGAGGACGGGCATGAGGCGATCATGTCGCCCGGCCCCGACTCCGTCGTCCGGCACGGCAAGACCACCGACGTGGACGCCGGCCGGTAACCGCACCCCGTACGCGGAACCCACGCGGCCGCGCGGACGGTGCCACCGCCCGTGCGGACCGCCCCTTGCCCCTGTCCGCCGGGCCTCAGGCCCGCGCAGCGCTGCCGTAGTGGTCGCGCACGACCCGCGCCATGGCACCGGCCCGGTCCCTGGCCACCTCCTTCGCCGAGAAGTAGACATGGCCGCCCACCTGCGGATAGCGGGCGGCAAAGGTGAGGTGGCGGGAGAGTTCGGCCGGGTCCTTCCAGGCGGCGGGCTGGGTGTCACCGGCCTTGTAGAGGGCCTCGCCGATGTAGAGGTCCACATCGGTGCCGTCGACGGTCCGCGCCCACCAGGGCACGAGTTCGGCGTAGTCGGCGGGCGCGGAGCCGAGGGGCCAGTAGACCTGCGGCACGATGTAGTCCAGCCAGCCCTCCCGCACCCAGCGGCGGGTGTCGGCATACAGATCGTCGTAGGTCTGCACCCCGGCCTTGGTACGGGAACCCTGCGGATCGGTGCCCTGATTGCGCCAGACCGCGAACGGGCTGACGCCGAACCGCACCGTGCGCCCGGCCCGCTCGTTCCCGTCCCGGAGCTTGCCGGCCATCTCGTACACCAGCCGGTCGATGTTGTCCCGCCGCCAGGCGGCCCGGCCGGCGAAGCCGCTGCCGTACTCCTCGAACTCCGCATCGTCGTCGAAGCGCTGCCCGGCGACCGGATACGGATAGAAGTAGTCGTCGAAGTGCACCCCGTCCACGGGGTAGCGCCGCACCGCGTCGAGCATCGCGTCCTGGACGAAGCCGCGGACCTCCGGCAGGCCCGGGTTGTAGTACAGCTTGCCGCCGTACGGGAGGACCCAGTCGGGGTGCCGGCGGGCGGGGTGGCCGGCGACGAGGCGGCCGGGGTCGGTGTGGTTGGCGACCCGGTACGGGTTGAACCAGGCGTGCAGCTCCAGATCCCGCCGGTGGGCCTCGCGCACCGCGAAGTCGAGCGGGTCCCAGCCGGGGTCGCGGCCCTGCTGCCCGGTCAGATACTGCGCCCAGGGCTCGTACGGCGACGGCCACAGGGCGTCCGCCGTGGGCCGCACCTGGAAGAACACCGTATTGAGCCGGCGGGCGACGGCCGTGTCGAAGTGGGCGCGCAGTTCGCGCTGTTGCTCGGCGGGCCCGAGCTTCGCGCTGGAGGGCCAGTCGAGGTTGGCGACGGTCGCCAGCCACATGCCGCGCAGCTCGCGCCGCGGCGCCCGGCTCGCGGACGGCGCCGCACCCGTGGCGAGCAGCGCGGAAGCCGCCCCCAACGTGGCCGCGGCAAACGTTCTGCGGGTCATCCGTCTCATCAAAAGTCCCCAAGTTGTCCGGTTCATCCCGTATGGGGGCCCAGAATGCCCGCCCCGGCACCCGTGGCCCAGCACCGCGCGGAGTAACGTCGGGGCCGAGGCGGGTGCCGGACCCTTACGGCGCACCGCCGGTCCTGAAGATCAGCGAAAGGCACGATGTGACCGACATCGAACGCGTCGGAGTGGTCGGCTGCGGCCAGATGGGCGCAGGCATCGCCGAGGTGTGCGCCCGCGCCGGACTGGACGTCATGGTCGCCGAGACCACCGGCGAAGCTCTGGAGCTGGGTCGCACCCGTTTGACCAACTCTCTCGGCAAGGCCGCCGAGCGCGGCAAGATCACCGCCGCGGAGCGCGATGCGACGCTCGGCCGGCTCAGCTTCACCACCGACCTCGGGGAATTCGCCGACCGCGATCTCGTCATCGAGGCCGTGGTGGAGAACGAGCAGGTCAAGACCGAGATCTTCCAGGTCCTCGACCAGGTGATCACCCGGCCGGACGCCATCCTGGCATCCAACACCTCGTCGATCCCGCTGGTGAAGCTGGCGGTCGCCACCTCCCGCCCCGACCAGGTCATCGGCATCCACTTCTTCAACCCGGCACCGGTGCAGAAGCTCGTCGAGCTGATCCCCGCCCTGACCACCGCCGAGGAGACCATCAAGCGCTCCGAGGCGCTGGTGCAGGACGTGCTGGGCAAGCATGCGATCCGCGCCCAGGACCGCTCGGGCTTCGTCGTCAACGCGCTGCTCATCCCGTATCTGCTCTCCGCGATCCGGATGTTCGAGTCGGGCATCGCCAGCCGCGAGGACATCGACAACGGCATGGAGCTGGGCTGCGCCCACCCGATGGGCCCGCTCAAGCTGACCGACCTGATCGGCCTGGACACCGTGGCCTCGGTCGCCGAATCGATGTACCACGAGTACAAGGAGCCCCTCTACGCCGCTCCCCCGCTGCTCGCGCGGATGGTGGACGCGGGACGGCTGGGGCGGAAGTCGGGGTCGGGGTTCTACGCGTACTAGGAAGTACGCTGACGCGCCAACTGAACTTGTCCAAGGCTGAGTTCACCGGACGCAGCGCCGGCAACGGGGGACTGCTGCAGGGTTGGGTGACAGCGGGGTTTATGCAGCCAGGGCTGCGGGCGGGGTCATGATGGTCTCGTGCTCGACGGGGGTCAATCGGGCCAGGCGTCTCTGACGCCGGCGTCGGTGGTAGGTGCGCCGCAGCCGGTTCGGCCCGTCGGCGGTGAAGCCCCGCCGTACCAGGTCATCGTGGACCGGTGGCCCGGCCTTGGCGTTCTTCCCGCGGCCTCTTCGCTTGCCGAAGGCGCTCCACCAGCCGTTGTCCCGGCAGATCCGCCAGGCGGTCCGCTCGGCCGTCGCCTCACCGGCGGCCCGGGCCTCGTCGAGCAGGAAGCGGTGGCTGAATTCGGGATCGTCGCGGTGAGCGTCGAACAGGGCGTTGGCCCGGTATGCCTCGGCCATCTCGGCGTCGGTGACCGGCCCGTCCAACCCACGAACAAGGTAGGACCGGTAGTAGGGCTGGCGGGCCAGCCCGAGCACCCGGCACGTCACCGCCACCGGCACCCGGTGAGGGGCATCGGCGGCGGCCAGCTCGCGGACGAGCGGGTACATCATTTTGACGGCAGGTGCGCCTGCGACAGATACGCCGCAGCCCTCCTGAGGACCTCGTTCTCCTGCTCCAGCAGCCGGATGCGCTTGCGGGCCTCGCGCAGCTCGGCCGACTCACCCGACGCCGCTGCCGGCCTGGCTCCCTCGTCGGTGTCGGCACGGCGCAGCCACTTCGACAGCGTGATCGGGTGGACGCCGAAGTCGGCGGCGATCTGTTCCAGCGTGACGCCGGGCTCGCAGTTGCGCGCGACCCGTACGACGTCCTCGCGGAACTCCTTCGGATACGGCTTGGGCACTGCAACATCCTCCAGGCCGCCTCTCAGCAAGCCAGGTCAGGTGTCACCTGTCCGTGCAGCAGTCCCGTTACAGCGGGCGACCAGGTGCCGCTCACGAGTTATTGATCGCTGTCCATACGGCGCAGGCCACAGCGGCTACCAGCCAGATTTCCGAGAGCCAAGAGACTGCCCATGTCCTGCGAATTGCAAAGCTAGACACGGCCACCTTTCCGGCGACATGGTTACGGACCACCTTTGCCGCCTTGTCTGCGCTACCCACAAAGGAGTCAATGAGGGAGCCGCTGTAGGCTGCCACGAAAATCTCACCGCCACCTCTCGTCTCGATCTTCATATTCCCCCGGATGTCGACGAAAGCTTCCTTTATCGCCCCGGGTTCGACATGGTATTCAAAGATGGCGTTCACCACCTGCACGTCCCCGAGGGACAGGACGATACGGGAGCGGAGGATTCGCTGCTCGATGAAGATCGCCCCGAAGGTCGCCGTTAGGCCAAGCGGAGCGCCGTTCGGGTCATCAGTGCCCATTTTGGCGACCATCAGAGCAGCCAACACCAGTAAGAGCGCGGTGAAGAACCATTGTGATACTCGATAACTGCTCCTACGCAGCTTCCGGGGTCGCTCTTTACGCTTCATCAGCTTGCCCCCTGAGTCCCATCCAAATCGGGATGACCCAGCAAGTGGGCCATCCCGACAGTCGATCCGTCAGCAGAATTTTGGCGCGCTTGAAGACATTACGTTCAACAGATTGCCCGCACTAGAGGCATCCGCTCCACAGAAACCCACATTGAATGCGCCGTTAATACTCACGTTCGCATAAGCCTGTCTCCATTTTATTGGTCCGCGAGAATCCAGGTTTTCCGTCCACCACCCACGCCTCTAACTCCAGGGATCTTGGTTTGGGCGGCGCCGGCTTCGGTTTCGTCTTCCCATACCCGGCGTCCTTCCCCGTGCTCACGTAGTCCCTGTACCAGCTGGAGCTGTAGTAGCTTCGCCAGGTCTTGTTGTAGGAGCTGATGAAGCGCTTGTACTTCCTGGTGGCGTGGCCGTAGCGGTCGGTGTATCCCTGGTCGCGGTACCAGTTCCGGTGGGCGGTGCTGTTGCCGTAGCCGAGGCCGGTTTCGCGGTCCTGGAACTGCTGGCCGTCGGGGTCGGAGGCGGTGACGGGAGTGTTGTTGGCGTAGGCGTAGGCGTTGGACTGCTGCGGGTCGTCGGGGTCGAGAAGCGGGTCGACGGAGACGAAGGTGCCTAGGGTCGGATCGTACTCGCGGGCGCCTATGTGGGTGAGTCCTGTGCCTTCCTGGGTGCCGTCGACGACTCCGTGCATGCCGGGCCAGGATGTGGGTTGAGCAGTGCGGGGTGCTCCGAAGGGGAGCTGATTGCGGCGGGTGACGGCCTGGTCGGTGGCGGCGACAGCGGTCAGTGCCGTGCCCTGGTGGTCGGTGAAGAGGTAGGAGAGGCCGCCGGTGCTGGTGCAGACTGCGACCGTGTCTTCGCCGTGGTGGTAGTAGCGGGTGCCAACCGTGGATCCGTCGTCGTACGTCTTGAGCTCGTTGCCGTTCGGCAGGTAAAGGGTGGTGCTGCCGTCGCTGTTGTGGGTGAGGAGCCGGTCGGCTTCGGAGTCATAGAGGTAGGTGGTGTCCTTGCCGTCCTCGGTAACTGCTGCGAGGCGTCCTTCGGCGTCCCAGGTGAAGGTCTGACTGCGGCCCGCTTCTTGGCGGGTGCGGAGGTTGCCGGCTTCGTCGTAGGTGAACTTGTCGACTTCACCGTTGGCAGGGCCGCCCTGAGTGCTGACGGTGGCAACGGCGTGCGGCCGGTCCTTCTTGGCGTCAGGGAAGTCGGAGTTGCGGGTGGTGTCTTGTCCTGCGGTGGTTCCGGGGACTTGGTGCTGTGTCTCCTTTTTCCGGTTGCCGACCGCGTCGTAGGTATAGCTGCGCCAGTACGGGGCCCGGACCGGCAGCAGCCGAATTCGCTCTCCGCATGGACTCTCTACGGAAGGAAGACCGTGAGCGGCGCTGGCATGCTCGCCGCAGACCACGCTGAAGCACTACGCTCACTTCATGCCCGGGGCGGGCAAGCGGGGCCTCGCCGCCATGGACGAGTGGTTCGATCAAGATCCACAACCGAATGTCCCTGAGAAATCCCTGGGCGCCCGGAAGACCTCGGACGGGCCATGAAACCACAGGTCAGGGCGGTAGCCGCGCACACTGACGGCATGTACCACGAGTACAAGGAGCCCCTGTACGCCGCTCCCCCGCTGCTCGCGCGGATGGTCGATGCGGGACGCCTGGGGCGGAAGTCCGGTTCGGGCTTCTACTCGTACTAGCGGGCCCGGCGACACCGCCAAGTACCGCCGTTCACAGCCGAATTCACCCGAGCGCAGCACCGACGACGGTGCTGCGCTCGGGTGGTTGTGGGTGGTGCGGCCGGGACATGGTCCGCGCAGCAGTGACCGGCCCGCTCCGTACGAGGACATGGCCCGGCAGGCGTCCTTGATCGCTGGCAGACTGGCCCCGACCCGGAACAAGGGGAGAGTGCCACATGGACGCCGAGCAGGCCCGTGCCTCGAACGCGCCTGACGCCCCCACCACCTGCCCTGCCGTCGGCGCCCACACGGGACGCCCCGTCCCGGCCGGCGCGCACGGCAGCCACGAGCTCAAGGAAGACGTACGTGCGGATACAAGCAGCCCTGGTGGAAGCCCCCGGCGGCCCCTTCACCCTCCACTCGCTTCACCTCGACGCGCCACGGCCGGACGAGATCCTGGTCCGTATCACCGCCACCGGCATCTGCCACACCGACCTGGCCATGCGGCAGGTCTGGCCCCGGGAACGGCTGCCCATGGTCCTCGGCCATGAGGGCGCCGGGGTCGTCGAGGCCGTGGGAGACGCGGTGACCACCGTCGCCCCGGGGGACGCCGTCTGCCTCACCTACCGCAGCTGCGGAGCCTGCGACCCGTGCACGACCGGGGGCCCGGCCTACTGCGAGCAGTCCGGCGCCCTCAACGCCCTCGGCTCCCGGCCCGACGGCAGCACGACGCTGTCGCACACCGACGGCACCCCGGCCTACGGCAGCTTCTTCGGCCAGTCCGCCTTCGCGACACACTGCCTGACCACCGCGAGCAACACCGTCAAGGTCCCCGCGGATCTCCCGCCGACGCTGGTCGCCCCCTTGGGATGCAGCATCCAGACCGGGGTCGGCACGGTCCAGAACGTCCTCCGGCCGTCGCCGGGCACCACCCTGGCCGTTTTCGGAGCCGGCAGCGTCGGGCTGAGCGCCCTCATGGCCGCCGTCGCCGACGATCACACCGTCATCGTCATCGAGCCCCTCGCCGCGCGCCGCGCACTGGCGAAGGAGCTCGGCGCCGCAGCCGTCATCGATCCCACCGCGGAGGAGGAGGTGGCAGCGGCCGTCCGCGACCTCACCCACGGCGGAGCGCAGTACGCCATCGACACGACCGGCCGGCCCGCCGTCGTGTCCCAGGCCGTTGGCGCCCTGCGCCGGCGGGGAACGCTCGCCCTGGTCGGCCTCGGCTCGGCGCAGTTCGACACCATGCCCGTGCTGACCAAGGGCCTCACCCTGCGGGGCGTCACCGAGGGGGACGCCCTCCCCGCCGTGACCATCCCCCATCTGATCAGCCTCCACCGGCAGGGAAAACTCCCCCTCGAAAAGCTCATCACCGCCTTCCCCTTCACCGATATCGAGGCCGCCGCCGAGGCCTCACTGGCGGGCCGTGTCGTCAAACCGGTCCTCACCCTCGCCTAGCCGTACGGCCGCTCCGGACCGCCCCTCCGCCCACCCCGCCTCGCGCCTTCCGGTGCGAGGCGTTGTGCTGTGCGCCCGCCATCCACCGCTCGCACCTCCCACCGTCCCCCAAATCCCCCTGTAAACGATCTAGTTGACGATGTATCCATTTACCGGTCTCATGCGTCTCACTTGTGAAAGGACCATCACACTCCCCCCACAACTACATACGGAGGACCCATGTACAAGGCCCTGCCCGTGGCCGCGGCGTTCGCGGTGTGCGCGCTCGCCGCCGTACCCACCCGAGCGGCAACGCTTGCCACGAAGGGCACGGGGTGGAAGCTCACGACCCAGCTCGGCGTCACCGGCCTCAGCCCCGGCCGCCAGTACACGATCACGTTCGCCACGTCCGCCATGAAGACCCGCTACACGCCCTACCTGACGGCCGCGGTGGCCCAGGCAAAGGCCGCGGGGCTGAAGCTCGCCATCGGCGGCGTCGAACCCGTCAACCCGGCCACGTGCGGGCCCGTGGGGCACATCCAGTTCACCGAGCTCTACCGGCCGCTCGGCCGCCCCGGCTTCAGCCAGGGCATGCCCTGCCCGAACCCGCCCAAGGGCGTCGGCACCGGCGGCATCGTCGCCATCGACTCCGAGTACTGGGACGGCACCTGGCCGATGCCCGCGTACAAGCTGCGGAACACGCTGGTGCACGAGCCGCTGCACGCCCTCGGCCTGGACCACCCCAACCTGGACCTCAACAAGGACGGGAAGACCGCCGACTACGAATGCGCGGCCAACCCTTCCGGGGAGACCCCGATCATGTGCTCACCCAACGGCGGCTACCGGACCGCCACCGGCATGGGCCGCCTCACCGGCTTCGACCTCAACGGCCTGAAGGCCCTGCTGGCCAACGCCCGTGCCCAGGGCATCAAGTAGCACGACCGGTCGCGCGGCCCGTAGGGTCCGTCCCTTACGTACCATCACCGAGGCCCTGGTGAGGGCACCGAGGAGCGGTTGATGCCTGACGGGGATCCGCCGGATGCCGCGCGCCTGGCCGGTTACGGGGCCGTGGCCACGGAGCTCTCCTTGCTGAGCGACCGCAGGCTCAAGGAGAGGGTGGCCTCCGCCGCCCCGCTCGGGTCCGGTATCGGCGGCAGGTCGGCGGAGCTGGAGATCGCGGGGAGGCGCGTCTTCGTCAAGCGGGTGCCCCTGACAGAGGTCGAGTTGCGGCCGGAGCATGTGCGGTCGACGGCGAATGTCTTCGGGCTGCCGACGTTCTACCAGTACGGGGCGGGCTCGGCCGGGTTCGGTGCCTGGCGGGAGCTGGCGGCCCACACCCTGACCACGCACTGGGTTCTCGGGGGTGCGTACGCGGGCTTCCCGCTGATGTATCACTGGCGGGTGCTGCCCGACTCCCCTCCCGAAGGGTTCACCGACGAGTTCGGGGGTGTGGACGGGGCCGTCGCCCACTGGGAGGGATCACCGGCGGTGCGCGGCCGGCTGGAGGCCATCGGCCGGTCCTCGGCCGGCCTGGTGCTCTTCCTGGAGCATGTGCCGCACACCCTCACCGGCTGGCTGGCCGAGCACGGCGACGCCGCCGTGACGGACCGCGGACAGGACTCGCCCTACACCTGGGCGGAGAAGGCTCTGGCGCGCGGGACCGCCTTCATGAGCGCGCACGGACTCGTCCACTTCGACGCGCACTTCGCCAACATCCTGACCGACGGCCGCCGGCTCTACTTCGCCGACTTCGGACTCGCCCTGAGCTCCCGCTTCGACCTCGCGGCCGACGAGTCCGAGTTCCTCGCGAACCATCTCGCGTACGACCGCTGCCACACCATGACCCATCTGCTCCGTCAGCACCTGGTCGACGACCTGCCCGGCGCCACGGAACGCGCGGCCTTTCTGCGCGACTGGACCGACGGGCGGCGGCCCGGCGGCCTCCCGCCCGGGATCGCCGCCCTCCTCGACCGGCACGCCCGCCCCGCCGTCGTCCTGGACCGCTTCCACCGCCGGCTGCTCACCGAGAGCAAGCGGACGCCCTTCCCGGCGGCAGAGATCGAACGTGCCCTGGCTGCCGGTGCCACCGGAGCGGGCTGAGACCACGCGCTCGCCCCGGCGGTCCGGAGGCGGCCCACGGGCCGTCCGCCCGCCGCTCGGGGGAGAAACCGGCGGGCGGACCCCGGGCCGGCGGGCGCCCGTCCGCCGGCGTCGGCCCCCGTGGCATCTTCGAGTGAAGCGCGGCGCGGGCGCGTACGGGAGCGTGTGAACCGGGCCTGTCGGAGTGCGCGGTTCACACCCCGTGTGAAGGGCCCCCGTGCCGTCACCCCGGGTCACTTCACACGGGGTGTGAAGCCCAGACCCGTATCTCCCCGCCGCACACGCTCCCGCCCTCCGCCGCAGCACAGTTGACTGAAGGCCGTACGGACACCGAAGCAGCCGACCGAAGGAATGAGGAGCGGACCGTGACCGCCCACCCCGAAACCGACCTGGTAACCGCCGACTTAGCCGAGCTGAGGCGTCAGCTCGACGTCCGCACCGCCCGGGTCGACGGCCACCTCGCGCTGCTCGCCCAGCGCTCCGCACAGTACGAGCGGGACGCGGAGGACCTTCAGGCCCGCGTCACACGGCTGGAGAGCACCCGCTGGCCCCTGCCGTCCCTCGCCGCGCTCACGGGGCTCGCGGCGCTGGTGGTGGCGGTGTGGCAGGCCCTGGGCCGATGACCGCCGGCCACGGTCACCGGCCGGTACCGGTCAGCCCAACCGGAGGTGATGCAGCATCAGCAGCGCGGCGGCCATGTTGGCGGCGGGCACCTCCCCCCGCGCCACCATGTCGGGCACCAGCTTCAGCGACACCCACTCCCGCCGCTCGGACTCGAAACCGTCCTGCGGCGGGCCGGTGTACTCGCCCTCCTCGGACCAGTAGATGTGATGCCGCGCGTCGGTGAGGCCGTTGGACGGCTCCACCGAGAGCAGATGGTGGAGGGGCCCGGGGCGCCACCCGGTCTCCTCCTCCATCTCGCGGGCGGCCGCCGCCGCGGGGTCCTCACCGTCCTCGACGACGCCCGCGGCCAGCTCCCAGCCCCAGGTGTCGGTGATGAACCGGTGCCGCCACAGCAGCAGCACCTCGTTGGCCTCATTGACCACGGTGGCCACGGCGACGGGCCGCATCCGGATCAGATAGTGGTCCAGGTGCCGGCCGTCGGGCAGCTCCACATCGGCCAGATTGACCCGGAACCAGGGATTCGCATAGACGGGCTTTTCGCTGAGATTGTTCCAACGCACGTAACTGCCACCTTCCGCTGTAGGGCCGGCAAGGTGACACGAGCCCGGTCAGGGGCGTGTCTTACGCCCTACAGCGGAACGCGCAGCACCTCGTCGATGAGATCGGCAGCCTCGTCCGTCGCGGAGCTCCCGGTCTCCGCCAGATGTTCGCGCACCGCCCGCAGCCGGTCCCGCAGCCGTTGCGACTCCATGCCGCGGGCCTGCTCCGTCATCTCCGCGGCATTGGCCACGGCCCGGTCCGCATCGCCTTGACGCAGCTCGATATGGGTGAGCATGGCCAGCCGGTGGACCCGGCCGCGGTCGTGCGCGGGGGTGTCGACGGCGGCGTCCGCCTGTTCCCGGGCGGACCGTAAGTCCCCCAGGCTGAGCAGCGCCTCCGCCACCTGTACGTTCACCAGGCCGGGCTGGACATAGCCCGTCTCCGCCGGTTCGAGACCGGGCCGGATGCGCTCCGCGGCCGCCTCCGCGCGCCGGATGCAGGACAGCGCGCCGGCGCCGTCGCCGAGCCGGGCGTAGGACTTGGCCTGCATCGCGTAGAGGTCCGCGGAGAGCGCCGGGGTGATCTGCGGGCCCGCGGCCCGCAGCGCCGCCTCCGCGAAGGCGACCGCCTGGCGGTATTCCCGTACGAAGAGGGACTGATTGACCAGCAGCGCGATGACATACGCGCCGAGGCCGCGGTCCCCGCTGGCCTTGGCCAGCCGGAGCGCCTGATGGAAGTAGCGCTGGGCCAGCCCGAGAGAGTCCGAGTCGTACGCGCAGATGCCGGCGACCGCGACCAGTCCGCCGGTCGCCCGGTGGAGCTGGCGCCCCGTCGCATCGCTGTAGCTGCCCCGCAGCAGCGGCGCCGCCTCGGCGTTGAGGAATCCCACGATGCGTGCTCTGGTAGCGACACCACCCGCCTTCCGGTACATCGTCTCGTAGTGCGTCCGCGCGGTGCGCAGCATCTCGATGTCGGCCATGCCGACCCGGGTCAGCCCGTCGCGCGAGACATCGGAGTCCTCGGGCGGGTTCTCCCACTCCCATACGGGGATGACCGCCGAGGTGCCGGTGAGCGCCGGTGCGTCGAGGATGTGCGGCCGCTGCTGCTCATCGGACCGCCACAGCGCGGTGGCGCGCTCGACGAAGCCGGAGAGCGGGGTGTCATCGGCGGGCCGCGACCCCGGACCGCTGAAGCCGATGTCGGCGAGCCCGACCGGCCGGTGCAGCCGTTCGCCCAGGATCTCGCAGATCAGATCGGGCACCTGGCCCCGAGGCCGCTGCCCCTTCAACCACCGGGCCACCGCGGTGTGTTCGTACCGCAGCGCCAGCCCGCGGCACCGGCCGAGCCGGTTGATCCGCGCGGCGAGTCCCGCATGCGAGATACCGGACTCATCGAGCATCGCGTCCAGCAGGGTGTTGGGCTCCATACCGGCCTCCCGGTGAGCCGGGCCCGTCCGCGGACCGCGGGCTCATGGCCTTGTCGACAGGACCACTCCGTCTTGTGAGCGTAGTGAACGCCCCTTCACACGGGGTGTGAAGGGGCGTGCCGGCCACCCGGCACGGACCGGCCCCCGCCGCTACTCGGCCCGTCCCGCCTCCACCCGCCCCGGCCCGGCGGCCCGCCGGGCCCGCGCCGACTGCGACGGCACCCGCACCCGGTCGTTGCTCAGCATCAGCAGCGCCACATCGTCCGTCAGCCGTCCGCCCGCATGCCGCAGCAACGCCTCGCGGACGTTCCCGACCACTCCCGCCGGCGAGGGCCCGCCCGGGGCCGCGGCCGCCTCGACACTGCCGCGCAGCTCCTGGGTCAGCGGGAAGAACTCCCCCGCCGCGTCCCGCGCATCGGCCGCCCCGTCGGTGTGCAGAAACAGCCCCTCCCCGGGCCGCAGCTGCCCACAGCACACCGCCGGCAGCTCGGCCGGCAGCGGGAACAGGCCCAGCGGCGGCATCGGATCGGCCGGGGCGACCGGCGCGACCGCCTTGCGGGCGATGCGATAGGGCCACGGATGCCCGCAGTTGAGGGCCGTGACGGACCCGTCCGGGGCCACCTCCACGAGCAGCAGCGTCACGAACTCCTCGGCGAGCGGACCGCTCGGCTCCCCGTCGGCCACCCGCCGTCCGGGGCGCGCCCGCTCCCACAGATGCCGCTGGTGCGAGCGCTCCAACCGGCGCAGCACATCCCCCAGTTCGGGCTCGTCGTGCGCCACTTCACGGAAGCTGCCGAGCATCGCCGCGACCGTGCCCATGGCGTCCAGCCCGTGCCCGCGTACGTCCCCGATCACCGCCCGGACCCCGTGCCGGGTCCCCACGACCTCGTACAGATCCCCGCCGACCACGGCCCCCTCGCTCGCGGAGAGATGGTCGGCCGCCAGCAGCACCCCGTCGATCCGCCGCGGTAACGGCCGCAGCAGCACCCGCTGGGCGGTGGCGGCGACCTCCCGGGTCCGCTCCAGCTCCCGTACGAGCCGCAGCCGCCGCCCTGCGGTCAGATAGCTGGCACCGATCACCGCGAGCACCGCACCACAGGTCATCAGCCGGCTGCCCCACCCGGCCCCGGGCTCCACCTCGCCGAACGGCAGCAGCGCGAGCAGCGCGCACAGCCCCCCGAGCAGCACGCACTGGCGGCGGCCGGTGCCCGCGCAGGCGATGGCCGGTGCGGCGGCGAGGAGTTGCAGCAGCCGGCCGCTGGTCGGGTGGCTCAGCTCCCACGCCACCACGCCGAGGACCCAGAGGCCGGGCAGGACGAAGACGAAGGCGCGCCGGGCGCTTGCCGCCCCGGCGCGTGCGCCACGCCTTGCCCGGTGTCGGATCATGCCGAGGGTCCCCCTAGGGCGGGTCGTTCGGATCATGGCGGGCTCGCGGGGTCCGGCACGCACGCTCGCCGGTGGTCCCCCAGGTTCTGAGCGGGTCGGTCCGGCCCGCTGCCGCGGTCGCACGGGCCCGGCCGACCCGGTCGATTCTCGCGACGTTCCGTGTCCATCCGACGACGATACGTACATCATCACCCGATGGAGTGATGGTGTACGGATCCGGTCGTCTCCCGCACAGCACCGGCCGTCGCACGGCGGCCGTCACGCCCCACCGCCCCCGCGGAACCCGTCTGCCGCACACCGAAAAAGGGTGAGGGCGCGGACGGTACCTGCCGTCCACGCCCTCACCCCGATGCGCACGCCGTCGCGGCGCCGCGGGCCGCGCTCAGCCGCGCAGCACCGCTCCCGTCCGCTCCACGGCCGCCGCGACCGCCGCGTCACGGGCCGCCGAGGCCTCCTCGGCGGTCAGCGTCCGGTCGGCGGCGCGGAAGCGCAGCGCGTACGCCAGCGACTTCTTGCCCGCGCCGATCTGCTCGCCGGTGAAGACGTCGAACAGCCGCAGCGACTCCAGCAGTTCACCCGCACCGTCGCGCAGCGCGCCCTCGACCTCCGCCGTCGGGACACCGGCGTCGACCACGAGGGCGACGTCCTGGGTCGCGACCGGGAAGGCCGAGATCTTCGGGGCGCGCAGCGGGCCGGTGCCGGCCTGCTCCAGGCGGTCCAGGTCGATCTCCATCGCGCAGGTGCGCTCCGGCAGGGCCAGCGTCTTGATGACGCGGGGGTGCAGCTCACCGGCGTTGCCGACGAGGATCTCCTCGCCGTCGGCGACGGCGAGCAGCGCCGCACAGCGGCCCGGGTGGAACGGGGCGTGCTGGTCCTGGCGGACGATCAGCTCCACACCCGCCTCCCGTGCGACCGTACGGCCCGCCTCGATGGCGTCCGCCCAGATCGCGGGGCGTGCCGAGCCCCACCAGCCGTCCTGCTCACGGCCCCCGGCGAGCACCACGGCGGCGCGCCGCGGCTGCTGCGGGAGGGAGGCGTCCAGCGAGGCGATCTCGTCGTCGGTCGGCCGGCGGTCGACGACCAGCCGACTGGCCGGCTTCTCGTCGCCGGTCGCCCGGAAGACCGGTCCGGTCTCGAAGAGCGCCAGATCGTGGGTGCCCCGGCCGTAGTTGCGGCGCAGCGCGTTCAGCAGGCCCGGGATCAGCGTCGTACGGAGGTCGGGCTCCTCGTCCGAGAGCGGGTTGACGAGGGTGACCGCCGCACGGCGCGGGTCGTCCGCCTCGATGCCGAGCTGGTCGAGCACGTGCGAGCCGGTGAACGGGTAGTTCAGCGCCTCGACATAGCCCGCGCCGGCCAGTGCCCGGCCGACCCGGCGGTACAGCCGCTGACGCTCGGTCAGCCCCCGGCCGGCGGGCGGCTTCGGGAGGGTGGAGGGCAGGTTCTCGTAGCCCTCCAGCCGGATGACCTCTTCGGCCAGGTCGTTGGGCTCGCTGAGGTCCGGCCGCCAGGACGGCACGGTCACGACCAGCTCGTCCTGCCCGTAGACGTCGCAGCCGACCTGCTGGAGGCGGCGGACGACGGTCTCCCGGCCGTAGTCGACACCGGCGACCTTGTCCGGGTGGCGGGCGGAGAGGCTGATGGTGCGCGGCCCGCGAGGCGTGACGACCTCGGTGACGCCCTCGCCGGCGGTACCGCCCGCGAGCAGCACCAGCAGATCGACGGTGCGCTGCGCCGCGGCGGACGCGGCCTCCGGGTCCACCCCGCGCTCGAAGCGCTTGGCGGCCTCCGAGGACAGCTTGTGCCGGCGGGCCGTACGGGCGATGGACAGCGCGTCGAAGTGCGCGGCCTCGATCACGACATCGGTGGTGCCGCGCACCTCGCCGGTCCCGGCGTCCGCGGCCGGGGCCGCGATCTCGGTGTGGGCGCCGCCCATGACGCCCGCGAGGCCGATCGGGCCGCGGTTGTCGGTGATGACCAGGTCCGCGGCGTCCAGCACCCGCTTGGTGCCGTCCAGGGTGGTCAGCTTCTCGCCGGGGGCCGCCCGGCGGACGCCGATCGGGCCGTCCACGCTGGTGCGGTCGTAGGCGTGCAGCGGCTGGCCGAGCTCCAGCATCACGTAGTTGGTGATGTCGACGGCCAGCGAGACCGGACGCATCCCGGCCTTCTGGAGGCGGCGCTGCATCCACAGCGGCGTACGCGCCTCGGGCTCCAGGCCGCTGACCGTACGGGCGGTGAAGCGGTCGCAGCCCATCGGGTCGGAGACCTGGACGGGGTAACCGCCGGTGTTCGGCGGCGGCACGTCCAGCAGCGCCGGGTCGCGCAGCGGCAGGCCGTACGCGGTGGCGGTCTCGCGGGCGACGCCGCGCATCGACAGGCAGTAGCCGCGGTCCGGGGTGACGGCGATGTCCAGCACCTCGTCGACGAGCTCCAGCAGCTCGATGGCGTCGGTGCCGACCTCGTACTCCGGCGGCAGCACGATGATGCCGTGCGTACCGTCGTCGCCCATGCCCAGCTCGTCGCCGGAGCAGATCATGCCGTGCGAGGTCTTGCCGTACGTCTTGCGCGCGGCGATCTTGAAGTCGCCGGGCAGCACGGCGCCGGGGAGGACGACCACGACCTTGTCGCCGACGGAGAAGTTCCGCGCGCCGCAGACGATTTCCTGCGGCTCGCCGGTGCCGTTGGCCTGGCCGACGTCCACCGTGCAGAAGCGGATCGGCTTCTTGAAGCCCTCCAGCTCCTCGATGGTCAGCACCTGGCCGACGACGAGCGGGCCCTTGAGCCCGTCGCCGAGGCGCTCGACGGTCTCGACCTCCAGGCCGACCGCGATGAGCTTTTCCTGTACGTCACGACCGGTTGCCGTGGCCGGCAGGTCGACGTACTCCCGCAGCCAAGAAAGCGGGACCCGCATCAGATCTCCATCCCGAACGGCCGGGTGAACCGGACGTCGCCTTCGAACATGTCACGCATGTCTTCCACGTTGTGCCGGAACATCAGCATCCGGTCGATGCCGAACCCGAAGGCGAAGCCGCTGTACTTCTCGGGGTCGACGCCGCAGGCGATGAGCACCTTGGGGTTGACCATGCCGCAGCCGCCGAGCTCGATCCAGCCCTCGCTGGAGCACGTACGGCAGGGCCGGTCGGGGTTCCCCACGGACTCGCCACGGCAGACGTAGCAGACCATGTCCATCTCGGCGGACGGCTCGGTGAACGGGAAGTAGTTCGGCCGCAGCCGGGTCTTCATGTCCGGACCGAAGAGCGCCCGGACCATGTGGTCGAGCGTGCCCTTGAGGTCCGCCATGGTCAGACCCTCGTCGACGGCGAGCAGCTCGATCTGGTGGAAGACCGGGGAGTGCGTGGCGTCCAGCTCGTCGGTGCGGTAGACCCGCCCCGGGCAGACGACGTACACGGGCGGCTCGCGGTCGACGAGCGTACGGGCCTGCACCGGCGAGGTGTGGGTGCGCAGCACGACGCCGCTCTCATCGCCCTCGGTCCCGTTGCCCTGGACGAAGAAGGTGTCCTGCATCTGGCGCGCCGGGTGGTCGGGCACGAAGTTCAGGGCGTCGAAGTTGAACCACTCCGCCTCGACCTCGGGGCCCTCGGCGACCTCGTAGCCCATGGCCACGAAGACGTCCGCGACCCGCTCCATGAAGGTGGTCAGCGGGTGCCGGGCGCCGGCCGGGGTGCGGTCGTAGGGCAGCGTGACATCCACTGCCTCCTCGACCAGCACGCGGGCGTCGCGCTCCGCCTCCAGCTCCTCCTGGCGGGCCTTGAGCGCCTGGTTCACCCGGCCGCGGGCCTGGCCGACGCGCTTGCCGGCCTCCGCCTTGGCCTGCGGGGGCAGGGCGCCGATCTCGCGGTTGGCGAGAGCGAGCGGCGAGGTGGCACCGGTGTGCGCGATCTTCGCCTGGGCGAGCGCATCGAGGTCGCCCGCGGCGGCGATGGCGGCCAGCGCCTCGTCCAGCCGGGCGGCGATCTCTTCCGGTTTCAGGGCTTCGACCTCGACAGGGTCGTACGACTTATTGGGTGCGGACATCTCTTCCCGTGCTTCCGGTGGACTGGCTTGGCTTGGCTCGCTTCGCCTCGGCTCCTCGATCACAAAGGTCGGATGCCGAGCCCGCGCTGTGCCCGCGATGCCTGTGCGCCAAAGGTGCCAAAGGTCAAGTCTAAGGGGGACGGGCCACGCGGCCGGTCCGCGCCCCCGCGCGGGGCGCCCGCCGCTTCCGCTTCAGGCCAGAAAGGCCGGGGTCGCGACGGGCAGGCTGAATCGGAACTGCGCGCCGCCGGCCGGGGCACGGCCGACCGTGATCGTCCCGCCGTGCGCCTCGACGATGCCCTTGACGATGTAGAGGCCCAGGCCGGTGCCGCCGCGCTTGCTGCCCCGCCAGAAGCGGGTGAACACGCGGCTCATCGATTCCTCCGGGATGCCGGGGCCCTCGTCGCTCACGGTGACGCTCGTCCCCTCCGTGCTGGTCTCGTCCGATACCGGTCCGACCTCGATGGTGACCGTTCCCTCGCCGTGGCGCACCGCATTTTCCAGCAGGTTGCCCAGCACCTGGTCCACTTTGTCCGGGTCCGCCCACAGATCGGGCAGCGGTTCCAGCATCCGGATGAGGAAGCGGTCCGGGCGCTGGCCGGCGGTGGTCTGCGCCTGGACGTGCCGGCGGACCGCGGCGCTCATGTCGACGCGCTGGCGGCGCACCTCCAGCCGCCCGGAGTCGATCCGGGAGATGTCCAGCAGCTCGGCGATCAGCCGGGTGACGCGGTTGGCGTCGGCGTCCACCGTCTCCAGCATCAGCCGCTTCTGGTCGTCGGTGAAGCGTTCCCACTTCTGGAGGAGGGTGGCGGTGAAGCCCTTGACGGAGGTCAGCGGCGAGCGCAGTTCATGGGCGACGGTGGCGATCAGCTCGGCGTGGCTGAGCTCCGTACGCCGCCGGGCCTCGGTCCCGCGCAAGGCGATCACCAGCCGCTGGACGGGCCCGGTCGGGCGGCTGCGGACATAGCGGGCGGAGACCAGCACCTCACGGCCCCCGAGCAGCAGATTGCGCTCGGGCTGGCCGCGGCGGATGGCGAGCCCGCCGTAGGGGTCGGTGAGCCGCCACCAGCGGCGGCCCTCGATGTCCTGGAGCGGCAGGGCCTGTTCGAGGGGGCGGCCGACGGCGTCCTCGGGGGCGATGTCGGTGATCCTGGCCGCGGCGGCGTTGAAGCAGATCACCCGGCCGGTCTCGTCCGCGACGACCAGGCCGTCGGGCAGATCGTCGGGGTCCAGTCCGAGACCGGTCCCCAGGGTCGCCGGCTCTCCGGCCGGAGCGGGCGGCTGACCGCCCACGAGCCCCTCGGACCGGCGGCCGTCAGCGGTGACTGTGATGCCGGAAGTCCTCACACTCATCCCCGTTACCCCCTTCCGGGCCCCCGAGCACGCAAGACTACTAGCTCGCACCGGAAGTGCCCCGAAGATCGGGGGGACACCCCTCAGGCGGGTGACACCGCGCGGCAGCCGCCGGGGCTGCGCTGGGCGCGGGCGGAGGCGTAGAGGCAGACCGCGGCGGCCGTCGCGAGGTTGAGGCTCTCGGCCTTGCCGTGGATCGGGACGCGTACGACGGCGTCCGCCAGCGCCCGGGTCTCCTCCGGCAGTCCCCAGGCCTCGTTGCCGAAGACCCAGGCGGTGGGCCCGCCCATGGAGCCGGTGTCCAGTTCGGCGTCGAGGTCGCGGTCGCCCGCGCCGTCGGCGGCGAGGATCCGTACCCCGGCCGACCGCAGTCCGCTCACCACCCGCTCGACCGGGACACCCACGGCAACCGGCAGGTGGAAGAGCGAACCGACCGAGGCCCGTACGGACTTGGGGTTGTACAGGTCCACGGAGGCGTCGGTCAGCACGACCGCGTCGGCGCCCGCGGCGTCCGCGCAGCGCAGCACCGTGCCGGCGTTGCCGGGGTCACGGACGTTGGCGAGCACCGCGACCAGCTGCGGGCGGGCGGCGAGGATCTCCTCGAAGGGCGAGTCGAGGAACTCGCAGACGCCGAGCAGCCCCTGCGGGGTGACGGTCTGGGAGATGTCGGCGACGGTCTTGTCGTCGGCGTGGTGGACCCGCACCCCGGCCGCGTGGGCCGCCTCGATGATCTCGGTGTGCCGCTCGGCGGCCTCGACGGTGGCGAACAGCTCGATGAGCGTGGGCGTACCGCCGGTGCGGTGCGCGATGGCCTCCCGTACGGCCTGCGGGCCCTCGGCGATGAACCGGCGCTCCTTGCCGCGGAAGGCGCGGCGGGCCAGCCGCCGGGCGGCGGTGACACGCGGGGAACGCGGGGAGATCAGCTCGGGGGTGCCCATGGGCGGCGGCTCGCTTCTGTTGTTCGGTGCGTGGGGGCCCCGGTCCGTGCGCGGGGACCGGGCCGGTCCGGAAAAGCGGCGGACCCGCAGGCCGGGGCCTGCGGGTCCGTCATCACGTCGTCAGGCTGAAGGTCAGGCAGCCTTCGGGGCGTTGACGTCGCTCGGAAGCGCCTTCTGCGAGGCCTCGACGAGCGCGGCGAACGCGCTGGCGTCGTTGACCGCGAGGTCGGCCAGGATCTTGCGGTCCACCTCGATGTTGGCGGCCTTCAGACCCTGGATGAAGCGGTTGTAGGTCATGCCGTTGGCGCGGGCAGCGGCGTTGATGCGCTGGATCCACAGCTGACGGAAGTCGCCCTTGCGCTTCTTGCGGTCGTTGTAGTTGTAGACGAGGGAGTGGGTGACCTGCTCCTTCGCCTTGCGGTACAGGCGGGAGCGCTGGCCACGGTAGCCGCTGGCCTGCTCGAGGATCGCCCGGCGCTTCTTGTGGGCGTTGACTGCCCGCTTGACGCGTGCCACTAGTTAACTCCTTGTAGCGGGGCCGTGGTTGTCGTCACAACGGCCCGAATCGATTGGGTCCCGGTCCGAGTCGCGCGCCCCCGGTCAATGGGGCGCGTCGGCTCACTTGCCGAGAAGCTTCTTGATCTTCGCGGCGTCGCCCGGGGCCATCTCGGCGTTGCCGGAAAGGCGACGCGTCACGCGGGACGACTTGTGCTCGAGCAGGTGGCGCTTGCCGGCGCGCTCACGCAGCACCTTGCCGGAACCGGTGACCTTGAAGCGCTTGCTGGCACCGCTGTGCGTCTTGTTCTTCGGCATGCGCCGTTCTCTCCTCGTCATTGGCGCTCCCGCAGGCACGAACCGGCGAGCGGGAGCGTCATGTATATCGATTGATGTCCGGGGCGGGGCACCCCGGCGCGAACCGGGGCCGACGCCTCGGGGTCACGCCCCGGTGGGCTCCTCGGCGGGCGCCTCGGCGGGCTCCTCGGAAGCTCCACCCTGGCGCTCTGCCTTGCGGGCGGCCTGCGCCTCACGGGCCTCGGCCATCGCCTCGGTCTTCTTCTTGTGCGGACCGAGGACCATGATCATGTTTCGGCCGTCCTGCTTCGGATTCGACTCGATGAAGCCGAGGTCCTCCACGTCGGACGCGAGTCGCTGCAACAGCCGGAAGCCCAGCTCGGGGCGGGACTGCTCGCGACCACGGAACATGATCGTGATCTTGACCTTGTCACCCTGCTTGAGGAACCGGACGACGTGACCCTTCTTGGTGTCATAGTCGTGCGGGTCGATCTTCGGCCGGAGCTTCATCTCCTTGATGACCGTGTGCGCCTGGTTCTTGCGCGCCTCACGGGCCTTCATGGCCGACTCGTACTTGAACTTGCCGTAGTCCATGAGCTTGCAGACCGGCGGACGGGCGTTCGCCGCCACCTCGACCAGGTCGAGGTCGTACTCCTGCGCAAGCTCCAGGGCCTTAGCAAGCGGCACAATGCCGACCTGCTCGCCACTGGGACCGACGAGTCGCACCTCGGGGACGCGAATCCGGTCGTTGATGCGGGGCTCGGCGCTGATGGATCCTCCTCGGTAGCACCACGCGACGGCCTGGCGGACTGCCGCGTAACGTCTTTTCGGTGTGACCAACCGCGCCGGTACATGAAAAACGCCCCGGACGGGACACAGGCGGGGCTCCACGTGGATCTGGAGCACCGCCGCGAAGTCTCCGCGGGGCGCAGCCGGACCGTTGACCCGCCAACCGTGAGGTCGGCCGGGTGGGAGATCGGAGCCTCCACTTGTGGGCCGGTCACATGCGTGTCCGGCCGGTCGGAACACCAGAATACACGAGTCAAGGGGTGGCACCCACTTCTGTGCCGGCGCGGACCTGCCCCTGGACCGGGAGGGCGCTCCCGGACGCGGGGTCCGGGGGCGCTGCCCATAGGCTGGAGGCGTCCCCTCAGCAGGAAGAAGCCCGAAGACATGAGTGACCAGACCCCGCAGCAGCCCGACGCAGCGCACGCGGCGAATCCCGACTTCGACGCCATGACCCGTGACATCGCGGAGGTGCCGGCGGTCGAGGTGATCACCACGGTCGCGGTGCATCTGATGAGTTCGGCGGCGGTCAACCTCGGGCTCGCCGAGGAGGGCGCGGCGCACAAGGACCTCGACGAGGCGCGCAAGCTCATCCAGGCACTGGCCGGGCTGGTCACCGCCAGCGCCACCGAGATCGGCTCGTACCACGCGGCGCCGCTGCGCGACGGTCTGAAGTCGCTCCAGCTGGCGTTCCGCGAGGCGTCGGTCGTGCCGGACGAGCCGGGCCAGGGCCCCGGGGAGAAGTACACCGGCCCCGTTTACGGCTGAGCCGGGCGGCGCAGCGCCGCACACACTGCGCACACGACGGGCCCCGGCCGGGATGCGGCCGGGGCCCGTCGTGTGTGCGGTGTGGTCTCTGTGCCTCAGAGCCCGTCGTCGGGGCCCTCGGCGGGCTCGTAGGGCATCGGCTCGTCGGCGACGAGGACCGGCTCGTGCGGCGGATGGGTGATCTGGTGGACCACCGCCGCGATGGCGGCGCCGATCAGGGGCGCGACGATGAACAGCCACAGCTGGGTGATGGCCGCGCCGCCCGCGAACAGCGCCGGGCCGATGGAGCGCGCCGGGTTCACGCCGGTGCCGTCGAGCGGGACCCCGATGAGGTGGACGGCGGCCAGGGCCAGACCGATGGCCATGCCGTTGAAGCCGATCACGGCCACCTTGTGGGTCACCGACAGCCAGACGTAGACCAGCAGGAAGGTCATCAGTATCTCGGCGACGAAGGCGCCGCCGAGGTTGAGGTGCACCGCCGAGCGGTCGCCCCAGCCGTTCGTGCCGAAGGACGCATGGGTCTGGAGGCCCGGGATCTGCTTGGCGACCAGGAAGAGCAGGGCCGCGCCGGCGATGGCGCCGACCACCTGGGCGATCCAGTACTCGGTGGCCGTCCGCAGGGTGATCCGGCGGGCCAGCAGCATGCCCAGGGTCACCGCGGGGTTGAAATGGCAGCCCGAGATCGGGCCGAGGGCGTAGGCCAGCGCGACCATGGTGAAGCCGAAGGCCAGGGCGATGCCGAAGGTGCCGATGTACTCGCCCGCCAGCACTGCCGAGCCGACGGCGAAGAACACCAGGAGCAGGGTGCCGAGGAACTCGGATACGACCGTGCGGGTCAGTACCGACGAGATCTCCGTTTTCTCCATGGGGGCTCTCCTCGCGTGGATCTTGAGCTCTCCTCGCATTGTGCGGCCCTGGAGACGAACCCGCCCGTTGACGGCCGGGGGCCCGGCCGTCGGCACCGGGCCCCGGCCGTGGGGTGTCAGCGCCGGTAGAACGGCTCCCCGGCCGTCGCGCCGCCGGGCGGCAGAAGGGCCAGGTCCAGGCCCCGGACGAGCCGGGCGCGCAGTGCCTCGTCGGTGGCCAGGGCCTGCGCCAGCCGCTGGGCGACCTCCGCGGCCGGGGCGTCGGGCGCCAGGCCGAGGGCGAGGGTGGCGTCGGTCTCGGCGGACGGCGCCAGGTGGGCGACGAGCACACCGGGCTCGGCGTCGAGGAGGGTGCGCAGGGCGTCGGTGACGGCCGGGTCCGCGAGCGGGTCGGCGCTGGTGCGGCCCTCGGCGAGGGCGCGCAGGGCGGGGCCGGTGAGCTGGTAGGTGACCGGTCCTGCCAGGTCGACGACCACGGTGTCGGCCTGCTCGTGGGAGGCGGCGAGCAGCGCCTGCGGCAGTGGGACCGCGACCGGGCGGGCGTCGGGGCGCCAGCGCTGGAGGGTCTCCATGGAGGTGAAGGCGGGGAGGGCGCGGCGGCCGTCCGGGGCCTGGAGGGTGGGGACGGCCATATCGCTGGTCTTCTCCCGGCGCAGGCCGTCGGGTCCGGTCTCGACCTCGCCGAGGACGGCCACCACGGGCACCAGGACGCGTGCGCCGGCCAGCGCCGACAGCAGCTCGGGCTCGGCGCTCCGGTCCCGGTCGTAGGCCGCCAGGGCCGCGGTCAGGGCCGGGTCCGCTGAGCCGTCGTCGTCGCCGAAACCGGGGTCGGGAATGTTCTTCTGCACGCGCCCGAGCGTATCGGGTGGGGTGCCGGCGTCAGCGGGTGCGGGGGCGGCGGTGGGCGGCGTACGGGTCAGTGGTCGCGGGAGCGGCTGCGCCAGAGGACGGCGGCGGCCGCGAGGAGGGCCACGCCCACGGCGCCGGCGGTCCAGGGGAGCCAGGAGGTGCCGGTGTCCGCGGCGTCGTCCGCGGTGGGGCCGGGGCCGAAGTAGCGGTCGGCGTAGGCGGCGGGGGACGGCTTCTGCGCGGTGGGCCGGAGATCCGCCGCCGCCTGGAGTGCGGCGGCGGGGTCGATCAGGCCCGCGCCGTAGTCGTCGTCGCGGCCGCCCTCGGGGCTGTCCTGCGCGGTGGAGGTGAGCAGCCGGCGGATCTGGGCGGGGCTCAGGTCGGGGTGCGCGGAGCGGATCAGGGCGATGGCGCCGGAGACGAAGGCGGCGGCGGGGCTGGTGCCCCAGCCGGAGAGATAGTCGTCCTCGGGGTCGGCCATGATGATGTCGTAGCCGGGGGCGCTGACCGTGGCGTACCAGTGGCGGGTGGAGAACCGGGCGCGGCTCCCCAGGTGGGTGACGGCGGTGGCCGTGATGACGCCCGGATAGGCGGCCGGGTAGGAGACGCGGTTGCCCTTCTCGCCGCCGTTGCCCGCGGAGGCGACGACGGGGATGCCCTTGCCGAGGGCGTACTGGATGGCGGCGTCCTCGCGGGGCTCGGGGTGTGCGGATTCACTGTCGTCGCCCAGCGACATATTGATCACGTCGGCGCCGTGGTCGGCGGCCCAGCGGATGCCGTCGGCGAGCGCGCCCGCCTTCTCCGTGCGGGCCCGCCCGCGCTGCGGGTCGTCGTCCTCCAGGATCACCCGGACCGGCAGGATCCGGGCGGCCGGGGCGAGGCCCAGCACACCGTCCTCGCGGCCCGCACCATGACCGTGACCAGCGATGATGCTGGCCATTCCGGTGCCGTGCCGGGCCCAGGCGGCGTCCCCGGGGCCGGCCCCGAAGCCCACCAGGTCCCGTTCGGGCTCCACCTGTCCTTCCAGGTCGGAGTGGTTGGCGTCCACACCGGTGTCCAGGACCGCGACGGTGACGCCCTCGCCCTTGGTGGTGCGCCAGGCCTGCTGGGCGTGGACGGCCTGGAGGGCCCACTCCTGGGCGCGCAGGGCATCGGCCCGGGCGGGGACGGCGGGCAGTACGGCGAGCGCCACGGAGGCCAGCGCGAGGGCGGTGCCGCGCAGCACGGTGTGCGTCATGACGAGGCCTCCGTCGTCTGCGTGGGGCTGCCGGCCGCCTTGCGGAAGTCCGTTCCGATGCGGTCCGCCAGGCCCTTCGCGTCGTGGCCCAGGCCGGATTCGGCCGGGGCGGTGGTGACGCCGGGCCGGACCGCGGCCTCGGCGGGCTGCGGGTCGGTGACGGTGCGGCCGTCGGCGAAGCCGGAGACGGCGTAGACCACGACCGGGATGTCGGTGAGGATCCGGACGGTCCAACTGGCCCGCTGGGCGGGCCCGAAGCCCTCGGCCGGGGTGCCCTTCGCGGCGTACGGGAGCGGCAGCAGGTCGGTGCGGGTGCCCAGACTCCTGGTGCTGAAGCGGGTGTTGAGGGCCATCATCCCGGGCTGGTCGGCCTTGGTGATCTGCGCTCCGACCGTGATGACGCTGCTGCGGGTGGCATCGGCGTAGGTGGCGCGCAGCAGCCGGGTGCAGCCGGTCCGGGCGAGCGCGGCGGCGAGCTTCGGGTCGTAGGCGTGGCCGCAGCCGCCGTCCGGGGCGACGGCGATCCGGGTCCAGGTCCGGTCGGCGCCGCCGGGTCCGACGCCCAGGCCGTTGACGGTGCGCGGGAAGAGCCGGTCGACGGGGGTGTTGTGCCAGACGTCGCGGCCCTTGGCGAAGACGGCCTCGGCGGTGGGCGGGGCGGCGTCGGCCTCGTCGGTGAGCCAACTCCCGGCCGCGGCGCCGCCGATGAGGCCGATACCGAGGACGAGGCAGGCTGCGGCGCCGAGCAGCCGGGGGCCGGGGCGGCGGACGGACCCGGGCCGTCGCGGAGCGCCGGGGGTGGGCACAACTCCCGTGTTCGGGGCAGCGGTTGGCGGCCAGGGCAGGTGCGGCGGGCGCTCGGCCGCGGGCCGGGGCGGCTCGCTGCCGGGGGCCGCCGAGGGGCCGGCGGCCGGGTGGCGGGGGGCCGGCGGGGCGCCCGGTCCTCGGTCTGCGGCGGGTTCCCGGGTGTCGCTCCACAGCCTCTGACTGTTGGCCAGGTGGAAGGCGGCGGTGTCGCGGAAGGCGTGGGGGCGGCCGGCGGGCGGCGGCGGGGTGGGGGCGGACGTTGCGGCGGGGGCCGGGGTGCCGGGGGCACGGTCCGGGCGGGGTGGCGGCTGCGCACCGGCGGGCGGCGGGACGGTGGGGCGGGGCGGGACAGGGTGCGCCCCGGGTGCCGGTGCCGACGGCTCGGCCGGCACCCGGCGCAGCACGGTCGTCCGCGGGTCCCCCTCGGGCTCCGGCATCCCGGCCGGGGCGGGCTGCCGGGGCGGCTGCGGGGGTATCGGTGGAATGTGCCGGGCATCGGCGAATTCGGCGTCGGTGCTCACCCGCGCTCCCCCTTGCACCGCTGACCTCCGGGCCCGATCCGCAATCGGGGCACGGTGGTTCGTATCCGGACAACACGCCGCTGACCTGCTGGTTGCGGTGTCGAGCCACTGTAAGGGCTGGCGCCGTCGGTGCTCCAACCCCTGTCCGCTCTGTCGCAATCTCTCCCCTACCCAGTGGTAGCGGGGTCTGGCAGGCTGCGGCCATGTCCCCGTACACATCCGGCGCGGATGCCGACAAAGCCGCCTACGACCGGGCCACCGCCGCCCTCGACGCGCCGCTGGCCGTCGTCGACCTGCGGGCCTTCGACGCCAACGCCGCCGATCTGGTGCGCCGCTCGAAGGGCAAGCCGATCCGGGTGGCGAGCAAGTCCGTGCGCTGCCGGGCGCTGCTGGAACGGGTACTGGCGCGGGACGGCTTCGCGGGGATCATGAGCTTCACGCTCGCCGAGTCGCTGTGGCTGGCGCGCTCGGGCTTCCGGGACGTCCTGCTGGCCTATCCGTCGGCGGACCGGGTGGGCTTCGCCGAGCTGACCGCCGATCCCGGGCTCGCGGCCGCGGTGACGGTGATGGTCGACGACCCGGTGCAGCTGGATCTGATCGACGCCGCCCGGCCGTCCGGCGGGCCGGGCGAGGAGGTGCGGGTGTGCCTGGAACTGGACACGTCCTTCCAGCTGCTGGGCGGGAAGGTGCGCGTCGGCGCCCGCCGCTCTCCCCTGCGGACGCCCGCGCAACTGGCCGCGCTGGCCCGGTCGGTGGTGCGCCGTCCCGGGTTCCGGCTGGTGGGGCTGATGGCGTACGAGGGGCATGTGGCGGGGGTCGGTGACGAGGTCGCCGGCAAGCCGGTGTTCTCGCGGACGATCCGGGTGATGCAGGCGGCGGCGCGCAAGGAGCTGGCGCAGCGGCGCTGGGCGGCCGTCCGGGCGGTGCGGGAGGTGGCGCCCCGGCTGGAGTTCGTCAACGGCGGCGGGACCGGCAGTGTGCAGCACACCGCGGCGGAGGCGGCGGTCACCGAGATCGCGGCCGGGTCGGGGCTGTATGTGCCGCGGCTGTTCGACAACTTCCGTTCGTTCAGCGGGCGTCCGGCGGCGCTGTTCGCCCAGCCGGTGGTGCGCCGGCCGGGCCCCGGGGTGGTGACGGTGCTGGGCGGCGGCTATCCGGCGTCGGGCGTGGCGGGCCCGGACCGGCTGCCGGTGCCGCATCTGCCCGCCGGGCTGCGCTACGACCCGCAGGAAGGCCCCGGCGAGGTGCAGACCCCGCTGCTGGGGCCGGCCGCGGACCGGCTGCGGATCGGCGACAAGGTGTGGTTCCGGCATGCGAAGGCCGGTGAGCTGTGTGAGCGGTTCGCCGAGCTGCATCTGATCGACGGGGACCGGGTGGTGGACACGGTCCCGACGTACCGGGGAGAGGGGCACGCCTTCCTGTGAAGGCGCGCCCCCGTCCCGTTGCTGCCGTCAGCCGTGGACGCGGTCCTGCTGGTCGGGCACGATGCTGCCGTCCGCACGGCGGACCGGTCCGAGGGAGCCGTCCGGCCGGGTGTAGCCCGTGGTCGCGCACGGGTACGGGTCGGCCTGGCGCTTCTTCGGCTCGATGAACATCGGGTTGACCAGCCAGCGGTGGTCGGCGTTGTCGTACGCCCGGCACATCAGCTCGGTCTTGTTGCGGTTGATGGCGAGGTGTCCGGCGGTGGCGTCATCGACGAAGGTCACGTCCGTCTCGGCGTCGCCCGCGGCGAAGGCGGGGCGGTGCGCCCGGTCCTGCTGCTGCCAGGCCTTGGCGCCCTTGACGTGGAAGATCTCCTGGTTGATCCAGCAGCGCTTGCCGTCCATGTACGTCAGGACCTCGCCGTTGGTGTCCTTGACGTCGCCGCAGCCCTGGACGCCGGTGGTGAGCTTGCCGTCGCGGACGAGGTTGCGGATACCGATGGTGTGGTCGCGGTCGATGCCCACACCGGGCGCCCAGGCGCGGACCAGCGGCTCGGCCGACGCGGAGACGATGTAGACGTCGAAGCCGGCCTTCTTGAGGGTGCCGATGAGGTCGCGCTGCTGGTCGTAGTAGCGGACGTAGCCCGCCATCGTGTGGGTGCCGACCTTCTGCTCCGTGCCGATCGGCGCGGCGAGGTTCTCGGCGCGGGCGGCGCGGGCGTACGCGGTCAGCCGCGCGGGGCTGTGACCGGCGAAGAGCTGGGTGATCCAGACGTACTCCGGGACGGTGCGGCGGGCGTTCCACTCACCCTCGAACGCCTTCTTGCCGGTGGAGGTCTTGGCGTCCTGGTAGATGTCGAGGATCTCGTCGGTGCAGCCGGTGTCCGTCGACGTCGGCAGCGGCCGGCCGGCCGGTACGGAGGTGCCGCAGGCCTTGGTCAGCGCACGGGCGGCGTCATCCGTCATCCACTTGTTGGTGGCCTTCCAGCTCGCCGGGCGCAGCACCTTGTCGTTGCGCAGCATCCAGGCCAGCGTGGCGTCGGAGATGTCGTTCTTGACGACGGTGTTGTCCCAGTCGAAGGTCGCGACCGGCTTCGCGCCTCCGGAGCCGGAGCAGCTGCCCTGCTCATCGATCATCTTCTGGAGCTTGGCACGGTTGTCGCCGTACCAGCCCTTGGTCACGTGGAGGGTGGGGCAGTGACGGGGGGCCGGGCCCGCCGTGGCCGTTTGCGCGACGGCGACGCCGCCACCCAACACTGCGAGGGCAGCACCCGCTGCCGTCCAACGACGCTTGGTGAGCATGGAACGCACTCCTGTCGAACGAAGAACCGAAGGCGGACGGTAGCGCATGGCGGCCGGGCGTCGTACGACGTCCGGCCGCCATGGCGCTTACGCGCAGGTGAACAGCGCGCGGTTAGACCGGAGTCACGTACGCGCCCGCGATACCGCCGTCGACCAGGAACTCGGCGGCGTTGACGAACGAGGAGTCGTCGCTGGCGAGGAAGGCGACCGCGGAGGCGATCTCCTCCGGCTCGGCGAACCGGCCGACCGGGACGTGCACCAGACGGCGCGCGGCGCGCTCGGGGTCCTTGGCGAACAGCTCCTTGAGCAGCGGGGTGTTGACCGGCCCCGGGCACAGGGCGTTGACCCGGATGCCCTCGCGGGCGAACTGCACGCCCAGTTCGCGGGACATGGACAGCACGCCGCCCTTGGAGGCGGTGTAGCTGATCTGGGAGGTGGCGGCGCCCATGACGGCCACGAAGGACGCGGTGTTGATGATGGAGCCGCGGCCCTGGCGCTGCATGTAGGGCAGTGCGTGCTTGCAGCAGAGGTAGACCGAGGTGAGGTTGACCTCCTGGACGCGCTTCCAGGCGTCCAGGCCGGTGGTGAGGATCGAGTCGTCGTCGGGCGGGGAGATCCCGGCGTTGTTGAAGGCGATGTCGACCGAGCCGTAGGTGTCGAAGGCGGTCTTGTACAGCGCCTCGACCTGGTCGGAGTCGGTCACATCGACCTGGACGTAGAGGCCGCCGACCTCGGCGGCCGCGGCCTTGCCCGCCGTCTCGTCGATGTCGGCACAGACGACGTTGGCACCTTCGGAGGCCAGTCGGCGGGCGGTGGCCAGGCCGATGCCGCTGCCGGCACCGGTGATCACGGCGGTACGGCCGACGAGGCGGCGGCACACTGCGGTCTGCTCGGTCACTTGGTCTCCTCGGTGCTGATGAAGATGTTCTTGGTCTCGGTGAAGGCGGTCAGTGCATCGGGGCCCAGCTCACGGCCGAGACCGGACTGCTTGAACCCGCCGAAGGGGGTCCAATAGCGCACGGCGCTGTGGGAGTTGACGGAGAGGTTGCCGGCCGCGACGCCGCGCGAGACCCGCAGGGCGCGGCCGACGTCACGGGTCCAGAGCGAGCCGGCCAGCCCGTAGTCACCGGCGTTGGCGAGCCGGACGGCGTGGGCCTCGTCGTCGAAGGGGAGGACGACCGCGACCGGGCCGAAGATCTCCTCGACGGCCGTACGGTCCTCGGGGCGGCCCTCCAGGACGGTGGCCGGGTACCAGAAGCCCTTGCCGGCGGGTGCCTCGCCGCGGATGGCGGCCGGGGCGTCCTCGGGGACGAAGGACCGCACCCGCTCGCGCTGGGCGGCGGAGATCAGCGGGCCCATCTGGGTGGCGGGGTCGGCCGGGTCGCCGACGGTGAACGCCTTGACCGCGGGCTCCAGCAGCTCCATGAAGCGGTCGTAGACGGAGCGCTGGACGAGGATGCGGCTGCGGGCGCAGCAGTCCTGGCCGGTGTTGTCGAGGAAGGAGCCAGGGGCGGCGGCCGCGGCGGCCTCGATGTCGGCGTCTGCGAAGACGATGTTGGGGCTCTTGCCGCCGAGTTCGAGGGTGAGCCGCTTGGTCTGGGTGGCGCAGCGGGCGGCGATCTGCCGGCCGGTGGCGGTGGAGCCGGTGAAGACGACCTTGGCGACGCCGGGGTGGTCGACCAGCGCGGTGCCGGTGACCGGCCCCTCGCCGGGCAGGACCTGGAAGAGGCCCTCGGGCAGGCCTGCCTCCAGGGCGAGTTCGGCGAGCTCGATCGCGGTGAGCGGGGTGGTCTCGGCGGGCTTGAGGAGGACCGCGTTGCCGGCCGCGAGCGCGGGGGCGGTGCCCCAGGCGGCGATCGGCATCGGGAAGTTCCAGGGGGCGATGACGGCGACGACGCCGAGCGGCTCCTGGACGGTGATGTTGAGTCCGCCGGCGACCGGGATCTGGGTGCCGGTCAGCCGCTCCACTCCCCCTGCGGCGTAGTGCAGCAGATCGCGGACGTTGCCCGCTTCCCACCGGGCGTTGCCCAGCGGGTGGCCCGCCTCCTTGAGTTCGAGGGCGGCAAGCGGCTCGATGTGCGCGTCGACGACCTCGGCGAAGCGGCGCAGGATGCGGGCCCGGTCGCCGGGTGCCACCGCGGCCCAGGATTCCTGGGCGGCCGCGGCCCGGCGGACCGCCGCGTCGACCTCTTCGGGAGAGGTGGTGGGGACGGTGGCCACCACCTCCTCGGTCGCCGGGTTGAGAATCTTCAGCTCGTGCAACACGTGCGGTTCCTTACATGCGCTCGAAGGAGCGGAAGCGCTCCCAGTCCGTGACGGCGGCGTCGTAGGCGTCCTGCTCGACGCGGGCCATGTGGCGGTAGTGGTCGACGACCTCGTCGCCGAACGCCGCCCGGGCGATCGGGCTCCGCTCCCACAGCTCGGCGGCCTCGCGCAGCGTCGTGGGGACATGGGCGGCGTCGCCGGTGTAGGCGTTGCCGGTGGTCGCCTCGGGGAGCTCCAGCTCGTGCTCTATGCCGTACAGACCCGCCGCGACCATGCCGGCGACCGCCAGGTAGGGGTTCACATCGCCGCCGGGCAGCCGGTTCTCCAGGCGGTGGGCGCGGCCGTGGCCGACCACCCGCAGGGCGCAGGTGCGGTTGTCGGGGCCCCAGGCGACGGCGGTGGGCGCGAAGGAGCCGGGGCGGAAGCGCTTGTAGGAGTTGATGTTGGGCGCGTAGAGGAGCGTGAAGTCACGCATCGCGGCGACCTGGCCCGCCAGGAAGTGCTGCATGGTCTTCGACATGCCGTACGGGCCGTCGTCGTCGGCCAGCACCGGCCGCCCGTCCTCGTCCTGGAGCGAGAGGTGGATATGACAGGAGTTGCCCTCGCGCTCGTCGTACTTCGCCATGAAGGTGAGCGACATGCCCTCCTGGGCGGCGATCTCCTTGGCGCCGGTCTTGTAGATCGCGTGCTGGTCGCAGGTGGTGAGCGCCTCGTCGTAGACGAACACGATCTCGTGCTGGCCGAGGTTGCACTCGCCCTTGGCGGACTCGACGGTCATGCCGGCCGCGCCCATCTCGTTGCGGATGCGGCGCAGCACGGGTTCGACGCGGCCGGTGCCGAGGACGGAGTAGTCGCCGTTCCACTGGTTCGCGGGGTTCATCTCGCGGTAGCCGCGGGACCAGGCGTCCTCGTAGGAGTCCTTGAAGAGCATGAACTCCAGCTCGGTGCCGGCGTACGCGCTCCAGCCGCGCTCGGCGAGCCGGTCGAGCTGGCGGCGCAGGATCTGCCGGGGCGAGGCGACGACCGGCGAGCCGTCGTGCCAGGCGAGGTCGGCGGTGATCAGGGCGGTGCCGGCGTTCCAGGGGGTGCGGCGCAGGGTGCCGGGGTCGCCGTGCATGGCGAAGTCGCCGTAGCCACGCTCCCAGGAGGACATGGCGTAGCCCTCGACGGTGTTGAGGTCGACATCGACGGCGAGGAGGTAGTTGCAGCCCTCCGTACCGTGGTCGAGGACGGTGTCCAGGAAATATCGGGCGGCGAACCGCTTGCCCTGGAGCCTGCCTTGCATATCGGTGAAGGCGAGGACGACAGTGTCGATCTCCCCGGCGTCGACGAGGACTCTGAGCTCCTCGACGGAGAGTGGGGGCGTGCGGTCTGCCACGGTATTGCCTCCTGTCACTGCATCCGGAGGTCATAAGGTAGGCACACGAACCATTGATTGGGAAGGGGTATCGATGGAGAGTGCGGCTGATCGGCTGGCACCGGTGCTGCGGCCGGTGCGCGCGGGCAACGGTTTCGAGGAAGCCCTGGAGCAGATACTCCAGATCGTCCGGCTCGGCCTGGTGCCCCAGGGCGAACGGCTGCCCGCGGAACGGGAGTTGGCCGAACGGCTCCAGATCAGCCGGGTCACCCTGCGCGAGGTACTGAAGGTACTCCAGGACGAGGGCCTGGTGGAGAGCCGGCGCGGGCGCTACGGCGGCACGTTCGTCCGGGTGCGCACGGAGAACCACGGCGAGGCCGAGCTGCGGCGCCGGATCGAGAAGGTCGACGTCGAGGACACCCTGCGCTTCCGGGAGGTGCTGGAGGTGGGCGCGGCCGGACTGTGCGCCGCCCACGGACTGTCCGACGCACAGAGCGACCGGCTGCGCACGGCGCTCGCGGCCACCCAGGACGCCCCGCTCGCCGATTACCGCAGGCGGGACACCCTGCTGCATCTGACGCTCGCGGAGCTGTCCGGCTCACCGTCGCTGGCGGCGCAGTACGCGGCGGTCCGGGCCCGGGTGAACGATCTCCTGGACTGCATTCCGCTGCTCGTCCGGAATCTGGAGCACTCCCAGACCCAGCACACCGCACTGGTCGAGGCGGTGCTGGAGGGCGATGCGGACGGGGCGCGCGAGGTGATGCGGGAGCACTGCTGCGGCACCGCGGCGCTGCTGCGGGGCTTCCTGACCGCCCCGCCACCCTGAGCACCCGCACGGGGACGGTGCGCGCGCGTTCACCATTCTTTTACGTACAGGTCTTGCGCTGCGCCGACCCGCCAGCAAAGGTATGCGGCTAAACCTTTGCTCGTTATCCCCTCGGCGAGGCAGGAGCGGCTCATGGCCGACAACACGGAAACGCAGACCGCACCGCCCGCTGGGTCCGCGGGCGGCGCATCCCCCGACGAGACCTATCTGGAGCGGCGGACACTGCGCCGCGGCAGCGCGGGACCGCTGCTGCTGACCGGCCTGGGCGTCGCCTATGTCGTCTCCGGCGACTTCTCGGGATGGAACAACGGTCTGGCGCAGGGCGGCTTCGGCGGCCTGGCGATCGCCGCCGTCCTGATGGGCCTGATGTACACCTGTCTGGTCTTCGCGCTGGCGGAGCTGGCCTCGATCCTGCCGACCGCGGGCGGCGGCTACGGCTTCGCCCGGCGCGCCCTGGGCACCTGGGGCGGCTTTCTGACCGGCACCGCGATCCTGATCGAATATGTGCTGGCGCCCGCCGCGATCTCCATCTTCATCGGTGACTACGTCGAATCACTCGGCCTGTTCGGGCTGCACTCCAGCTGGCCGGTCTATCTCGCCTGCTTTGCGATCTTCATCGGGATCCATCTGTGGGGCGTGGGCGAGGCACTGCGCTTCAGCCTGATCGTCACCGCCATCGCGGTCGCCGCGGTCGTCGTCTTCGCGATCGCCGCACTGACCGACTTCCATGTCGACTCGCTCAACGACATCCCCGTCAAGGCCGGCGCCTTCGGGGCCAACTCCTGGCTGCCGTTCGGCATCCTGGGGATCTGGGCGGCCTTCCCGTTCGGTATGTGGTTCTTCCTGGGCGTCGAGGGCGTCCCGCTGGCGGCCGAGGAGACCAAGGACCCGGCCCGCTCCCTGCCCAAGGCGATGGCCGCCGCCATGGGCATCCTGCTGGTGCTCGCACTGATCACCTTTGTCGCCGCGACCGGCGCACGCGGCTCGGCGGCGATCCAGTCGGTGGGCGATCCGCTGGTCCAGGCGCTCCAGCCGCACGGCGAGCCCACCACCGTCAGCCGGATCGTCAACTACGCGGGGCTCGCGGGCCTGGTGGCCTCCTTCTTCTCCCTGATCTTCGCCGGTTCCCGCCAGCTCTTCGCGCTCTCCCGGGCCGGCTATCTGCCCCGCTTCCTCTCCCTGACCAGCCGCCGCAAGGCCCCCTACCTGGGCCTGCTGGTGCCCGGCGCACTGGGCTTCGCGCTCGCCGCGGCCACCGGCGACGGCGCCCGGATGCTCAATGTCGCGGTCTTCGGCGCCACCATCTCCTATGCGCTGATGGCGCTCTCGCACATCGTGCTGCGCCGCCGTGAGCCCGGACTGCCCCGCCCCTACCGCACCCCCGGCGGCATGCTGACCTCGTCCATCGCGTTCGTCCTGGCCTGCTCCGCGCTGGTGGCGACGTTCCTGGTGGACAAGGAAGCCGCCTTCATCGCCCTCGGTGTCTACGTCGTGGCGCTCGCCTACTTCGCCTTCTACTCCCGGCACCGGCTGGTGGCCGCGGCACCCGAGGAGGAGTTCGCGGCGCTGGCCGCGGCGGAGGCGGAGCTCGAACGCACCTGACCGGCACCCTCGGGACACGCCCACACGGCCGGCCGGGACCTCCCGGCCGGCTCCGGCCGTCCCCGCACCGCACCCACCCCACGTACGCACGGAGGACCCCACCCCATGTCCCAGCCCCTCATCGGCATCAGCACGTACCAGGAAGAGGCCCGGTGGGGGGTGTGGTCGCTGCCCGCCGCGCTGGTGCCCGCCGGGTACCCGAAGCTGGTGCAGCGCTCGGGCGGGCTGGCCGCGCTGCTGCCGCCGGGCGATCCGGCCACCGCCGCCGCGGCCGTCGCCCGCCTGGACGGTCTGGTGATCGCCGGCGGCGCGGATGTCCAGCCGGCGCGCTACGGCGCCGAGCCGCACCCCAGGACCGGCCCGCCCGCCCTGGACCGGGACGCCTGGGAACTGGCCCTGATCGAGGCCGCGTTGGCGGGCGGCGTCCCGCTGCTGGGCATCTGCCGCGGACTCCAGCTGCTGAACGTGGCGCTGGGCGGCTCCCTGATCCAGCACCTCGACGGGCACGCCGGAGCACCCGGGGTCTTCGAGCAGCACGAGATCAAGCCGGTCCCCGGGACGCTGCTGGGCCGTACGCTCCCCGAGCCGGTCGCCGTGCCGACGTACCACCACCAGGCCGTGGACCGGATCGGCCGCGGGCTGCTGGCCTCGGCGTACGCGGAGGACGGCACCATCGAGGCGCTGGAACTCCCGGGCGCCTACGGCTTCGCGCTGGCGGTGCAGTGGCACCCGGAGGCCGGGGAGGACACCCGGGTGATGGACGCGCTGGTCGCGGCGGCACGCGGGGCGTCCCCGGCGGAGTGAGACCGCTCGAACCGGCCCCGGCCTCAGGGCGCGCCGCGCGTCAGCCCGAGCAGGTCGCGGGCCGGTCCCGCCGGCCGCTGACCGGTGGGCCACACGGCGCGCAACTCCCGGCCGAGACGCAGGCCGCGCACCGGAATCTCCACCAGCCGGCGC